>JBEHWI010000048.1:0-19023 GCA_040217815.1 Syntrophomonadaceae bacterium | reverse complement strand
GCATCAGATCGAAGATAAAATTAAACAAAAACAGCTGCTTGGCGGTGTCGGCCTGACCGTTCCCCACCAGGGGCATGGGGAACTGCAGCAGGCCGATGGCCATCACCGACCACAGCAAATGGATTCTAGCCCTGACTGCCTCCTGGCTCGGGCGTTTGATGTATTCATACAGTAAAACGATTATTACCAAAAAATATATAGACAGAATGAACCATGGGTTTTTTAAGGCAGGTTGATCACGCAGACTGGACCACAGGGTAAAGCGATCGAATTCTCGAACTGGTTCTTTGCTGTATTGACGGGAGTACTTGCCCAGAAAAGTACTTGTGGTGAATGCCTGACCGGCCGTATATTCCATTCCTTTAATGAAACGAGCCGGGTGGGTGAGGTAGAATTTGATCAATTTGCCATTGCTCATCCGGCTGTAAAACTGATCTTCGGTAAGCTCACTATGCGGAACGTATTTAGCGTATTCTTCTTTAGGTAAAAAAGCATGCTTCCCGGCATCTACGGCCAGGTCCGGATTTAAATCAAGATTTAATAGATCCTGGACCGGGCTGGGAGAGCCTTTCAAAATACCATAAAAGACCGCATTATACTGTGTTTCTTTATAAATACTGCGATTAGTCAGGCTGAAACCGGCCGGATAAATCATCAAAAATACGTACAAGATTCCGAATAGCCACACTTCATCCTTTTTTAAAAGCCTTCTGTTTTTCCACCACAAACCGGCCAGCATCAATAAAATGACGGGCAGGGCCGAGACAACCTGCAATTTGGAGCCTATCAACAAGAAAGCGGCGGCAAAAATACACAATATTCTGTTAAAAAGCCCGGCTTCTGATTGAAATACTCTACGTTGGTAAATGTAGTAAGTCCAGGCGGCGATATAAAGCGCCAGACTGGTAATCATCATCGGCTCACCGTACAGGCTGTTAAACCACACCAGGTAATTGCCGTCCAGGAATACCAGCAGGGCAATTAACATGAACAGGGCTAGTTTCACCCGGCTTTTTATATTAAGGTATTTCAAGGTTATATAAAGGGCCGACAGGTACATTGTTAAATAAACAAGCGCCAGGTAACTGGTCTTAAAGGTATCCTGGCCGAGCAGCTTGCAGATCAGGCTTATAAAGGAGATCAGATAGGCCATACTGGTTCCGGCCAGCATGGCCAGAAGCCTTAAGGGATTTGGCTCGGATATCTTGTATTCGGTCACCGGGTAGTCCAGAAACCTCACAGAATCCGGGGCGTTAAGGTTTTCCGGAGTGGGTTCTATCCCCGCTACAAACATAATCCGATCAAAGTCGCCCTGGTCAGCCAGACCCGGCTGGGGAAGCTGGAAAAGCACATAGGCGGCGATGGCAAGGGCTGCCAGGCCGAAGACCAGCCACAAGTATTTACTGATTCCTTCCTCTGATTGCATATCAAAACCTCCGGGAGTCTGCTCCAATACCCCTGCATAGTTTGGCATATTCTGGGCAAAATATGCCCGGTAATTTCATAAGAGAAATCCGTATCACCTACTAATGACCAGGAAGGAGCCGCTCTTTGCCAAAAGCAAGGTCGGGAAGAGAAAATGCGGGAGGCATATCAGAAATACAGAAAGATATTACTGTATCTGATTTTCGGAGGTCTGACCACCATGGTAAATATTGCGGCTTACTTTTGCCTCACCAGGCTGGTGGGAGTGCAGTATTTAGCAGCCAATGCCGGAGCCTGGCTGACGGCGGTTCTCTTCGCCTATGCCAGCAACCGGGCTTATGTGTTTACCAGCGGTGGCCGGGGACTGGTATTTATGCTTAAAGAGTGTTTGAGCTTTATGGGCTGCCGGATATTTTCCGGGTTTATCGATACCGGGATTGTCTTTGTAATGATTGATCTTCTGCATTTTCAAGACCTGGTAGTTAAAATAACCGCCAATACGGCGGTAGTCATCATAAACTATTTTTTCAGCAAGTGGATTGTATTCAGAGACAAGGGTCAAGGAGAAGTGATTGCATGAAGAAAATTTCCATAGTAGTGCCCTGCTATAACGAAGAAGAGGCCCTGAATTATTTCTATGCCGAAGTCTATAAACTGGCGTCGGAAATGAGCGGGGTGCACTTTGAATTTGTCTTTGTCGACGACGGGTCGGTGGATAATACCCTGGGGCAGATCAAAGAACTGCAGAGAAGGGACGACCGGGTCAAATACCTATCGTTCTCCAGGAACTTCGGAAAGGAATCGGCTATCTATGCCGGTTTGAAGAATACCTGCGGTGATTACGTGGCCATCATGGACGCCGATCTGCAGGATCCCCCCTCCCTGATAAAAGATATGCATCATATCATCGAAAATGAAGGCTACGACTGCGCAGCCACCCGCAGAGCCACTCGGGACGGGGAGCCGCCGGTGCGCTCCTTTTTCGCCCGGCGCTTCTACCGCATAATAAACCGCATCTCCAGCATTGAACTGGTCGACGGCGAGCGGGATTTTCGCCTGATGACCCGGCAGATGGTGGATTCCATTCTCCAGATAAGTGAATTCAACCGCTTTTCCAAAGGCATCTTCGCCTGGGTGGGTTTCAAAACCAAGTGGATCGAATACGACAACCGGGAGCGGGTGGCGGGTGAGACCAAATGGTCTTTTTGGAAGCTCTACGCCTATTCTCTGGACGGTATAATGGCCTTTTCCACCACCCCCCTGGCCATATCTTCCGTGGTCGGGGTGGCGTTTTTCCTCATCTCGTTTTTCATGATCGGAATGCTCATCGTCCGCCAGCTCATCTGGGGCGGCTCGGCTTACGGATGGCCCTCCCTGGTGTGCATCCTGCTCTTTATCACCGGCATCCAGCTCTTTTGCACCGGCATTGTCGGCCAGTACCTCTCCCGCACCTACCTGGAAACCAAGCGGCGGCCGCTCTATATAGTGAAAGAAATAAGCGAGGAACGCCGACTGGTTGACTAGATGTCTCTACCGGGCGACCGGAGGATTGGACAGGGAATAGATCCGGGCGCCGAAGGGGATAAGCCCCAGTTTGGCCAGTTTAAAATGCTGAAGCCCAAACGGGATGCCGATAATGGTTATGCAGAATACCAGGCCGACCACCAGGTGGTGAATGGCCAGTTCCCATCCGCACAGAATAATCCAAAGTATGTTTAAAATCAAACCGCCCGCCCCAAAATTGCCGATATCAATATCCCGACCGAAGGGCCACAGCACAAAGCCGGCGATTTTAAAACACTGAACCCCAAATGGTATACCGATAATGGTTATACACCAGAGTAGTCGGCCAGAGCCCACAAAATAGCTCCGATGATTCCGCCGAATATCAGCCAGATGATGTTGCCTAAAAATCTCATGATATTCCTCCCCACCGCAAGGGTTTAACCTGAAAAGCGCTTTCATTTATTATATAGATGAAACGCCGCTTATGCTTACATTATTTCCATTTCTAATCCAATTTTAATGCTCTTTATCAACACTCACGACAATGCCGGGTCAAGGGAGCAACCGGACAGATAATAGAAGATATTTCGAACTCATTTTTAAGGAAATAGAAGGCACCATTGGGGCTTCTTTTTAATCGGATTTTAATCTATGGCTAACTCTGCTCTAATTGTATGTTTCTATACTGAAGGCATCTTAAGAACTGGGGAGGAATTAACATGTCAGCAAATTTGGAATTAATAGAGAAGCTGCGGGAAAGAGCTAATGTAAGCTACGAGGAGGCCAAAGAAGCTCTGGAAAAGTGCAACGGCGATATCGTGGACGCGCTCATCTACCTTGAAAAACAGGATAAGATAAAACCGCCTCCCAAGGAAAACGGGGCTGCGGGCTTCTGGGCATCCTTAAAAAGGCTGGTCAAGAAATGCCATGCGACCAGGCTGGTTATCAGTAAAAACAACGAAAATGTTGTTGATCTGCCCTTGACCGTAGTGATCATTATTACCGTGATAGCGCCGCCTATTACCATAGCCGGGCTGCTGGTGGCTCTTTTTACCGGCTACAAGATCAGGGTAAAAGGACCTTCCGGTGAGGACTTAAAACTGAACCAGACCCTGGAGCAAGCTTCATCGGCCGCTTCCAAAGTGAGCGAAAAGGTGACTGACGCCATGGCCAAGATTTAAATTTAATTGGTTCAAGGGAGTAATTTGCCTATCAAGGCAGTTTATGCCAACATTATAGCTAGGACCTGCCCCGGGCGGCCCGGAAAGCATTTACTGGCGAAAGAGTGTGTTGCATGGCCGGCGAGAAGATATTGATCATTGAGGATGAAGTAAAAATAGCTCGTTTTTTAGAGCTGGAGCTGATTCATGAAGGCTACCAGGTCGAGCAGGCCTATGACGGTCGTCGAGGGCTGGAAATGGCTAAGAGCTGTGGGTTCGACCTGATCATACTCGATGTCATGCTGCCATCGTTAAACGGAATGGAAGTATTGAGGCGTCTTCGCCAGTCGGAGGAGACGCCCGTAATTATTCTCACCGCCCGTGATGCGGTAACCGACAAAGTGATGGGGCTGGATATCGGGGCTGACGACTACATGACCAAGCCTTTTGCCATTGAGGAGCTGCTGGCCCGGATAAGGGTGCTCTTAAAAAGGCAGAAAGGACGGCTTCCGGTAGAGGATGTCATCGTTTCCGGACCGCTCACCATAGACCAGGGCCGGCATTTGGTGAGTTATGCCGGCGATGCCGTTGAACTTACTAAAAAGGAGTACGATCTGCTTGCGTACCTGGTAGAGAATGAAAACCTGGTCTTGAGCCGGGAAAAGATCCTGGAAAGGGTCTGGGGATATAGCTATTTCGGAGATACCAATGTCGTGGATGTCTATATCAGATACCTGCGCAGTAAAATCGATGATCCCTATAAAACCAAACTGATCCACACCGTGCGCGGAGTGGGTTACGTATTTAAACATGAGCAGCATTAAAAAAGCGGCCAGGGTGTTGGCATACATAATCAAGACAACCGCGTCCATACTGGCCATGATATTAAAACAGGTTTTACCCATCATTCCCCGGTTGCTTAAAGACATATCCGGGAAAATAAGCAACCGTTTGCGGTTTTCACTGACCTTTAAAACCACCCTTACCTATACCCTGCTTTTTATAGCTGTACTAATTACCCAGGGTACCTTGCTTACCGGGGCGTTTGCCTCTTTTCTGGTGTACAATTCCGGTCAGGCCATGGAAAAGAACAACCTGATGGTGGTCCGCTTGATGGGGGATGGTGCGGATATTCCCAGGGAACCAATCAAACAACTGGCTGACGTGGAAAACGTGGCCATCACCCTGTATGACCAGAACGGCAAGGCTATCTATAGCACAGCGGAAGGTACAACAGGTGAAACCGGTGCCAGCCGGGTGAATATATATGGCGGGGCTTACATTGACGGCAATCTTCAGCATCTATATTATGAGACGACCATCTACCCCAGCAACGAGGTGCGTAAAGTTGAGAGCGCGAAACTGTTAACAGATGAGGCATTATACCTTCAGTACCTGGTTGTATCCATAGCCGTCGCCTTTATCCTTGCTATATTAATAATGATCAGAGTGGGCGCCAGGACCAGCCGCAGGATGCTCAGCCCCATAAACACTATGACCCGGACGGCGCGCTCCATATCGGTGGGTGACCTTAACACCCGCCTGGATGTGGTTGATTCCCACGATGAGTTAAAAGAGCTGGCCGTAACCTTCAACGAGATGCTGGATCGCATTCAGACATCCTTTGAAAAACAGGAAGTCTTCGTATCTGACGCTTCCCACGAATTGAGAACCCCGATATCGGTTATTCAGGGCTACGCCAACCTTCTGCAGCGCTGGGGCAAGGAAGACCGGGCGGTTCTGCAGGAATCGATTGATGCCATAAAGGGCGAATCCGATTACATGAAGGAGCTGGTGGAAAAGCTCCTGTTTTTGGCCAGCGCCGATAAAAAGAAACAGGCCCTGCAAACCGAGCCTTTCGCCCTGAACCTGCTGGTTGAAGAGGTGCTTAAAGAAACCAGTTTGATAGATGCCGAGCATACCATAGGCGGCGTTGTGCAAGAAACGCTTATGGTTGACGGTGACCGGGCTTTAATCAAACAGGCCCTGAGAATCTTTATCGACAACAGCATAAAATACACCCCGTCAGGCGGCTCTATAAGCATAAATTGCGGTTTAAAGGGCAGCCGGGCCTTGATTACTATTGAGGATACCGGCAAGGGCATTGCTGAAGCGGATCTGCCTCTGATATTCGACCGCTTTTACAAGGCAGATAAATCCCGGACCAGGGAGAGCGGGGGAGCCGGGCTGGGTCTATCCATTGCCAAGTGGATCATAGACCAGCACCAGGGCGACATCTGGGTGGAAAGCAAGTTGGGGCAGGGCACCAAGATCAGCATTTATTTACCGGCTCTTTAAAAACCTCAAAATACTTAAAATATATAAGGTTTTGCAGCTTGTGTCAGCAGATAAAGCGGGATAAGGGAGCGCCTTATCCCGCTTCAATAGACCCTGAAACTTGATTAAATTGTAAAATCGACTTTAATAGTTTCACCCTTTTGAGGCACCAGTTCCAGGGTCCAATCGCCGTTTACTTTGTTGCTGGCTCCAAAGTAAGCGCGGCACCTATTGGTATATAGGTTGTTCCCTTTGTCTACATGCCAACTGATACCACCACTGCCCAATTCTGATCCTGTTCCAGCAATAAGTCTGACTTTGTGCATACCCTGGTTGGCGGTTATTTCGCTGCCCAGGATTTGCTTTACACCGAGCTTTACCAAGTTGGGAAGGGTAAGTTCGACCCCTTGTTCATTCTGCCCTGGTTTTCCTGGCTCGTCAGGGTGTGTGTATTCGTATTCTACCAGAGTGGAAACTGGAGTGAATACTATCTTCTTAACCAGAAGGATATGGATGCCATCGCTTGACTGACCTGACTTCATAACCAGAACTGAATGAGTTTTCTCATCAGACTGATCCCGCGAAACCGGAATTATGAAACGATAAGGGCTTTCCAGGGTATTTTCCATGTCATCTGTTAACACTACTTCCAGGTTAAAACTCTCTGGAAGTTCTGAATTCACTGCCGGGTAAAACTTTAGCAGCCCGGAGTACAGTTTGTCGGAGATTTGGTTAAAGCGAGCACCGCCTCCGCCGCTGATCGGTATGCCATTGCAGCTAAATACCGCGTTAAAATGCTTTACATCCGTGTAGTTCGCACCGTTTACCAGATACGCAATACTGATGTTGGACTGGTCATAATATATTTCTTTGATAGCAACCGTTACGCCATTGGCGGTAATCTGCATGTCTTCCAGGCTGGTCAGGTCGCTGGTCTTGAGGTTGGCCAAATCCTTATCGGCGAAGCTTTCAAATACGGATCCCACAAATGGAATGTTGACTAATACTTTGGCCATGGTGGTGGATACAAAGCCGCTGCCCAGGATGCACAGGCCGATCATGGCCGCCGATGCACCTATTCTAAACCCTTTCCGGATCTTTATCTGCTTTTTGCCCTGATTGATGGCCCGGTTCACCACCGCATCCAATTCCACTACTGGCACGGCAATATTATCAAAATCGTCTTTATATGCTCTCATTATAGCCCTCCTTAAGGTCCCGTCTTAACAGGCTCAATGCCTTGTTCAGGCGGGTTTTGACCGTCCCCAGGGGACAAACCAGTATTTCAGCAATCTGCGCCAGGGTCAGGTCCTGGTAGTACTTTAAGACCACTATAGTTTGCTGATCAACGTTGAGCCGGTCGATGGCATTAAACAGATCGATGCTGGAGATCAAATTGGCACTGTCGTCACAGGGAGCCATTTGCGTAGCTTCTTCCGAATAGCCGCAGGTTTCTTCAAACCGGGCCAGCTTCTGGTTCTTTTTTAAGCTGTCCATGCAGCAGTTGACCGTAATTCTGATCAGCCAGGTATTAAAAGACTCCGGGTTTTTCAGCTTTGCAACTGAAATGAACGCCTTGTATACGACCTCGTGCACCACATCCAGGGCATCATTCTGATTCTTCATATAGGTATAGGCAATCTTATAAATTTCAGCCTTTCTTTCCTGGATAAGCTCGGAAAAGGCCTCATTATCACCTTTACATGCCTTTTTAACCTTATCCATGTCTACAGGAACCATACGCTGCCTCCCTAATCGAACTATAAGGCTAACCGGTTAGCAACCCTTACAATAATAAGACTGTGGAGCGTGAAGATTGGATTTCACTATTAATATTTTACAGAAATATAAAAGAAGGGAACTACAAATGGCGGCGTTAGAAGATCCGCTGCCAAATGATGAGGAGATGAGAATTGATTAATATTTAATAAGCAGTCGGTTTAGCCATGCTTCAGGCCAGTGGCTAGAAATATAGTAAAGGGGCGCAGGCCTCCGGGAATGAACCGTACTACCTCTGTAGCGGTGCGAAACTGAATATTGCAAAACCCAGCTTCTCTCAAGGTCTCTCTCAACATGTTCCGGTCAAACCCATTGTGAAAGACTCCTTCGCTGTTGGCCCCGTGGAACAGGCCTCCATCGCTGTCCAGGTCGGCGATGCATAAGATGCCGTCGGGTTTTAAGACGTTCTTGAACTGCTTGATAAGCTGTTGGGGCTCGCGCACATGATGTAAGGTCATGCTGCACACCACCAGGTCATAAGAGCCTTTTAAAATGCCGCCCTGTTCAATATCAATATATGTGGTTGTCACATTGCTTATATTCTGGTCCATAATTTTATCATCAAGCACCTTCAGCATGCCTTTGGAACTGTCAAACCCTTTTATGCTCCGGACCAGGGGCTGCAACTGTAGGGTAAGGAGCCCGGTTCCGCAGCCGAAGTCTAACAGATCCATATCGGAACGCAAAGACACCGCATCTATTATTGAATTGGCGATGTTGGTCGCCATTTTAACCCGCCCGGCATTCTCATCCCAAGTGGCGGCATCTTTGTCAAAGTTCCGGTTTTCACCCTTCATATTCATTCACCCCCGTATATTTTAATATAAATCGGCCGTAAAAGTTAAATCCATCCCTGGAACACCTGTTCTTATCGGCCGGGAAATATGATAGAATGTTAAGTAGAATATATGTTCGGAGCTTTGCCGTATGGATACTATTGAAAAACTAAAGATTCTGGCTGATGCTGCTAAATACGACGTATCCTGTTCGTCCAGCGGCAGCAATCGCGCCAACCAGCCCGGGGGAGTGGGGAACAGCGCCACTATGGGCATCTGCCATAGCTGGTCGGACGACGGCCGCTGCATATCCCTGCTGAAAATCCTGCAAAGCAACGAATGCGTCTACAACTGTTCCTATTGCGTCAACCGGGTTTCCAATGATATTCCCCGGGCGACGCTCACATCTGAGGAAGTCTGCGACCTCACCATGAATTTCTACCGCCGCAACTATATAGAAGGGCTTTTCTTGAGCACAGCGGTGTCAACTCATCCCGATCGCACCATGGAAATACTGCTGCGAACGGTTAAGAAGCTCAGAGAGGAGCACCGCTTCAACGGCTACATTCACCTGAAGGCCATACCCGGGGCCGACACCCGGCTGATAGAAGAAGCGGGACGCTACGTAGACCGCATGAGCGTCAACATCGAGCTGCCCTCCCAGCAGGGATTAAAACTTCTGGCTCCCCAGAAGAAAAAGGAAGGCATAATAAAACCCATGTCGTTCCTGAATTCGCATATAAGGGCGGCTAAAGAAGAACGAAGGAAATCCCGCAAGGCGCCCCTGTTCGTTCCCGCCGGGCAGACCACCCAGCTGATCGTGGGGGCCACGCCCGACCCCGATTTGCAGATATTAAGGCTTTCCGAGTCTATCTATCACAAGTTTCATTTAAAGAGGGTTTATTATTCGGCCTACGTCCCGGTGGCCCGGCATCCCAACCTGCCCGACCTGGTAAAACCGCCCCTGCTGCGCGAACACCGTATCTACCAGGCCGACTGGCTGCTGCGCTTCTACGGTTTCAATGCCGAGGAACTGCTGGACGACAAGAACCCCAATTTTGCCGAAGACTACGACCCCAAAACCGATTGGGCCCTGCGCAACCTGCATTATTTCCCGGTGGAAATCAATCGGGCTGACTACGAACAGCTGCTCCGGGTGCCGGGACTCGGGGTGAAATCCGCCCGAAGAATCCTGGTCGCTCGGAGAGTAGGCTCTCTAGGCTTTGACGACCTGAAGCGCATCGGGGTGGTGATGAAACGGGCCCAGTATTTCATAACCTGCCGCGGTAAATACAACGGGCAGACGGCCATGGAGGAGCACCTGCTGCGTCCCCGACTGTCTTTAAATAAATCCCAGGCAAATATTAGAAACAGCCAGCATGAACAGCCTACCCTTTTTTCATCCTGGCTGGAGCCGGTTTCAACCGAAACCGCTCTATCTCTAATAACCGGTGAATTGTGATGCTGTACTACACTTATGACGGCAGTTTTAACGGGCTTCTTACAGCCATTCATGAAGTCTATTACCGGCACCGTATTCCACAAGAAATAGTCCCCGCCGGCTCCTCCAACCTGCAGCTTTTCGTCCAGCAAGAGCACATTGCCTGTGATGAAGACAAGGCAGCCCGGGTGTATGAGGCCATCGACTCCAAAATTAGTTCCCGGGCACTTCGCAATGCCTACTGCGCCTACCTCAGCGAACATCCCCGGGCCGGTTTATGGATTTATGAATACCTCAGGCTGGGCTGGAAGCTGGGCCCCCGGGTTGATCTACATCTAACCGATGAAAGGGTGCACCGGGTTCACCAGTTGCGCTGTAAAGTAAAAGCCGAACAGCACCGGCTGCTCGGTCTGGTTCGCTTTCAGCGCTATCAGCCGGACATATACTACGCGGCTATTGAACCTGACCATAATGTTGCCGAATTACTGGCCCCGCATTTTGCCAGCCGGCTTGCCGATCAAAACTGGATCATTCATGACCTGCGCCGCGACCTGGCCGTGGTATTCAACCGCACAGAATGGGTTTCGACCGGATTTACTCTGCAGCAGAAACTGGAACTGGAAGAGGATGAACAATACTATCAAAGGCTTTGGAAGCAGTATTACGAAAGCATAGCCATTGCCAGCCGCAAAAATCCTCGACTGCAGAAGCAATTTATGCCAGAGCGCTATTGGAAGCACCTGGTGGAAAAGAACGCCGATCTTAAATGAAAATGTCTTACCATATTGTACGTTTATGGGCATAAGACAAAGGTGAATAACGAGTATGTTGCAGGTTGTCTTTACTTAAGGAGGTTGAGTATCACCGTAACGGCTTCAGCCCGGGAGGCATTATCCTGGGGGCGGAAGCAGTTATCCGGGCATCCTTTCATGAGGTTTGCGTTTACTGCTGTTCTAACGGCAGCCTGCGCCCAGGATGAGATTTGCTCCCGGTCATTAAAGCCGGTTTCGCCAGAGAACGGAGTCAGACGGGTGGCTTGAACTGCCATAACTGCCATTTACTCGCGGGTTATAGGGGCATCAGGCTGGAAACTGCCATCGGCAGAGCCCCTGGATATACCCAGGGCTGAAGCTATCTCGATACTGCCTCTAGCCCAGTGATTGGTTGTAGACGTCTTGTCATTATCATTCGAATGCTCCGGTATTTTTCTAAAAGAAGGAAGTTGTAGCCGGATTCTATACGATTTAAAGCCAAATAACTGATCTGGTTTAGATGGTAAAACTGTTATTATTTACTATCCCTGTAGTAGTCAGCAAAACAGGTCAAGAAAGCGCTGTTTATATTTGCTATCCTTCTTTTAGGAGCATTCCTGTAATGCTTAAGGAAGGTGATTTTAGGAGCTAATGAAAGAAAATGAAACTTTATTAAGGGAGGTCTTGAATTTATGCGGCCTAAAGTTATTATGCACGCGCAAATTAGTCTAGATGGGGGTATTCAAGGATTTGAAGATACGGAAATTTATTACCGCCTTTCTTACCAATTAAACGCGGATATGGTATTGTTCGGTTCAAATACTGTCTATTTAGCTACCCAGCAATTTGCCATTCCCGAAAAAGAGGCGGATTTCGTTAAACCAGTTCCGGATTTGAATGACGACCGACCTATGGCAGTTGTTCCAGACAGTCGGGGAATATTGCGCAATTTACATTTTCTCAGGAACATGGAGTATCTAAAAGACGTAATTGTTTTGGTTTCAAAGACGACACCGCAAGATTATCTGGATTATTTAAAAGAACGTAACTACGATTTCATAATTGCCGGGGAGGATCATGTGGATTATAGAAAGGCCTTCGAGGCTTTAAGCGGTCAATACAGATGCAAAACAATTAGAACTGACAGTGGAGGCATGTTAACCAATATACTTTTGGAACAAAAACTTGTAGACGAGATAAGTTTAGTTGTTTCTCCTTGTTTAGTTGGTAAAGATATACCTGATTTATTTAGAAGTTTATCTCTGCAAAACAGAATACAATTAGAATTGAAAAAATGTGAAATAGTCGATAACAACTATCTCTTTTTAATATATAAGGTATTGGAGAAGTGAGCGATCATATTGATATGGATAGCTTTATAAGTTCGTAAAGCCAATCTTTGAGGGAGATACATAACCTATTCTATAATAGAAAAACGGGGTGTTTGTATTCGCCCGGATAAGCCTCATAAAGGAGGTAAGGGTTTGGAGAACTGGGAGAACATTGACGCGGTGCAGAGGGCTCAGGACTATATCGCAGGGCATATCGGAGAGCCCATAACCCTGTATATGCTGTCCAGGGCAGCTGGGTATTCACCCTGGCACACCTCGCGGATTTTCAAGGAGTATACCGGCAAGACACCCCTGGAGTATATCCGCCTGTTACGCCTATCCCGGGCCGCGATAGAGCTGTGGGATGAGAAAAAACGGGTAATAGATGTGGCTCTGGACTTTGCCTTCAACTCCCACGAGGGGTTTACGCGGGCCTTTTCGGATCAATTCGGAGTAACGCCGCATCACTATCGCAGGAATACGCCCATGATACCGCTGTTTATGCCCAATGGTGTCCACACCCGTTACCTCTATATGATGAAAGGGGCGATTAAAATGAAGGAGAAAGCAAATCCCAATACCGTTTTTGTCCAGGTGGTGGACCGGCCGGCCCGGAAACTGATTTTAAAAAGGGGAGTCAAAGCAGATAATTATTTCGACTATTGCGGCGAAGTAGGCTGTGATATATGGGGAGAATTGTGCAGCATTAAACAGGCTCTCTATGAACCCATCGGAATGTGGCTGCCGGAAAACCTGCGCAAACCTGGGACATCGGAGTATGCCCAGGGGGTGGAAGTGCCTTTGGATTATGCCGGCGAACTGCCGGAAGGATACGAAATAATCGAGCTTTCCCCTTATATGGTCATGGTTTTCCAGGGCCCGCCGTTCAAGGATGAGGAATTTGAAGAAGCCATCACGGATTTGTGGCAGCTTATGAAGACCTATAATCCAGAACTCTACGGATTTCAGTGGGCAGACCTGGACGGCCCCCGTTTTCAACTGGCCCCGGTGGGGGAGCGGGGATATATTGAAGCGAGACCGGTGAGAAGAGTAGGTTAATGCAGCGAAAGCTAAGAGAAAAAAGAGATATTTTTGGCTGTATTAGATGGAAATAAATGGATATAATATAAGGGCGGATGATGCAGTAGACGCCCTAAAACCGACTGTTGTGCTCCATAGTATACTAATTATCCGCAATAAAATAATAAAGCGGGGGATTAATTTGTTTGGTGGAGCGTTGGGTGAGAGCAGCGTTGTGTTTCAAACTGAATTGGGTCTAAAAACCCGGTCGGGCAGCCTGGCTTTGGAAGCGGCCGCCCAGGAATGGTACCAGTCGTTGGAAGAATTCCAGGCTGCGGCCCGGGAAAAGATCAAACATCTCCAGGAACTCGGTCTGCAGTTGGAATACCTGGATCATCAAATCAATGTCACCAGGCAGAAAACCAACTTTATTCTTCAGAATCTTTTCAAACCAATGGAAGCGACCGAATCCGGTGATTCAGAAACGGTTGGTGAGGCGGTCGGACATATAGATGATCAAGAACTTATTTCGAAACTGCAGATTGATAGACAATTCGCGGCCCTGGAATCCTATCTGAAAGGGGATGAAACTGGAGACGAGGAACGCGCCGAGAAGTTCCTGGAAAGGCTACGTTCAGCCTGGCTAAGTGACTATTTTGTACAGGATGCTCAGATAGAAGAGACATTAGAGGATGAACGGGTTGGCAAATTCCTGGAAGGGCTGCGGGAAAACTGGCGCAGCTTGTGCCGGGAAGCAGACCACCATGCTAATGAATTCGACCAGGCCGTTTGGGCCGAGATGTTTTTAGAATCCATGCAAATGGCCTGGAGTGCTTGAGCACCGGGTTTATAAACAAAATATATGATTTGAAACCTGGAGGGACGGCGTAATCTCCAGGTTTTTTTAATTTCAACCTCATGATCCACCATATCTCAACTTCGCCAGTCTGTTTAAAGCCTTTTATTTTCCCTTAAAAAACAAAACGCAACAAAATAAAGTGAAAAAGTGCACTAACCAATACAAAACCATACAAAAGTACACAAAACACAACAAATGTATTGTATAATTACTTCTAACAAAATGGCGCCAGCAAGAGCTGGTGAGTAATTATAGCAGCTATGGGAGGAATCGAGATGTTGAAAGGCCGTTCCAGGAAGACGATTGTAAAAGGGGTATCACTCTTGCTGTGCCTTTGGCTGGCAGTAGCGATGCTGGGAGGCTGCACCAGTAAAACGACTGGCACCTCCGCTCCGGCGGACCCTAATACCCGGATAATAACGGATATGGCGGGAAGGCAGGTTGCTATTCCTGTGAAAGTCAATACCGTATATTGCGCTGTACCTACCGCCGAAGCCATGGTTTATTCCCTGGCTCCTGAGAAGATGGCGGCCTGGGTAAATGCTCCTTCAGATGATGCCAAGAAGTATTTAGGTGAAAAGGCTAAAGCCTTGCCGGTGATGGGCGGTTGGATGGGGGAAAAATGCACCGCCAATCTGGAGGAAATAGCCAGGCTGGCCCCCGATCTGATTGTATTCATGTCTCCCGTCGATGATTCTGCCAAAAAGACAGCCGATAGCATTACGGCTCAAACCAAACGACCGGTGGTGGTTATGGATTCCACACTCCCGCAAACGGCTAAAATGTACCGCTTGATGGGGGATCTTCTAGGCGTGCAGGAACGGGCTGAAAAATTGGCCGGCTATTATGAAAAGAAAATTGGTGCAGTCAACGGGATGGTTGCCAGGATCCCGGAAGATAAACGAGTGCGTGTATATTATGCGGAAGGTACCGGTGGTTTAGCGACCGATCCGTCCGGTTCCACCCATACGGAGCTTTTAGATTTAGTTAGGGGTATAAACGTCGCCAATGTCCAGGCCAAAAGCGGGCAGGGTATGTCTTCCGTTTCAATGGAGCAGGTGCTCTCCTGGAATCCGGATGTTATACTGGTCAGCTCTTCAACTGGAGGGGAAAAGAACTATCAAACGATTTTAACCGATCCTTCCTGGAGTCAGGTCAATGCGGTTAAGAACGGCAAGGTCTATATGACCCCCTTGAATCCCTTTGGCTGGTTTGACCGCCCCCCCAACATCATGAGAATTATCGGGATGCAGTGGATTGGAAATATATTGTACCCGGAATATGTGAAGATTGATTTGAACCAGGAAGTAAAGGAGTTCTTTGCTCTCTATTACAATCAGAACCTAACTGACGAGCAGGTCAAGGAATTGCTCAAAAACGCGGCACCTAAATAGATCAACCAAGGATGTTGCAAGATTTTTGACCGGGCCGCTCGGAAGCGGCCTATAAGCACAACGAGTAAGAGGAGGATTACATATGACCAATATCCGGCCAAGAAAGACTATAGCAGAGAGCCTATCGCTGCTGCTTTGCCTTTTGCTGGCGATGTCGGCATTGAGCGGCTGTACCAGCAAAACGTCTACTACTTCCACTCCTGCGGACCAGAATACCCGGGTAGTTACTGATATGGCTGGCAGAAAGGTTGCCATTCCCGTAAAGATCAATACTGTCTACTGTGCGGTGCCGACTGCCGAAGCCATGGTCTATACCCTGGCTCCCGAGAAAATGGCGGCCTGGGTAAACGCCCCTGCTGACAATGTAAAGAAATACTTGAGCGATCGGGCCAAATCCCTTCCGGTGATGGGCGGTTGGATGGGTGAAAAATGCACTGCCAACCTTGAAGAAATAACCAAGCTGGCCCCCGACCTGATCGTCTTTATGACCACCTCCGGGGTCAACAACAACCCCGAACAAATAGCCGACAGTATTACGGCGCAAACCAAACGGCCGGTGGTTATTATGGATTCCAGTCTCACCGAAACGGCCAAGATGTACCGATTGATGGGAGATATTCTGGGAGTCCAGGAACGAGGCGAAAAACTGGCCAGTTATTGCGAGAAGAAGATGAGCACAATCAATGAAATGGTCTCAAAGGTTCCTGAAAGCAAACGGGTACGGGTGTACTACGCAGAAGGCACCGGCGGGCTGGCTACCGATCCATCCGGTTCCGATCATACCCAGGTGCTGGATTTCGTCAAAGGCGTAAATGTTGCCAATATACAAGCCAGAGGCGGGACAGGAATGGCAACCGTCTCCATGGAGCAGGTGCTTTCCTGGAACCCGGAAATTGTTCTGGTCAGTTCTTCAACCGGCGGGGATAAAAATTATCAGATCATCTTGACCGAACCTTCCTGGAGCCAGATAACCGCGGTCAAGAACGGAAAGGTCTATTTAACTCCGCTGCTTCCCTTCGGCTGGTTTGACCGCCCCCCCAATGTCACTAGAATTATCGGCGTGCAGTGGCTGGCAAGCGTCCTTTATCCGGAATATGTGAAGATAGACTTGAATCAAGAAGTAAAGGAATTCTTTGCCCTATATTACAACCAGAACCTCACAGACGAACAGGTCAAGGAACTGCTTAAAAATGCGGTTCCCAAATAGATGATGAAAAGGCGGATCAAGCTTGAGGTAACTCAGAGCTTGATCCGCCGGTCGGTTTTTGTACTGGTTCAATATATACCTTTTAGGGAGGAAACCGGTTGTGGATTTGACGCTGCAGCAGCTATTGGAATTTGACAACGATACCCTTTTCGACCTGGCGCAAAAGAAAACCGCCCATGAGAAGCAGAAGTTTTGGTCGCCCAATATCATCGACTCAGGCTGTACTACGAGTCCGCGCTGCCATCACTGCAAGTGGGAGTGTTTTAAAGGCGAAAAGCAGATGGCAATGGGGAAAACGCCGTTGGACCGGTTCCTAAAAGTGGCTGAAGTAGAAATAGCCCAGGGCAGCACCAGAATACTTCTGCCCTCCGGTTGGGCTGGATACAGATTACCGGACTATTATTGTGAATATGTAACGGCAATTAAAAGCCATTTCGATATTGAGGTTTTCGGGCTTTTTGGATCCATCGATAGGGACTCGCTGCTATCCCTGAAACAGGCTGGAATGGACGGTTATCAATGCGGGCTTGAATCAGTAAATGAGCAGATTTACCGGTATTTTAGGCCAGGTGGTGACTCGTTGAGCGATCGACTGGCTACCCTGACCTGGGCGAAAGAACTGGGGCTGAAGCTGTGGAGCGGCTTTATTTTTGGATTTGGACTTAAGCGAGAGGACATCATTGAATCGATTGAACTATTGAAAAAAATGGAGGTGTCTGTTGTAGGCATTCAACCTTTTATTCCATTCCCATATACAGACTTTGCCTACCTGGACCCGGCCAATCCGGGCGAATGGGCCAGAACCATTGCGGCAGCAAGCATCCACCTGACAGACTGTGAATTTATTTCGACGGAAAGCCAGAGTCCTTATGGGAATTTTGCCAGACTGGCCGGTGTGAAGCGGCACCCCATCTTCCCCAATAATATTCAGACCGTAGCACCTGATAATAATGAGTGGAGTAAAGCAGATGCGGCCTCCTGATATTGCCGACGATGGTGCTCAAAGTATAACCGGAGAAGCAGCCTCGAAACTGAGGCCTGCCAGGCGTCAATTGGTCCTGGTGATTTTGTTCGTCATGCTGGTCGTGGTGTTCCTATGGTCGTTTACGGTTGGCCGCTACGCGGTTCCGCTGCCCGACTTGCTTACGGTCTTTTTCAGAAAACTTTTCGGCCTCTCGGCCACCTGGTCCAGCACCCTGGAAACGGTGCTGTTCAATATCAGGATACCTCGGATAATTGTAGCTTTGATTATAGGCGCCGCGTTGTCTGCTTCGGGTGCGGCCTATCAAGGTTTGTTTCGCAATCCCATGGTATCACCGGATATTCTGGGGGCGGCGGCGGGAGCAGGTTTTGGCGCGGCTATGGCCATTTTGCACTCCGCTGGGAGTATCACTATTCAACTGGTGGCGTTTATATGTGGAATTCTGGCGGTTACGATGACTTATTTCGTCAGCCGGCTTATTTCCAAGGGCCATAATTCCGTCCTGGTATTGGTCTTGACCGGTATGGTGGTCACCAGCCTGTTCAGCGCCTTTATTTCCCTGGCCAAATATACGGCCGATCCCAATAACAAGCTGCCGGAAATAACCTTCTGGCTCTTGGGGGGGCTGGCTTCGATAACGGCCAAAAACATTAAGCTGATTCTTATTCCCTTTATCATCGGGATAATTCCCATGTTTCTGTTTCGCTACAAGCTCAACGCCCTTTCCTTCGGGGACGAAGAAGCCCAGGCCCTGGGCGTGGACACCAAAAAGATGCGCTTTATATATATCTTTTCGGCCACTCTGCTTACCGCCTCGTCGGTAGCCACAGGTGGCATGATCGGGTGGGTAGGGCTGGTTATTCCCCACCTGGCCAGGATGCTGGTGGGCCCCAACTACAAGTATATGCTGCCCGCTTCGGTAATGCTGGGAGGGGCCTATTTATTATTGATCGACGATCTTTCGCGCACCCTCTTTATGGTTGAAATACCGCTGTCAATATTGACGGCGATCATCGGTGCGCCGTTCTTCATTTACCTGTTATTTAAAGGGAGGGATACGTGGGTATGATGTTGGAGATTAAGGAGGCATCTATTGGCTATCGGCAGAGGACCA
>JBEHWI010000047.1:0-20703 GCA_040217815.1 Syntrophomonadaceae bacterium | reverse complement strand
CATTGGAGATGCCCTGCGGGTAAGCAATATCCGCAATGCCGTAATGCAAGCCGAAACCGTGGCCCAGGACATTTACCGAATGAGCTTTGAATAAAGGTCTAGTACTCTGTTAACCCTAATTCTTTATGTAACTCGTCAGGGAAAATTTTTGCAGAACAAGGCGGAGGAATGAGTAATACTGGACGTATTGCGATTGACGACAACGCAGTCATGCGAAAATTTAACCGACGATTATATAAAGAATTAGGGTTAGCAGAGTACTATGGAACTGAGGTGCAAAATAATTGAGCAACAAGGCCGAGAGGGAGTCAAAACGCCTGGAAGCTATGAGCCTCTATGAAAAGGAAGCGATAAGCCAGGGATATTTACATATTGCCGGCATAGACGAAGTGGGCCGGGGCTGCATTGCCGGACCTGTTGTCAGCGCGGCAGTCATACTCCCCCCCGGGGAATTAATTGAGGGGGTCAACGATTCCAAAAAGTTAAGCCCCAAAAAACGCCTGGAATTGGCGGTTGAAATCAAGAGGAGGGCCCTGGCCTGGGCGGTGGCATGCATATTTCCTCCCTACCTGGATTCTATCAACATCTTGAACGCCACCCGGGAAACCATGGCCATGTCGGTCAGGGAGCTGTTACTTAAACCCGATTATTTACTAATCGATGCCCTCTCTCTGCCCGATATTAATATTAAGCAGCAGGCCATAATCAAGGGGGACAGTCTCAGCATTTCGATCGCCAGTGCTTCAATTGTGGCAAAGGTTGAACGGGATAAGTTAATGGAAAACCTGGGTCTCATCTATCCGGACTACGGTTTTGGCAGTCATAAAGGCTATGCCACCCGTGAACACCTGCAGGCTTTATTTACCCATGGACCGTGCAGCATCCACCGGGCCAGTTTCGAACCGGTGAAGTCGCTGCGTTCAGGAGGTTTATATGCAGAGCAGCCAGGTCTCTTTGACCAGTTTTCTACTTAACCTCAATAAGACTTTAGAGCAAGGCCTTGTCCTTAACAAAGGCGAAGTAGTGGCGGGTCTGGTTCAGGAAGTTAAGCCGGACGGAATACTGGCCTTGTTGATAAAAGGCAAGCTGGTCGAAGCCTTCAGTGAAGTAGACGTCAGCCAGGGACAGCAGGTCTTTCTTTCGGTTGATGACTTTCGCGAAGGTCGTACCTATTTGAAATTGTTAACTCCGGAAGCCCTGGGTCAGCAGCGGGAAACCGGCCTGGTTTTAAACCTGCAAAAACTGGGAGTTGATTCCGGGGAAGAGAATCTGGTTATTGCCAAAAAGTTGATTCAATACCAACTGCCGGTAACCAGGGATAATATTATAGAAGCCAACCGGGCTATAAAGATTTTGGGCGGATACAATCCTGAAAACATCGAGGTGGCAGTCCTGACCCGAGCTTCCGGACTGCCTTCCAATGAGCTTACTTTAAAGGCCCTGGCCTCATTTTTAAAAGAACCGGGCGATCAAGGCCAGTTGGCCGGGCGTCTGGTTCAACTGCTCGGTGAAATGCCGGAGGAAGCCCCGGTTTTATTGCCGACGGCCGTGCGTTCAACCCGTCTGGAGGTTAATTGGCAGGCCGCTTCTAACGTTAAGGCGCAGGCCATGCCTTCTGAAGATGTTGCCGTTCCCAGGCCTGTTACGCCGCCTCTGGTGCCCGATACCCGAGTTGAGCAGCCCCGAGGGCAGGCAATACCTCAGAAAGTAGATCAGGCGGTTGTTTTTGAAATCCGGAAGATGCCGGAAGAAATAGGAAGGATTCAGGTCTTGCCCAACCGTCCGGTGGTGGAAGCCGAATCCTCGCCAACACCAGCTTTAAATCCACTCCCTGAGGGCGGGCCCGATCTTTTGACTCAGACCAGGAGCATTATAAGAACCCTGCTCACTGAACTCATTGTCAGGTTTAACGAGGACCCTGTGTACAATGCTCAGAAAATGGAAGCTCGCCCGCGGGAAACGGCCAATCTGGTTAGAGAGCTCAACAACCTGCAGAACGTGTTGAAAAAAAGCCCTCACAGCACCCGTCCTGAAGTTCAGCAAATATTGACCAGTCTGGAAAGTCTGGAGAAGGAGCTAAGTGGACAACAGATTTTAAATTCCTTTGCCAGGACCGCGCTTGTCCAGGAGAACAACCAGGGCCTATATTACATCTCCTTTCCGGTTCAGGTGGAACAGGGGTTTAAACAGGTGCAGATCCGGGTGCAGCATGACGGCTCCAGCAAGCAAAATCTTAAGCAGGCCGACAGATTAAGCCTGGTAGTGGGGCTCGATACCGGCCAGATGGGCAAGGTGGTTTTTCATGCTGATTGGGCCAGGGCAGGTAGTCTGGGAATTACGGGTGTAGTGGAGAACCAACAGGTGGGTCGGCACCTGGAGGACGGTTTACCTGATCTGATTGAGGCTTTGAGCGAACTGGGCTATCAAGTCAACAACCGTGGCATCTCGGTTGCCAGTGATATGGAAAAGGAAGCCAACCTGCGCCCTTCTCTTGTTGACGCCGGGGAAGAGCCCAGTCTGGTGGCTATTGATATAACCGTATAGGGAGGGCATCGGTTTGGAAAACCAGGAGCATAAAAAAGCGGTGGCGCTGCGCTATGATATGGAAAAAGACGAGGTCCCGGTAGTAGTTGCCAAGGGCCGCGGTGTGATTGCGGAGAATATTGCCCGGTTGGCCGAACAAAACCAGGTGCCGCTCAGGCAGGACAAGCAGTTGGCTGATTATCTGATGGCCCTGGAATTATACCAGGAGATACCACCTGAGCTGTACGGTGTGGTCGCCGAAATACTGGCGTTTATTTATCGGATGGACCAGGGTTATAAAAAGGGGTTAACATGAATCAGGAGCTGGGCAGGACCGGTGAAGATCTGGCAGTTAAATTCCTGATGGGAAAGGGTTATAAGGTTCTTAAGCGCAATTATAGAACCGCATATGGTGAAATTGACATAATATGCGAGTTTTCCGGGGGGCTGGTTTTGGTCGAGGTAAAGACGCGCCGTAGCCATCGGTTCGGACTGCCCCAGGAATCGGTTACCCCGGCCAAAATTAGACATCTTAAGAAAGCGGCTTATTTATTTTTGGAAAGCTTTACCAAGCCTTTCCGGTTTGTGCGCTTTGATGTAATCGCCATCACCATATTAAATAGTGAAAACCATATCGAACATATTGAATCGGCCTTCTAACGGCAAAAGATAAAGGACGCAGGTTAAATTTCCAAAAAACCAACTTGCGTCCCCCAATCAAATCATCCGCTCACGTTTATTCCTAGTTTTAGGTTACTTTGCCTCCTCAGCATCCAGGGCGATATGCGAACCCGAGCTTTCAAACCGGTCTTTCCATTCCTCCAGATAGTCTTCAATTAATTTTCTAACCAGCCGGGATTTAGTCGTTGCCTGGTCAGCACAGGCGAAACGCAAAGCGCGATCGACCTCCTCGGGTACCACAACTGAAATGTACTTCATCATTGCCTCCCTCCTCTACTCTTTACCGTCCTTGCATCTAAATATATTGTATTATTCCACCACCCACGAAACAATGCGATTGAACCGCTTTGCACTTTATGGAGCTTGCTTAGTCACCAGCAAGGCGCAGGCTCTTAAGGCTTGCAGGCCTTTGGAAAAAGCCACTTTTTGCGGCTTAACGGTATATACCATAACATCATCATAATAATGGAAAATGGGAACCTGGCAACTTGGGAAGGCAAGTCGGGCAGGGAGCCGGCTTTTATTAAAAATGCATTCCAGGATGAATAAATGTCATTATAAGAAGATAAAGCGACATGCAAGAGGATAAAGGGTCGCAAGCCGCCACCAGGAAGGCTGGATAAAAACGCGGTAATAACATAACATTGGATAAAAAAGCAGGAGGCTTTATGTATGGACAGCAATAGCCAGGCCTATGAAAAAGCTCACCAACTCGCGCAAACAATCGTTGCTACCGAGGCCTATGAAGCCTATCGAACAGCCAAGAAGCAGATTGAACAAAAGGCGGACTTGAAGGAGCGGATAGCCCAAATTAGGTCGTTGCAGATGGAGCTTGACTGCGCCCGGATAAGCGGTCATATGCTTCCAGAAGGACAGGTCAGGACCATAACAACTCAAATTGAGGAACTGGAAAGAGATGAGCGAGTGGCCTTCTTTTTTATTGCCGAGGCTAGATTCGTCAAGTTTTTCAACGAAATACAGGGGATAATCCAAAGGTATATAGAACAGAATTTTTAGACGCTCCCGTGGAATGCTAACTATGATGATAAAGCGATAAAATAGGCAAGATTGCATACAGTATATCTTCTCTGAACCTATTTACAGGGATTTTGCCTGCATCTATAATTGGGGTGGTGGTCGACACACACTACTATTCCAAAGGAGGAATAACCATGTCTTATGTTTCTGAAGTGTATGCCAAGGTAGTGGAAAGAAATCCTAATGAACCAGAGTTTCTCCAGGCGGTTAAAGAGGTTCTGGAGTCACTGGAACCCGTTTTTGAGAAACATCCTGAGTATCAGAAGGCTGGTATACTGGAAAGAATCGTTGAACCGGAAAGACAAATTATTTTCCGGGTGCCCTGGGTTGATGACAACGGCAAAGTACAAGTAAACCGCGGAATGCGCATTCAATTCAACAGCGCCATCGGTCCCTACAAGGGTGGACTCAGATTGCATCCCACCGTTTATTCAGGCATTATCAAGTTCCTGGGTTTTGAACAGATTTTCAAGAATTCACTGACCAGTCTGCCTATCGGCGGCGGTAAGGGCGGAAGCGACTTTGATCCCAAAGGCAAATCAGATGGAGAAGTCATGAGGTTTTGCCAGAGTTTCATGACCGAGCTATTCCGTCACATTGGAGCGGACGTCGATGTACCGGCTGGTGATATCGGAACCGGAGCTCGCGAAATCGGGTTCCTGTATGGCCAGTACAAACGGCTGACCGGGTTGTATGAAGGCGTACTCACCGGCAAAGGCCTGACCTGGGGTGGAAGCCTGGCTAGAACCGAAGCCACCGGCTACGGACTTTCTTACTTAGTAGAAGCAATGGTTGCCGATGCCGGCAAGTCAGTCGCCGGAAGCACCGTTGTTATTTCCGGATCTGGTAATGTTGCTATCTATGCCACCCAAAAGATGACTCAGATGGGGGCCAAGGTAGTGGCGTTAAGCGACTCCAACGGCTATATTCATGACCCGGACGGTATCAAGCTGGCCACCGTGCAGCGGATCAAGGAAGTGGAAAGAGGAAGAATTAAGGACTACATCAAAGACCATCCAGAGGCCAAGTACTATGAAGGAACCGGCATCTGGAATATCAAATGCGACATAGCCCTGCCCTGTGCAACCCAGAACGAGCTGGATGAAGCAGATGCCAAAGCGCTGGTCGCCAATGGTTGTTTTGCAGTTGGTGAAGGAGCCAACATGCCCTCCACCCCCGAAGCAGTCAAGGTATTCCTGGACAACAAGGTTCTGTTTGCTCCTGGCAAGGCTGCCAATGCCGGCGGCGTAGCGACTTCCGCCCTGGAAATGAGCCAGAACAGCATGAGATTGTCCTGGAGCTTTGAAGAGGTTGACGCCAAGTTAAAGGAAATCATGGTCAACATCTACAAGAATTCAGCCGCTGCTGCCAAGGAATATGGCTGCGAGGGCAACCTGGTGGTCGGCGCCAACATAGCCGGGTTCCTCAAAGTAGCCGATGCCATGCTGGCCCAGGGAATCGTTTAAATAGACTCTTATTCAAATAAATTAATGGGGCTGTCTCTTTAAGGGACAGTCCCTTAATCTTTTATTGAACGTTATGAGTTATACCTGCCGTTGCAATATGTTATACTTTCTGGAAGAGTGCTTGAGGGAGGTTTATCATGTCAAAACCACGGTTGCTGGTTATTCTGATGGTGCTTTTATTCGTCGCGGCGTGTAGCAGGACGGCTCCCCCGGTGGATAAAACCGCAATTGAAGTGAACGGTTATGGGGTAAGCCAGAGTGAATACAACAAGATGTTAAAATTTCGAACTGTCTTATATGAAACCCAGAATGCGGTTAAACTCGACCAGAACAAGGATGCCGCCAAAATAACAAAACTTCAGGATGCCGTGTATGAGCAGATGGTTATGGATGTGCTTATAAAACAGGAAGCCGATCGACGCGGCATACTGGCTGAAGAAAAAGATATCGATTCCGATCTGGCTGCAATGAAAGCGGGGATGCCCGCGGAAAACTATCAGGATATGCTTAGTAAGACCGGATTAAGTGAAGCGGATATCAGGAGTATGGCTAAAACCGAAATAATTACTCAGAAGCTTTACCAGGCAGTTGGACAGGTGAGTGACAACGAGGCCAAAGATTTTTATAATGAACACCAGGGAGAGCTAAAACAGGGTATAGAAATATATCATATTTTAGTTGCAACTGAAGCTGAAGCCCGGCAGGTTTTAGAGCAGATAAAAACCGGCCAGGATTTCGGCCGATTGGCGGCCCAATATTCAACCGATCCGGGAAGCAAGGACAAGGGAGGGTATCTTGAAGCAGCCAACCTCATGTCAAACTGGGTCCCCGAATTTAAAACTGCCGCTTTGAAACTAAAACCCGGAGAAATTACAACCCAGCCGGTTAAATCAGACTATGGTTTTCACATAATAAAGGCGGGAAAGGCGGTCCCTACAGAGAAGAGCAGTTACGCCGACCTTGAGCCGCAGATAATAGAATACCTGCAAAACCAGAAGATATCTCAGATGCTCGATACAATTAGGAAGCAAGCTGTAATAAACGATCTGAGAACAAAATAGTTCAATAGGTCCATTTTCAACAGGTAGGGAGTTGGCCTATGCGCAGCGGTGATCTGGCTCAGAAAATAAAAAATTCCAAGTATCGTTTAACAAGTCAGCGGGAAGCTATTTTAGAGGTTATGGTGGCCAACCGTGGCAAACACCTCAGCGCCGAGGAAGTGCTGCAGAAAGCCAGGGGCCAGCATCCTTTAATCGGAATGGCTACGGTATATAGAACCCTTGATATATTGGCCAGTATGGACATTCTGCATAAAAGCATGTTCGGCGATAAGTTCCGCTATGAGCTATGCGATAATGACCGGCACCAGCATCATCACATTATCTGCCTGTCCTGCGGAGCGATAGCCGAGGTTCAAGAAGACCTCCTTCATATATTGGAAGAACATCTGGAGAAAAAGGGTTTTCGGGTTTTGGACCACGATCTTAAATTCTATGCCTACTGCCCCGAATGCTGCGGGGGTCAAAGGAATGAGTAATACTGGATATACCGTTACCTACGACAACGCGTTCATTCAAAAATATAACCTATCCCCTGTTTCTTAAGGGTTATTCCATAGTGGATATGGCCATTCATACCTTCCTTGCCTCGCTTTTCAAATATTCTACGCAAAATCCTTCATTTGAATGCTTCGACAGAGTTGGACTCATAATCATTGGTTATGATAAAATAAGCAAGATTCAATGACACGTTTAGGGAGTCAGGAGCGGAGGTTGACAAATATGTTGACAATGGAAAACGTCGCTATGGCGGTTGACGGCGATAATGGAGAAAACCGTGAAATAATCCATGACATAAACCTGGAATTTCAGCCGGGCCGCTTGTATGCGGTAACCGGGCCCAACGGGGGGGGCAAGACCTCCATTGCCAAGGTAATCATGGGGATATATAAGCACAGCCGGGGAAGGATACTTTTTGACGGTGAAGATGTCAGTGACTTAAGTGTCAGCGAAAGGGCCAAAAAGGGAATTGCTTATGCCTTTCAGCAGCCGCCCCGTTTTAAGGGGCTAACCGTAACCGATCTGCTGGGGATTGCCAAACCGGGTATGGACAACCTGGCCATGCGTAAATACCTGCGCGATGTAGGACTTTGCCCCGAAGATTACATGGAGCGTGATGTAGGGCCGGGCTTAAGCGGGGGGGAAATGAAGAGAATTGAAATAGCTCAGGTTTTAGCCCGGGAGGCCCGCTTGAGTATTTTTGACGAACCGGAAGCAGGGGTTGACCTGTGGACTATTCAAAAGCTGTTGGGAATAATAATCCAGCGTTTCAAGAACAACGATCAGGCCACAGCGGTTATTATAACTCACAATGAAAACGTACTGCCGATCTGTGATGAAATAATAGTGGTTGAAGACGGCTTGATTAAAGCCCAGGGCACTCCGGCTGAAATCTGGCCGCTGATCAAGGATGATATAGAGTGCAAGATGAAAGAACAGTGCCGGGGGGAAATGCTATATGAAATTGAATGAACTCGATCTTAATCTTTTGAATACCATCGCTGATTTAAAAGGTGTTCCCTCCGGGGCGCTTAATATAAGAAAAGACGGCCAGGCAGTAATAAGGCATTCTTCACCCAATATCTCCATAACTTCTCTTGAGGATAAACCGGGCATCAAAATAGAGATTAAGCCGGGGACCATAGACGAAACAGTTCATATCCCGGTAATTCTTACCAAATCAGGTTTTCAAGACCTGGTGTATAATACTTTTATTGTCGGGGAAGGTTCCGATGTTACTATTATTGCGGGCTGCGGAATTCACAATGACAGCCATGCCGATTCAAGCCATTCCGGAATACACACCATAATTGTAAAAAAGGGCGCCCGGATGAAATACGTGGAGAAGCATTACGGCGAAGGCAGCGGTTCGGGCAAACGGATACTGCATCCTACTACCAATATAACGGTTGAAGAAGGAGCCAGTGCCGAATTAGAACTGGTACAGATCAGGGGGGTGGACGACACCCACCGCGCTTCAACGGCCCGGGTGCATGCTAAAGGCAGCCTGAAATTGGTGGAGCGTCTTATGACCCATTCAGAGCAAAGAGCCAGTTCAGATATCGATGTGGATATTGAAGGACAGAACGCTACGGCTCAGATATTTTCTCGTTCTGTAGCCCGGGATGATTCTGCGCAGGTATTCAAAGCTTCTTTGAATGGCAAGACCGAATGCATGGGTCATGTGGAATGTGATGCTATCATAATGGACAATGCCAGGATACAGGCTATGCCTGCCTTGTTAGCTGAGGACTCCAACGCGGTGCTGACTCATGAGGCGGCCATTGGTAAAATAGCCGGAGAACAGCTTATTAAGCTGATGTCTCTGGGGTTGAGCGAACCTGAGGCGGTTCAGACCATTTTGGACGGATTTTTACGTTAAACTGATAAGGATAAAATGCTTTTAAGCCAGATGCAGGTGGTGAAAGGGATGAATTTAAATCTTTTACGGACTTATATAAGGGTAGTAGAGACCCAAAACTTATCTCGTACAGCTGATGAGTTCAATATCTCGCAGCCGGCGGTGACCAAACAGATTCAAGCTCTGGAGGATTATTACGGAGTGCTGCTGCTGGAACGCTCAGGGCGCCGTTTGAGGACTACCGAGGCAGGGGAGACCCTTTACCAATGCGCCCGGGAAATCATCAAAGTAATGGACAAAACGGAAAAGGCCATGCAGGAGGCGGCGGACAGCCACCGGGGCAATATAACTATTGGTGCCAGCACCATACCGGGACAGTACATTTTACCGGCTTTGCTCAAGGAGTTCAAGGAGAAACATCCTCATATCTCTATTAGTATGGATATAGCCGATTCGGAGAAGATCTTTACCCGGGTATCGGAAAGAGAACTGGATGTTGGAATAGTTGGGGCCTGGTTGAGCAGTCGCAAAGTGGATGGGTTTAAGCTGATGGAAGATCAGCTGATGGCAGTTATTCCAGCCAATCATTCGCTAGCCAAGCAGAAAGAAGTGAGTATTCAGAGCTTGCTCACTGAAAAGTGGATCTTCCGGGAAAAGGGATCTGGAACCAGGAAAGCTATCGAAGACCTGCTGGCTGTTAAAGGAGTCCGTAAAGAGGATCTTCACATATATATTGAAGCGGGCAGCACCGAAGCAGTCCTGGCCTCCGTCGAATCGGGAATGGGTATTTCCATTGTTTCCCGCTGGGCGGTGGAAGGTTCGCACAACCGGCGCGGGATAAGGGCTCTGCCCATTCGTGATGGAATTAAAGAGAGATCATTTTACGTCATTTATCCCCGGCAAAAGACCAGACGAAAATCAGTCAATAAAATGCTCGATTTTTTACGGGAGGCTGAGAAGCGGATGGGGTCTAACCAGTAAGGTTAGGCCCTCAGACCGGCAAAAAAACTGAACCACAGCTCCTTGCCGTCCTGGCACCGCTGAACTAACCCGTCCGTGGGCGTCGGCGGCTCCATGGCTTCCTGGCACCGCTGCACTAGCCCGTCAATGGGCGTCGGCGGCTCCATGGCTGCCTGCCACCGCTGCACTAGCCCGTCCATGGGCGTCGGCGGCTCCATGGCTTCCTGCCACCGCCGCACTAGCCCGTCCATGGGCGTCGTCTGCGTCAGTGCAAGACTCTGCTCAATCAACGTCTATACGGGGACATTCCTTACCCAAAGGGACGGTGTATCGCCATACCTTATTCCGCCTCAATCGCGGATTCTTGCACTTCCTTGATTTTCATCATTATCCTTGAGCGAAGCGAAAAGGTATCGTGATACTGGAGAGTACTTCAGCTTTTTCAACCATAATAATATGCGAAGCGAAAGCGGAGCGTAAATCGTGGTGCCCGGATGGTATGCTCCCTTTGACCTTATTAACATACGCAAATTTTGACGGAAAAACGTTTTCAACAAATCGTGATTTGTTTATAATTAAAATGTTGTGCTTAAAAAATAACTGGGGGTGTTTATCATCTTACCATTGCCGAAAAAATTTTTTGTAACCGCCGCCTCTTCAGAAGGCGAGAGTCGACTAACCGCATTTGACCGGGCTCTGTTGAAAGCACGGGTGGGAAACACCAATCTGCTTCGGGTAAGCAGCATTCTGCCCCCTGGCTGCGAATACGACCCGACTCTGGAAATTCCGCCGGGCTCTTTGCTGCCTATTGCCTATGGAAGCATTACCAGCACCGAACCCGGGGAGCTTATATCAGCCGCTATCGGTGTGGGCATGAAGCAGGGCAGTTTTGGGGTAATTATGGAGTTCTCCGGCAGGTGTGGTAAACTGGAGGCGGAAAAAGAAATAATGCGCATGGTGCAGGAAGCCTTTCGAGTGAGAAACCTGGATCTGGATGAGGTCAAGATCGCTTCTACTGAACATGTGGTAGAAAAGATAGGCTGTGCGTTTGCAGCTGCGCCTTTGTGGTATTAACAAGGAGGAACTGGTATGGAACTTTGGATAACTGAACTGCAGGTGCCGGGCCTCAAGATCTCCTGCCAAACCACTGAAACCCTGCGATTGGAAACAACCGCATTTCAGGAACTGGCAGTGGTTAAAACCGAGGTCTACGGCCGTATGCTAATCCTGGACGGGGCCATTCAAATTACCGAAAAAGATGAGTTTGTCTATCATGAAATGATCAGCCAGGTGGCCTTGAATTCGCATCCTCACCCGCAAAGGGTTGTGATTATTGGAGGCGGAGACGGAGGCACTTTACGCGAGGTAGTTAAAAATCCGGCTGTTACCGAAGGTATTCTAGTTGAAATAGACGAGAGGGTCATTCAAGCAGGGCGGGACTATTTCCCCAACCTTTCATGCTCTTTCTCTGATCCCAAAGCCCGACTTATGATCACCGATGGTATTCAATTCGTCAAGGAGCATAAGAACAGTTTTGACGTCATCATAGTTGATTCCACCGATCCGGTAGGCCCGGCGGTTGAGTTGTTTTCTCAAACTTTCTATGGAAACTGCTATGAGGCGTTGAAGGACGACGGTATGCTGGTTGTACAGAGTGAGTCGCCGTTTTTGAATGAAGATGTAATTAAAATGGCCTTTGGCGGTATAAGCAAGGCGTTTCCCCTGACCAAGTTGTATCTGGCCAATGTGCCCACCTATCCCAGTGGGTTGTGGTCATTTACCATCGGCTCCAAAAAATACGATCCAGAGAAACCGGTTGTAAATCCCCAATTGAACTGGAAGTATTACAGCCCGGACGTCCATGAGGCAGCCTTTAAACTGCCCCCCTTTGTAGCCAAGATTATCGAATAGGTGCCGTAAATGAGTGGCGTTAACAATTATCTTGAACAGCGGGCTTATTTTCTGGGGTGTGGTCCTCAAAAACCGGAGGGGTCGAAACTGATCCTGGGGGTTCCCCTGGATTTGACCACCAGCGCCCGGCCAGGGACGCGCCTGGCTCCCTACCGGATTCGTGAAGTATCGGACATAATTGATGAATACAGCGTTTACCGGGGTATATCGCTTGACGATTGTGATTACAGCGATGCCGGTGACATCATTTTTCCCCTGGGCAATGTTGCGGCCAGCCTGGAGCGTATTGAGGCAGTTGCCGAATCATTTATATCCCGCCGGAAACGGCTCTTTTCCCTGGGGGGAGAGCATCTGGTCAGCCTGCCTCTTATTAAGGCTTACAGCCGTTTTTACCCTGATTTAGCTGTCGTCCACCTGGATGCCCATGCCGACCTGCGCCCCGATTATCTGGGGGAGAAATATTCTCATGCCTCGGTAATGCGCAGGGTGGTGGAAGTTTTGGGTAAAGACCGTCTTTACCAGTTGGGGATTCGCACAGCTGCCGAGGAAGAACTGGCTTTTGCCAGGGAATACACCTGCCTATACATAGACCAGGTTTTAGAAAAGATACCGGAAGTAATAGACAAGGTCGGAGCCCGACCGGTTTATTTTTCCCTGGATATCGACGTACTTGATCCGGCTTTCGCGCCGGGGACCGGAACCCCGGAAGGGGCTGGTATATCATCCCGGGAATTATTGCAGACTATGCACCAATTGGCCAATCTAAATATAGTGGGATTCGATCTGGTTGAAGTGGCGCCACCCTACGATGCCGGAGACAGCACATCGATTTTAGCAGCCAAGCTTTTACGGGAGGCTTTGCTAAGTTATGGAGACCAGCGGTAAAACTTGTTAAGGCCGCTGATCTCCTTATACTTTTAAGTATTTTAGTAGGAGGTTAAACGGTAGGGATAAGAAAAGAAAACCCTGCTGTTTTCAATGCGGCTGATTATCATATAATCTTGGAAAGACTCCATGATTTGCACCATGATCTCTTCTTCTTGTTCCTGACTTCTTGCCTGATCATCTTTAAGCACAACAGAGAACTTGAGAATCGGCAACTCCATCCAATTGAGCAGCTGCAGCTCTTCTAATCCATCTCCTAGAAACTCCAGTTCCTGCACCGGTATAGAAAAGGGAGCCCGCGATTTCTTTTTAATATGAGCTTCCAGCCTTTTTATAAAGGATTCCAGGTTCTTTTCCTGCTCGGGGGTAAGCACATACTGAAAAAGGACATCATACAAGTTTTGCACCAGCACAATTGAGGTGACGGTAGGAAGCACCAGGTGTTGTTCCTGCCCCAAATAATTGACGGTAAAAGGATAGAGTTGACTCATTTTTTGTTCACTCCCATAAATCTTCATTTAATATTAAATTGTATATTTAGAACCAGGATTTCACAACTGGTATTTTATTTGCACCTCCGGGATCTTTATATAGATAAGCTTTGTATTTCCCAGTTATTTAGTGTTTCATGTTAAGCTGGATATTATACGGCAGCGCTTGCCTGAGCTTTAGCATATCCGTGCTATATGACAAGGCCTGTTTGCGGGCAATTTTTGATGCCGGCGAAACAGGCTTGGGGTTTTTTAGGCTATGTGGCTGGGATTCGTTTTACCGTGACTCAAAATCGGTGAGGAGCGGAATGCTCTTGCTGTAGTTTATATTCATCGCGTCCCGGACCTCTTCCATGGTCTTTTTGGCCACCCGGCGGGCTTTTTTGGTTCCTTCTGAAAGTATATCCAAAACTGACTGCGGGTTGGTAAGCAGTTCTGTTCTTCTCTGCCGCATGGGTTCTAGCAGTTCATTTAATATAGCCGCCAGGTTCTTTTTACATTCCACGCAGCCTATTTTGCCGTTGCGGCAGTCGTTTTCCACCTGGGGAGTGGAGGCGGAATTAAAGACCCGGTGGTATTCAAATACGGTGCATACTTCAGGATGCCCTGGATCGGTTTTACGGATCCGAGCCGGGTCGGTAACCGCATTCCTGACCTTCTGGCTGACCGCCTCGGCACTATCTGCAAGATATATGGCATTGTTTAAACTTTTGCTCATTTTGGCTTTTCCGTCCAACCCCACTAATCGGGGAACCTCCCCGACCAGAGCTTGGGGCTCTACCAGAACCGGCCGGTAAAGGTCGTTAAACCGGCGCACGGTACGGCGGGTCAGCTCAATATGGGGTATCTGATCCTCGCCAACCGGAACCAGATCAGCCTTAAAGATACTGATGTCAGCCGCCTGGCTTAAGGGGTAGCCCAGGAAGCCATAGGTCATATCCTTAAAGCCGTGCTGGGCTGCTTCCGTTTTTATGGTGGGGTTATGCCTCAAAATATTGACCGGTGTATACATGGAAAAATACATGGTCAGTTCGTGTATCTCGGGGATACGGCTTTGCAAAAATATGGTGGATACAGCCGGATCCAGACCGGCAGCGATATAGTCACTAGTTATTTGGAACACATCCCGGGACAAATTTTCGTCCTTATCCCAATGGGTAGTGAGGGCTTGAACATCGGCTATAATAATGTAGCTGTCATATTCATGCTGCAGCTTTATCCGGTTGGCCAGGCTCCCGACATAGTGCCCGAGGTGCAGGCTGCCGGTGGGGCGGTCGCCGGTAAGGATTCTCTTTTTGCGTGGCATAAGCGTTTTCCTCCTATATTATACTTTCTTAAAATATCATTGAACCGGTAATTGTTCAAGTATTCAAGTACAATCCCGTTGTCGGGCCTGGAATTATTATATACAATATTATGAGATGAATTGGGAAGTTGTTGTGACTAATAGGGTTTAGTTCGTAATTACGGTTTCCATTGGTTGAAGATATTTACGGTTAACAATGGGACCAGACGTTTAAGGAGCTGCTGATATGGGACTTAATGGATTTCTGTGCTTTGACATGCGGGCTGCTATGAAAAAAATGGAGCGTGCCTTAAATAGCAGGGTGGCCTGCGGCGGGGTCAGTATACCGCAGGCATTTGTCCTTTATTGTTTGTTGGAGGAGAATGGCATTACCCTCAAAGAAATAGGCAGCCGGTGTCTCATTGACAGCTCCTCAATGACTGTTCTTATTGACAAACTGGAGCGTGAAGGTCTGGTTCAGCGTAAGCTTGATCCTCAGGACCGGAGGGCTATCCGGGTCTTTATTCTGCCCAAGGGGAAAGAAATAGCCGAGGAGATATCAAACCGGGCAGTGGATTTTAATGCACTTCTTTTGGATATTATTGGTGAATATAATCAAAAAGAGTTTATCCACGGACTCAACAATATTATCAATAATTTGGATTAATCTGTTAAGAATAACGGCCTTAAACGACTTCGCAAAGAAGTCGTTTTTTTCGCTGCCGGCAGGTAAGAGCGCCTGAATAAACATGGTTTGTCTTTATAGTAATGGTGGGCATGCTATTTAAGATCCAGGATTCATAAAATGTCTGTAACCATAATGCATTTAGCTGCATTATTATTAGTAAGCATCTGGCCGTGGCTGGGCCGCTTGCTTCCAGAAGATTTTTAGCGAAACCCCCGACTATTTATTGACATGCGGGTGTAATGTGCTAAAATTCTACATGTACGTTTAGCCGAAAACGTATGAGGGGAGGTTGGAAAAAGGATTGAAAAATGAGAAGGGAGGCGAAATGATTGCAGTCTTTGGGGCGACATGTGCTTGCTGAGGTCCATGGATGCAGATTCGAGATCCTGAATGATATTAAGAAAGTTCAGGACATAATGGTGAATGCTGCTTTGGAGGCTGGCGCCGAAATTCGTGAACTGGTCTTTCACAAGTTTAGTCCGCAAGGGGTAAGTGGTGTTGTTGTAATTTCTGAGTCACACCTGGCGATTCATACCTGGCCGGAATTGGGTTATGCCGCTGTCGATGTATTCACCTGCGGAGAGAAGGTTAACCCCTGGGATGCCTGCAACTACTTGGCCGAAAAGTTTGGCGCCGAGTATGTCAATGCCTCGGAAGTAAAACGGGGTATGAGCCAGATGAAGGAAAATCGCCTGGTAGCGAGTATGTAGGAGGGATACTATTTTAGTAGACCGAAGAAGCTACAGAGAGATATATGATAGCAACTGATAGCCTTGCTTGGGTTTTACAAGTGAGGTTTTTATTTTAATAAGTTATATAAATAATGAAAGAATTCAGGTAAATTATATAAAGGAAAATCTTTTAAAACGGAAACAACAGCTTTAATGCTATAGAATAAAAGTAATCATATTTTTTAGAGTATCGGTTGTTCAAGGAGGATTAATTGATGAAATGGGGTTTTACCAGGGGGATGCAGGAAGAACTGTTGCAGGTTGAGGCGAATTTCAAAACCTGCCTGAGTCCCTGGTGGAAAGAAGTAGAGAATTATTTCGAACAGTTGAAAGATGATGACACCTTTGTGATGCTGCCGGCACTTACTCTGTCGGTATACCGCCATATGGGACATGATCTTCCCACTTCTGTCACCCTGGCCACTATATCGAAAATAATTTATTTTAGCAACAGTATTCATGAACACATTAAAGATGATGAGGAAGGGCAAAAGCCTGACCAGGATTTACAGTTTTCCATTCTTATTGGAGATTATATGCTGGGGCAGGTATTGAACATTTTGGTTGATGAGCAGCTGGATATCCTGCTACCGATGTTCTCAAGCCTGATGGCCGAGGTCAATCAAGGCCTTATTGAAAAATACAAAATGAACCTGGATTGGCAGGAGGGGATCGAAAAGAGCCGCATGCCTATATATCGCATTGTATTTGCTTCGGCGGCCCGCCTGGCCCAGGCCGGAATAAAGGAAGAAGAGCGGCTGGGTAGCCTGGGATATCATGCCGGTATGATGGTTGAGTTGTGCAAGGAAGCCAACTGTTACGAAACCGCCCGCAACCATGCCCAGCAGGCGGAGAAAATCTTTGTCATGGGAAAGTGCGATAATGTTTACGGAGATTACCTTTACAATATAGTTCGTGGTTTTAATGAGGTCTTATGTACTGCTGAACAGGCAGCGGCAATATAAGAGCATATTACGGCTTGAGGGAAAGGACGCATCTCTCAGGCCTTTTTTTGTTTAAAAAACACCGTTCTGGAGTGGATAGTTTTTGCATAAAGTGGGACATTTTTTAAATTTAATAGATTTTGGACACACTCTTTTCGGGTTGCCATTTGCCTATCTGGGAGCCTTTCTGGCTGCCCGCGGCCTGCCCAGTGTTTATCAATTCATTTGGATAACGGTGGCTATGGTCAGCGCCCGGACGGCGGCTCTGTGTCTCAATCGTTTGATCGATTTAGACATTGACCGGGCCAACCCCCGCACCATCGGATGGGTTTTACCCGCGGGACGATTGCCCATCAAACCGCTGTGGCTGCTGGTCGTAGTATTGTTTGCGGTCCTTTTCTATTCAGCTGCCCAGTTGAATCCCCTCTGTCTTAAGCTCTCGCCCCTGGCTGTTTTGGTTCTCTGGGGATATTCATACACTAAACGCTTTACCTGGTGGTGCCACCTGATCCTGGGCCTGGCGATTGGAATAGGCCCAGTAGGCGCATGGCTGGCTATTACCGGAGTATGGAGCTGGTATCCGGTTGTGCTCACCCTGGCAGTGGCTTTCTGGGTGGCTGGTTTTGACACCATGTATGCCTGTCAGGATATTACTTTTGACCGGGAGCAGGGTTTAAAATCGATTCCCGCCCGTTTTGGGGAAAAGGGAGCCCTCATATTTTCGGGCGTTTTTCATTTCCTTACCGTGCTGGCCCTGGCTTTGAACGGCTGTCTGTTAAACCTTTCCTGGTGGTATTTTGCCGGGGTGGTATTCGTGGCAGGACTGCTCGTTTATGAACACTGGATAGTAAGGCCCGGAGTAATGAAGCGGGTTAATTTTGCTTCCTTCAGGATCAATCACTTTGTGGGGCTTATAATTCTAACTACCACCTTGTTGGATTTATTCTTATTAAAATGAGAAACTATTAAAGATAATAAACGGGGAGAAGGGTCATGGACAGGTATGTTGTAGCTTTTACTGGAGCCAGCGGAGTTGTATACGGGATAAGGCTTGTTGAAGAGCTTCTCAAGCATTTTGAGGTTCATCTCATTGCCAGCCGACCGGCATGCCTGGTTTTGGAGCAGGAGCTTAACTGGAATTTCACCGGGGAGTGCCCGGAGGTGTTTAAGGCCCGGCTTCCGGGTAATTTGGTTTGTTATGATAATAATGATCTGGCGGCACCACCGGCCAGCGGGTCCTTCATGTGTCAGGGCATGGTCGTGATCCCCTGCACTATGGCCACGGTATCGGCTCTGGCCTGTGGTAGTTCCCGCAGCCTGCTGGAACGGACCGCTGATGTGATGATAAAAGAAAAACGACCGTTAATTGTGGTACCACGGGAAACGCCGCTTTCCACTATCCATTTGCGCAACCTGCTAACCCTGGCCGAATCGGGTGCGCATGTAATACCGGCGATGCCTGCCTTCTACAACAAACCTCAGAGCATTGCGGATATGGTTGATTTTGTGGTGGGTAAAGTACTGGACGCGATGCATATTGAGCACCAGCTTTTTGAACGCTATCAGGGCAGGGGTTGACAGCGTAAATTTTTAATTTCTTGGAATTTGTCTATTCAAGCCTTATAATTAACATGATTATCATTATCAAATTGAGGTTTTCTATGTCGGATTTTGCTATTTTTTCGCCGGTTGCAGATGAATTGAATAAAGTGGAAATCTTTTTGCAGGAAGAGCCTTACAGCCAGCTGGAACTCCTACAAGAATCATCCCTGCACCTGATCAAGGCTGGAGGGAAGAGAATGCGTCCGGCCTTTGCCCTTATTGCCGCTCGTTTTTACCGGGACGATCTGAAAGACGTCATCCCTCTGGCGGTGGCCCTGGAGCTTCTGCACCTGGCCACGCTGGTGCATGACGATGTGATTGACAATTCCACTACCCGGCGGGGAACGAGCACGGTTAAAAGCCATTGGGGAAACCGGGTTTCTATATATACCGGCAACTACTTGTATGCCCGCTCGATATCTCTTTTACTCGATTATCTGCGCAGCGATGTGATAAAAGTACTGGCCGAAGCCAGTATGAAAATTTGTGAAGGTGAAATCATCCAGATGATGAGCTGTTACAATACGACCCTGGGTATAAAAAACTACCTGCGGCGCATTGAGAGGAAAACGGCTCTGTTGATTTCGGTCAGTTGCCAGCTGGGCTCCATGCTGTGTGAGGCTCCTTTAAATCAGATAACCGCTCACCGGCGTTATGGCTATTACCTGGGTATGGCTTTTCAAATAACCGATGATATTTTGGACCTGGTGGCCGACGAAAAGGTGCTGGGAAAACCTACCGGGAGTGATATCAAACAGGGGGTTATTACCCTGCCGGCCCTATATGCTATTAAAAATGGACCTTATGGCCGGGAATTGGGGCGCTTGATGTCCTCACCCGAGCACTGCCGGCAGGACACTGATAAGATTATTGATATGATTATGGAATCGGAAGGCATCGATTACGCCTATGACTTTGCCCGCCAATACGCTGAAAAAGCTCGCCGCCAACTGAATCACCTGCCGGACTGTCCGGTGCGCGAAGCTTATTATCAGATGGCCGAATTCATAACCGACCGGGACTTTTAACGAGGGGGTTGAACCTTGGGCTTGAGCGACATGTCCAACGAGGACCGGCAGAGTATAATCAAGCATTTTGAGGAACTGCGCAAGTCGATTATAATTGCCGTAGTTGCCATAATCGTGGCCGCTATTGCATCATTTTCCTACAGTGAATTGCTGCTTACTTATATCACCAAGCCCATCACCATGTTCAACCAGAAACTGGTTGTAACCGGGGTTACAGAGGCATTCTGGGTTAAGCTGCAGCTGTCTTTTCTGGCCGGCTTTATTATAGCTTTTCCAGTGGTGGCTTATGCCTTTTGGCGTTTTATCAAGCCGGCTCTTTATCCCCATGAACGGCGCTATATATATGTCTTGTTTCCGACCACTCTCATACTGTTCGGGGGCGGGGTGATCTTTGCTTATTTTGGAGTGCTGCCTCTGGTTTTAAAATTTTTTATCTATATAGCTGGCGAGAACCTGGAGACTATGTTTAAGGTTGATCAATATGTATCTTTTGTAATGTCTTTTGCTTTGCCATTCGGGCTGGTTTTTGAGATGCCGGTGGTGGCGTTCTTTTTGACCAAACTTGGCATAATAAACTACGAAAAAATGGCCAAGCATCGAAAACATGCCCTCCTGGTCATAATTATTTTAGCGGCTGCTCTTACTCCCGGGCCGGATCCTTTTTCTCAAATGCTGATGGCGGGCCCAATGTACTTATTGTACGAAATAAGCATCTGGGTAACCCGGTTCACAGGCTCCCGGAAGGAAGAACCGGCCCTGGAATAGCCGGTGGCAAAGCCTGGTAAGCCCCAATCTTATGGATGTCGGTTGGCTTTACAAACATGTGCCTTTTTGTCATAATATCAGTATGTTTGGGACGCAATTCTTTTAGGATATATGGTTCGTTAAAGGTAAAGGAGGTTAAACCTTGTTCGGATTGATAGGAAATTTTGGACCGTGGGAGCTTATTCTTATCGTGGTCATATTGCTTATAGTAATTGGCCCGGGCAAACTGCCCCAGGTTGGACAATCAATAGGCAAAGCCCTGCAGAACTTTCGTAAGGCCAAAGA
>JBEHWI010000046.1:0-20960 GCA_040217815.1 Syntrophomonadaceae bacterium | reverse complement strand
TCCAAAATAGGCACCGGGGCGTTTCTTTCCCAGCGCTCCCCGTCCTTGCTCACCGCCAGGCCGGTGTAAAGCATATAGGGCACCTTCTCCATGCGCTGCCAGCCGATATAGTAAAAATAGCTCCGGTCCTTTTTATGAATGAGACAGCAGGGATTTACCCCGCAGTCATCAAAAGTTCCCCTTTCGCCCAGGTCGAGAACCGGTTCCCGCCCCACTTGCAGGATTCGGGTAGGGTCTTTTATATCCAGGTCTACAAAACCGATCCGCCCGTATTTATTTTCATCCAGGCCGGCAAAATAGACCCGGATGAAGCGGTCGTCAACTATATCCGCGGTGGGCAAATGGGCGTATGACCGGGCCCACCACTGGCTGCCGTCGGGGGCGTATACGAGCCCCAGCTTCCTCCACTTCATTTCCGATCTTCTCCCTGCGCTATCACGGTGCGCGGCCCCTTCAAAACGGTTCCATCCGGGATGTCCTTGGATACCATGGCTCCGGCTCCGATAATACAGTCGTCGCCGATATTGATGTTGTTATGTACGGTGACATTGACTCCCATGAAACAGTTTTCCCCGATATTGGTGAAACCTGATATTACTGCATGGGACGCAATAAAGCAATTGTCCTTGATCCGGGAATGGTGACCCACATGGTTGCCGCTCCATAAAACCACATTACTGCCGATCTTGACAAAGGGCTGAATGACGTTGTTTTCAAAGATGAAACAGTGTTCTCCTATTTCAACATTGGGCCACACAAAGGCATGGGGGCTGATAAAGGAAGCCATCCGGTAGCCCTTATTTTTGGCTTCACGGTACAGCCGGGTGCGCAGGCGGTTGTGCTGAGTGTAGACCAGGGCGGCAAAAGCCTCGTATTGGCCGGGCGGATACTGGGTTTCAAGCTCTTCAAAAGCCACCACCGGCCGTTCAAAGAGCGAAGTCCGCTTCAGGTATTCCCTCTCCACCGCAAAAGCCGCCACTTCATAGGGGGAATCATACGTAAAGTACTCAAAGGCGACCTCGGCAAAGGCGCTGTCACCGATTATTACCAGTTTCTTATCTTTATCCATGTTTTTTCTCCCTATTTATTCTTTCTAAGGCCGGTAGATAAGAATATCCTCCCGGCGGTTGGACATGGGCAGCCCCAAAGACTGCGGAACCACATAGGCGTCAAACCCGGCCGACCTGGCTCGCTGCAAAAGGGCAAAAATAACCGCGTCGTCGATCTGCCCGGCTTCTATATTGTTAAAAGCCACCTCCGGCGGCTCACTGGTCTGCATAAAGGCTTTGTGAAAAGCCACTCCGGTATTAGAAGCAAAGAAGCGCTTTCTCTTTGATATATTCGGTATATCGCCCATAAGGAACGCCCCCTCTTCCCGCAGCAGGCTTAAAGCACTGTCCAGAAAAGAAAAAAGATTGGTCTCGGCAAAAATATAGTGCAGGACGCTGTAGCAGATGATAGCGTCTATCTTACCCGCGTATTCGTCAAGAAAATCAGCGCATTCCTCCGGGAAATAGGCGGCCAGCTTTTTAACCCCGGGGCGGTCCGGTGAAAGCTCCAGCATTTCGGCTGAATCAATAAGGATCAATTGGTGCTCGTTTTTCTCACAGTAATCCATAATAATGCGCGGGAGTTCACTGCACCCGCAGCCGATATCCAGGACCACTTTGCCCGGCTCCTGGAGCCGGGGCGTTTTGAGCAGTATATCCTGGAATATGGCCTGCTCCTTGCCCTCCCGGTACTCGTTGGGAAAGCCGATTTTTTCATAGCAGCTCAGGGATTTATCCCCGGCGAGTTCTTTAAACCCCTCATAAGTAAGGTTTTTAAAACGATCATAGGGCCCGGAATTCATAGCAACCTCCATCGGTTTTTATTATTATCTAATGACACCCTTAACTATGTCAGAAAATTTTTGATAATCTCTTATATAATCTTCTTCTTTATAAAAATCACTAGCCAGGGACAATAAAACGCAGTCTTTTGAGAAGTCATACATTTCATGCCAAATCATTCTGTCTACCAAAAGCCCTTTTGAAGACCTGTCCATTGGTACTTCAGTCTTTTCCCGCCCGTTATCCAGCAAGATTTTACAGCTGCCATGGATGCAGACCAGAACCTGGCGCAAGGTATAGTGGGCATGTAACCCTCGTATTATCCCCTCCCCGGTATTGAAAATATAATAAACCCTTTTCAAGGAAAAAGGGATGTCCATGTTTTCTTCGATTGCAATTAAGGCCCCCCGGTTATCCCCTCGGACCTTGAATTCATAAGTCGTAATATTCATTTATTATTCCCCGCTCAACTGTTCTAGGTACCATTTAACCGTTTTTTTGATACCGCTCTCGAAATCCTCTTCGGCGTGCCAGCCCAATTCCCGGGTTATTTTGCCGGCATCGATCGCGTAGCGGCGGTCATGTCCTGGTCGATCGCTTACAAAGGTAATCAAACGCTTGTACGACGCAGGGGTCCCGTCAGTATCATCCGGGGCCATCCCGTCCAGCAGTTCACATATGCTGACGGCAATGTGGAGGTTCTCCCTTTCATTGCCGCCTCCGATGTTGTAGTTTTCCCCGCTCTTCCCCTTGTGAAAGACCAGGTCAATGCCCCGGCAGTGGTCTAAAACATAGAGCCAGTCCCGGACGTTGCGCCCGTCGCCATAAATAGGTATCGGCTGCCCGGACAGGGCTTTTCTTATAATAGTCGGAATTAATTTTTCGGCATGCTGTTTGGGCCCAAAGTTGTTGGAGCAGTTGCTGGTAACCACGTTCATTCCATAGGTATGGTAATAGCTGCGCACCAGCAAATCGGAGCTGGCCTTGCTGGCGCTATAGGGACTGTTGGGCGCATAGGGGGTCTCCTCGGTGAACAGGCCGGTTTCTCCCAGGCTGCCATATACCTCGTCGGTTGATATGTGGTGAAAGCGGCTCCCTTCATAACCGGGTTTAAACTGGCGGGGGCCTTCCATCCAGTACCTGCGGGCCACATCCAGCACGGTGAAGGTGCCCTCTATATTGGTTTTTATAAAGACATCCGGGCCGCTTATGGAATTGTCGACATGGGATTCGGCGGCAAAATGTATAACCCCGCGAGTATCATACTGGGCAAACAGGAATTCCAGGAGCTCCCGGTTGATTATATCGCCCTTTACAAAACTGTAGCGGGGGTGTCCTTCCACTTCTTTGAGGTTGTCCAGGCTGCCGGCATAGCTCAAATTATCCAGGTTGATTACCCGGTAGCGGGGATGCTCAGCTAAAAAATAGGGGATAAAATTGGAACCGATAAAACCGGCTCCGCCGGTAACCAGTATACTGGTGGTATTTGCATCGCTGTCATTCATAGTAAAATCCCTCGGTTTTAGTTTCAAAAAGGTTTTCTATACTCACTGCTGGCGATATCCAGCAGGTACTGTCCATATTCGTTCTTCTGCAGGGGGCGGGCTAATTCGATAAGTTCCTCCAGGCTGATCCAGTTCATATAGTAGGCGATCTCCTCCGGGCAGGCAATTTTAAAGCCCTGGCGGTTTTGGAGCGTTTCCACAAACAGCGAAGCCTGCTGCAAAGCTTCAAAAGTTCCGGTGTCCAGCCAGGCGAATCCGCGCCCCAGCAGTTCAACCTGGAGCTGGCCTTTATCTAAATAGATCCGGTTCAAATCAGTTATCTCAAGTTCTCCCCGGGCAGAGGGTTTCAGGCTTTTGGCCAGTTCAACCACCTGCCGGTCATAGAAATATAGCCCGGTTACCGCGAAATTGGACTTGGGACGGGCAGGTTTCTCTTCTAGAGACACCGCCCGCTGCTTTTCATCGAACTCCACCACTCCAAAACGGCCGGGGTCCTTGACCCGGTAGGCAAACACGGTGGCTCCTTCCGGTCTGGCAGCAGCCCGCTGCAGCATGGCCGTAAACCCGGGGCCGTAAAAGATATTATCCCCCATGATCATGGCCGCCCGGTCGTCGCCTATGAAGCTCTCCCCAATTATAAACGCCTGGGCCAGTCCATCCGGAGAAGGCTGAACCGCATAGGAAAGGGATAGGCCAAACTTTCCCCCATCGCCCAGCAGCATTTCAAAGCGCTTGATATCCTCGGGAGTGGAAATGATCAAAATGTCCTTGATCTGAGCCAGCATCAAAACCGACAGGGGGTAATAAATCATGGGCTTGTCGTAGATCGGCAATAATTGTTTCGAAATACACTGGGTAAGCGGATAGAGGCGGGTGCCGCTCCCTCCGGCTAATATAATGCCTTTCATCTAAAACTTAACCTCTCCTACAGCAACGGGCAAGGGGACGGTTCTTTTGCCCGCATTATTTAATTGTCTTATGCGGGCAAAAGAACCGTCCCCTTGCCCGTCCTCTTATTCTTTAACCGGTCTCAGGGTCGGGAAGAGAATGACATCGCGAATTGACGGCGAACCGGTAATCAGCATAACCAGGCGATCAATGCCTATCCCCAATCCACCGGCACTGGGCATTCCGTATTCCAGAGCCCTTATATAGTCTTCATCCATCATATGAGCTTCCCCATCCCCGCTCTGGCGCTTCTCTACTTGCTTCTGAAAGCGCTGCCGCTGATCGACGGGGTCGTTTAACTCGGAGAAGGCATTGGCAATTTCCCGCTGCACGACAAAGAGCTCAAAGCGGTCTGTAAACTCGGGCGTCTCCCGGTTGCGCTTGGCCAGGGGTGATATATCCACCGGGTGCCCAAAAATGAAAGTGGGTTGCACCAGGTGCTCTTCAACAAAACTTTCAAACACCTCGTTGATGATCTCGCCCCGGGTGGCTCCGGGCGCAAGCTCCATACCCAGGCCCTGGGCGGCCTGGCGGGCTTCATCATCTCCCAAAATATTGTTAAAATCCAATCCAGTGTACTGTTTGATGGCCTCCAGCATGGGCAGGCGCTTCCAGGGGGTCGTGAAATCGACGGTTTGTCCTTCAAATTCCACCTGCAAGCTGCCGTTAACCTGCTTAACCGCATTGGCAATCAGTGCTTCGGTCAAGTCCATCATATCCTGAAAATCGGCATAGGCCTGGTATATTTCCAGCATAGTAAATTCGGGGTTGTGCCGGGTTGATATCCCTTCGTTGCGGAAGCTGCGGTTTATCTCGTAAACTTTTTCCAAACCGCCTACCAGCAAACGTTTTAAGTACAATTCAGGCGCAATGCGCAGGTACAATTCCGTATCCAGGGCATTGTGGTGGGTGATAAAGGGTTTGGCGGCGGCTCCGCCGGGAATGGGCTGCATCATGGGAGTCTCAACTTCCAGAAATCCCAATTCATCCAGGTACCTGCGGATTTCCCTGATGATCCGGCTGCGCTTGACAAAGACCTCCTTCACCTCGGGGTTTACAATCAGATCCACGTAGCGCTGGCGGTAGCGAAGCTCCACGTCCTTCAAGCCATGCCACTTTTCCGGCAGGGGATGAAGCGACTTGCTGAGGTAGGTGAGGTCATAGACATGAATGCTCATCTCGCCTTTCTGGGTGCGAAATACGGTCCCGCTGATGCCTATGATATCCCCCATATCCATTTTTTTAAACAGCTCATATTTTTCAGGGCCCAGGTCATCCTGGCGAAGATAGAGCTGGATGCTCCCGGAATAATCCTGCAGGTTGGCAAAACCGGCTTTGCCATGACGCCGTTTGGACATCATGCGGCCGGCTATCTGAACAGTTTGTCCCTCAAAACTATCAAAACTATCCTTAATGGTCTGAGCCATAGTAGAGCGCTCGAAGCGGCCACCGAACGGGTCAACACCCATGTCCCTGAGCTCCTGCAGCTTTTCGAGACGCACCCGCTTTAGTTCATTGATATCACCTTGTTCTGTATGCGACAATATTTAACCCTCCCGGGGAATCCTTATTTTTCCACTTTGACTATCTTGTACTGAATAAGTCCGGCCGGAGCATCTACTCCCACCACCGAATCAACCGTTTTGCCCATAATCTGTTTGCCGACCGGCGATTCATCGGAAATCTTGCCGTCACGGGCTTTCGACTCTACCGAAGAAACGATGGTCACATTTACCTGACGCCCGCTCTTGACGTCCAAAAGAGTAACCCGGGAACCCAGGGAGACGACATCGGTGCGAATGTCCGTATCCTCCATGAGGCGGGCATTTTTAAGGGTCTTCTCCAGGGTAATAATCCGGCCTTCAATAAAAGCCTGCTCGTTTTTGGCATCTTCGTACTCAGAGTTTTCCGAAATATCACCAAAAGCGATAGCCTGTTTAATGCGTTCGGCGACCTCTTCTCGTTTGACCGATTTCAGGTGCTCCAACTCATTCTCCAGCTTAGTAAGGCCCTCCTTGGTTAGTAGAACCTCTTTTTCCTCAGCCATCAAATCTCTCCTCCATTTAACTTGTCAGTCCATAACTGCGTAAATGTCTGTTTAATAAACCAACGGGGCATCAGTTTTTATAGGCACCCTTTGCTTTCTTAAGGTATTATAGAAAGCTCACAAGGCCTTGTCAAGAAACCGGTCCCACAGGCCCATCTGGCTGCCCAACCCTTCCAAATAGGGTAAATCTAGCATATTGTCACTAAACTTTATAGGTTCTTCATTTGATTCGAAATATCCTGCTTTTGTGAGCATAGTGCTCTCCAGAAGAGGGGCCAAATGGTGCAGGCAACCCTCCCACCCGCTTTGCTGAAGTCGTCTATCCAACTCCGGTGCCAGGCCGTACTGGTCGTCGCCTAGATGCAGGCAAAAACTGGGATAACCGCGAAAATCGCAGCCGGAAGCCAGGGCAACCACCAGATCTCCTTTTTCCCATTCAGGGGGATTAAACCGGCTGGTGGAAACCGCACAGCCCTTTTCATATAGTAACCGGTAGGCCAGTACTTCATAGCGGTCCGGCCGGTAACTCTGTATGGAAACAGGTATGTTAAATTCATTTAAAGCCTCCAAAAACATTGAAAAATGGGCGCTAACGCCCACTATTATGATCTTTTTCACCCGATAATTGGAAACCAAGCGCCTAATCTGCACCAGGGCCAGAACTTCGATAAAATAATCACCGAAAATCAAGGGGTGTCTACAGTCCAGGCTTAAAAAATCATCCTTGAGCCGCCGGTCTACGGCCAGGACCCCCAGCTGGAAATCGTTCATCAAAACATCGTGATGCTCGAGCATGCGTCTTCTCTTTTCCCGGTCCAAATGTTGCAGGTTTCCGGCGCCTAGAGGCAGCACCATGCTGCATACCCGGCTGTCAAGCTCAGGCAGTTCGACCAGTCGGGCTACCCGCAGGGGAAAAAAAATCGGGGCCAACCGCTCCAAAAAGAACTTCTGGGAGGTAAGTCCCGTTCTATCATCATGCCGTAAGCTTAAGAATCCAAAATCAAGTTCCACCATTCCTGTTCCTCAAATCAACCATACCCGGCCTCAAATCCATTTCACTCAACAGATGATAATAATCATCCGGTTTGATCTTATCCACCGGCTTACCCAGGATGCTGACCATTAGAGCTTCAATGACATTGGTTCCAAATGAACGGCCGCCCATGTCCGGAGTTGTAGTAATAACCCGACTGATTCCCCTTTGGGCCAGCAGATCCATATCGTCCCGGGTGGTGGTGTTGGTTATGATCATCTGCCCGTTCAACTTATCGGGTAGGTAGCGTCTTATATAAAGAAAATCCCCGGCGATTATGTCAGCTTCATAATAATATTTAGAATGTTTGGGAATTATGACATCTTGCTCGTCCCCGGTGGGGTAGAGTTTATCAAAAGGCATACGCACAACAAATGGAGCCACTGTCCTGCCCACCACCCGCAGGGCACCCAGGGTATGCAGCGGGATGGGGACCCCAATGGTGTAGATCAGATCACCCAGAGTCAATTTGGCCCCGGCTTCATCAAACGCTTCGGCCATACCGAAACGATCCACGGCGCATACCATAAGGACTTTCTTGCCTTTAAGATCAACTAGGTCCCGGTGCACATCCATGATGCATTTACGTTCCAGGGTGTTTTTTATCCCACTGCCGTCCACCATGGGCGATTTACGGGCCTCGGCTATAAGACGCTTGGCGTCTTTAATAACATACCGCTTTCCCGCTATATATATGTACAGGTCTATCCCGCCCATGCCAAAAGCTGCCACCTTACCGTCCAGATCCCGGATAAGCTGCAGGGCGCGGTCCCAATTGCCATCGGTGCCGATGCGCTCGATAAGAAATTTCTGCCCCATAAAATCGGTTTCGAAGGAATGATCCCTTTTGGATGAACCCAGACTGACACTGACTATACGCTTCACGCCAAAATCCTCCTGGTCAGTATTTTTACTCACCTGGTTTATATTTTTCCCTCTGTAAAAGTCATTAAAACAAAAAACAACCAGCTAAATCAGCGGGCTGCCTTGATTGATTTCATTATTTTGCGAATTTCCTGGGGGTCTACCCATTTGTCCTCTGTTAATGGCGACTCCCCTATCTCCAGGCCAATTATCTGCCCATCCAGCATGCCCTCCAGCATACGCAGGCGCTCATCGGAGCCGATGCAGATGACCACTTCGTATCCCCTTACCCGCGCGGTTAAGTCCATGATTTCATTGATCAATTCCTTGCCGCTGCGCTGCTCCACAAAATCGAGACGCTCCCTCTCACTCATCAGCATTATAAAGTCGACGCCTTCTTTTTGCAGGATTTCGGTAATTTCTTCCTTATTTAAGATTGGGAAGCCCAGACAGGCGACCGATTGGCCTTTGCGCAGCTCGCCAATGCTTTCCACCCGGGATATCAGAGTTCGATCTATACCCAGGCGAGTGGCTACTTCCTGCTGAGAAAATCCCCGCGACCGCATAAGCAAAGCCTTGCGCAAGGTCTTTTCTACCCTTTGCCAGCTGATAATTTTGTCCTGAATCCGGTAAAAATCCATAAGCTTCCTCTTGAGCACAACTTTGTGTACATTGTAGCTGAAGGTTAAATAAAAATCAAGCCGCCCACCGGGGCGGCCTTTTAGGAATATTTTTATTTATTATTTTTAGACGCTAAGTTCGCTGATAAATTGTCAACGTTTGCCTACGTCAAAGAAATATAAAAACAAATCACCGTATTAGGGTTTGGGATAGGTTATTTTTACCTCCTGGGTTTTGGCATCCCAATCAACCTGGCAGTCCAGGGATAGAGCGACAAAGGCCATAGGCACCATGGTACGACCTTGGACTACGGTGGGCGCTACTTTAGTATTTTTGGCGTCTATCGCCACTTTAACCCCATTTACTGACGCTGTATTTTTGCCGATCCACATTTGAATAATCCGGCCCTCCCGGGTTAAGGTAACTTTTTGTTCTTTCTGGTTCCAGTCCACCTCAATTCCGAGGGGAATCGCGGCATAACTGATAGGCAGCAAGGTCCTATTTGATTGAATAGTTGGCGAGGTATCCATAAATTGGCCTTCATCATTCAGGTAATAGTACATTCGCCCAATGAAAAACCGTAAAACAGTAGACTTGGCGACAGCCTGCACGGTGGTGGCACTGGCCTCCGCGGAGTAGGTTGAATCAAATACAGTTACCCCATTACCCCGCGCTTGAATACGGTAAGTATAGGTAGTCCCTTCTTGCAGTCCCAAATCGGAATAGGATTGAACGTCAGCAGCCAAATAGGCAACTGTACTGAATGTTCCATCTGCCGTTTTGCGTTCCACATTATAGCCCGACTCGCGGTTGTTATTGTCAGTCCAGACCAGATTTATCTGGGACCCGGATATCGCGGTTGCCATAATGTAAGAAGGCTGTGTCAAAAATTCAGAAACTTGAGTACCCAGACCAACGGTAGCTTCGTTTGAATAAGAGGAGTTGCCCGTGCTGTTACGAACTTGAACTCTATAGGTGTAAGTGGTGTTGACGGTAAGTCCGGTGTCGGAAAAAGCGGTGGCATTGGGGCCTAAAGAGGCTATCAATGTAAAACTCCCTGAGCTGCCTATGTAACGTTCTATATTATAGCCTGTCTCACCAGAAGCGTTATCCACCCAGGACAAATTCACTTGAGAGTTTGTCACCGCAGTGGCCGTCAGCCCGGTCGGGGCACCCACAGCTGTAGCTGTACTTCCCGGAGCTGCTGACGCTATATTGGAATAGGCTGAATTGGCTCTGATGCTTCCATCTCCAATGGCCTGTACACGATAGCTGTAGGTGTTGCCGCTTACCAATCCAACATCCGAAAAATTCTGACTATTGGCTGAAAGATAACCGATCACCGAGAAACTATTGCTGCCCAACGCTCTCTCTACAGAGTAGGCTGATTCACCCGTAGCATAGTCAACCCAGCTCAGATTTATCTGTGAAGCGGATGCCGATGTAGCAACCAGATTGCCGGGAGTAGCCAGATTATTTGAGGAACTGGCTCCTGTGGTGGCGGCACTTGATTCTCCCGAGTATCCCGAACTGTTTATATTAGTGCCATTGCCCATTGCCATGACTCGATATGTATAGGTGATGCCACTGGCAAGGCCGGAGTCGGTATAAGTCGTGCTGTTGGCCACCAGGTTTGCTATCACGGTATAACTGCCGCTGCCGATTCTTCGTTCGACGGTATAGCCGATTTCATTGGAGGAATTGTCGGTCCAGGTCAACTGTATCTGGGTATTTGAAATAGGGCTGGTCATTAGATTGGAAGGACTGGTCAGAACGACCGTGTCGGCCAGAGCTGGCGGAGCCATGCAAAACGACCAAAACAGAACGATGGTAATTAGCAGCGGTCTGCGCAACAATAAGGATCTCAGCGGATTAATTCTTCTGCCTATTCTCATCTTTTCCCCTCTCCTTTCACCGCACATCTGGTAATATATCGTACAATTGGCTTTGCTCTTGTTTATAATTTATCCCTTCTAAAGGGCCATCATCAAGTCAGCAGGTGATTGCTGTATCTATCTGATGTTGGTTTTGTTTGAACATTAAGCCTCCTTTGATCTTTATGCTCAATTTTCCATGTTTTTTACTCGTTTTCCCTTATACTATTTAATATCGTTTTAATCTCGTATACTTTCACTGCCTGGTTGATCATAACCCTTAGCCGCGCCGCTCCGGGCAGCCCCCGGACATACCAGGCTATGTGTTTGCGCATTTCCCGGACTCCCGTGTATTCGCCTTTCAGTGCGCATAGCATCTCCATATGCCTTAAAGCGGTTTCGATTTTTTCTTCCAGGCAAGGTGGATCTATGAGCATGCCCTTTTCCACCAGGCTTACCGTTTCGCGAAAAAGGAAAGGATTGCCCAGCGACCCGCGCCCGATCATTACCGCGTCACAACCGGTTGCCTTCAGCATGCTGGCCGCGTCCTCAGCGGTCCAAATATCCCCGTTGCCAATAACCGGAATGGCAACTCGTTCTTTTACCTCTCTTATCAAGTTCCAATCGGCTTTTCCGGAAAAAAACTGCATGCGGCTGCGGGGGTGCAAGGTGATGGCTTGAGCGCCTTCCTCCTCGGCAATCTTAGCCAGTTCCAGGCAGGTGTCGCTGGCCTCTTCCCAGCCCCGCCTCATTTTTACCGTTACCGGTATAGATGCGGCCGCCACAACGTGCCTGATAATACTGCGGCAAAGAGGCAGGTTCAATAGCAAGGCCGCCCCTTCACCGTTTTTGACTATCTTGGGAGTGGGGCAGCCCATATTGATATCGATAAGGTCCACTCCGGGCTTTTTAGCCAGGAGAACCGCGGCCTGAGCCATAATCTGAGGGTCGGACCCAAATATTTGAACGTTAACCGGGCCGGGAAAATCCCCCGATTCGGTGAGAAAAAGCGATTTTTCCTGTCCATAAACCAGTCCTTTGGCGCTTACCATCTCACTGTACACCAGTCCACAACCGAAAAGCCGTGCTATATGACGAAATGACCGGTCGCTTATACCGGCCATGGGAGCAGCTATGACCCGATTGGGAAAGAGCATCGATCCTATTTTAAACATTATCAGCTCCGGTTCAATTCATAGATCAAATGCAGGCCATCCAGGGTTAGAAAATCGTCAATGACATCTATGGCATCGGTTTCCCGGGCAATTATTTTGGCCAGGCCCCCGGTGGCCACTACCTTTGGTTTAAAATCCAGCTCCTTTTTCATACGGTTTATGATGCCTTCCACCTGGCCGACAAAACCATAGACTATTCCGGCTTGCATGCTGCTGACTGTGTTTTTGCCGATCAGGCTGCGCGGCTTTACCATCTCTACCCTGGGCAGTTTAGCCGCCCGCGCGAACAGTGCCTCGGTGGATATTTTGATCCCCGGCGCAATAGCGCCGCCCAGATACTCGCCCTTTTCATTGACTACACAAAAGGTGGTGGCGGTTCCAAAATCAACTATTATCAGATTTCCGCCATATTTATGATAGCCGGCCACCGCGTTGACCACCCGATCAGCTCCTACTTCACGGGGATTCTCGTACTTTATGGCCAGACCCGTCTTTATACCCGGGCCCACCTGCAGCGGGCGGCTGGAGAAAAACTTGTGGGACATCCACTCCAGCTCCAGCATAAGTGACGGAACCACCGATGACATGACCAGGGCTTCAACATCCTCCATCTTGAGGCCGTCAAAGTCAAAAAGAGATTTTATCAAAACACCATATTCATCACAGGTGCGCTGGTTGTCGGTTCTGATCCGCCAGTGTTTAATCAACTGGCCTTCCCGGTAAACCCCCATGACTATATTGGTGTTGCCTACATCAAATACCAGTATCATGGCCTATTCCTCCAAGCGGCCCGGCATCTGCCGAATTTGGCCTTATTATAATGCAAACCCTTGTACAAATCCAGTGACCAGTACCCCTCTGTCAACAGTTCCAGGCTCTGATGCCCTGCTCCGTCCGGGCTTGATACACTGCTCTGATGACTGCCTGGGCCAGCACTTCCGCTGCCATAGAAGCTACCAGGTTTACATCAGCTTTGATTTCTCCCGAAGATAGTGCAAAAATGGTGTCCCCGTCATACATGGTGTGGACCGGGTTTATCACCCGGGCCAATCCGTTGTGGGCGGTCTGAGCCACCTTGTTTGCCTCATTTTTTGATAAACGGGCGTTGCTGGCCACTACCGCGATGGTGGTGTTCTGGCCGGGCGTCCCCGGGGCTCCTCCGCTTTCTTTCCAAAAAGCCAGGGTTCCAGGAAAACTCCTCTGGTCAGGTCCCCTCATTCCACCGATTATATTACCCTTAAGATCCATTACATCTCCCAGGGCATTGACCGCAACAACAGCTCCAACTACCAGCCCGCCCGGCAGTGATTCCGACCAGGTGCCCAGCCCGCTCTTGGTACAGTGCGTAAACCCTCTGGTTTTTCCAATAGTAGCTCCGGTTCCCGCCCCCCAATTGCCTTCCTGTACCTCGAAGCTCGCCAATTGACAGGCTGTATATCCCATGTTCCGATCCGGACGAACCCGGAAATCGCCCACCCCCAGGTCAAATAAGACGGCGGCGGGTACTATGGGCACAACCGCAGGGCCTGCCGGGTGGCCGATGCCCTGCTCCTCCAGGAAATCCATAACCCCGCCGGCGGCGTCCAACCCATAGGCGCTCCCACCAGTCAGGAGTACAGCATGCACCCGTTCAATCATATTGAGAGGGTGCAGGAGATCGGTTTCCCGGGTCCCAGGAGCTGAGCCGCGCACATCAACCCCGCAAACTGCGCCCTGCTTACCGGTTAATACTACTGTGCATCCGGTTAAAGCCTCCAGGTTTTGCTGGGATCCAACCTTTATTCCCGGTACGTCGCATATCGATCTTTTCCTGGTCAAGTTCATCATCCCTTTTAAAAAGGAACCCGTTAAGGGTTCCTTTAGGCCTTTTACAACTTATTATCTTAAATATACCCTTATATCTTGCTCCCGCATTCCTGGCAGAACTTTGATCCGGGGGGTACAACCGCACCACAAGCACAGGTCGCGGTTTGTGGTGCAGTTGGAGCCGGAGCGGCTTCAGGCTGCGGGGGCGCTACATTTACCTGGGGGGCTGCTGCCTGGGGCGTAGGTGTCGGCGCCTGAGGCGCAGGTGCAGCTGCCGGTTCGCCCGGTGCGGCGCCTATATCCTGGCTTTCCAGTTCTGTGATATTCTGTTGCAGGGCGTCTATTTCACCCTGAATGGCAGTTACTTCATTGCACAGACCCTCCAACTGGTTGGAAAAGGAGGAAAAATCATCGGCTTTGAACGCCTCATAGGTTAGTTTGCCTATTTCAAAGTACTTGCCATTTTGGTCCTTAACTTTGCTGCTGATCTGCTGCTTCAAACGCTGAACATCCATAGCGATTTTGGCTTTGGCCCCGGTATCGCTAACCCCTTGTTTGATCTTATCAAAAAAGTTGCTCATAACAGTCACCTCCGGCTTTTAATGAGTTAATATTTAGGCATCGTTCATTAGAATCCTCTAATAATTTAAAATAAATTGCTAAAATTCGTTTGGAAGTAGGGTGACGCCCCGGAATAGCCGACAGCCTTGAGCTGGTCAGTTGCTTTCAGCCCCTTAGAAAATGCTTCCACACAGGCGGGATTCTCATTCAGGGTGTATATACGCCCGGGCTGGCCGGCGGCATCCATATCTATGCCACTGAACCAGTTGGCTACCTTGATCTTCGGATACTGCTTGAGCTGGCTAAACATATCATTGATCCACTGGACCTTATCCCCGCCGATAGAGCTGCAGGAAAATTCCGTGATTATAAAGGGATAGTCGAAATTTTGCACATATTCTTTATACAACGGTTGGTAAATGGCGTTAAAGGAACGCCATTTCTCGCCTTCAAAATGAGTGCCGGTATTGTAGCCGGTCATCCCCACGATATCTACATACTCCGCTCCGGGGAAATACATCAGGTTGTTGTTCCACTGAAAACCAGGTAAATTCAGGTCATTGGGATTCCATATCCACAACACGTTGTCCACCCCGTTGGCCTCGAAGATTCTATATACATGGCGCCATACAGCTTTATAAATGTCAGTGTCTTTACAGGTCCGCCAGCTGCTCCAGTTGCACCAGTCACCGTTCATTTCGTTGTTCATTCTAAACAGAACCGGATGTCCAAACCCCTTTAGACTGTGGGCATAATCGTTTAAATAAGCATCGTATTTACCGTTTAAAATATCATACATGACCCGGCTGTTGTCCGCTCCGTATACCTCGGTCTGGAAGGTCAGCTCCAAATATTTTTTCTGCTTATAGGCATTATCCAATAGTTCACGGGGCAGCGGGGTTCCCATGGTCTTATACCATACCAGAATATGAAAAGGGCTGCCAATCTGATCTTCCAGGGTATTAAGAGGCCCAAATCCGCGTATTACCGACTCCATATAGATGCCCCACTTCAGGCTGGCCTGGTCGGAAAAATACTCCTGGTAAAACTGCTGGGTCTCCGCATTCAGCCGGCTCACCCGGTTGGTTTGTTTAAAACGGGTAGTTATGTGCGGCTCGCCCTGTTGAGGAATCAGCCTGAAACTCTTCACCAGGGGCAGGTATTCAGACGGGTCCCCGGTGGATTTTATAAAGATGGTGTAAAGTTCCTGCTCATTTTTTACCAATTCGGCACTTAAATAGTTGTTGCGATCATTGGGCGGATTCAGTTTGGCCCTGCTCCACTGCAGCAGATGGGTTTGCATTCCATCGACTTTGATGGTTTTTTCCATGGCAAGCGGGTAGTCATCCTGACGTTCCAGGAAACGATTGCCATATCCTATATAGTCCGAACTGTTGTTGATGGTATTGGTAAAGACATCGTGGTAGATCTCCACCTGGGTCGACCCGTTGGCCAGCACTACACGGACCTTGGAAAGACTGGCATCAACCCACATGTCTCCCGGGAAATCCACCGAGTATCCATTAGCATAATCGAACAAACGCTTTTGACCCGATGATAGAGAACTTATCTTTTTCATATCATCGCTTGCCCCGAAATCGGCGGTGTCGGATATAGTTCCGTTCTTTATGTAAATATCTTCCCCGGCCTGGGCCAGCCCGGGATTAAAGGCGAGAAAAGCTAAGATCAATGCAACCCCGACCAGCTTTCGTGTCAATGGTTTTCCTCCTCAATATCCTTTTCTGACGATTTACACCTTTTTATTATATTATTGTTCACAATAGCTAGCAATAAGGGGGGTCGGCGCGGTGTATTCTGGGCATGAGGAGATATGTGGACCAAAATGTGTTATACTCCTAATGAATTCCCCCAAACCGGCTTGAAAAGAAAGGTGTACTTTTGTGTTTTTACTGGGGCTCTTATCTATCATTCAGATCATCTTTTTACCCGGCATTTTGCTGTTGGGTTTGGTTAAAATTAAAACCGGCCTTTTAAGAACGCTGGTTTATTCGTTTGGTTTAAGCCTTACCGCCAATTACTGCGGCGTACTGGTCTTGACCAGCACCGGCCTGTACAATCGCTATGTATTAAGCTTCATTTTTGTCGCTGAACTGATTCTGCTCTGGAAAATGTACCGGGGCCCCATCATGCACTTTGTAAACGGGTCGCTGGCCGATTCTGTCACAGCGGGCCTGGCCTCTGTTGAGCAGGCTTTCCGGCCCTTTTTCACCACTTATGCTCCTGAAAACGACTCTTCCCGGCTGCTTCGCATAATTATGAATCTTCTCAACCTGGCCTTGATCGGGCTGACCCTGCTGGGTGTCCTGTGGGGGATTACCGTCTTTTGCCGCCACCTGGGCAGTATATTCAACGGCTGGGATGCTGTCATATCCTGGAACCGCTGGGCAGTTGACTGGTTTCATCAAGAGCTCCCCAGCAAGGTTCAGCACTACCCGCAGCTTCTGCCTGCCAACTGGTCGATTGCTTATGTGTTTATCAACCAGCCCCTGCAGCTGTTTCCCAAAGCAATCATGCCCCTGTTTTTCTTGAATATTTTAATCATTATGCTGGACCTGGGTATAACCAAAAAGTCCCGGGCTTATTTGCTAAGCATACCCGTGGGAGCAGTGCTTTTCCGCCAGATTTACGGAGGTCTGATCGCGGAGGGGTACGCCGATATACCGGTGGCTTTTTTCGCCTTCCTCTCGGTATGCTGCCTCCTGGCCGCCCAGGAAGTACACGACAAAAAGGAGCTGGGCAGCTATCTCCTTTTGGGGGCCGTTTTCAGCTGCGGCGGCGCCGTTACCAAACAGGCGGGATTGTATATACTGGCCTTATATCCTTTCCTGGCTTATCTTTTGGTCCTTAAACAGCGAGCGGATTTTTCCCGGGCTGACCTAACCAAACTGCTGGCCTGGTTTGCAGGCCTGGCGTGTGTGATCGTCATCCCTTTTTATCTATACATTCAGATCAAAATTAACGCCGGATTGGATAAATCAGAAATCAATTTTGTCACCAATACCATCTTCCATGGCAAGGGGCTGGCTCAGAGGCTGCTCGATGCGGTTCAGCTATTGGGACAGGCACTGCGGGGTAAAACAATGCTCTTAGTGCTTTTTTTGGCCATGCTGCCGGCCTTGCGGGAGAAAAACAGCCGTTTCATCCTTCTACTCATCGCTTTTCCCTATCTGGCCATTTGGGGCTTATTCTACTCCTATGACATACGCAATATAAGTTTGGCCCTGCCTTTTATGGCCCTGGGGGTTGGGACCGGTTTAAACCAGTTGGCCCAATATATATCGCACCCCCGCCGGAAGAATTATGTGGTAATCGTTTGTCTGGCCGCCGCTCTGTTAGTCTTAAACAGCTACCTGAGTTCTGCCCGCCTGCAAGACCGGCAGACCACCCTGGAGAAAAACCTGTTTGATCCGGTCTTGAACCAGCAGCTCTATGAATACCAGGAGCGAAACGGCATAGAAGGTAATATTTTGACCGATTATATAATTATGGGATTCCTTCCCGAATTAAAGGATCATTATCGCTACCAGTTCTTTGTCAGGCAGTATGGAAACGAATACCAGGTTTACTCCGACAACATTAAAAAACCGGACATTACTTATCTCCTGGTCAGTGATAATTCCGAGCCCATGATCCTGGATGATGTCAAGGCCAACATCGCTTCAGGGACGTTTCAGGTCATTTTTCACTCCCGGGCTTATACTTTTATTAAAATTAATCGAGGAAACAAGTAATGAACATCGTGGTGCTTATTCCCGCCTACCGGCCCAACCAGAAATTGATCGATCTGCTCCAGGAACTGTCTCAAGAAGCCTTTTTAAAGATAGTGGTGGTAAATGACGGGAGTCCGGGCGAATTCAATCATATCTTTGATGCGGTGAAACAGGTTCCCAATGCGGTTTTACTGTCGCATTCGATCAACCTGGGCAAAGGCGCGGCGCTAAAGCTCGGCCTGGATTACATTTACGGAGCTTTTCCGGACTGCACGGGAGTGGTAACGGCCGACGCCGATGGACAGCATTCATTAACAAACATCCTGGAGGTCAGCCGGGCTTTGGTGCAAAACCCCGCTTCCCTGGTATTGGGCGTACGGAGTTTCGATAAGGATGTTCCTCTGCGCAGCAAATTTGGCAATATGCTGACCAACTCGGTATTGAGCCTGTTTTTTGGCATTAAGGTGGGAGATACTCAGACGGGTCTAAGGGGCATACCCCGGGGCTTTATCCCTGAATTGTTGGAGATTGTCTATAATCGTTATGAATTTGAAATGGAGGCCTTGCTGCTATCCAAGCGGAGAAACATAAACATCAAAGAAGTAAGTATTGAGACCATCTATTATGACGAGAACAGTGAATCTCATTTTAATCCCCTGCTGGATTCCATAAAGATCTATTTTGTCCTGTTTCGCTACGTGTTTTCCTCCTTTGCCACAGCCTGCATCGACTATACGGTGTTTATCCTGTCCTTCCCCCTTATCGACAGCATAATAATAAGCACCTATCTGGCCAGGATGGTGGCTATCTTTGTCAATTTCACCCTGGTGCGAAAATACGTGTTTTATTCTACGGAAAATGTCTATAAGACCTTTTTCAAATACCTGCTGCTGGTCATTGCCTCCGGTTCGATTTCCGCTCTCATTGTCTACGCTTTTTCTTCCCACTGGGGAATTCAGATTATTGTGGCCAAAATAATAGCCGAGGGCATATTGTACCTGGCCAACTTCACCATCCAAAAGGAATTTATCTTTGGCGTGAAAGAACACTAACCAGAGGGAAGAAGGTTCAGTGGGGACGCTTCTTGTGTTACGCGGGGACGTGTTACGCGGGGACGTTCTTTCTGTAACAAAGCAAAACTAAGGATTCTAGATAAGGCCACTGGGAAAAACCGGCGGGCCTTTTTACTTTGATTTGATATAATGGTAATAAATGCATGAGGTTCCGGTATGGTTAGACAAGCAAGACAACGGTGCGAGAGCGGCGTTTATCATGTAGTTTTACGAGGAATCAACCGAGGAGACATATTCTACGACGATAATGATAGCCTACGTTTTTTAGAAACATTAGCCCAGAAAAAAAGGCATCGTGAGTACAGGCTTTACGGGTATTGTCTGATGGGCAACCATATTCACTTGTTGGTGCAGGAAAACGAGGATACAGTATCTCGCATCATGAGCCGGGTTGGGACGAGTTATGCCAAGTGGTATAACCAAAAATACGGTCGTAGTGGTCATGTATTTCAGGGGCGTTATGGAAGTGAGTGCATCGAAGACGACAAGTACCTATTAACCGTTATCCGATATATCCACAACAATCCTGTGAAAGCAGGTTTGGTTCAAGAGCAGGAAGGGTACCGGTGGAGCAGTATTCATGCCTATATCGGCGGAGAAGAGTATCCGAAAGGATTAACTGAAACTGAATATATTCTAAGTATCTTTCATCAAAACAGGATCAAAGCGATGGGAGCATTTCAGGAATTCATGAAGCAGGAATACGACGATGTTTGCCTTGATGAGGCAATTAAACGCAAAAAAACCGATGGAGAAGTACAGGCTGAAATTGAAGCATTGATGGACGGTGAACCAATTGGAAAGTTTCAGGGTATGGAAAAGAAAAAACGCAATGCAATCCTTAGGACAATTAAATCGAGTGAAGGCGTAACACTCCGTCAAATAGCCCGAGTTACAGGACTTAACACTATGAATATATACAGAGCATAGTACCGTTACGCAAAGAACGTCCCGGTGTAACCACATAAAAGAGGTAATTCATATGCGAATTCTTAAATTTAACTTCCTGGCCCTACTGTTAGCCTTATCATTTGTTTTTTCGTCTTCTCTTTACGCAATAGCTGCTAGTTCAAGTGAAATAACTAATAGTGATGATATAAAATCGTCAATTGAAACACAATTCCAAACCAAATCTGAAGGATTAAATCTAGCCAAAGAAAATTATGGCTTAAGAGATGGTGAATCTTTCTCGACTGCCAAGTTAGGTGATGGAGTTCCCTTCTTTCGCCTGTCACAAACCCAATCGATAAAGCATAGCGGCTACATCTTTCCAATTATAATCAACAATAGATCAGCTGGTATTGTCGTTGTTGAACAATATCAGGGGAAGTGGCAGATTTTTGACATTGTGAGCGACTTAAGCTTTGATCAAGATATAAAGGAAGCAGCAAACCAGATAAGGGGAGAAATTACACCATTGCTGGTATATGACCCCGAATGGCAATTATATGCCCTGATTATACAAAATCAATCTGGAGATGAACTTATACCTGTACGTGACAGCCAGCACCTTGGAATTAGAAAATACGAAAAGAAACCCCTTGTAGATATTATTAACAGTATAAATGAGATTAATAGGGCATCACATAATCCAGATAGTTTAGGCTATTATAAGGCAGGGGGAGCTATGAACAACTCACCATATTCACCTTCAAAGGCATACCTGTTCATTGTCCCTGTGGCTTTTTGTGCAATCGCTGTCGGATATGCAATACGCATTTATAAAAGACGACAGTTAACATAGTCCCACTCTTATGCTGTTTCGGTTACACGAGTTACACGGTTACACGGGGACGTTCTTTCGGTTACACGGGGACGTGGTTTGTGTAAAAAAAAAAATAGTGGTTAATTAAAAAAATCCCCCGCTAAACCGGGAACAACTGGTACAGA
>JBEHWI010000045.1:0-21548 GCA_040217815.1 Syntrophomonadaceae bacterium | reverse complement strand
ATCAGCCGGGGCTGCGATATGCCCGCTGCTGTCCACATCAACATAGCTGTTGCTGGTTGTACCGCTGCCGTCGTTTAAATCTAGAGTCAATTGGCAAAAGGCCTGTTTGGGATCCGAATAGCTGGACCAGCTGGCTGCATGTTTTACGTGGTAATACAATTTCAAACCGGCAGCCGTATCTGTAAATACGTTGCTCCCAAAGGTTGCCGGTTTGGCACCCCAGAAATATGCTGTGGACAGACTGCTGCATTTATAAAAAGCGTTATTGCCAATACTGGTGACGCCGCTGGGGACGCTGATCGTAGTTAGGTTTGTGCATTCCGCAAACGCGTAATCCCCAATGTCGGTGACCGTATTGGGAATAGTGATCGAGCTCAGACTTTTGCATAGGGCAAATGCCCTGGCGTCAATATGCAAAAGGTTGCCGTTGAAGACAACGCTCTGAACGCTCGAACCGGCAAATTCGAAGGCAGGAATTGTCGTAACGCCAGCAGGTACGGTAACCGATTTCATTTCTTTTTCGTAAAATACCGAAAGATCAATTGCGGTAACGGTATAGCTGGCTGACAAATCCGGATAGTTTACCTTCTCCGGGATGGTGATAATCTGGTCTGGCCCGGTAGGGCCTGTATATTTTACTACCTTGGCGGTTCCATCGCTATACAGGTCATAGGTGAAATCTCCGATAGGCTGCCAGGAATAGGTGATCGTTGGAGCCGGGGGTGAACCCAACAATAATGCGGCCCGAGGCGCAATAACAGGCGCACTGGCCGGCTCCAGGCAGACGCTGATAAGGTCCGAATCCGCGGCGCCCGCTTCGCTGACGGCGCTCCCGGAAATGCTTACATAAGCCTCAGTCTTGCTGCTTACAGGAGTAGAAGCGGCACCGGATACGGTCAGTATGATATTATTTGCTCCACCATTGACGGCAGCGCATTTTAAATCCCCGGGAAGACCGTTTATGCTTATTGCCGAGGTAATATCATCTCCTGCCCCACTTTTTAAAACACCGCTGCTCAAGGCAATTTTCCAGGTGTTGTCACTGAGCAAAACCGTGGTGTTGCCTTCTTCCATGGTCACAGAATTGTCGGTCGCGCTGCCCGCCACTTTGAGTGCGGGCGTCTCGCTCCCGGCAGTCATGGTAGCGCTGCTGTAATTCGACCCGGAAGCGTCTTTGACCACCACATAGACTGTGTAATCCCCAACTGCCAGAGGCGCCCGGGGATTGGCACTGTCCTGGGTGAGAGAGGAGTTGCCGGTCCACTGCTGGCTGGTATTTTCGTCAAAGGATGCTGCCGGGGTCTGGCTAGAAAGATCCAAGGCGATTCCCAGTGGGAGAATATAGATCTCCTGTCGGTAGACAGTAGCGGAAACGGAAGGGATCCAGCTTACCTGAAAGTCACTGCCGTCCACCCCCACAAACGCGGTATCAGAGTCAATCACAACAAGGCCGGCAGGTGGTTCCGGCACATCGGCCCGTGCCGCTCCGGGGGGCAGAAGCAGGCAGATCAGCAGCGCTGCCGTTAACGCCAGGTTGAGCCTGCACCCTTTTAGCTTCAAAAACATATACTTACCTCCTGTTCCCAAAGATTTCCCGAGTGGTTTTTTACTCCTAATAGGAGGGGATTATAACTACTGTAAAATAATGGCCTTAAAAATTCTTAAACTCATGATTTAAGCCATTCCAAACAAAAAAGCGGAGCATTATAACTCCGTAAAAATCAAAAATGCGCCCCTGGTCAATATGCCTTCCGGCTGATCTGAGGCGTGTTATTAAATATTCTCTATTCTTTTTTATATACTGACAGCCAATAGCCGGCGCATGACAACTTCTTGGAAGCGGTACAGAGGATTCATCTACGCCCGGACTTTATTATAATAGCAGGTATATTCCGAAGCTGGTTCTTCCCCGAATTCTTTCATAAGCATACGGGCGTATTCCAGGTACCTGGCCGCATAGGCCCTGTCATTCCGGTCTCTCATGTGAATATCGAGCAGGAGCGTATAGGCTTCATCTGACAGGGGGTTTTTTTGAAGCAGTTTGGACAGGATGTTTTCGGCTTCCCGTGCGCGTCCCCCACTGATGTGAACACCGGCTAACCCCAGGGCAATACGCTCATATTCAAGTTCGCAAAAAGCTGCGCTGTCCACCGCCCATGAGCAGTCCTCCCCCTCCAGATACCCGCCCTGGCACAGATTCAAAACCCTGGCGGCGGCAACTGCGTTTTCCGAAGCAATGACCGGATTTTGCCGGGAAAAGGTCATAAAGTCAGTATAATCACATATTCCCGGGTTAATCTCCAGGGAGTAATTATCGCCGAGCTTTACCAGCCGGCGCTCGGGGTCTAGATGGTCTAGAAGGCTGCGCAGCTTGTAGGTGGTCACATATAGATTGTTGGCCGCTTTCTTTTCTTCCTGTCCGGGAAACATAGTAAAAAGCAATTCGGTGCGCGTTGCCGGCTGTCCGCAACGGTCCACCAGGTAAAGAAAGAGCTCCCTTACCCGTCGGGTTCCCCATTTTACCTCCTCGAAGTCTCGTGGCAAAGTCAGATTAAATTTCCCAAAACAATTTATTTTCAGATTATTAAGGACAGAAGCGTTTTTAGGGTTCATGAGGGCGTACTGCTTTCTCATGTGCTCTACGGCCGCTTCCAGCCTGGCTTCTTTAATTGGCTTTAGAATGTAGTCCAGCGGGTAGGCCTTGAACGCATCCAGGGCGAATTTGCTGTAGGCGGTGACAAATACAATAATAATCCCGGCATATTGAGCCTGAATCCGCAGGGCTAGCTCCAGGCCGTCCATATAAGGCATGTCGATGTCCAGGAACACCGCGTCGGGCTTTAGCTCACCCATGGCTTCCAGAGCGTGCAGCGGATTGTTAAAAGCCCCGGCGATTTCTAGGTCTGGGTATTTGCCCAGGAGGTAGGCGATTTCCTCCAGGCCGGGTTTTTCGTCGTCAATAAGCATAACCTTCATCGCTGCTCACCTCCATAATCGGTATATCCATGTACACTTCACAACCTCCACCCTCGGGGACGATATAAACGAGTCGGGTATGATAAAGCCTGGCCAATCGCCGGTTGATGTTGGCGGTTCCTATTCCCTGGCGCTCATCATTTACGCTTCTTTGGGGCTGTAAACCCATTCCGTCGTCGCACACCCCCAGGCGAACTATGCCGCCGTTCCTGCGCAGCACGTAGACGGTAACAATTCCCCCTTCCTCCTTCTCCCGCAAGCCATGGATAAAGGCGTTTTCCACCAGGGGCTGAAGGATCAGGGGTGGAACCAGTATGTTATTCACTTCAATCTGGTACACAACCTTCAGTTTTTCTCCAAAACGGGCCTGCTCCAGGGCTGCATAAGCCCTGACAAAATCGAGTTCTTCCTCCAGGAGAATGAGGTCTTCCCCCTCGTAATCGTAGCAGCCCCGCAGGTAGCTGCTGAAGTCCATGAGCAGTTCCCGGGAGCGTTCGCTGTCTCTCCGGGAAATAGATATTATTGTGGCCAGGGCGTTGTGGACAAAATGAGGACGAATCTGGCTTTTCAGTAGGCCCATTTCGATGCGCTGGGCTTCTCTATAGTGCCGGGCGACGATCGTGAATTGAACCAGGAACAGAACGGTGAAGCACAGAGCCCAGCTGTTCATGAAATAAACCGCCAAAGACAGGTCGGCGCTCAGTGCATCATAGAGCATGGTAAACAGGATTAAGGCCATAGCTGCCAGCAGGGAGCGGCCGCCAGTGAAACCTGACAGGGCGGCCTGGGCCGCGTAAAAAACATTTAGCAAGAGAACCAGTAAAAGGATTACATACATGATCTGATAGGTGCTGGCGGCTACCTCAAAGGGAGCCAGTAAAACAAAGGCGGTCATGCAGATAGAATAAATGAGCAAGATATGAACCAGCCAACGTTTCACCAGAGACGGATAAACCGCATATAGAAAATAGAACAAGAAAAACTGTATCCAACCCTGGGACAAATAATCGATCCAGCCAAATCCTGCAATGGGCATCCCGGGCCACAAGTAGCTTATAAATGCATCGCCGTTTTCCGAAAGGTTCAACAGAACGCAAAGCCCTATCCCGCACAGGATGAGCATTTCCTTTTCCTTACGAACTATGATAAACATAAGAGCCAGAACGAAACCCATAATAAGCAGGCTGCCGATGGTAAGATATTCAACGATTTTAATAGTGTCATCAGCCCGGGACATCGATTCAACGGTTCCGAATCTGATAGGCTCCCACATACCACCAACCGCATAAGCGTGGTTGGAGACTTGCATAATCAGGTCGAAGTCTCCCGCCTGGCAGGTGAATTCGGCGAACTGGGGGCGGTAACCTGATATGAGGGCATCGGCTGTATCGCCAAAATTTCCATTGGCGGCCAGAAGGCGATCGTCTATATAGAAACGATAAGCGGAGGCCTGGTTTTGGATACGCACCGCCAGCCGCTCCCCCACCGGGGCGTCAACCACGTGAACCCGGTAGGTAGCTTTTCCGAAGGCCGGAAGTTCGCGGCCATCCATGGTCAGGTCGGTCCATTGCCCTGGAGCCTCAACCAGGATAAATTGTTCCTGGCCGCTGTGTATCTCCTGGGCATCCAAAACCCTGTCCCAATAAAATTCCCACTGGCCGATAAGGTTGAAAGCTCCCAATTGGTCGGGGCCGCGTCCAGACAGATCTAGTATTCCATTCCTGACATCAGGAGCCGAAGACTGGACCTGGGCTGAGTAAGCGTGTACTGCCGCAAGAATTACCAGGGCGGGCAGCAGTGGAATTAATATTCGGCCAGCCTTACTGTTAAATGTTTTTCTCCAAAACTTCAAAACTTTTTCCATGCTACTATTTTGCCAGAAAAAACCACAATTTGGTGAAAGAGTTTCGGAATCCCGTTTTATTTAAGGTTTTTAACTCTCTTCTCAATAATCCGTTTTATCTTCTCATAAGAAGGCGGCGGGCCGGTCCATACTGCTTTCTTATCCACAAATAGAGCATCGGAAATCCCCCAATTTAGAAAGGTTTCCCGCTCATGAGTGTCATATTGGATGAATTCAACCTGGTTGGGAAACTCCCCGGCAGCCCTTTTGGCCCTTTCGAAGGCAATGTTCTGCGCCGGGCACCAGCCATTTATGAACCCGGAAACGGTTACCTTGCCCGTGATCAACTCGGGCTTCTTTTTCTGATGAATCCAGCGAGGAGGCACAGCATCATCACTAAAAGGCTTCCACAAAAGAGCCTGTATTCCCATTCTATCAACTTTTATGTAACCCTGTCGTTTGAACCAGGAAGCTCGCATAAAAGCAGGAATAATCAGCCCCCATACAACCACTCCCCTGGCTCCCAGACCCCTTGCATCTTCTTCGGCGGCCTTTAACAAAGCCTGGCCCATTCCCCTTTTACTAAAATCGCCTCTTCCTTTCTTATGTCCATGCACAAATATACAGAGCACAAAGTAAAGATCCCGTCCGTCTACAAATGACTGCTCAATAGGGAGGTATTGAATCATCCCCCCTACCTCTCCATGGTCGTCTTTGGCCAATTTAACTCGTAAGCCCCTATCTTTCATGCGACAATACCACTTCTCTTTGTGATCTCCGGCCTCGGCCATTTCTTCCGACCAGTCCTCCATACAAACGCAGTATAAACTCTCATATTCCGGCGTCAAATCTTCAATTATCACTTAAGCACTCCTCCCCTCTTCCAAAGAAACACTGCAAAATCTGATCAATTGAATACAATGGCATATTATGGTTTAATTGTCTTTATTATAAGGCACTATACTAATGCGGGACACAGGGGGTGCAGGTTTGAGAAGGAAAGATAAAGAGGTTGCAGAGCCTGAAATCGTCCAATATATCCTGGAGCAAGCTCCAGCTATAAGGATTGCCATGTGTGATGAACATATGCCTTATATCGTGGCCATGAATTTTGGCTGGGAACCGGGCCGAATATATCTTCATTCTGCTATGGAAGGACGCAAGATTTCCATCCTGGAGAGGAACAGTCGGGTGGCGTTTCAAACCGATTTAAACACAGAAATAATAGCGGGTGAATCGCCCTGCAATTGGGGGGCCAAATATCTAAGCCTGATTGGAAGCGGCAGAGCCTGTTTTATCGAAACCCCCGAAGAAAAAAAGCACGCTTTAGACCTGATAATGTCCAAATATTCAGGAGCCGGAGACTTCGCATACCCCTCTTCCACCCTGGACAAAACCTGCGTTATACGAATAGACATCGCTGAAATGACCGGGAAAAAATCCGGATAAGGCTATAGAAATTTAGGTGCATCTTTTACGGCAGGTGCAAGTACTTTAATTTTCAGATTTTTAATCAACTATGCTGTCGTCTTCACAGGTTGAAACTCCTAAAATAGCACTGGCCGGGCAATAGCGTACAGCCCCGGTTATTATCGGCACTACACCGATTAAGCCCCACAGGCTGTTATAATAAGCACCCAACGCAATTATTACTAGACCTGCTCCAATGCGTATTTTCTGCTCAGTTCTTCCCACATTGCATTTAATCATTACAACCACCTCAACGATATTTTGCTGCTTTGGAAGGAAATAATACACGTGTTTGCCCACTAACCAGGCAACTTCAAAGTGCGGTCTCAATGGCAGCCCTTTTGTTATCCCTATTATGTTGCCACCTTGAATCCACTCTCATAATATATCTTGCAGGCTGATTACACTTTAACCCAATTGAATTCTGGAAATAAAAACGAGGAGAGTTTTTGATGCTAAATTTCGGTATAACTGTACCAACAGCGGATTTCGAACCCGGCAAGTTGATTGTCAAGTTCAATCCCCGGGTTACTAGCCGGCAGTCCTTAAAGATCCATGCATCAATGGGAGCAATACCTATTCAACATATTCCAGAACTGAATATACATTGTGTAACTATAGCTCCAGGCAGCGAAATGGAGTATATAAACCAATATTCGAGCTCCAGCGATGTCATTTTCGCTGAGCCGAATTATTACCTGCATTATGATTTCATTCCCAATGACCCTTTTTATAGTAAAAGGACCCGGACTTCAGAGGGGCTTATACGTCAGTGGGGACTGCGGCGGATAAATCCCGAACCCGCCTGGAATTTTGCCATAAAAGCATCATTCTCATTAAAGATCGCCCTTATTGATTCGGGGATTGACCCTAATCATCCCGACCTGGCAGCCAAAATTGTCGAGCCCATGAACTTTAGTTCGGATGATCCTGAAGATTATATAGACCGGCTCGGGCATGGCACATGGACGGCCGGGATTGCAGCAGCAGTAACAAATAATAAAAAAGGGGTGGCGGGTACCAGCTTTAATACCGCCAGCATTATGCCTATCAAAGTAGGAGACGAATTTATAACCCTTATAGCGGTTATCAATGCTATCATCTATGCCGTGCAAAAAGGAGCCAAAGTCATAAATATGAGCTTTGGCCTGGAGCACTACTCGCTTGGACTACAGGAAGCTTTAGATCTGGCATGGAACAACGGGGTGGTGAATGTAGCTTCCTCTGGAAACAGCGGCAACGAGCAGGTGCAATATCCTGCGGGAAACAACTATGTCGTGGCTGTTTCCGCCACCAACAGGTCAAATGTTTTAACGGTATTCTCAAGCTGGGGAGTGGACATGGGGGTGGCATCGCCGGGGCTGGCAATTCTCGCCACGGTACCGGGCTATCCGGTGCCCTTTTTTAGTTTCCTCAATTACGACGCCGGATCGGGAACCTCAGCCTCGGCACCCTTTGTAAGCGGCGTTGCCGCCCTTCAACTGGCCTTAAAACCATCCTTAAGCAATCAAGAAGTGATCCAAATCATCGAGCAAAGTGCACGACCTCACGGGAGGAAGCCTGATGATAACAAACCCAAAGCATGGAGCCCCTTTAAAGGATACGGTTTGTTAAATGCAGGCCATGCCGTAAAGGTTCTTAGAGGAATCAGGCGGGTTAAAGGGCGAGGTTCTTTTTACGGGCAGGTTGTAAACCAGGAAAGCGGGCTGCCTGTCGGTGGTGCGACCGTGTCTGCCCAGATAAATGATGAAATTAAAGGAATCTATACTACCAAGACCAATGTTCCCACCCTTATCTCTTTGGACACTGACGGCATGTTCCGCTTAAGGAATCTCCCCCGGGGTACTTACACTATCCTGGTCGATGGGCAACCGGTTCAGACAGCCGAAATTATCCCGTCAGCGGATCGGTTTTTGCGTCTGCTTATATAAAAGCCGCTTCTGCCAACGCCCACATAATCATTATTGCTTTGGGGGCAACGTCCATCTCCCTTACGCTTTTCCAAAGAATCTGTCAGAACGTTTAAAAAGGGTTATTCAATTATTGACTATAGCAGGACACTTTGTTATATTATACATACCGACGGTCGGTATGTATGGAGGAAAATATCTATATGACTAATAAAGAGCCCCGGGATAAAAGAATTAATGATATTGTTGAGGCCGCTGTACAGGAGTTTTTAGAAAACGGATTTGAGAAAACATCTATGGAGGCAATCGCCCGGCGGGCAGGCCTTACGAAAGGCGGACTTTACCACCACTTTCGCAATAAGGATGAGGTGCTTCTTCAGGCCAACCGTTTCTTGCTGGACCCGATTAAAAACATTATGCATAATGCCAGTAGTTTTGAAAGAGCGTCCGATTCTCTTTGTTTCTATATCAAACACTATTTAAGCTACCTGGTGGCGCGTCCTCGCAATTTGCTATTTTTCTTTCTTTCCATGACCAAGGTTTTAGAATCACCTGAACTGGGTGAGATGTATTCGGATTATGTTAATGAATACACCATTTTCTTTGAAAGGCTCTATTTAAAGGGAGAACAGGATGGAGAGCTAATAGTTCATGATGCCAAATCCCAGGCTTTGACTTTAGTTTCTGCTCTGGATGGTTGTTTATGGTATTTAGCAGTAGGTGATCGATTTAACCTCGAACAAACTATTGAGAGTTTCTGCTGGTCTTTCGTCAATATTCTGCTTGTGAAAGAAAAGGGAGAGAATTAAATGACTGAAATGATCGTTAACTACGAAACCTGTACCAAATGCGGTTTTTGCGCCCAAGTTTGCCCGTCCCGGGTTATTGGCTGGGAAAAAGGGCAATATCCGGAGATAAACCAGAAGCGGGCCCAAATCTGCATTCATTGCGGGCAGTGCATGGCTGTATGCCCCCATAAGTCGATACAGATGGATGATCTTGCCTACGATCGTGACTTTCTGGACTTAACCCCGGAAAAACTTGAATTTGATTCCTTCTTCAACTTCATTTCCGCCCGTAGATCAATTCGCAATTTCAAGGATAAACCGGTTCCGGCTGATCTTCTCCAGAAGATCGTTGACGCCATAGCCCTGGCTCCGATGGGCTTTCCACCTCACAAGACAGCTTTAACTATCATTCAAAACCGTGCTACAATCGAGCAGATGATTCCCTTAATGGTTGAATTCTATGGAAATATGCTCAAATGGATGAAGAACCCGGTGATGCGCTATTTGATCAAGAAGGACGCCGGAGCAGAGCAATTCGCAACTGTTAAGGGGCATATGATCCCCATTATGGAGCAAAGAGTCCCCAGTATGAAATCCGGCGGCATAGATGAAATAACTCGGGGGGCGCCGGCCATGATCCTGTTTCACGCCCACCGGTTGGCGGAGCATCATACCCAGGACGCCTACATTGCCATGACCTACGGCCTTTTAGCCGCTCATTCCCTGGGATTGGGGGCAACGTCCATTTCGCTCATTCCGGTCCCCTTTAACAAAACTCCGGAACTGCAAAAAATGATCAGTCTGCCTCCGGATCACGAGGTGGTAACCGCGATGATCCTGGGCTACCCCAAGTACCGCTATCAGAGGGGCATCAAGCGTGAACTGGCCTCGGTTAAGTGGCTTTAGGGGAATTATTACAAATCTATTGAGCTTATTAAACCCTAAATGGGCTGATACTCCAGCTGAATATTGAGGATGTGCATAATATAGCGGGGTGCGCTTTGCTCTATATCTTCATCACTGGCTGATTTGGCGCCGTGAAAGATAAACGGGCTCAGGTACTTAAACCCGACCAGGCTGGCCATATTTTGAAAAGGCTTCAGGAGTTCATTCATTGTAAAATTGTTATAGCCATCTCCCCGGTAGGATGTTTCCGCTCCCCCGGTAGATACTGCCAGAACCAGCTCTTTCCCGTGCAGTCTGGTGCCGCCCGGCCCATAGGCCCAACCAAAGGCCAAAACCTGCTCCTCCCATTTTTGCAGAAGGTAGGGTCCGCTGTACCAGTAGAAGGGGAATTGTAATACAATTCGACCATGTTCCAGAAGCAGTCGCTGTTCTCTTTTGATATCGAATTTTTCATCAGGATACTCTTGATAGAGCTGCTTGACGGTTATCTGATCGGGATACTTCTTGAGTTCCTCCACCCAGCGTTTGTTGATGCGCGATTTTTCCATATGGGGATGGGTCACAATAACCAACGTCTTCATTAAATATCCCCCCTATCTGATTCCAACGAAAACCGGCAGCTCGCATCCGTGTGCTATTTTGCTGCACTTTCGGCCAGAGATGAATCCTGGAACTAACTATTTACCTTATTTTGCTATATAATAAACAAAAATACTATATATGTATTGAACCAGGGCCGGTTGACGGCCCATATTTGTTTATTAAGCCTTGCCCCCAGATAGCATGGCTTAAAGCATATTCATAGAGGTCGACCAAAACAGCCCAACTTATCAGCTGTAAGGATTAAAGCAGTAGATTTGAGGTGGACATATGGACCTGGAGATTACTAAAAAGACGCTCTTTAAGCTGGAAGAGATGCTTTTGCAGACGGACCTGCGAAAGTCGCCGCAAGAACTGGGTGAGCTTCTGGCTGATGACTTTATAGAGATTGGTAGTTCAGGCCGTACCTATGACAAGCAAGATACTATCGAGGCTTTGATGACTTCATCCCTGCGGGAAAGCCGTATAAGCGATTTTGAACTAAGATTGATAACCCCGCTTATAGCCCTGGTGACCTACCGCCTGGTTCAAGAAAATCGAGTTAATGGCAGAGAAATCGAAAAAATTTCTTTGCGCAGTTCCATCTGGAGAGCGCAGGGCAGCCGGTGGCAGATCCTATTTCACCAGGGAACGCCTAATTCTTCGGAATAAAAGAGGGAAAACCGGCACAATTTTGGGAGGGTTTACAATGTCGGACAACGCCAAAAGACGGCCCAAAAAATCGCTGGTTGTCAGCCTCGTCGTTATAGGACTCATACTGGCAGGGATCTTTTTTTACCCGCTTAGCTCCTATCAAACCATAAGAGTTAATGGGAATGCCGGTATAGCTATAGCCCGCCCGCCGGCAAATGAAATTCGCAAGCTGGACATGCTGCCCGTATATGATGAAAAAACCCCGCAAAACAGCTTCCAGGTGGAATTAATCGGCGCTGACGCGTCTGGTTTGGATCTGACGGGCCGGCTAAGGGACCTTTCCTATGCCAGTTTTGACAGCAAAACCATATGGCCTGCTTCCTTACCTGTTGAGTTCAATCCCGCCCTGATTATGGAAACAGGTAAGAATCCAGGACTTAATATTAGGAAACTCCATCAAAATGGCATTACCGGTAAGGGAGTGGGCATCGCTATCTTTGACGAACTGCTCTTGACCGACCATAAAGAGTATAAAGACAACCTGAAGTTCTATGAAGAGATCCACGCGAGTTACGGGCGCGGGGTTTCCAATCACGGCTCAGCTGTCAGCTCCATAGCGGTCGGCAAGAGCGTTGGAGTTGCTCCTGATGCCAATCTCTACTACATTGCTGTAGCCAACGAGAGTCCCACTGTTTTTCGGGCACTTACCCAAAGTTACCTCGATTTAACTTATCTGGCGGAAGCGGTGGACCGGATTGTTGAAATAAATAAAACCCTTCCTCCGGATCAAAAAATCAGGGTCATGTCCATGTCCATAGGATGGAAGCCTGACTTCAGGGGCTATAAGGAAATTGATGCCTCTGTAAACAGGGCTAAGAGTGAAGGGATACTAGTTGTCTCGACGGTGATGAGCAACTACTTTGGAGTTGATTTAGCAGGTCTGGAAAGGGCTCCCCAGAAAGATCCCGATAAACTCGACAGCTACCAGTTAGGGCTATTTCTACAGCCTTTTTACTATAAGAATTTAGATAAATTCGACATCCAAAAAACCCTCTGGCTCCCAATGGATAGTAGAAGCACCGCCAGTCGCACCGGAACCGACGACTATGTATTCTTTAGAAGCGGAGGTCTTAGCTGGACGGCTCCCTACCTGGCCGGTCTATATGCGCTGTGCTGCCAGGTAAAGCCTGACATCACCCCGGAGCAGTTTTTAGCTGAGGCTATTGCAACGGGAGATATTATCCAGTTCACCAAAGACGGGCAAAACTATCAGTTGGGCACCGTGCCCAATCCTGAGAGGTTGATTGCCCGGCTGCAGGGTAAAGCCGATTAACAGAACCAACGGCGGCCCAATGAACGGCAAGACCGCTGGTTGATCGAGATGCTGCGCCCGGTCAGCACATAAATGTTATAGATTTTAGTGGCAATGTAACTTAGATAAAACGCCCCCGCCATTCCTGAATGGCGGGGGATTTGCTTTATTGCGTATATTTTATTGTCTTCAGGCAAAAGTCAGTAGCAGTGTTTTAGCCCTATTCTGCTTTGCCTATTTGAATGATAGCTTTAAAAAGATCTCCGTCAACCTCGATGTTGAGGCTGCCTTGCTGGATTTCGAGCAGGCTTCGGGCAATGGACAAACCCAGACCGCTGCCCTGGCTGCTGCGTGATTCATCTCCCCTGGCAAATCGCTCCATCAGCTCCTCGGCTGATATATTGAGTTCATAGGCCGAAATGTTCTTGATAACCACCTGCGCCGAATTCCCCAAATCAATAACATCGATATATACCCGTGAGCCCTCCAGGGCGTATTTCAGTATGTTAGAAAACAGGTTCTCGATCGCCCTCCACAGTAGTTTACCGTCTGCTTTAACGTTCAGTTTATCCTGGCCGTAGTTGAGCTTGAATTCCAGCCTGCGCTCCTGAATCTTATCATCCATTTCACCCAAGCCCTGCTTGAGCAGGGACACAATTTCAATATTCTCAAGGCATACCGGGATGCTGCCGCTGGTAGCCTTGGCCGCTTCAAACAGGTCGTCGGTCAGCAGTTTCAGGCGCTGCGCCTTCTGGTCGATTACCTCAATGTATTCCTCAACCCTGGCAGGATCCTTTTCGTTTTTCAGCAGATCAATATAGGTTATGATCGAGGTCAGCGGAGTTCTGATATCATGTGATACGTTGCTTATCAGTTCGCTTTTCAAGCGTTCACTTTTTATTCCGTTTTCAACTGCTTTGCCCAACCCGTCGGTTATGCTGTTTATGTCAGAGGCCAGGCGGGCAAACTCCCCGTCTCCCGGTACGTCTATTTTATGACCGATGTCCCCATCTTTAACCAGCTTGACGCCTTCGCTGATAGCTTTAAACTCTTTGACCCGTTTCAGGGCAAGCCAGGCCGCCAGGCCCAGCGTAATCGGAAACATGAAGAAGGTCAAGGCTGCCAATACCGGATAGACTATTACGATCAATAAAATCTTCACGGCCAGGCTGCCGTTGTTGTAGACGTCCCTGACAAAGCTGAAAATCTTATAAAACACCGTATAAATTGCGGTGTGCTTCAGGAAAGTTTTATTTTTAAAGTGTCTGACCATGGATAAAAACAAGGTTAAACCAGGAGTAAATAATACGAAAGTAAGCGAGAATACCATTCCCCAATAGGGGTACAGGCTTCTTTCGTTCAGAAGTGCAAACCACATGCAAAGCAGCACTATACAGAGGATTATTTTTATATCGTTGTAAATCCGGTCGACGAAACACGGTTCTGCAGCTCCCTGGTCCTCGGACTTTTTTCCCGTTGCCAATATCAGAAACATGAAGGCCAGGGCGAAGATCAGAGATAAGCCGGCCACCCTGTAGAGGCCGTTTATTACAATCGCTTTATCTTGTGACCACTGCGCAACGCGGGAATTTAAGTAGTCCGGGGTAAAGGCAACATAAATGGCATCTTCGGGGCCCAACTGGTAGGCCTGAGATGTAATCCGGCTTATACGGTCTCCATTCTTGATTTCCGGTGCATAAACATTATATTCAGTGCTGTCCAATACAACATAACTGGGAAATGATTTGAAGTATTCCTTGAACTTAATATCACTGTTGGTTACCTGACCGTATTCGGTTTGGGCCAAATAGAAAACTCCTTTATTGCTATCGAGGTTGCGCAATATCGCGCGATAATTCATCAAATCCTTTTTTATCAAATTAGTCTTAATGTTCGCGATTTCATTGGCGTAGACTTCCTTAAAAACCTGGTAGTTTTCCACTTCAGTCAGATTAGGATTATAGCTTCGGGAGTTCTCCACAAAATCTCTAAACAGCTGGTTCTCTTCTTCAGCCAGTTTTTGTTTATCAAGGGTTGCGCCGCTCTGGATATACTGTTCACTTACATATTGCTGGTTTATATAAAAAAGGTTTGAAATTATGTTGGTGTAGTCCTGCTGGCAATCCTGGCTTTGATAATAACTGTCTTCAAAGGCAGTACTAAAAGAAAGCTCCTGCGTTACCCCGATATTGTAAAATGTGCTTATGATGCCTGAAAAACAAAGCACTGCTATAACAAAGGCAGCAAACCTCACTGCCCGTGACTGGCTATATTTTTTCAACTTTATATCCAATTCCCCACACCACCTTCAGGTATTTAGGCTCTTTGGGATTCAATTCAATTTTCTCCCTTATTCTTCTTATATGGACGGCCACCGTGTTTTCCGAGTTGAAAGCCGCCTCGTTCCAGACATTTTCATAGATCTGATCTATGGAATACACCCGCCCGGCATTGGCGATGAGAAGCTTCAAAATCTTGTACTGCACCGGGGTGAGTTTTACCTCTTCGCCGTCAACCATTACCTGCTTGGTTTCATCGTCAACCACCAGTCCGCCGGATTGATAGACGCTGTTTTTAACCTCCAGGCTGCCCAGGGTCGTGTACCGTCTGAGCTGCGATTTTACGCGGGCGATCAACTCCAGCGGGTTGAAGGGCTTGGTCATATAATCGTCGGCCCCCATATTCAGGCCGATTATTTTGTCGGTGTCCTCGGATTTAGCTGAAAGCATTATAACCGGTATGTTTTTGTCCTCGCGGATCTTGAGTGTGGCCCGAATTCCATCCATCTGCGGCATCATAATGTCCATAATCACCAGGTGTATATCATGGTCCTCAAGAAGCCGCAAAGCCTCCAGGCCGTTAAAAGCTTTTAACACCATGTATCCTTCGTTTTCCAGGTAAATCTTTATGGCTTCGGCTATCTCTTTATCGTCATCGCAGACCAGGATATTCAAGCAGTATCACTCCTGTTAATGGAATCGTTCAAATTATATCACACCCTTCATTTTTACATTTAAGGTTATGATAGCTAGGAATTGTTACTATCAGTCATTCCGATTCCTTACAATTTTCTTAAGCTGCACCGAACACAATGGCTGAGGGGAAGGACTTAGCCCTTCCCCTATATATCCAAGCCCTTTTCTACCTGAATAATACTAGTATTTGATTCGAGCCTGTACGTTCCAATACACGGTAGCCTTTATCGGCCCGGGTGGCTATGCCATTTTCATTAGGCAGGCAATACCCGTCAACTTTACAGCTCCCGTCGTCTCTCACCAAGATCTGCCCGACCAGGCCTACCGCCACCCATTCCGGGCGCAGGCGCCGGGGTACGTATTCTCGGTTCGGGTCGTATTCCGGATTTAAGATCGGTTGCACCTCGGTGCGTTCAGGGACGATAATTTTCCCTTCCTCATCGCTTACCGCGGGAATGGTTACTTCGTGTTTTTGGTTCCTTCCCCATTCATCAGTCAAGAATTTGCCTTTCCAGCGCAGTTCTCCGCCATTGCCGACTAGTGAGGGATTAGAACTGGTGATGCCCAGAATAAAATTATCAGAGGAGTTGGCTTTTCGAACCTTCTTGCCATTCAATGTCACAAAATACCCCGGTTCTATGGTGATGCCCTCCAAGGTCTCAAACATCTCGGCATAGTCGGCTCCGCCCGGGATAAAGGAGCCATCCACATACATGTTTCCATTGGAATTTAACCACTTGGCGCCCAGGGCGGGGGCCGAAGCGTACAAACCGTTTCCGATAAACCAGGAGTAGGCTTCCTCGGCCGTCCCGAATCTCCCCATTACATGGGAGCCCGGGTAGCTGGCAACAGTGCCCAGGCCCTCGGCATGGGCATAGGCGCCTGAAGCAATAGTGTTGTATCCTTCTGCATGGACGGGTTGCAGCGGGGCGGGATCCAACTTGATTACATAAACCCAGTACTCGCTAATATATTGGGTAGTATTAAGAGTAATAGTATTGCCGCTGATATTGGTTATAGGTATATCGTCAACGGCAGAAAATCCATTCACCTTGGCGGTTACGAGGTCGCCAACCGCAAGACCGACCACGGTATTCAGAGTCAGGGTCTTGGCTGTATCATCACGTGCTAATATGGTATAAAGAGTTCCCGTCATAGCCAGAGTTGAACAGCCTTCCGCGTGGGAGACATCCGATCTGGCCAGGTTCATCTGGCCTTCAGCATGGGAGGAGAAACCAGCCGCACTGCAATCAGCACCTTCCGCGTGGGAGGTATAGCCGCTGGCTATGGTGTTTTGCCCCTCCGCGTGCGAGTTCTGGCCTGAAGCAGTAGTAACCGCACCTTCAGCATGCGCCCCCAGCCCGCTGGCAGTGGTTGAAGTTCCTTCAGCATGTGAATAATAATTACTGGCCGTTGTCCCGGCGCCTTCGGCATGGGAACGTCCCCCGCTGGCGTTGGTGGAATCTCCTTCACTGTGGGCAGCATATCCGGAAGCCTGGGTTTCAAATCCTTCCGCATGACTGTACCTGCCCGAAGCCACTGTAGTATAGCCTTCCGCATGGGAGCTGATCCCGGAGGCGGTAGTGGCATTGCCTTCAGCATGGGAGTACGACGATGCAATGGGATCAGGTGACGTCCGGTCCCCGGTCCAGGTATCGCTGCCTTCGGCATGGGAGTAATGGCCTACCGCCCGCGTACCACCGCCTTCGGCATGGGCGCCACGTCCATCGGCAATACTGCCATCTCCTTCAACATGAGAACTGGCCGCATTGGCAGTGGTAAAACCACCTTCGGCGTGGGAATTAGCCCCACCGGCTGAGGTATTATTGCCTTCAGCATGAGAACCTACTCCCCCGGCAGTAGTGGTGTTGCCCTCCGCATGCGAGTAGTTGGCATTGGCCCTGGTAGTAAAACCTTCGGAGTGGGAGGCTACGCCAGCGGCTTGCGTGTTTTGGCCTTCAGCATGGGACAGGTCAGCATTGGCAATCGTACCGGTGCCTTCGGAATGAGATGCGGTGCCATTTGAGTTGGTGCTGAGGCCTTCGGCATGCGAAGAAACGCCACGGGCGTTATTTCCCGAACCTTCGGCATGCGAATTGCCTCCCTGGGCCAGGGTCTGGAATCCTTCGGCATGCGATGCATTCCCGCTGGCCGTGGTGCTGAATCCTTCGGCATGTGCGTGGGCCGAGGCAGAGGGATTTGGAGTAGTTCTATCACCAGTCCAGGTATTTTGACCTTCGGCATGGGAATAGTCGCCAATGGCCTGGGCTTCGCCGCCTTCAGAATGGGAGCCCTGGCCTATTGAGCTGGTGTCATCGCCCTCGGCATGAGAGGCAAGGCCGGAAGCTAAGCTCAAATAGCCTTCGACATGGGAATACGCAGCTGTAGCCAGAGTGTTGCTCCCCTCGGCATGAATAGGATATTGTAGCCCACCATCTTCTATAATCACGTATGCCCAGGTAGGTCCGATAGTAGCAGTTGTATTTATAGTGATGGTATTTCCGGTGATAGCCGTAATTTGAATATCATCCAGGGGCGGTGCAAAGATTATTTTGACAGTTATAAAGTCCCCTACCACTAATCCTACAGTAGTATTCAAGGTTAAAGTCTTGGCTGTATCGTCAAAACCGGTAATAGTGAATAGAGTACCCTGCATGGCCAGGGAATACTGGCCTTCAGCGTGGGTATAATCGGTTTTGGCCAGGGTGGAGTCACCTTCCGAGTGGGAGTTATATCCATGCGCCGTAGTATTGTTTCCTTCCGCGTGAGAATATACACCGAAGGAAACCGTATTATTGCCTTCGGCATGAGAGCTTAAGCCCCCCGCAGTAGTTCCGCTACCTTCAGCATGTGTATTGTCTTCCCCCGCGGTAGTTGAATGACCTTCAGCGTGGGAATTGTCACCGGCAGCCAGGGTTTCCTGGCCCTCTGCATGAGAACTGACTCCGGCCGCGATAGTTGATACACCCTGAGCATGAGCGTGATCAGCATTGGCTTGAGTATTCATTCCTTCGGAGTGGGCTCCGTCTCCATCTGCTATAGTTGATATTCCTTCAGCGTGGGAAGCCAGACGGGCAGCACGTGTGTTGCTGCCTTCCGCATGGGAATGGCTGCCCTCGGCGGCCGACTGGTATCCCTGGGCATGGGCTACATCCCCGCTGGCAGAAGCTTCATATCCCTCGGCATGAGACCACGGGCCGGCGGCATTGGTACCAGCGCCTTCGGCATGCGACGATCCTCCACTGGCGATGCAAGAGGAACCCTCAACGTGGGAGGCCCAGTTGGAGCTCAGGTTCCGATGCCCTTCAGCATGTGCTACATCACCGGTAGCCAGGCTTAAATAACCCTCGGCATGGGAGGAGCCGCCGCTGGCGGTTGTATCCTGGCCCTCGGAATGAGCGGCAAACCCCGAAGCAATGGTATTAAAACCCTCGGCAAAAGAAGCCTGCCCGCTGGCCAGTGTGTTTTGGCCCGCTGCACAGGCGCAGGTTCCGGTCGCATTAGTATTACATCCCGGAGCCTGACAAGTTCCGTTTGACATGGCAATCACTTCCTTTTGTTAGCTCATAACATTTTATTCCAGTTAAAACCAGGGAGTTCTTGCAGCTTACACTTCAGTTATTAATGGGGATATCAGGCTGTCCATCATCATACCGGAGTTCGCTCATCTAACCAACTTACCAGATAAAATATAAAAATCAGGGAAGCTATTATCTTTAAGGGCGCCTGTTATATTTCTACAATAAATTATTAGAAAACGGCTTTTTATTATCGGTAAAGGCTAATTAACTATAACCGCAATGGTACCGGTACAGCATAAAGGAAGGGTCTGCGCCCTTCCCCACCTGGCTGTCAATATCCTGAACCTGCATAGTCCTTTTGTCATTTAAATAGAATAAGAATTTGATTCGGCCCGGTACGCTTCAACACCCGGTAGCCCTGCTCGGCCCTGGTGGCTGTGCCGCTTGCATCAGGCTGACAATATCCACTGGCTTCGCAGCTTCCGTCGTCTCTGACCAGAATCTTGCCTATTAAACCAACCGCAACCCATTCCGGACGCAGGCGGCGGGGAATATATTGTCTGGTTTTATCGTAGTCCGGGTTTAATATCGGCTGCACTTCACTTTTTTCCGGAATGATGGTGTTGCCATCTTGGTCAACCACAGCCGGAATTATTACTTCGTGTTTTAATATCCGCCCCCACTCATCGGTTAAATACTTTGCCTTCCACCGCATTTCCCCGCCATCACCAACGACCGACGGATTGGAGCTGGTAATACCTAGGATATAGTCATCGGGTGAACCGGCTCTACAAATTTTTTCATCTATTAAAGTTACAAAATACCCCGGTTCAATGGAATTGCCATCCACGGTTTCAAACATTTCAGCATAGTCGGCACCACCCGGGATAAAGCTGCCGTCCACGTACATACTTCCGGTGGAAGCCAGCCACTTGGCCCCTAACCCAGGGGAACTGGAATTGCCGTTGGCAATGAACCAGGAATAGGCTTCGCTGGCAGCGCCGTATTGACCCATAATATGGGAACCATCATAGAACGCATTAGTAGCATATCCCTCGGCATGGGAGTAACTGCCACTGGCGTCGGTGAAGTACCCTTCAGCATGGGATGTTAGACCACTGGCGGTAGTGTTGTACCCTTCGGCATGGGACCCGGTTTGACTGGCGAAAGTGAGAACCCCTTCAGCATGAGATGCATAGCCGCTGGCAGTGGTTCCGTTTCCTTCTGCATGCGCGTATTGAGAGGCTGACGGGTCGGGAGTGGTTCTATCTCCGGTCCAGGAGTTGTTCCCCTCTGCATGAGAGGAATTGCCAATCGCCCTGGTGTTGGAACCTTCGGCATGAGAGTTTTCCCCGGTAGCGTTTGTTGAACTGCCTTCGCAGTGGGAGGTGGAACCAACGGCCTGGGCGTTTTGACCTTCAGCATGGGAGTAATAACCGCTGGCGGTCGTGCTGTTTCCTTCTGCATGGCAGGCGTTTCCGCTGGCGATCGTGCTGTATCCTTCAGCATGGGAGTAATAGGCGCTGGCGGTGGTGCCGTTTCCTTCGGCATGGGAGTAATAGCCGCTGGCGGTCGTGTTGGTTCCTTCAGCATGGGCAGCGTGTCCGCCGGTGGTCGTGCCGTATCCTTCGGTATGGGAGTAATAGCCGCTGGCGGTCGTGCTGTATCCTTCGGCATGAGAATACCTTTCGTTAGCGGTGGTGTTGCCTCCTTCGGCATGGGAGGCTGTGCCGCTGGCTACAGTACCATCACCTTGGGAATGGGAATACGCACCACTGGCAACCGTGTTGCTGCCCTCGGCATGAATAGAATGTTGGGTACCGGTATCTTCTTTAACAACATATTTCCAGCTGGAGTCGATAGTAGCAGTTGTATTGATGGTAATGGTATTGCCGACGATTGCTGTAATTTGAACGTTATCCAGGGTTGGAGAAGAGGAGATTTTTACAGTTATCAAATCGCTAACCGATAATCCTGTTATATTATTTAAAGTCAACGTTTTAGTTGGGTCATCAAAACTGGTAATAGTGTATAGCCTGCCTTGCATAGCCAGGGAATACTGACCTTCAACATGAGTATAATTGGTTTTAGCCAGGGTAACACCACCTTCGGCATGAGAAAAGCTGCCATTGGATTTAGTATTGGCGCCTTCCGCATGGGAGGCAGAACCGCTGGCGGAAGTAAAAACACCTTCCGCATGAGAAGTATACCCGCTAGCGATGGTTTCCTCTCCCTCAACATGGGAAAATTGGCCGCTGGCGGTGGTGTATGTTCCTTCGGCATGGGAGGCCCAACCGCTGGCGACAGTTTCTTGGCCTTCGGCATGGGAATAAACACCACTGGCAATGGTGTTGCCGCCTTCGGCATGGATTGGGGATAGTGCACCTGTATCCTGTTTGATAGCATACTTCCAGGATGCGTCTATAGTTGCTGTGGTAGTCAACGTTATGACATTCCCTACAATAGCCGCGATTGGTATATCTTCAACTGCTTTTGTATCATTTGCTTTTACGGTTATCAGATCGCCCACGGCCAAACCCACTACATCATTCAGAGTTAATGTTTTGGCTGTATCATCAAAAGCGGTTATGGTATAAAGATAACCCTGCATAGC
>JBEHWI010000044.1:0-21668 GCA_040217815.1 Syntrophomonadaceae bacterium | reverse complement strand
TGTTTATTTGGTAAACTACAAGAAAGACAAATAGCACTAAAACGCTATCATTTTAATTGATTAGTATCTGTAAGACACCATTAACGATTAATCGGAGGACGTATTTCATAACTGATTACCGGTCCCAAACCGTCACTCTGGCCAAAGTACAATTCCAGATAGCCGGCTTTTCCCGGGAGGAATTTTAGACCGTATAAAACAATTACTGAGTTCTGGCTCTTAATCGCATTTACGAACACCTTTGATTCGTAGGTTCCATAGTTGCTCTTGATGTAGGCGCTGTAATTATGAAACTCACTTTCAGTTAAAACGGTTTTTAAAGATTGATCCAAGTCGGCAGTAAAAGAAGCATAGTCATCTTGATTAATTGCTAAAAGCATTTTTTCAGCAATGGAATCGGCGCGGCTGTGCACTTGCGAGTCGTCCAACCGGTTGGGAGCGCTGTTTAACGCCAGGCCGTAAACACCTGCAAGAAGCAGCACTACGATAAGAAACCATTTATTCACTCATATCAACTCCTCTACAGTTATTTCTTTACTTTATCCATCCATAACATACCTGGTTGTCAGAAGTCAAACTGAACCGGGTTTAGCGGCTTTTTAACATAACATTTTTATCAACCAGCTCACCCCCCGGAACCATCCGGGGGGCTTTTTAGTCATTTATCATAGTCTTATCATCTATCTGTCAGAGTGCCATCATGTTTCCCTTCGGATTTATGTCATATCCTTTTTGTAGAGCAATTAACTGTGACGGAGCAAACCCGTTAATTTGATGAACCAATAATTTGGAAAGGGGATGACTTTAAAATAGCAACCACTAATTTGAATGTATTATGAAAGGAGAGTATAAAACATGTTTATTAATAAAACAAAGAGCATCATAGGGTTACTGTTGGCATTGATAATGGTGCTTGGTTTAGCGAGTACTGCAATGGCGGCAACCGGGGCATCAAGATCCTATGCGGTAGACAAACCGGGGACCTACAACACCTGGACATTCAAAGTTACAACCAAGGCTGACTGGAGTAAAATGGGCAGTGAGAGTATTTCCTTCGAGCAGACCAAGGGAGCAAGAAAGGTTCCGACCGGTCCACCCTGGGCCATTAAATATAAAACCGTAAAGGATTATACAAAGCTGACTATTACAGCCAAACCGACCGACGGAAGTAAGACCAAAACCGCCAGGCTGACAGGTTCCAGTGTGAAATTAAATTTGGACGCCAATAAAACCTATCAGGTTACAGTGGCATGGATGGATGATAATGAAGCCATGTTGGATGAAATAAGCAAAGGAGTATGGACTACTGATCCTACCTGGAAGATTTCATCAACCAATAAATGCACTTACACTACACCACAATAGGAGATTGAATAAAATAAAGCCCGGATTATCCGGGCTTTTTCCTATTATAAAGAGAATGGCATTAGATGGCACAAGCCATTAAATGAATTACGCCTTCATGATTAATTTTTACTGAATCATTAAATGCTATTTCTTTTACAGTTTTGAAACCATTGGAATAATATAATTTTTGAGCAGGAATATTATCTGAAAAAACAAACAGGCTGAGTTCATCGAAATCCAAAGAGCTTGCTTCCTCCCTGACCATTGAAATAAGCTGGTTGGCAATACCCTGGCGCCGGAATTTTTCATCAACATATATTGCATTGATCAGGAGGCTATTATCAACTCTGGAATCATAAAACTCTCTGAATTGGTCCAGTCTTTCCCCGGGAATAAAGTATCTCATTTCATCATCTATTTGGTGGTGTATATTAGAGTAAGCCTGTATTATCCCTACTATTTGCTGGTTATGCTCGGCGACAACAATTCCTTTATAAGAGTTGTACCTTTGCTCATCCTCCAAACCAAATGTTAACAGTTGCGTTACCGTAATATCGGCAATAGTGTCTTTAAACAGATAGTCAAGTACACCGTCAGAGGCAAAATAAATGTACTCAGCAAGAATTGGACAGTCGTTGTTTTGGGCGCTGCGGTAAGTAATAACCATACAGGAGTCACTCCTTCATGATTATGGTATATTATGGTACCACTTTCAGATTCGTTTTGGATACACCCTCCTCGTTCATACCTGTTCTATCTGAATGTTTATTTTAAGGTTTAGATGAGCCACGCGCTCTGACAATAAAATCATTTGTATTGTATCAACAAGTAAAGGAGCTGGCCCCATAGTCTCCAATTGCAGCGAAAATTTGGGCGCGTTTATATTTGAATCCAATTCTTCATTAAAATCTGTTGAAGTAAACTCGAAGTTAGTATTTGTAGAAGGATTTGTTTCGGAACGGGGTTTTCGGGGACTTCTTGTGGCCTTTGTCTTCTTATCTTTCGGTTTTCGGGGCTTTCTTGGTTCGTTAGTAATACCCAATTTGTTTTGCATACTGTAGAGCTTCGATCTCGAAATACCCCATGCCTCAATAATCTCCTTAATACTTACTTCGTTCTTAAGATTCTGCAGCATGCTTTTCTGTTCTTCTGCAGTTAAACTGGTGAATTCTTCAAAGGAAATCATCTTACGCCTCCTTCTTATTCCAATATATGGTAACAATTATACATTAATTAAAACTAAAGGCAATACATATCTCTCATGTTTTTGTTTCGCGTCTTAAAGGTTTATATCCCAAATATATTTTGCCGGTAGGCCTTTTTCCTATGATTGTATAAAGTAAAAATATATTGTAATTAATACAAATGGTACTATTGTCCGATATTCACAGCAGGTCAATTACGCGATACTTTATATAGTTGTCTTTTTATATACTTTGTGGTCGTTTTTGAAAACAGTCTCATTATATGTATGGCAATAATCTATTGAACGGCACAATATCCCCTTTAAAATGGAGGCGCGTCGTAATGAACAGGCTTTATAAAACCACATTATTGATTGCATTATTTATTATATCTGTTTTTTTACCCATAACACTCCTGTTTGAGACGGCCCAGGCTAATGTTTTTACAAATAGCATAAATAAACTTCCCGATAGCTCGCCCGGTAATTTTACTGTTACCTGGTATACCGGCAAAAGGTACATTCCAGGCCAGGAACCCGGGGCATCAACCGCCGGTGAAATATTTAATAATTTGATCTGGCCTGCGGTCGATAAAGCTAAATCGGACACCGCTTTGCAAGGTTGGGACCCTTCCAAATGCACGGGGCAGGAACACAAGTCTGATCTGACCTTTGCTATGAAAAATTGGCAGCCCGATCCTCAATATTGGATTACCTGGCAAGATCTGACGAAAGCAGGTAATACTTTACCCTATGACACTATGTTCAAATCGCTGTATAACTGGAATTGGTGTGAAATAAACGGATTTATTAAAATGCCTGATTTGCCGATGGACAACTATAATAAAACCAATAACAATTACTACGTATTTCATGTAGACATTGATCCACTGCAACGCAGCGATGTTCAATGTGACCTGCAGATTGCCAATCGTGTCCGTGGCGGCTCCTTGGTGCCTTTCCGTTTGCGCATCCATTGTCCTAAACCTGACCAAAATAAGTTGGAAACCCCATTTTCCATAGTATTTAATTATGAAGCGAATATAAGCGGTACTTATGCATGGGGTTACGGCGCTGATTATTCTACAAAATACGGATATATCCCGGCAGGAAATATCTACGGAAACCTATCATTAAAGGATATGCAGCCTTATTTCCAATTGGATGCGAAAAACTACACCATATACCTTGATCCTAAATACAGCGCTTTTCCGGTTGAGGATTACGAATATGGCTATGCCGGCGGGACCACTTTTAAAACATTGGGCTTTGGAACCAATTATCTTGATCCGGACAGCGGCGACGTTATCGTGCGTTATAAGCTGATGAATGATCCGACAATTGGGTTTTTATATTCCAACTGGTACATAACTCTGGGCACTGTAGCGGGACTTGCTCCCGGCCAATTACTGATGACTTCACTGACACCCACTGAAGCTACTCTGGCGTGGGCCGCTCCGCCCAATGATAATAATCTTACCGTTGCGGGTTATGATATATATCGCCGGGTGGTTGGCAAGAATGCTGCTTTTGATCCCAGCATTCTTACCATGAGCAGCGCTGAGACCCAGGTCCAGTGTGTAGGCTCCACAGACGAACTGACTTTCACCGATCAAAACCTGATGTGCGTCAACATCTATGAATACTTCGTCAAAACCCGGTATTCTTCAGGAGGTTCATCACTCGCATCCAATACGGTCAGGACTGATTCGCTGCCCATTCCGGGACTGCCCTGCACACCGAATAATCTAAAGGCGGATTTTGAAAATCAAACCGCCACCACCAGCGATTTGAAATTGTACTGGGAAAAACCCCTGGCAGTATCCGGGATCAAGGAATATGTAATATACCGCAAAGTGACCGCGGCACCGCCGCCAAAACAAGAGTCAATCGGCGGGGTGATAATCATTGGCGGGGTCAGCGAAGTTGCGCCCCGGAAAATCGGGAGAAGCTCCTCAACCGATTTTATGGACAGGAACCTTTGTTTAGGGGATAAGTGCGAGTATTATGTTCAGGCAGTAGACAACAACGGCATACCTTCTTATCTCAGCCGCCCCCTGGAACTAACTATTACTGATACAACACCGCCCACTGCACCTGGTGATTTACAAGCCGGTGACGTTTGGCGGCAGGGGAACAGTGTTCAATATGCTTATCCGACAGAATCTGGCATTAGAAATGTTCTGCTGGGGCCTCAGAAGGAGGTTGCCCTGCGCTGGCAGCCTTCGACTGACAATGTGGAACTGGTTGGCTATGATATCTACCGTTCAGTAACCGGCAAGGATCCCTCTAATAATACCTATTGGGGAAAACAAAATTTCCTGCTGGGTAGTACAAAAGACACTTCTTTTATAGACAGCGAACTTGAATTTGGCGCGACCTATACCTATGTTGTGGTGGCCAAAGATGCCAATAACAATAAAAATACAAGTACGGTATGTATTGGAACTGAAAAATCACCCCTGACCGATCTTGTGATAACCAATGGCAGCCAGAGCCTGACACCCGAACCGGTTTTTGCCTATTATCAAACGGAATACAATCTAAATGTAGAAAATGCAGTTAAAACTATAAATCTTAAAGCGGTGAGAATGGACTCCCAGGCCAGGGTTACGGTTGATAGAAACCCGGTGGGAGACAATGACAGCATTGGCCCTCTGGCTCTTGACCCGGGAAAGAATGTTTTCAAAATTGAAGTCGTCCCGCGCAAAGGAGCCGAGTGGTTTATCGAACCTGAAACCATGCGCTATACGCTGACAGTAAACCGGGCCAACCTGGACAATCTTCCTGTACTTACCCTGCCAGATAACGGAATGCTTTTGAATGAAGGCGACACGTATAAAACGACTGGCAGGCTTGATAAACTGAACAATTTAGACTGGACAGGAATGGCGGACTATGGCGACGGCTCTGGAGAAAAGCCCCTGCAGCTAAAATCAGACGGTTCTTTTAACCTGGAACATAAATACCTCGATAACGGCCAGTACCAGATCAAGGTAAGTTTCCGCTATCAGGACCTGGGTCTGGTCACCGGCAACCTGGAGGTAACCGTAGAGAATGTGGCACCCACGCTGGCAGGGGTAAAAGATGAATACATAACGAACGAAGGCTCGCTGCTCACCATTACCGGCAATATTATTGACCCCGGACACGATACCTGGATGATAAGCGGCGACTACGGGAGTGAGTGGGGACCAATATCGGCTGCAGTAAATGCGGATAACACCTTTACCCTCCAGGAAACCTTTTACGACCATCAGCCTGTTTATGATATGCAATTGACCGTTGTTGACGACGATGGCGCTTCTTTTTCCATACCTCTAAAGATCAAGGTTGAAAATGTTGCCCCTTCTGTCCAGGCCAGTGGACCGGCGTTGGTGCAGGTAGGGTTTGACTTTACCGGCAGCGGCTTATTTGCAGATCCCGGACTGGATAAATGGCAGGCGACCGTCGATTATGGGGATATCAGCGGCCCACAGCCACTGACTCTCAAAGAGGGCAAGACCTTTGAGCTAACTCACATATATCTTAAACCAGGCCCATATACCATCACTATTCAGGTTCAAGATCAGGATGGAGGCTTGGGAAGCTTTACACTACCAGTAAAAATAAAGGAATATTTGTTTGCCCTGGAAGCGGGGGAGAATGCCACACTTAACGAAGGTGACAAACTTGAACGGAACGTGCAGGTGCGAGGGCGAACAGATAAGCTCAAGGGCATCACGGTAGATTACGGTGACGGGGCAGGGGAGGAAACTGCAGCCCTGTCGAGCAACTACCCGGGTAAACAAGTAATAATAACACCACCCTTCGAAGTCCGGGAAGCTGAAGTAAGTGCAAGTTCTGTAAATAGCAGGCTGATTGGCTGGGTGCCTTTGCAGCATACATATAAAGACAATGGAACCTATACAGTTAAAACCAGGCTAATCGACGTGGATGGCGACAGCTATGAGGGCAGCTTCCAGGCAGATGTAAAAAATGTGGCTCCCAGCATACAGCTAAAACCGATTCCGGATATGTATGTAGGCACTACCTTCACCTGCACTGGAACCGTAACTGATCCAGGAACCGACACCTTCACCGTTGAAATAAATTACAAAGACGGCTCCGCTTTGGATAAAATAAAAGTTGATTCTGACAATTCCTTCAGCTTCAGCCACACATATAGTACATCGGGTTATTACAATATCGAGGCAATAGTTTGGGATGACGACGGCGATATAGGCTGGAACAACCAGCCAGTGAAAGTGATAACTCGGAGTAGCGACGGTGGTTCGTCTATTCATGATGCCACTCTCCATTCTTTTGCTGCTGACAATCCCCTTGTTCTAAATCCCGCATTCAACCCGGGATGTTTAAACTATACCGCCGCCCACCCCGGCATGAATATTTTTAATATAGCTATCACCGTTGCCAGTGGGGCAACTGTAAAATACACCAATGGAGGAGCAGCACAAATTCTTGCCATAGATCCGAGTACTTGTTCGGCAACATTCACGGTAGACCTGCTTGCTGATTTGACGATAGAAGTCACCGCCGCCGACACCGTCACAATCCAAACGTATACGTTTGATGCAACTTGATTACCAGGCAGAGCTTTAAGAATATGAGTATATTATCACAGAGGGCTTTGAAAGCCCTCTTCTTTTCAGTTGCAACAGGAAATTGGAAGATCGCTTCTTTTGGCATTCAGACAGGTTTCTCCTAATAGGGAAGTATAAGATTATTTCACAAAAGGCATGCATCTATAGGATACAATAGTTGATGCTGTAACTAAATTGGCCAGGAACGACCATTTAAACTTCAGCCACATTAGAGATGGCGATCTAACGGCTTCTACGATATTCTATCCGAATTATCATATAATATCGTTCTCTTAGTAAATACAACTTTAGAATGGTCATCGTTGAACCTTATATAATCCCAGTCTCATAAATACGAGGATAGGTTAGTAGTCTGCTTATAATAAAACTAAATATTCTAAAAGATGCTTAAACACATCATCTTTACATATTATTATTATTGATGTACGATGAATATACATTGTAATTAAAGGAGTGTTCTTAATGGCACAAACTAGTATTAATATTCGCATAGATGAGGATTTAAAAAAGCAAGCCGAGTTTCTGTTTTCTGAGTTTGGAATGAATATGACAACCGCATTTACAATCTTTATAAAAGCGGTAGTGAGAGAGCAAAGAATACCTTTTGAAATTTCTATGCCAAAAGATCCCTTTTTTAACGAGTACAACCAAAACCGGATTAGAAAAGCTATTACCGATATTAAGGCTGGCAAAGGGGCGGTCCACGACTTGATAGAGGTAGATGATGAATAAGATATGGCACAATGACGCATGGGAAGACTATTTCTATTGGCAAACGCAGGATAAGAAAACACTAAAAAGAATCAATCAATTGCTCAAAGATATTGACCGGAACGGTTATGATGGAATCGGTAAACCCGAACCGTTGAAATACGATACTCAAGGGTGCTGGAGCCGAAGGATAGATGAGACAAATCGTCTTGTATACTACATCGAAGATGATCAGATTATCATTTTGCAATGTCGAACGCATTACAGTGATAAGTGAAGCTGCAAAGTCTAAAATAACAAAAATGTAATCTTTGAATGCATAGCACTATAAAAGTATAATATGATCAGAATATTGCTATAGGGAGTTGATTCCATGCTGATTAAACCATCCGCCAGCATACGGCAGAACTACAATGAAATTGCAGCCTTATGCAAATCATCCGGTGAGCCGGTATATCTAACTAAAAACGGCGAAGGCGATCTGGTAGTCATGGATATAGAAGCATTTACCCGTCGCGAAAAAATGCTGAAGCTGCGGGAGGAACTCCTGGCAGTCGAAGAAGATCGTTTAGCCGGCCGGGCAGGAACTACACCGGAAGAGCTTGACCACTATTTGGACAGCATCATAGACGAGGTTGAACATGGAAAAAACTCCTGAATACAAAGTAATTGTATCTGACCGCGCCCGTCAGATGCTGGCCGAACATGTGCGTTTTCTGGCCCAAAAGAGTCCGGCCGCAGCACGTATAACAAAAAGCCAATTGATGGATGCTATCCGCCCTTTATACGAGATGCCGGAGCGTTTTCCTTTTTTAGAAGCCGAATTTATACCCCCCAATAAATATCATAAGTTGTTTATTCAAAAATACTATTTAATTTTGTACCAGATTAAAGATCGGACTGTGTACGTTGAATATATCGTGGATTGCAGGCAGGATTACGGATGGTTAATGCGATAGTGTCCAGTCATTTGGAGTGATCTATATGCTCAAAGTCCGGACCGCGGAGGTGAGCCCAAATAAATACCTGAAAAAACACCTTTTCTCAAAATAATTACAGTATAAAACTTCTTTTGTTATAGTAGTATCAACGAGTTTATATTCTTTAAACTTACTTAATCTCGCATAAAAAGCATGGTAATAATCCGCAATTGATTATTGTGATTATTTTGATGCTGGGTAGTTTGGTACATGTGGTACAAAGCGAGGAAACCTGGGAAGGAGCATGTTATGGTAAAAAATAACTTCTCCAGACGACAATTCTTAATTGGATTGGGCGGTTTGGCTGGGATGGCAATTGCAGGTTGGTATATTCAACCGAACACTACGTCCAAACAGAGTGATACAATCCCAGCTACACCTGATCTCAGGCCCTCATTAAAACCGGAATACGAAGTGCGGGAGACTGCTGACGGGGTTGAATTATTTGAGAATGGCCAGGGAAAAGCGAAAATGGTTGGCCGGTTTAATGACATCGGGGGCTATATCCTTTCTGAAATGGATGGAGTAAAGAGTGTGGAAGAAATTGCGGCCGGTGTTTTATCCAAGTTAAAAGTGCCTGTAACCAGCATTGAAAATTTCCAGGGCAAAACCGCGCTGTTTATCGCTACATTGGCCGAAGCCGGTTTTCTTAGCAGGGCCTTTTACATAAATGTTGTTGAAAGTGAAGTGACAACATGAGCAGTGGGAGTGGACCCAAGGAGGAGATGTTCGCTATAGAGGCAGGCCCTGACCGCTACTATCTTTACGCGCCCCTGCGGCGTTCAGCGGCTTTGGTGAACAGTTCCGCCTGCCGGGCTATGACCAAATTTATGGAGTATGGTGCGGCCAGCCTTAATCCCCAAGAACAGTTGGTGGTTCAAGAGTTTATCGAGGCAGGGTTGATAGGTGATGAGTCCCCCGAACCACCGGTTTTCCCTTCCGAGTATGGTTTTAATCCTTATGAGGTTACGCTTTTCTTAACCTCACTCTGTAATTTACGATGCACCTATTGTTACGCCGATGCCGGCCGGCGGAATGTGCAAATGTCCTGGGATGCAGCCCGGGCGGCTATCGAATTGGTTGCACAGAACGCCGGGCTGGCGGGGCGTGAGGATTTTGTAGTAGGTTTTCACGGAGGGGGCGAACCCACCCTGGCCTGGGATTTAATGCAAAGTTGTGTGGACTTTGCTGAAAAAACGGGAGATAATAAGGGCTTGAAGCCCCACATACATACTGCCAGCAACGGCATTCTTTCAGCTCAACAGCGCAATTTTATCATCCAGCATTTTTCCGGAATTAACATCTCCATGGACGGTCCCAGAGACATCCAAAACCGGCAAAGGCCCTGCCGGGACGGCAGCGGCTCCTTTGAGCGGGTTATGGATTCACTGCGTCATTTTGAGGAGGCCGGGTTTCCATTTGATGTGCGGATAACCGTAACCCGGCAAAGTACACCTCTTATGAAGGAAATCGTAGAATTTTTCAGCTCCAATTTTCCATCGCTGAGGCAGCTTCATATCGAACCGGCCTGGTATTGTGGCAGGTGCCTTACTTCCGGAGAACAATCACCGCAAGCCCAGGATTTTATTGGTAACTATCTTTCCGCCATGTCCGTTGCCCGAGAAAAAGATATAAATCTTTTTTATTCCGGAGCTCGGATCGATACGATAACCAACCGGTTTTGCGGCGCTCCGGGGGAAGGCTTTTCAGTTATGCCTGAAGGCGTGGTTTCTTCTTGCTATGAAGTCTGTGAGCCCGATGATTCCCGGGCCGATATATTTCACTACGGGCAATACGACCCAATTCAGGGCCGCTTTATCTTTGATACCAGGAAAATAAACAGCCTGCGCAGCCTGGCCGTGAATCATATTCCCTTCTGTCAGGATTGCTTTTGCAAGTGGCATTGTGCCGGAGATTGTATGGCCAAAACTTTAAAAGATATAAATCCCGAAAGTCATCATGGAAGTGAGAGGTGTCAGATTAACCGGGAAATAACTCTTGCCCAATTGCAGGAGATCATCCATAAGCCGCAGGAAGAGGAGGGTAAATAATGGCCGAAAAGCCCAATGACAGGCTTAATAAAACCGATGCACCCAGGGGTAATGAGCCGGAGCCTAAAATATATCTTCTGGTGAACGGGCAGCAATTCGTCAGGCCGGGCATGGAAACTTATTTTGCCAGTGCCGACCAAAACAAGGGAACCGACTGTTCATGCAACCCGGTGGGAGGCGTCTACTGCAGCTGCAACAAGGTTTGCACCTGTAATCCATTGTGTTCGTGTCAGGGGCACTCCACCTGCAGCAACAACAAAAGTAGCGGCGGCGGCAAGTACTGCAGCTGCGTACCGGTTCACTAGTACACTGTGAACTCTAATTCTGTATATTACCAAGGTATTGGATTGGGCTGTTTAAGATAAAGGTTGGGATGGGGGACTTGCTTTGAAGGACTTCTTAAAAGTGCTGGTAGTTATCGTTGTGGTGATCTTTTGCGTGCAGGCCTGTCAGAACCAGAATAAATCGGAGAAAATGATTGTCATTGGCCAGGACCCCCAGGCCTTTACGAATGCCGGGGTCATGTTCAGTGCCGCTCCGATCAGTAAAATATCTCCCGAGGAGACCGCCCAGTTGCTTGAACAACTGACAGCCAGGATTAACTCGGGGGCGCTTCCTGAAAGCCCAGATAGTCTGAAGCTTATTTATTCCCTGGAAAACACCGGCGATTTTAATGCAATATACGAAAAGATGCTTGATTTATCCGATAGAGCAGCCCAAAAAATAAATCGCTCTGGTGACGGCAAGCTGGATGCGAATTTGACCAGTTCGATGAGCAGCGCGGAAACCAGTTATAAACAGGGGAAATTCCCAGAGGCGGTCTCAAAATATACAAGTATCCTTCAGAAATCTCCCGGCAACCTTGACGCCCGGAACAACCTGGGCCTGGCTGAAATGCACCAGGGTCATAATCTTGCCGCTCTTGTACAATTCAGGATGGTTTCCACCATGTCGCCCACTTATTACGGGGCTCTGCTTAATCAGGGGGTGGCTCTGGAAAGAATGGGCCTTCCAGACAGAGCCTATCAGGTTTGCAGTGAGCTGATTGAAAAGCAACAAGATCTTCCCATGGCCTATTATAACCTGGCATGGCTGGAGAACTCCCGGGGCATGTTTAACGAAGCTGACACTCACCTGGAGAAAGCGTTGAAGATGTATTCCGGATACGCCAAAGCCGCCCAATTGAGCGCCCTCAACTACGTGGAAAATGGCTTTAAAATTGACGAAGACCAATTAAAAGCCCTGCCGGGTAATGACAAATTGCAGTGGAGTGATACTGGCAATACTAGAGCCCAGGTCATTAATGACGGAGCTCAGGTAATGAATGCCAATACCCCGCTAACGGTAGCCCAAAAGGGGTTTGTTTTTACGGTTGCCCAGACTAACGGTGAATGGGTGGAAGGTTATTTCATAAACCAAGGGGTAAAACAACTGGGATGGATTCCAAGTGCTGATGTGAAGATCATCAATCTGGATAAAAAGCATTTTACCTGGTGGTGGTGGTGGTTTGGAGCAATAATTGGGCTTTATATCATAATCATCATTCGAGGCAATCGTAAATACTACTATGGGGCAATTGGATTCTCATTTATTGCAATAGTTTTTGTTGCTATCACCGGTATATTATATGGTGTATTTTGGCAAGGCATTCAATGGCTGGGCTGGACAATTGCCGTATTGGGTACTTTGCCCTGTTTGATCCTGGCCAGGATGCGCTCATGATAAGATGCGTGTTGTACTGATAAGGCCGGTTTACTACACCAGCAGATATGATCCGGAAGTTCAGGAAGCATTAGGCATGGGAGCTCTTGCTGCATATCTGCGCTCTTTCGGGATTAAAGTGCTCCTTCTGGATCCCCTGCTAAGCGGTCAAAACGAAACAACCACCATAAAGAGGGCGGTAAGCTTTGCGCCTGAGGTAGTGGGCTTCTCTCTAATGAGCAGCGGAGACCTGGCCTCCACCCGGCGTCTAATAGCGGGGATTCGCGCGAAAATACCGGAAGTTTCCATAGTTGTGGGTGGCAACTGGATTTCCACTGAACCACAAAACGCCTTAAACCATTTGCCAGCCGGGACAGCCTGCTTTAAGTACGAAGGAGAACTGCCGCTGCTTTCCTTCCTAAACGCCTTGTCGTCAAGGCGCCCCTTATCCAACGTACCTTCGATGATTATAAAAGACCCGGAAGGAACCCTACTGCATACTGAAAATGCTGAGGTCATAGAAGATCTGGACGTATTGCCGTTTGCCGTCCGAGATTACCTGGAACAGCTGGTCAGACTACACCGGGCTGTAAATATCCAGGGCTCGCGCGGTTGTTTCGGTACCTGCCGGTATTGCTGCGAACCGGGATTTCCCAGAGCCTCAGCCTCGAGGTGGAGAGGGCATTCACCAGAATATATAGCCGAAGAAATCAACAGCATTACCAAAGTATCAACAGCCCGTTATTTTAACTTCGTTGATGATGATTTTCTGGGGCCTGACGCCAAAGCAGAAAGCCGTTCCAGTAAATTTCTATATGAAATAACCCGGCGGCGCCTGCGGATCGCGTTTGGCATACAAGCGCGGCCTTCCACTTTAAAACCGGAGGTCATTAAAGCTCTGGCCCAAGCAGGACTCTGCTATGTTTTTCTGGGAATTGAAAGCGATGACCGCCAGGTTTTGCGTAAATGGGGGCGAAGCCAGGATTCTATTGAGATGGAGGATGTAGTCAAGAATCTCAGATCCTATGCTATTGAGGTTCAGGCCGGTTATATTCCGTTTCATCAATATGCCACCCTGGAAAGTATAAAGAGACAGGCTGAATACATCTGCCGTCTCGATTTGCTGAACTACAGAACAGCGACCAACCGCCTGCTGCTGCTTCCCGGGTCGCTTATGTACCGGGAAATGCTGCAAACCAGGTCAGGGAAGGATATCCTCCCGGGGCCGTTTCCCTCGGAACTAAAGGATGATGTGCGTTCCCTATACGAAATGCTGGCAACAACCCTTGAGCCGTTGCGACCGGCCTGGGTGCATGCCGCTGCCGCTTTTCCTGCTATAGATGCCGAGGCCAGGCTGACTGCCAACCGAGATAGTGCATCCCGGTTGGATATGCTGCAAAACGTACTGGGATGCTTGAATCTGCATATAAAGAAAGTACTCTTTTCACTCCTGGAACAGATGGAAAAGGGGAGCCATCAAATAAAAAACCAGGAGCTTCTATATAGACAAAGCCTTGATCTGGGGATGAATGCGGCGCAGGAGCTCTTTAGAGCAGGGCTTGTGTCATCACCTGAAGTCATACATGAAGCAATGCGGAAGGACTGCGGGGTATGAATACCAGACCCGGCTATAAGCCGGTGATAGCAGCCCCGGTAGACGAACCCGCGGAGGTATCTTTACTGGCAAAATCGGGAGCTGGTGAAGTATATTGCGGGTTTCTTCCCAGGCAATGGAGAGAGCGTTACTCCGGCTACGATTCGCTGTCCCGGCGGCAGGGAACCAGCGCCAATGTTACTGTACTGGAAAACTTAAGAATGGTGGCCCTGGAAGCTAAAAAGGCCGGTGTTTCGTCGGCACTCGCACTAAATGTTAGATACAGCCAGGAGATGCTGCCAGAGGTGCTGGAATATGCGGAAGCGTGGGAACAGGCTGGTGGACAGGCGTTACTGGTATCTGATCTAGGGTTACTGTTGGCATTACAAGAAAAACAACCCCGTTTAAACCGCTTCCTGTCCCTGATGGCGGCTGCTTTCAACAGCCGGGCGGTAGGCTTTTACAGGCAGTTTGGAATTTCCCGGGTGGTTTTGCCGCGCTCCCTCACAATACAGGAGATGCATTACATTGTTAATCTCCATGAGGATATTGAGTTTGAAGCCATGGTTTTAAATGACAAGTGCCCCTACATTGATGGACTTTGCAGTTTCTACCACGGCATGGCTTTCCCCGAAGGAATCCGTATTCCGTTTGAGTATCAAAGGGCCGCTTCCGAACAAAAACCAGTCACTTACGCCCATGATCTTTCTTACGCCGGGCATGCCTGCCAGCTGAAGTTTAAATCGGAAAAGGATACTATTAATCCGGACTGGAAGAACGATTGGCACCGCCCTCACTGCGCAGCCTGTTGTCTGCGGAAGCTGGCCAGTGCAGGCATAAATCATTGGAAAATTGGGGGTAGGGGGCTTCCGACGGAAGTGAAAATCAAGGCCGTCAAGTTTATTAAGGACGCCTGGTATTTGGCTGTTGACTCACCTACGGACGGCATCCCGTGCCGGGAGATTAAGGATTTATATAATGATACATACGGTAGGCAATGCAGTTGTGAGCTCTGTTATTACCCCGGAGATAGGATTGTTGAGGTTTAGTTAACCATGGAATACGCTTATTGGATTGACTGGCAGAATACGAGGTGTGAGGCACTCCCCAAAACAAGAATTTATTTAGGGGAAGAGTGTTGTGAAAGAAGATTGCCACCACTTGAACAAATTATTAACTGGGCAAATAGATTGCATGATCAGGGTAATACTTTGACTTTTGTAACACCTTTTGTTTCAGATGCTGGACTTATACTGGTTAATAATATTCTTGACGCTATAAGTAGTATATATGATAGTTATGAAGTGGTTTGCAATGACTGGGGGGTGTTCAGTCTGGTCATCGGGAGGCCATCTTGTATACCACTCATAGGAAGATTATTGAGCCGGCAGGACACAGATCCCCGTCTGGCACAAATCTTAGACTGGCCCTTCCAGGAGTCACTCGAACGGGATGTTTGGCACGTTGACGGTACACCGGTCAGATTGAAATATAAACCACCATCAGAAGAATATAAAACCCATTTACGTACACCCTCAATAATTAATAATCGGGTGCTTTCTTATCTGAGCAAGACTGGTTCCCATCGTCTGGAATTAAACAACCCGTTGCAAGGGCTCAAATTGGAACTTATAGATGGTTGGAAAGCTACTATCTATATACCTGATGTTCTCGTTTCAATAAAAAGGTACTGCTCAACTTGCCCAGGTTCACCCAACCTCCAGATACCTAATTGCCGTAATCTTTATTCACAGTGGATTCATCCAAGCTTTCCGGCACCCCTCTATAGTAGTGGAAATGCTATATATTATTTAAATGACGTGTTGCCGGACGGTTTTGAAGGAATGGGAATTGATCGTATAGTTCTAAAGAAGATCTGTCTATCCTCCACCTGAGATTCATAGGTTAGAATGGTGATTTTACCCAGTACCGGCAGACATCTCAGTATCCGAATAGCTTTTATTACTTCGCTATAATCCGTTATTGAAGGGAGAGGAAAACAATGAGATTGTTTAGACCCAATGTCCAAAAGATGTTTGAAAAAAGCGATGTAAAAGGATTGATCAAAGCATTAAACGATAGTGAACCGAGTATTGGTATAGCTGCTGCCGAAGCTTTAGGTAACATAGGTGATCCCCGTGCGGTTGCTCCACTTATTACTAGTTTACAGAACAAAGGGTATTTAATGCGTCATGCTGCCGAAGCCTTGGGAAAAATCGGTGATCCTCAAGCTATAGAACCGCTTATAGCCGTACTCGATGTAGACAGGCCGAAGGTTTTTGCTGATGCATTAGAAAATATAGCCGTTCCCACTGATCCTGCAGTTCAGGCTCGATATTTCATCGCAATAAGTAAATGGGAGAAGGTTGCTTCTTTGGGCGAAGTAGCAATTGAGCCACTCGTCGCCTCTATTAAAAGACATCCAGGTCCCGCTACCAAAGCTTTAGCTAAAATCGGCACCTCCCGGGCTATAGACGTGCTCATCGCTGCTCTTAAGGCAAAGGATTCGAAAGTATATATAGCCGCAGCAGCGGCTTTAGCAGAAATAGGCGAGGAAATATTGGAACCCCTGATAACCGCACTTAGAGACAATAACGATAACAACATGGCCCACAATGCCGCGGTAGATACTTTTGTGAAAATCGGCGAGCCTGCAATAGAGCCTCTAATCAATGCCCTAAATTACGGTAATTGGGGATTATCTAGATGTGCTTCTGAGGCCTTGGGAAAAATAGGCGATGCCCGCGCTGTTGAACCGCTTATATCAACCCTTAAACGTGATCCCGATAATATAAAAGCTGTTATTGCCCTGCAGGAAATCGGGGACCGCCGGGCAGTAGATACCCTAATTCAAATATTTAATAATAAGGCTATCTATGACACCGCTTATTCGGTTGAAAGCTGGCTTGATATTGCATATTCCTTGGGAAAGCTTGGTGGTGATTCAGCTACTGACGCTCTAATTAATTGGAAATGCAATAAGGATGCAAAATCTTCATATTATCACGGAGCTAGTCCACTTCCTTACAAAATTATAACTGGTGTTAAAAAAGCAATGGTGGCATGTGGAGAAGAATCGATTCCTCAGTTTGTAGCCAGTTTAGATAAATCTCGTCCTGAGATAGCAGATGTACTACAACAACTCGGCTGGACACCTGGATCAGACCAAGAACTTATAGCCCACGCTTATGCCAGCGGGAATTATATTGTTGCCGCAAAAATTGGATTCCACACCCTTGAGCCACTGCTAATTAAACTAGGTTTCGAAAACATAGACGGTCAATGGGTTAGTAAAACGGGTGACATAAGCGGGAATGGCGATATAGATTATAAGGATACATACGAGATCGCAGCTATTGCAACAGCGCTTGGAGAAACTGGTGATTCACGTGCAGTAGGACCGCTTACGCTGATTAAATCAGCGAGACTAAGCAAAGGTCTCTGGCCAAGTGGGAACCATATAATACGCAAGGCAGCTACAGACGCTTTGGCAAAATTACTTAGCTAGCTATCGAGAGTCATTTCATAACTACAGAAAGATTGCTAATATTATTTAAGATTAAGCTGCCAACCTAATGATTTTGGTTTACATAATGCTTATTTGGTAAACTAGAAAGACAATAATATATAGAAGACTACGCTCAGAAATCCCAATGTTTTACGCTCTAATATGGGGAAAAAATGTAATAACGTATGAACATATAGCGGAGGACAGGGTAACTTCGGTATTGGCGTTGATAACTGGTGGAAAAATAACCAGCATAATTATCCCGGAATGCCTGAGCGTTGTCCTTAACCCAGCATGGCCTAAAATTGCTGCAATAGTTAAAAGATCACAACCTTTGCTGCTGAGATGTGAGGCTAACGTATGGCGTAGGCGGTGTGGGTTTAAGCTTTTAGGTAGTCCAATTAACGTACCTACAAGTAATGTGCGCATTGATTCTTTTTTCCTTGACGAAGGCTTTGGAAGCTTTGATGAATACGCCCTAGACACGCATCTCGAATAACATGATTGCCTAATCTTACACCTACATCAACAATTACTGTGGATATGACTATGGCAAGTAAAGCGGCCGGCATATAGCGTCTGATGTCTTCTTTTTGACCTCCTTTAAAGTTAGTGTCAAAGTTATTGTTTCATTTGGCTTACACTCGATGTTAAGTAGAGTAACCCATTTTGAATTAAGTAATCACTTCCGATGTACCGATATACGGGCGATTGTTTAAACTAAGATTTCAATGAACTAGTTCTTTATCCAGTTCTCGCCGATCTATTTTGCGCAGGGGTTCCTCAAACCAGCCATTCTCGATCATAATGTTTATCCCGTCCTCCCCGTAGTTCGCAGCCTCGCCAATCAGGCGAGAATAGCTTACACTTAAGTCATGTCTTAAGCTTGATGCCATGGAAGTTGCGTAGTTACCTATACCGATATTGCTTAATATTACAACGTGTTGCATCATTATTTTATCCGAGAATGGTGGTACAGTGGAGTCCGTAACCAATTCCCCGCAGTGCATTGGAACCGGAATGTTCTCTTTTCGTAAAGCCGAACTGAAAATATTTACATGTTTCCTGGCGATTTCAGCTCCCCTTGCCATATATGACCGAACTTGTTCTGATCTGGCTACTTGCTGAAAACCAGTTAATAATGCCCCTCCTATCTCGTTAGTTCTAATTCCGTAGAAAAGTTGATCTATTTCCTGCGCCAGCAGAGGCCTGCGTTCACCTAAAAACCCACGTAAAAAGTTCTGTTTTTCTACCACATCTGTTTCCTTGAATGTATTAATGATTGGGGGCCGGATATATATTCCTTTTTCCAGCATTATTTCAGAATATAGTTTAATTAGTTTCATTGTTGATATTATAGCTTCTGTATAGAAATCCCGAATATCCTCGCGGACTGAATGGGCAAGGTTCATACCGCCAAGCTGGATTCCCATTCGTATCATATTTAATCCATAGTCATAATAATATAAATCTGTAAACAGCCTGGGAGCTCCTAAATCTACATCCTCATCTCCAAACCCTTTTGGGATTGGCTGTCCTTCCATCCTTAGAATCTCGGAGGTTCGCTTTACTCTTATCCTAAGAATAGATAACGCATATTCAGCGATAGGTCGAAGGTCCGGATCTTCCATGGTATTTATGAATTGTTTAGTAAAACAACTGAGCATATCGTAATAAGTATTTGAACGCCAAAGAATAGCTAATTCGGATGAAGTTAGTGGAGCATGGTGGTGAATTTCTTGCATTGCTGCTCGAGACACCTCTGTGGTTTGTTGTTCCAATATATTGACCTCCAAACGAATTTTTTATTATATTTTCTCCTGACCTTTACAATTTATCCCGTCACTTAGTCTTTCAATAACAGACCATATGATTATTTGGTTGATCATAAATGACCAATAATACTCTATTGCATTATTCGCATCTGCTATTCATTTATGTATTAGGTTTAAGATATTGAGCACTATGGGGTAATAAAATACACTTGGTACCGTGAACTACTGATCGGGATACCGGTAGGTAAGCTGGTATGAAAGGGAGTCAGTGGGGAGTTAGAGGGAAAGGGTGAGAGGGACCTGTCCCCTTGTCCCTCATATGAAGTCTATTACATTATTTAAAGCTGCTAAAAGGGATTTTGAAATAAGCTACAATAAACACTGTAAATAAAGGTGCGAGAGCTATTGCCCATAGAGGCCTTTTATAATGCAGCCACATCATCGGAAACGCTATGCAGTTGAAGAGCACTGACCACCATATGTTCCAGCCATTGTGGTAAGAGAAGAAGCCTAATCTATAAGAAAGAAATTCTATTAACGAAATCAAACTAACCCAGGAGAATAAGTATATAAGAATGAATTGTTTGGGTTTCCATTGTATTTTATCCAGGTATGTCAGGAAAAGCAGAATTACCGCAGGAGCCGCCGTCAGATTGAGCAACAGATCACTACCAGTGGTCTTGAGCACCTGTGATTCATATTCCCAAAGGGGATAATTATATGAAATAAGATTATAGATAAAATTTATCAATACGATGTAAAGGATAGTCGGATAATATTGTTGCCAATTTTTCCTGTTGCCAAATCTCCAGGCAGCCACAACCAGGATAATATCAGTTATTATTTGGTAGTCAAATAATAAACGAGTCAGGTTAATAGTAAAATCCTCCTTTAAGGAAGTTTCGATACTTTATAATTCCCTAAAGGATAACAAACCAATCATTGTTTCCCTTCCAAGGGGGGTTGTATTGTCATTTAATATCCTGATTTATTTAACCATTTTGGAAAATCTTCATGTCATCCCAACCTATATTAGATAGCAGGCCAAATAAGCCTTTTTAAACGTTAAAGGTAATAGAAAACTTTATAAATTGTCCATAACCACCTCAGAGGGGCCTAGAAGGCCCTACATTGATTTTTAACAATTTTATGGTCGTTATTTCGGCTATTTGAGTACATTTTGTCATAATTACGCGTTATTTAAATTAGGTTACCTGGTTGAGTAAAGATTGAGATAAGCTGCCGGAATCCGTAATGATAATTGAGCCAGTTTTGTTAAGCTGAATCAATTAGATCCGGAGCCAGATCGGATTCGAAGTAAAAATCATTCGAAAGTGCTTGAGCTGAACCATCTGATCGTATAAGCCAGATAATGATCTAATCATAATAATTAGTCCGCACATAATTATTTCATAGGAGATTAAGGAGGGAGTAAACATTGCACAAATTCCGAAAAACAGGCCCCTATCGCGGAAAAATAAGCTAGTTTACATAATGCTCCGGTTCCGGGATAGCCTGGCAGGGGATAACGGCTGATAGAATAAACTGCGTAGTGGCTTTACTGTAACCGGTATTATGTTGACTAGGTAACCAGCGTAAAGGGCTGCTGGTTGATTGCCCGGCCTGGACCATGGGGGGGACCCTACACGGGGGGGACCCATGGCCCGGGACGGATAAATAATTAGCGGTCGATTATGTTGTTTATCGTGTGACTCAAACGCTCAGAACAAAATGCAAGATTATGCAGGTCCTTTTCACTGGCGCTGAGGCCATTGAGACTGTCTGTGCAGATAATAGCAGCCAGGAATTGGATTCTGGTAACCACTTTCAACAAAGCAGCCACTTCGTTAGGATTAAGAGCCGCGATCATGATAAAAACCTCCCTTCAATCTGTCTAGACAGCTAGCTAGTTCATCTCACCATCAAATACCTGCCAAAGCTCCACCGGCTTAATGTTGATAATCAGATCATCAAGATTGTCCGGTTTATTCTGCTCAGACAAGAAGCGTATAACCAGGTAATTACTGAGTGCAGAAGCGGAAATACCGTATTTATCACATACCGACTGTAATTTATCCCTGGTCTTGCGGGTAACGTAAAACTTAATCATGGTAGGATTAGCCATGCTTTCACCTCCTCCCAACGAAAGTCCAGAGGCGACCGCAGGGAGCGTATCCCCAGGGGCGCTTGCCTAAGCCGACCGAATCACACGAG
>JBEHWI010000043.1:0-21769 GCA_040217815.1 Syntrophomonadaceae bacterium | reverse complement strand
GGACTTACGTGGCCCAGCGCAATTACATTGACATTCAATGGATTGATGAACATATTTAATGATGATCTATTTGGCCTGCAAAGGAGGATGCAACGGTGACCCGTAAACAAAAGCAAGCGATGGAGCCTGAGCTGGAGCCTTCCAAAATCATAACCTTTACCGAAGGCATACCGGCTTTTGAAGACGAAAAAGAATACTATTTGCTGCCTTTGCAGGAAGGCAGCCCGTTCTTCTATTTAAAGTCCGCCAGAAGCGATCTGTGTTTATTGATGACTGATCCTTTTACCTTCTTTCCCGATTACCAGATCGATTTTCCCGATCCTTTGCTCAATAATCTGGGTGTTGGAGAAAGTACATCTGGCTTAATGGTTTTCTGTATATTAACCCTGGGAAAAGACTTTAAAGAAACCACCGCCAATCTTTTAGCGCCGATAATCATAAATGCCGAAAGCCGCCGGGGAATGCAATTCATTCCTCAGAAAGCAGAGTACCTTTCCCGGCATCATCTCTTCCCGAACACTTCTGAGCCAGGAGCCGCCCCCGGGCTTAAGGAGGGACCATAAGATGCTGCTGTTAAACAGGAAAAAAGGCGAAATGCTTATAATCGGAGACAACATAGAGATAAGCATTATTGATGTTCAGGGTGAAACCGTGAAGCTGGGAATTGCAGCGCCGCGCTCGGTCAGTGTCTATCGCAAAGAGATATATGATGATATAGTACGCTCCAACCGCCAGGCGGTGGGAAATATGGTAGATATAGGAGATAAAATTAAAGTTTTGCAGGACATCGTTCGAAAAGAAGATTAAGAGATATATTGTAATCACAGCAGCTCCAGAGAGGGGATGAACACCATGGCGAATATTTCATCGTCCACCGGAACTTCATCAACATTATACAGCAACCGGATATCAGGTTTGGCCAGCGGGATGGATACCGAAACTATGGTAAAAAGTTTGGTTGACGCCCAACGCAAGGCATCGGTCGATCCCTTGAGCCAGAAAAAACAACAGGTGGAATGGAAGAGAGAGGCCTACCGGGCTACCAATACCAAACTGCTGGCATTGAGAAATGCGGCTTTTGATATAAAAATGAAAACAACTTTTATGGCCAAAACGGTTGAATCAGGTGATTCATCTGTCCTTACCGCTACTGCCAAAGCTGAAGCGTTAAATGGAAATTACTCCATTCAAGTAACCCAGATGGCTCAAGGCGCAACCAAGCAAAGTACACCTGGCAACTCTGATTATGTGCATGCAGGCGGAGAAAAGTCTTTTATCCTTAAAGGAAAAAGCGGTGAGGCCACTATTTATGTTTCTGATGGCAATACAATTTCTGATATAGTATCCAAGATCAATGCAAAAACTAAGGATACAGGAATACAAGCTACCTATGATGCCGATACCAACCAGTTCTTTCTCATGACCACCGCAACAGGGGTCGATGCCAAGATAGAAATTACTGATACTGACAATATTATGTCCAGTGTTTTTAATATGGCCGATCTGAGCCCTACAACCGGGCAGGATGCGATTATTAAGTTTAACGGTGGTTCGGATGTTTCCTTTTCATCTAATACTTTTACCTTTAACAACATCAACTTCAGCTTGAAAAAGGCAGGGACTACTACCGTTACTGTTAACAATGACGTTGACGCGGCGGTAGATAAAATCAAGGCTTTTGTAGAAGCTTACAATACGGCAATAGAGGATATCAGCGGCAAGCTTTCCGAGGATCGTGATCGTGATTACGAGCCTCTTACCGATGCTCAAAAGGAGGAAATGAGCGACAGCGAAATTGAAAATTGGGAAGCGAAGGCCAAAAGTGGAATGCTAAGAGGGGACACCCTTCTTAGTAGTGTCTACTCAAATCTGAGGATGACTGCTAGCAACATAGTGAGCGGCTTAGACGGAGACTATACAACTTTGTATTCAGTAGGCATCAGTACCAATAATTATACTGAAAAGGGAAAACTTCATATAGACGAGGATAAACTCCGCGCGGCCCTGGCCGATGATCCGGAAGGGGTCATGAACATGTTTACCCAGACTTCCAACACCCAGGATGAAAAGGGCATCGCAGTGCAATTATACGAACAGCTAAACAGCAATATTACAACTATTACCAACACAGCCGGATCGGACACCGTCTCTTATGATCAGAGTGCACTGGGTAAGCAGATTATTGAGCTGAAAGATGATATAGAAACGGCCGAGGAAAAGCTAAGTGATAAGCAGGAGTACTGGTGGAACCAGTTTACTGTAATGGAGCAATATATACAGCAAATGAATGAACAGTGTTCCTGGCTGCAGGCTCAACTGGGAAGTTCGAGCTGATAGAAATATAATGAAACTTAAAAATAACAAAAAAGGGTGGACTTGGTTTCAAGGCCACCCTTTTTTAACATAATTGGTAAAAGCGTACACCTTTAGAGATGATCACTGAAAGGTATCATAACGAACCGGGCAAGAGAAATCTTGTCTTATAAACTCTGCTGGTTTTTTCTTTCTCTTTCCAGGATTTCTCCACGCACGATCTTGATTTCTTTGGGAGCGTCTATCGCCAGGCGTAAACCGGACTTTTCGTCTTTTACCACTTTAACTATAATATTCTCATTGATTACTACATATTCTCCTGGTCTTCTACCCAATACCAACACTAATAATCCCTCCGTCCGAATAAACCTTATAATAAATACTCTGGAATTCAATGGTAAATAGTGTTACTAATGATTCTAACATAAAAATAATCAAATATGACATAAGTGACAATAAATGGCGCATATCGACAAATGATCTTATAATCGTGCATAGAACATTATGCAATTTAGGTCTAAAGTCGAACAGCAGTATTGACGATATAATATGCATAAAGCAAAATTTGCTTGGTAATCCGGGCGGCTGGCCACCGTAAGATGCCTTATCCGGAGAGGCGGGGTGAGAACGGAAGCTCACCAAATTTAATTCTAAGGAGGAATTTTTAATGATTATCAATCACAACATGATGGCTATGAACACCTATCGTCAACTGTCACAGACCTCGGGATCCCAGTCCAAATCCATGGAAAAACTGTCATCCGGTTTGAGAATCAACCGCGCTGGTGACGACGCAGCCGGGCTTGCGATTTCAGAAAAAATGAGAGCCCAGATAGCGGGTCTGAACATGGCCTCCAAGAACTCCCAGGACGGCATCTCCTTGATTCAGACGGCTGAAGGTGCCCTGAACGAGACCCAGAGCATCCTACAGAGAATGCGGGAACTGGCAGTTCAGGCCTCGTCTGATACCAACGTAACCGTTGACCGCCAGGAGATCCAAAAAGAAATCAATCAGCTGACTTCAGAAATCAACCGAATCGGCAACACCACCGAGTTCAACACCATGAAGCTTCTGGATGGGACTCGTTCCGAATCTGCCGTAAGCAAGTATATTGGTGCAGAGACCGGAGTTGTTACAGTAGGTGCTGCCAAAGGCGTAACATCCGATACAGGCGCTATAGTTTTGACAGATAACAAGATCACTGTAGCCACTGCCGCTTTTTCTAATACGGTAACTTTTGGTAATATTTCTTCTGCCGCTAATTCAAACAAAGTAGTGTTTTTCAAGGATGCTGACGGCAGGCTTAATGTAAACATATCCGCCGCGTCTACTACGGGTGAGACAATTGATTTTCATGACACTTTGGATGTAACTTTCACCGCTGGAAGCTACACCTACAATATGCACAATATCTCCTTCTCTTTCACTGAGGACGAATTTGCAGACGCTACAGTAAGCGCAAAGACCACCATTGATCTGTATAAGGCCAAAGGAGCGAATGCCAAGGGCGATATAAGCACTCTGAACTCCTTCAGTGCTAACACCACAACAGTGTCCACAATTACAAGTGGAATCACTATCAGCAGTACTATCGATAAAGAGGCCAGATCTCTGGGTATTCAGGTGACTGCCGCAACTAGCTTCAAGGTGATTATTAAGGATTCTGCTGGAGCTAGCCTGCAGACTGATACCTTTAAACTTTCTGCTTCTTTTACTGCTATCAAGACCATAGATTACGACAACCATGGCGTAAAATTTACTTTCAAGTACAACGGCACTGCCTATGCTTCAGTTGCAATAGGAAGTCTGGCACTGGATACCACGCAAAAGACCACTTCATTGGGCGATCAATCGGTTACTTTCCAGGTGGGAGCCAATGAAAGCCAGTCCATGTCACTGTCTCTGAATGATATGACTGCCAATGCTTTGAAAGTGTCTTCAACCAACGGTGGTACGGATTCCACAACCGGCGCCTCTTATGTACTGGTTAAAAATGTAACCAACGGCACCAATAATACGGCCACCGAGTTCGCCCTGGATGTTTGCACCCAGGCTCACGCCTCCAAGGCTATTACTGTTATCAACGATGCTATCACCAATGTTTCCAGCGAACGGTCCAAACTCGGTGCCATCCAGAACCGTCTGGAACATACCATCAAGAACCTAGACACTTCCTCAGAGAACCTGCAGGCAGCAGAATCTCGCATCAGAGACGTGGATATGGCCAAGGAAATGATGAACTTCACCAGGCAGAACATTCTGCAGCAAGCCGCAACGGCCATGCTGGCACAGGCCAACCAGTCGCCTCAATCGGTTCTGCAATTGCTCAAGTAAACATTTCACATCACACAACAGCAAAGAGACCAGGAAACAAGTTTCCTGGTCTCTTCTTATTTAGATGCTGGTTTGATATGATTTTTCTAATAAAAGTCCTTCAGATTATCGATACATACAATATAATAGATTTTATCTCACGGTAATTAGTTACTTTTAATGCATCGGAGGGCAAGGCATGTCAGGCAAAAGGGCCAAAAAGGTGCTTACAAAACCAAAAGCAGCTACTATCAATAACGGGAGCAGCATTTTCCAGGCCAACGTTAATATTTTGAAGAAACGGTATCCAGAAATTTTCGAATTAATAGACAAGCTTCCTCCAGATAATCCATTTGAAATGAGAAGCAGTAGTAATAAAATGCCTAATCTCTGGTTCCCAGGTTCAGGCTTCTATTATTATGATACGGTGGATCCCATGAAGGATTCAGGGGAACAGATCCAGGCCCTGCAATTAAAAAATACCCGACTGGCCTTATTCCTTGGCATGGGTCTTGCTTACGAGGTATTTTATTATCTGCAGAATACTGCCCCTCAACAAAGAACCAATAATGTCTTAATACTGGAAAGAGACCCTTATATTTTTAGGGCGGCGTTAAAAACGGTTGATATTACCCAGTTATTGGAACATCCGGACATTCATTTCATTGTAGGAATTGAACAAGAAAATCTATTTGTTCGTTTTATGAGCTACTTGAAAGAAGACTCAAAGTTCAGGCTTCTTCTGGCTATGAAACCTGTTTATCATACTTCATCCTTGCGTCTGCACAAGGATTATTATCTCAAAGCCCTGCAAATGTTTAGAGAGGCAGCCACCCATATGATCTTGGATTTTGGGAACGATCCGGAGGATTCCTTAATCGGGGTGGAAAACATGCTGGCCAACCTGGGAGAAATTGTTTCTAACCCGGGTATAAACCTTCTTAACGGTAAATTTCATAATAAACCTGGAATCGTTGTGGCCACCGGACCAAGCCTGAATAAAAATAAACATCTTTTAAAAGGCCTCGAAGATAAAGCGCTCATTATTGCTGTAGACGCTTCTTTAAGAATTATGATAGATATGGGCGTTAAACCCCATCTGGTTACTTCACTGGAGAGGATGATGCCTACCGTGAAGCTGCTGGAGGGCTTTACTGAAAAAGAGGTCGAAGATGTGTACTTGGCGGCCTGTCCGGTAGTCAGGCCTGAAATGTACCAGGCGTATCCGGGGCCGCGGATAATAGTATATCGAAACTTTGACCATTTCCGCTGGTTAAACATTGACAAAGGCATTTTAAACATCAAAGCGTCGGCTGGAAACATGGCGTTCAAGGTAGCTGAAGCCTTGGGGTGTAATCCCATTATCCTTCTTGGACAGGATCTGGCCTTTAGCCGCGATGGTTACACCCATGCATCAGGAACTACCTACGGTGAGAATCAAAATACCGTCAATCAGACCATTTTAGAAATACCAGGAAATGATGGACAACCTATACAGACTACCCGTACCTGGTTTTCTTTTCTAAAGGCTTATGAGGTGGATGTCGCAAACTATCAGGGGGATTGCATTAATTGCACTGAAGGCGGCGCTTATATTCCGGGAACTACGGTTATGCCTTTTGCCCAGGCTATAGATAAATTTATCAATGAAGAAATTATCCCGGGGCAGGTTATTAAAAATGCCGTTCAAGAATTCACTTCTCAGCAGGCCCAGCAGGATATTGAACAAACTCTGAACTTAATTGATAACACCATTGCAGATCTCGAAGAGATAATAGACAATTGCCGTAAAGGTATAGAGATATATGAAAACTATAAGGAAATATTGGAACAAGCATTAAGTGATGTTGAAACATTAAACGAAATCCGCAGCAGGATAGATTCTATGGAAACAGAAATGCTGGCCCCTAAAAAGGCCTGCCAGCAGCAACACCAGACTTTTCAGTTGTTCTTTGCTCATATTTTTCAGTCTTTTGCTATTAAGTTTGAAATGGGTTTATATGCGGTGGCTGAGAAATACGATGATTATGATCAAGCCAGAGTGGAGGTTCTTATACAGCAAATCAGATGGTATGCGGTCATCGGGAAATTAGCGGGAATTTGTGTCCAGGCCTTGCAGAAGGCTCATAAAGCACTGAATGACATGGGAACGAATTCCTCGTGTATTGAAGAATTAAAAAAATAAATTGAAATAAACATAATTTTATGCATCAATTCCGCCTATTGCCTCAAGTTTCACCCAGGTATATTATGATCATTTCAGGCCTTTTATTCTCTCTGCCTCCCAGATTGAACCGGTGTTTTCTGAGAAAAGCCCTCAGTGTATTTAAATCATGCTATATTTCTAGCCTGCTGTTTAGGGGCTGAAGATTAGCTGGTGAAGTTTAATATATGATATTTCGATAATATACATATAAGATTCAGCTAAGATTGGTGAACCAAGATGAAAGAAATGAAAAAAGTTTTTATAATTGCTGAAGCCGGTGTAAATCACAACGGATCGCTGGAACTAGCCAAAGAGATGATTAAAAAAGCTGCCGAGTCCGGGGCTGATGCGGTCAAGTTTCAGACCTTTCGCGCCGAGCGGGTAATCAGTCTTAATGCTCCCAAGGCAGAATACCAGCTTAAGACGACCGGAAGAGATGAATCTCAGCTGCAAATGGTAAAGAAGCTGGAATTGAATGAGGAGGAGCACCGTGAGCTGGCCCGGGAGTGCCTGGCAAGGAAAATTGAATTTTTATCGACTCCGTTTGATTTGGAGAGCATTGATTTGCTGCTTAACCTTGATATATCCAGGATTAAAATAGGTTCCGGCGATATTACCAATTCCCCGCTGCTGCTCAAGGCGGCGCAGTCTCAGAAGGAGATCATATTATCGACCGGAATGAGCACCCTGGATGAGGTGAAAGCAGCTCTAGGGGTACTGGCCTATGGATATCTTTTCCCGAGTCGGGATCACAAGCCTTCCTTAAATAATTTTCAGGAGGCCTATATTTCCAAAGAGGGGCAGGCCTGGTTGAGCAAAAAAGTGAGTCTTCTGCATTGTACGACCGAGTATCCGGCACCTTATGAAGAAGTTAATCTGAGAGCTATGGATACGCTGAAGAGCGCTTTTCGATTGAAGGTTGGGTATTCCGATCATACCAGGGGAATCAATGTGCCCGTGGCGGCCGCCGCCCGGGGAGCGTTCATTATTGAAAAGCACTTTACTCTGGATAGAAACTTACCAGGGCCAGATCATATGGCTTCGGTGGAGCCTGAAGAGCTAAAAGCGATGGTCAGCTCCATTCGCCAGGTAGAATTGGCGCTAGGATCAGTAGATAAGAAACCTTCATCTTCAGAAGAGAAGAACCTGTCTGTGGCCAGAAGGAGCCTGGTGGCATTGGACTTCATCAAAATGGGTGAGCTGTTTACAAAAGAAAACCTGGGGACAAAACGCCCCGGTAACGGTATTTCAGCCGTATACTACTTTGACTGGCTGGGAAAGAAAGCTCAACGGAATTACGAACGAGACGAGCAGATCAAGCCCTAATGAGCTATAAGACCGTTAACGGAAAAGAATATAAAGGTGGTGGGAAAATGCATAATTGGGAATCAATATTAATTAGTCCAGGAAGAAGTATTTTAGAGGCTTTAGAGATTATTGACAAGGGAGCATTGCAGATTGCCCTGGTAACCGATGAAAATCATAATCTTTTAGGGACGGTTACCGATGGGGACGTCAGGAGAGGCTTACTGCGCGGCATAACTCTGGATAAACCTGTAAAGACAGTCATGAATGCAAAGCCCACCGTTGTGGTGACAGGCTCCAGCAAACAGAAGATTTTGAGTATTATGCAGTCTAAAAAACTGCGCCACATCCCTGTGGTTGATTCTAATGGCAGGCTTATAGGTATGGAATTTATCGATCAGTTGATGACAACCGAGCAAAAGGACAACTGGGTTCTGTTAATGGCTGGTGGACTGGGGAATCGTTTGCGTCCTCTCACCGACAATTGTCCCAAACCTCTGTTGAATGTTGGCGGCAAGCCGGTTCTTGAAACCATTCTGGACAGTTTTATAGAACAGGGATTTTCCCGCTTCTACATATCAGTAAATTATAAGGCGGAAATGATAAAAAAATACTTTGGCGACGGTTCTTACTGGGGAGTGCAGATAAAATACCTGCACGAAAAGAAGAAATTGGGCACTGCAGGGGCTCTGGGACTATTGCCGACTCCGATTGAAAAACCTATGATTGTAATGAACGGGGATATTTTAACCAAAGTTGATTTCCGGCATTTATTAAATTTCCATCAAGAACAGCAGGTGCAGGCGACCATGTGCGTTCGTGAATACCATATGCAGATACCCTATGGTGTGGTAAAAATAAATAAATACAAACTACGGGCCATTGAAGAGAAACCTTTAAAGAAATTTTTTGTAAATGCCGGTTTATATGTACTGGATCCGGGTATCTTGAACAACTATGTACCAGCCAATACCTATCTGGATATGCCCACCCTGTTTGACAACCTGATTAAACAGAAGAAAGAGACAGCCATATTTCCCATCAGAGAATACTGGATGGATATTGGCAAGCATGACGATTATGAGAGAGCCAATGGGGAATTCGCCGAAGTTTTCGGTTAATCCCATTGATGCAAAAATACCAGTGAACAAGAAAAGAAGGGAATTAATGTGGATTTAACCGGAGGCAAAATCCTGGTTACAGGAGCCGATGGATTTATCGGCTCTCACTTAACGGAAGAATTGATAAGCAGGGGCTGTGATGTCCGGGCCTTCGTTATGTACAATTCTTTCAATTCCTGGGGGTGGTTGGATACACTGCCCCGTGATACGCTTAATAAAATAGATGTTTTCGCCGGTGATATCCGCGATCCCCATGGAGTTCAACAGGCCATGCAAGACTGTGATATAGTTCTTCATTTAGCCGCTCTCATAGCCATTCCCTATTCCTACCATTCTCCGGACACGTACGTGGATACCAATGTGAAAGGCACCTTAAATATTCTCCAGGCAGCCCGCCAATTGGGAGTGCAAAAAGTGGTTCACACCTCTACCAGCGAGGTGTACGGTACGGCCCGTTTCGTGCCAATCAGCGAAGATCATCCCTTGCAGCCGCAATCGCCATATTCAGCCAGCAAGATAGGCGCCGACCAGATGGCGTTGGCGTTCAAGCATTCTTTTGACCTTCCGGTAGCTATTATTCGTCCATTTAATACCTATGGACCCCGGCAGTCGGCCAGGGCGGTTATACCGACCATCATTACGCAGATTGCCGCTGGCCAGAGGAAGATTAAACTGGGGGCTGTTCAGCCTACCCGCGATTTCAACTATGTCCTGGACACAGTGCGCGGTTTTATTGCTGTGGCTGAGTCCGATACAGCAGTGGGTGAAATAATTAATATTGGCAGTAACCATGAAATATCCATTGGCGACCTGGCTCATACCATAGCCGGTCTGATGGATGTCTCTATCGAAATACAATGCGATGAACAGCGCCTTCGGCCGGAGAACAGCGAAGTTGAGCGCCTCCGGGCTGACAATACCCGAGCCCGGCTTCTCCTGGGCTGGGAGCCTCAATATGCGGAGTACGAGGGGCTTTGCCGGGGCTTGCAGGAGACTATTAAATGGTTCACCCGGGCAGAAAACTTGAGCCGTTACAAAGCTGGAGTCTACAACATATGAAACAAGAATTCAGCATCGAGGCAGTTATAAAAGCAGTAAAATTGGTTGTTAAGTGCGATCAGGCAGTACCTCTGCACGAGCCTTGTTTTCAGGGTAATGAATGGACTTATTTAAAGGATTGTTTGGATTCCGGCTGGGTGTCTTCTGTCGGTCAATATGTGGACCGTTTTGAAAAAATGTTGTCTGAATATACTGGTGCGGCCTGCGCTGTAGCCGCTGTAAACGGAACCGCTGCCCTCCATATCTGCCTGCTAATGGCCGGAGTCACCAATGGTGACGAAGTCCTGGTGCCTGATCTGACTTTCATCGCGACTGCCAATGCCGTCAGCTATTGTGGTGCAATACCCCATCTTTTGGACAGTGAAGAAAAAACCTTGGGCATAGATCCGGCCCGTTTGTATGACTACCTGCGGGATATAGCAGTTATTCGATCAGGTAAATGCATCAACCGGCATACAGGTCGGCGAATAAAGGCCGTAGTGCCAATGCACACTTTCGGCCATCCGGTCGATATGGATCCTCTGCTGGAAACGGCCGCCCGCTATAAACTGACCTTAGTTGAAGATGCCGCGGAATCACTGGGTTCCCTCTATAAAGGCCGACATACTGGAACTATGGGTGCCATGGGCGTTCTAAGTTTCAATGGCAATAAAACGATTACCACCGGGGGCGGTGGGGCTATTCTGACTAGCGATCAACACCTGGGCCGGTTGGCCAAACACCTGACGACCACCGCCAAAAAGCCTCACCGGTGGGCTTTCAACCACGATATGGTTGGATATAATTACCGGATGCCCAATATTAACGCCGCTCTTGGTTGTGCTCAGATGGAACAATTGCCCGGGTTTATAAAGAAAAAAAGGAACCTTGCCCATTTGTACCAGGAAGAGTTTGCCGAGGTATCCGGGATTAAATGCTTCAAGGAGCCGGAATTTGCCTGTAGCAACTACTGGTTAAACGTTCTTCTCCTCAGCACAAAGTACAGCGGTAAGAGAGATGAATTATTGGATGCCCTGAACCGGGCCGGGTTTATGTCCCGACCGGCCTGGACTTTGCTCCATCGCCTTCCTATGTACCAAAACTGTCCCTGTATGGAGCTCACTATAGCGGAAGGCCTGGAACAACGCTTGATAAATATACCCAGCAGTTCCAACCTGGAGGATGTATATGAGTAAACGTAAAATTTGTATCGTTACTGGAACCAGGGCGGATTACGGATTGCTTTACTACCTGATGAAGGAGATAAAAGAGGATCCGGAATTGATGCTCCAGATTATCGCAACCGGAGCCCATCTTTCTCCGGAATTTGGCTTAACTTATAAGCCCATTGAGGATGATGGATTTAAAATTGATGAAAAAGTTGAGATGCTTCTTTCCAGCGACACTCCGGTAGGAATAGCCAAATCAATGGGTTTGGCCACCATCGGTTTTGCCGATGCTTTAGATAGACTGAAACCAGACATAATAGTCCTGCTAGGCGACCGATATGAAATTCTGGCGGCCGCCCAGGCGGCGCTTGTTGCGCGTATTCCTACAGCTCATATCTTTGGGGGGGACACAACTGAAGGAGCGTTTGATGAGGCCATCCGACACAGTATAACCAAGATGTCCCACCTCCATTTCGTATCCAACGCCGTTTCTGCCCTGAGGGTACGTCAATTGGGCGAGGATCCCAGGCATATTTTCAATGTTGGCAGCCCCGGCCTGGACTATATTAAACGATTTAAAATGATGGGAAAGAAGGAACTAGAAAAGGACCTTGATTTCACATTAAGAGAAATAAACCTCCTGATTACCTTTCATCCCGCTACCTTGGATCCCGGGGAACCAGCCGCCCAATTTCTCGAACTCTTAAGAGCTATTGATGAATTGAAGCGGGAAATGAACCTGGGAATTGTTTTTACCCGCCCCAATGCTGACAACCAGGGGAGGGCCTTAAATAAATTGCTGGATGAGTATTGTTCATCACGAGAAAACACCCGGGTTTTCACTTCGTTGGGGCAGGTGCGTTATTTAAGCCTGATAGCCCAGGTTGATGCAGTGGTGGGTAATTCGTCCAGTGGTATTCTTGAAGTTCCCTCTTTTAAAAAGCCAAGTGTCAACATTGGCAACCGTCAAAAAGGGCGAATGCAGAGCTCATCGGTTATAAACTGCCCACCGCAAACTGATAAAATCAAGGAGGCAGTCAAATCAGCACTGGCCCTGGACTGCTCAAACTGCCTTAATCCTTACGGAGATGGCGAGAGCAGCAAGAGAATACTGGATACTTTAAAAAGTATTGAAAACTACAGCGGACTGCTGCAGAAACACTTTTTTGATATGGAGCACACCGATTTATGAATATATCACTTGAATCAAATAATGAACCTGTGATAATAGTGGGCGGTGGTGGACATGCTGTCGTCTTGCTGGATGTCCTATTGAGGCAAAACCGGAAAATCATTGGTGTTACCGAAGCTGATCCGGAAAGGGCCGGAAAAGACTTAATGGGAGTGCGAATAATCGGCGCAGATGACGCTATAAGCGTTTTTTTGCCAGACGGTGTCTGTTTGGTTAACGCTCTGGGATTCGTGAACATGCCGAACCGCCGGAAGCAAATCTACATCCATTTTAAAAAACTCGGTTATCATTTTGCCCCGGTGGTCAGCGGACAGGCTTTTATAGGGGCTGAAGTATCCCTGGGAGAAGGGTGCCAGTTGATGCCTGGAAGTATGGTTCAGACTGGCAGCCGGATAGGGAACAATGTTCTGATCAACACCGGAGCCATTGTGGATCACCAGTGCATTATCGATGATCATGTCCATATAGCTCCGGGAGCGGTATTATCCGGCTGCGTCAGTGTTGGAGAAGGCACCTTGATTGGAACCGGGGCCAGAATAATTCAGGGGATTAAGATAGGAGCCGGGTGCATCATTGGAGCAGGGAGTGTAGTTGTTAAAGATATCGGCGATAGCTCAACCGCTGTCGGAATACCCGCAAAGGCTGTGAAGAATCTTGAAAAATAAAGGTGACAACAGGTGTCTTGTAGTAGGGTATGGCTCAATCGGTGCAAGACATGCACGGGTTTTAAGTGAATTAGGCTGCCGGGTATCGGTGGTCAGTATGCATGAACGCAGTTTTCCCACTGTATATAAGGAATTGGCTTCGGCCATGAAGGAATCTGATTATGACTATGTTATTATAGCCAATCGGACCAGTGAACATTATCAAACCCTGAAAGATCTGTCGGATCTTGGTTATTCAGGCATTGTTCTGGTTGAAAAGCCGCTCTTTGAGAACTATTACTCCTTCGATATTTCAAAATTTGAAAAGGTCTTGGTGGGCTACAATCTACGGTTTCATCCTCTGATTACCCGTTTAAAGGTTTTGCTTGATAACGACTTGATCTTGAGCACCCAGGCTTATGTTGGACAATATTTACCACAATGGCGCCCCGAGCGGGACTACAGTCAGTGCTACTCCTCGGATAAAGCGAGCGGCGGAGGGGTTATCAGGGATTTAAGCCATGAGTTGGATTATTTAAACTGGCTGCTGGGGGGATGGAAGCGATTAGTCGCCAGGGGAGGGACCTTTAGTTCTCTGGCTATCAACAGCGATGACTTTTATTGTATTATGCTGGAAACGCTTAAAAGTCCTCTGGTCAATGTCCAACTTAATTACATGGACCGAATTACTCAGCGTCAAATTATCATGGTTGGGGAAAAGAATACCTATGTGGCCGATATGATCCGGGGATGTATCAACATCAACGGCGAAGAGGAAAGTTTTGTAGTTGATCGCGACTTTACCTATAGAGCCATGCATGAGGCTGTGCTAAATCAGGATTATAGCACCCTATGCAGCTACCAGGAGGGAATGGAAGTATTAAAAATAATACAGTCCGCTGAATCTTCAAACAGCAACGAAAGGTGGGCTTATAATGAGTAAAATCTGCACTATTTGTGCCCGGGCAGGATCTAAAGGAGTAGCCAACAAAAATATTCGTCCCTTGCTGGGCAAACCGCTTATCGCCTATTCTATTCTCCAGGCCAAACAATGCAGCCTTTTTGATGTTATTGCAGTCAGCAGCGATTCGGAGCAGATTCTTGATATCTCCCGACAATGGGGGGCTGACTGCCTTATTAAGCGGCCTTTGGAGCTGGCTGATGATAAAGCGGCCAAAGTTCCTGCGATCCAGCATTGCGTACGCGAGGTTGAAAAGCTTAGCGGCACTCTATTCGATATTATAGTGGATTTGGACGCTACCTCGCCCCTACGAGACGTAAGTGATATTGTGGGAGCAGTAAGGCTTTTAGAGGAGACTGGAGCTTCCAACGTTATAACCGGCACTCCATCTCATCGCTCTCCCTATTTCAACCTGGTAGAAATGAACTCCTCCGGGGTTGTGCATCTTTCCAAACTACTTGATCCTCCAGTAGTTCGCCGTCAGGATGCGCCACCCTGTTTTGATATGAATGCATCCATATACGTATGGAGGCGAGAAAACTTTTTTGGTCCATCGCTTACCGTATTTCATCACAATACTCGGCTATATGTAATGCCGCCAGATAGATCAAAGGACATAGATTCTGAACTGGATTTTGAGTTTGTTGAACTATTACTAAAGAAACGATAGGTTTAAGCAAAACAGCTTAGGCGGCTCTTTAAAAAATGCTAATTTAAGGAGAGGATGTTTAAAACATGGATACATCGTACCGTTCCTTATTTGATCTCAGCGGAAAAGTCGCCATTGTAACCGGTGCTACTGGAATACTGGGGAGCAAGTACTGTGCTGGTCTGGCGGAAAGCGGGGCCAGCGTAGTTGCAGTCGATCTAAACCAGGAAGAATGCTCCAACTTTGCTGGAGCCCTGCATTGTCAATACGGTGGGAAATGCATCGGCATCAGATGCGATGTTTCCAATCCCGATGATGTTCAAAGAATGGTTGAGGAAACAGTAAAAGAATTGGGACAGGTTAACATACTAATAAACAACGCCGCCAGCAAATCACCAGACCTTAAAAAATTTTTTGCGCCTTTTGAAGAATATTCCCTGGATGAATGGCGCCGGATCATGTCGGTAAATATTGATGGAATGTTTCTGGTGGCACAGGCAACGGGGAAACAGATGCTAGCCCAGGGGCAGGGGGGAGCAATTGTCCAGATATCTTCCATCTACGGGATAATGGGACCCGACCAGCGGATTTATGAAGGTTCCTTTTATTTGGGTGGATCAATTAATACCCCGGCTGTTTACGCAGCATCTAAAGCGGCGGTGATCGGGTTGACTAAATATTTAGCAACCTATTGGGCGGATAAATCCATCCGAGTCAATACTCTTACCCCTGGCGGGGTGGAAAGCGGTCAGAATGATGAATTTATGAGACGGTATTCCAATCGGATACCATTGGGGCGAATGGCAAGACAGCACGAAATGGTTGGTGCTATGCTCTATTTGGTTTCAGATGCAGCCAGTTATGTAACGGGGCAGAACCTCATTGTTGATGGAGGATTAAGTGCCTGGTAGGGAGTTACGTAAGGAAATATTTGAGTGAGGTAGTTAAAAATGGAAAATAATTTTGAAGTCATCGTGCAGTCGCTTAATCTATCCTGTACTGTTGCAGAAGGTCTAGAGCACATAAAAAGCAAATTTGAAGAAGGCTACTATGAGGATGCCTTGCTGTTATTCCAGGACGTAGTTCACGCTGTTATGTCTATAGAAAATGCTATAGCCCCATTTATACTCAAGCTGCCTCCCAACCAGTTAGCATTCCTAAAAAATGAAGTTCAAGATGCATTGGAAATCATGATGACCGCATATGAAGGAGGCGTTTGGAACACGGTGAACGAGACCATGGAGCAAAGCCTGCTACCAGCCTATTATCGATGGAAAGAGGAGTTGGAACGCTGTTTGCGTTTGTATATGGCTTCCTGATATAAACTCACATTATCATTGATTTAGGAGAGGGAGAATTAATGAAAAAGAATACACGGCCCGTATTAATGCCCCACTATCTTCGTTCATTCGCTTGCATCGGATCGCGGTGTGAAGACAGCTGCTGCATTGGTTGGGGGGTTGGCATCGACCGTCGTACCTACAAAAAATATAAACAGGTTAAGGATAGGGATTTGAAGACCGACCTGGAGCACTATGTTGCACGCAACCGTTCCCAGCTAGATGATGGCTTTTATGCATTGATTAGGCTAAACTCTGAAGCATCCTGCCCCTTTTTGAGCGAAGAAAAGTTGTGCCGAATTCAGGCAGGGATAGGGGAGGATTATTTATCAGATGTCTGCACTACCTACCCTCGTATCAGTAATAACGTGAATGGTATACTTGAAAAATCGGCTACTTTATCATGCCCGGAAGCGGCTCGTTTGGCCCTGCTCAATCAAAACCCCATGGAGTTCGACGAGATCGAAGAAAAGATCAATGTACGCAACATTATTAGTAGAGAATTTGACACGCGGCAATTTCCCCAGGCCTATGAAGCCCAGGAGTACTTTTGGGAACTGCGCATCTTTACCATCCAGGTTTTGCAAAATCGGGATTTTAATGTAGGTGAACGACTGATTGTGCTGGGCATGTTTTACCAGAAGCTCGATCAACTTATCGCTGATAATCTCACCGATCAGATTCCCGGGCTTATTGCCAGCTACAACAATATGCTGAGCAGTAGCATTCTACGTTCGGAACTAGATAAAATCCCGGCTCAGGTTATTATTCAAATGAAATTGTTAAAAGAATTAACTGATGAAAGAATTCAAAAAGGGGTAAACAGCCAGCGTTACCTGGATTATTTCCGAGATTGCTTGATTGGCTTGATGTATAGATTGGAGGATACGATAGAAGAGCGTGGCGAACGATATCGGCAAGCTGAGAAAAGCTATTACCGCCCATTTATGAACGATCATGAATACATCATAGAAAACTATTTAGTCAATCATGTATTCAAGAGCCTTTTTCCTTTCAGTGATGAACATCGGATTTTTAACAACTATGTCTTGCTGGTGGTCCATTATGCACTGATCAAAATGCATCTTATTGGAATGGCCGGTTTTAACCAGGGTTTAACTGAAGAACTGACCGTTGACTTTATACAATGCTTTGTGAAAGTTGTAGAACACCATGAGCGGTATTTAAAACGGATTATGGAATTACTCGGCCAAGCTGGATATTTAAACATGGCCTATATGGCAATCCTGATAAAGAATTAAAATAGACGATAATCCTAAGCTGTAAACAAAAATCCTTAAAAAAAGGAACCAGATAGTGCATTTCGGGTTTCCTTTTTGTCATAGCAAGGAAGTTGAATTATAAATTGATTTTTTCATTCATCCAGTTAGGTCAACATTAGCCCCCAACTGCGGTTGAATGGACTGCTCCATGATTTTCAGCAGATCCTGGGCTTGGACCTGAGCGTTGTCCATGGCCTTTTTGAGGATTGATGTGCTGGCCGCCTGGGCCAGTTGGACTTGTTTTAAACCTATCGAAACGGCCGCTATGTCCATATGTATTCCTCCTCGAAGGGTCTTTGTTTGCTGAAAAGATCCTGCTTTATACCACCAGGTCTACCTGCTGCATGCTCCCCATTACTCCGTTTTCCCGCAGGAAGAAACCAGAGCTTCTGACCTGGCCTAGTTTGTCATGGTTAATATTATTTATAGAAAATGGGGTGGTTAAATGTCCCAGATATATAGCCCCAACCCCTTTTTCCCCCAGAGCAACCAACTGCTGTTGTCCCGATTCATCGACCGACCAGATGCGCAGTTTCGACCAGATTTCATCATTCTCATCGATCCAGCCGTTGCCGTCGCCATCGTATTTAGCCAGATCCGCAAATCCATCGCCGCTTTGCGGGCCAAACAGCTCGCTGCCGTTATTGATGATGCCATCACCGTTGTGGTCCAGGGCTAAAAATCCGCTTCCGGGACCCAGCATAGAGATCTGCTCCTCGCTGCCATCGGAATCTAGATCAAAACGGTAATTCCTTTGTTTCAACGAGGCGGCCGGGGCGTCAAAGTTGATCACCAACGGGTCCTGGGCGGCTTGCCCGGCCCGAATATGAATTTCATTATGGGACACAAATTCCCGGCTCATATTTAATTGCAGCCATGTATTGATCTCGCGCCCGTCGGTGGTCCTGATGACCGCCTGGGCGGAAAAGCTGCTCTGTTCCTGTTCTCGGTAATGCTCCACGCGATCATAGCTCAGGCCCCAATTGGGTCTGGTCTGGCCGTTCTGAGCTCTCCCGGAGGCTGCTTGAAGGACCCCGGACTCTCCCTGATAACGTTTCAATCGGAGTATTGAAAAACGTACGCTCTTGCCAGTCAGAGATTCGAGCAAAGTCTGGATCATCTTGACCTTGGCGTCGTCTTGCGCGGACAGCAGGTCTTCCTCCTGTATTTCAGATGTGCAATCAGTTCTGACCTGCCAGGCTTCCGCGGATATTTCCAGGGAATCCTGTATGGCGGTGGTTATAGGATTGGTGTTGGCCTGATTTGAATCTTGCTGTGGGTCATTCGTCCAAAAACGGAAGTTCTCATTGACCTGGTTTTCTTGCACCAGATCATGCCCGGAGCGCATTAATACATCGGCTGAAGCTATCTTCATATTGTAATCCCCCCGGATGGTTCGGATATTTGGGCCTTTGGTCATGCCCTGTAAGAATATTATCGAAATGCAAGGCTTGATACTTTAGCGGTTGTTATTCGGATTTTCTCCGCTATATAAGGCAAATTTCTCCCTTCCTAGTCCCAAATTGTTTAAAAACATTAAAGTATGCTTGACCTGCATCGATAAATATAGTATGAGAAAATTTTAGGGAGGCGCCTATCATGAGACTGGAAGGGCAGGCGGCTTTGCAGGATGCTTATCCAACTAAAGTTGAAACCAGGTTATCCAACCCTGATACAGCAAGCAAGGATAAGACAGTTGAATTAAAAATGCCTGAAGAAAAACAGAAACCCAAAATCGAAGAAGTGCAGGACGCGGTTGCTTTTGCCAACAAAGCCATGAAAATGGCCAATTACCACCTGGAATTTGAAATTCATGAAGATATAAACCGCTACCAGGTCAAGGTCATTAACAGCGAATCCGGAGATACTATCCGTGAAATTCCGAGTGATGCCATGATCAAATTCGCAGAGGGGATAAAAAATACCATAAATAGTGCGGTGGGACTTCTGGTTGATGAATCAGTCTAAAGTGCTCGGATACATATGTCGATATAAAACATAGATTATGAGCCAGCCAATTATTAACAACTTATGAAGTAGGGGGCAGTTGCTGTGAACATGAGTGCTTACGCATATGATCAATATCAAAAGACCACCGTTGAGACGATATCGCCGGGGAAGCTTTTGTTGATGCTATATGATGGAATGGTCAAGTATCTTCGCAACGCCGGGGAAGCTATTGACAAACAGGATGTTCCTGCAGCGCATTCCAATATAGTCGCCACTCAGAACATACTGGTGGAACTTATGGCCACTCTTAATATGGACTACAAGATCTCCGAGAGCCTGCTGGCTTTGTACGAATTCATGTACAACCAGCTGGTGGAAGCCAATATCAAAAAAGACCAAAATATGATTCTGGAGGTTCAGGAACTGGTTATAGAGCTGCGCCAGACCTGGGTCCAGGCTATAAAGAGCCTGGGAAAGACAGCGAGCAGTCAAAACAACACGCTTAAAGCGGTTAACGTTTCCGGGTAAATATGATGGAAAAAGCTGAAATCAGCAGCAAGCTGCTCGAAGAAATGAAAAGAATGCAGCAGATCTCTGTTCGACAGCTGGAGCTGGCCAGAAAAGCCCGGGTTGAGCAGGCTCTGAATGAGGAAATCTACCGTCTGATGGAAGAAAGAGAAGCAATCCGCCGGGGAATTGACCGGATCAAGGAAGACTATCCTGAAGCGACCTCGATAATGGATTTTCTTAATCTGGAACAGGGTCAAACCCTTAAGGATCTGGTGAACAGCATTGAATCCAACGACAGTGAAACGAGCTCCATTGTAGGAGCATTAATGAAGGGTTTGCAGAACAAGATCCAATCAGCACAAAAAAATCGTAAAGCCTTTGCGGCTTATTCTCCTCCTTCTCTTAATAACCCCTGGTTCTTTGATAAAAAGAAGTAGGGGTATTTTGTTTCTTTTTTCCGCAAACTTCATATGAAATCCACTATGATCCGGACTGCCTGGTTAGGAATGACCTGGCCTTTTTTATTTTGGACACTGACGAATGCTTCAATGCCTTATAAATAACTGCGGACTAATTTGAGCAAATTTGCTACGTCTTCGGTATCTAAAATATTTTAAAAATACTACTCTGGTCATTATATTATAGGACTAAAGTATTGAATTGTATAAAAGGCCTAATGGTTTGGGGGCGTTTTTCCGATAGATACTTTACGGGAAGCTCAAATTAAGGAGGCCATAAATATGAGAATTGATGGGCAGGCTGCCCCAATCGAATTTCTTTCAGCCGCCCCCTCGGATAAGAGTCCTGCAGCGGGCAACAGACCAGAGCAGGGTCAGGTTGAAATTAAAAACCCGGATGTAAATCTGATGCCGGAGCGAGAGGATGTTCAGAATGCAGTCGCCTTTTCCAACAATGTAATGAAACTGGCCAACTACCACATAGAGTTCCAGGTTCAGGAAAATACCAACAAGTATCAGGTTAAAGTAGTGGATAATGAATCGGGGGACGTCATCCGGGAGATACCTCCTGACTATATGTTGAAGATCGCTGAACAGTTGCAGGGCAAAATTCAGGCGGAAGCTGGCCTGCTGGTAGATAAAATCGCCTGAAGGGCATATTTATAATTCAACATATCAATGCAACCGGGGGGAAGTAGCTGTGTATAGTGCCAATGTATATGATCAATACCGCCGCACCAAGGTGGAGACCCTTACTCCGGGTAAGCTTCTGTTGATGCTCTACGACGGGGCGTTAAATAATATAAAACAAGCCCGGGAAGCCATAGCTGCCAGGGATATAGCACGGGCCCACCAGCATATTATCAAAACCCAGGATATTGTTGTGGAGCTGATGGCCACCCTGAATATGGACTACCCAATTTCAACCAGCCTCTACCGTCTCTATGACTACCTGCACAACAGATTGGTGGAGAGCAATATTAATAAAGATCCCGCGATTTTGGATGAAGTTGAAGCAATGATGGATGAACTGCGCCAGACCTGGGACGAGGCTATAAAAAGCCTGGGAAGAAACCGGGTGTTTCAAGCTAACCATTATCAGGCGTTAAACGTATCAAGTTAAGTATTACAGAGTACTCAACTATGGGGATTTCCTTGTTTTTAATCAGGAGATGCCCCGGCATTTTTCTCCTCCTTCTTTTGTAGACCCCTTATTCTTCAGATAGAAGAGCAAGGGGTTTTTATTTGCCCGAATATGACGCCTCAATTCCAGACCTTACCGGGCACGCTATTCAATGAAAGCCTGTTTTGGGGTA
>JBEHWI010000042.1:0-22027 GCA_040217815.1 Syntrophomonadaceae bacterium | reverse complement strand
CTACAAGGCTTCATTAGCCCCCCTGACCTGGAACAGCTTCTTAATCAAGAACCTGATCCCGGTTACCCTGGGCAACATCGTAGGTGGAGCTATCTTCGTGGGCGGTATCTACTGGTACAGCTATATCTTCCCGCAGGCCAAAGCTGATAAGAGCGTAAAAGCCTAATTAGTAATTAAAAATCAAGGGCCTAAGCCCTTGAGCTTTGATCTCCTTACCATAGAGGGGGGCATTAGCCCCCCCTCTCCCTTTTAAGCCCTGGCGACAAACTCACTTTTCACTTAAATTAGGGCGAGGCCTAGATGGATTAAACAAGGGCTAGCGTTCGGTAGGGATGGGAAATCTTATATTGAAGGTAGTTCCCTCGGAACCGGTTTCATAATCTATTTTAGCCTTGTGACGGGCGGCGATGCTGTAGCATACCGCCAGGCCCAGGCCGGTTCCCTTGTCCCGGGTGGTCACAAAGGGAGTGCCCAGCTTGTCCTGTATTTCTGGATCCAAACCGCTGCCCTCATCTTCAATAAACAGCACGATTTGGCCTTCCTCCAAGCGGGCGCCTAAAGTCAAAACGCCTCCCGCGGACATGGCTTCAAGGCTGTTGCGAGCCATATTGAGAATCAACTGCCTGATCTCCATTTCGTCCACCAGTGCTTGAGGCGTCTGGTTAATTTCCAGTCTGACCGTTATCTCGTTCTGGTTGGCATTGGACAGGATTATGGGATAGAGTGATATGATAATCTGGTCCAGGGCCTTGAGCTGCAGATTAACCCGCTTGTTTTTGGCCATGCCCAGGTATTCGCTGATAATGCTGTTGGCCCGGTCCAATTCTTCGATCATGAGATCGAAAAACCCCCGGTCTCCATCGTATTCTGCCTTATTGCCAATCATTTGCAGGAAACCGCGGATGGCGGTCAGAGGATTCCTGATTTCGTGGCCAATGCTGGCTGCCATTTCTCCGATCAGATTCAGACGATCAAAACGGGCCATTTCCTGTTGATAGCGCTTTAATTCAGTGATATCTATTCCGGAGGCGATGAAATAGTCGCTTCCTTCAATGTTCAAGCTGTTGACAGATACTATAATGAACCCATTCTCGCCGGATTTTTTTTTGTATTTGTATTCATGATTTTCAATATAGCCAAATTTATAAAGCTGTTTTAATAAGTTTTCTTTATCTGATTGTTCCACCCAGAATAAATCATGAGACTTACCGATTATCTCCTCCCGGTTGTAGCCAGTTACTTCGAAAAACTTACGGTTTACTTCTACAAAGCATTTGTCTCGGATGCTGTAGATAGCCATGATGGCCTGGCTTTCATGAAAGGTTTTGGAGAATTTCTCTTCCGACAGCCGCAAAACTGCTTGGGCCTGCATACTCTCGGTTATGTCGCGTCCCACCGAAAAGATTAAACGCTCGATAGGGTCGGCTACCGAATTCCATGAAATCCATTTGAAAGTGCCATTCTTGCATAAATGCCGGCAGTTGAAACTAGCTCGTCCGCCCTTTAGCTTGAGTTCATCAATTGTTTCCCGAACCGGCAGCACAAAATCCGGGTGTATGTTTATGGGATTGTCATTCTGATTCTTAACCAGGGGAAAAAATTCTTCATCGGAATAGCCCAGAGTCCGTGCCAGGGCGGAATTGGCCCGCAAAATTTGCCCGTCATAGGAGCGGTAAAAAAAGATATCTTCTGAAAGACGGAAAAAAATCTTCAGTTCTTTTTCGGCCAGCTCCCGGCGTTCGGCTTCCTGAACAAAAGCAAAATTGGCCTTTTGCAACTCCAGGACATGCTTCCTCTGTTGGGTTAAATCTCTGATATAAACATAAATTCCCGGTCCAGCCGGGTAGGTGCTTATTTCGAGCATTTTATCAAAAATGGGGGAATATATTTCTCTTTTCATGGGAATCCAGGTCTTTAATACCTGGTGGTACATCCGTAGAGCCTTTTTATTTTCACCGGGAAACACATCCAGCAAACAGCGTCCAATTAGATCATTCTTGGGGCCGAACATATGTTCGGCGGTTTTGTTAAGGAATTGATAACACAGGTTTTCATCAAGGAAGAAAAAGGCTTCGGATATGTTGTCTAAAATTTCGCAGGTTTTAGCGTGGAAGTCTGAGGTGCGGGCAGAGTATTCCGCCAGACGGGATTCCAACTCGCTGTTGCGCCGCCGCAGAGTTAGAAGCTCGCATAAGAGAACCTCATTACTGGTTCGTTCATCGAGCAATAATTATCCCTCCTTGAAAAAACCAATATTCTGATTTATTTAAATTTATCACATATAACGGAAAGCTATAGTCGAATGAGCTCAGCGAAGGAAGGCGTAAAATGACGCATAATAATAACGTTTATTGAAAATATATACAAAAAATACTATTAATAAGCTTTCATTAGGGTAAATAAGTATCAGGTGGAAGTATTGAAAGGCTGCTTGTGTAGTAAGAAGGGAAATACTTGGCGGCCATTGTCATAATATTATATTTAATATCGAAACAGAAATTGGATGCGGGGCCGATTAGTAGCGGCCCCGTCTGAAACCTACTGGGCATATTTCCATGAAGTCAGGACTTTGCTGAAAAGCAGCAGTAAACGGTCAAGGGCATAGCCAACCAAAGCCGCTATTATCATCAAAGCGATAAGGGTATCTGTCTCCATCGAGGTTTGAGCATCCATCATAGAGAAACCGAACCCGGCACTCGTTGCTATGAACTCAGCTCAGATAACGGACATCCAGCCAGAGCTCAATGCTATGCGCATGCCCGTCAAGATATCGGGTAAAGAGCCGGGTAAGATGATATGGGAAAAAATACTCCAGGGTCCTGCGCCCATACTTCGAGCCGCATTATAATAGTCCCCGGATATGCTCTGCACCCCGGCAATGGTATTTAATATGACCGGGAACGCACCAGCGAATGCTATTAAAAATATAGTAGGACCGTCGCCCAGACCGAACCAGACAATCGTAAGGGGAACCCAGGCCATTATCGGTATTTGCCGTAATGAGCTGGTTAAGGGATCCAGGATGCGCATGGCGGCGGTCGAATAGCCCATTAAGAAACCAACTGGCACACCGATCAACAATGCATATGAGAAACCGGTCAAAACCCTGCGCATGGTTATGGCCAGGTTGCCTAGCAATTCCAGGTCAGTGATTGACTTGAATAATGCCTTTAGGGTTGTGGAAGGATAGGGCAGGAGCAAATCACTGGCCGTCAAATAGGCTGCAGTCTGCCAAACACCGAAAATAAGAGCCGCAGTAATCAGCCAGTACTGGGGCGTAATTTTGCTTTTCCCGGTGCGATCTTTGGTCAACTTATAACGGGTGTTGTCAGCAACAGATACTGGACGTTCATTCTCTTCCATTCACTTGCCTCCTTTCCGCTGCAGGGATATCCTGCGTATTTTTCAATGACTCGCTGAAGGTTCTGCTGGTCTTGCAGTTCCTGCACGGCCTGATTATATTTGCCTATGAATTCTTTAAAGGCGTCTTGCTTTAAAAAGTGCTTTTGTGCAACCAGCACATAAGTGACCGTATCCTGTTTTGCGCTCAGGTTTACCTTCTGCCCACCCAGCCGCAGGGCCCCTGCTATGTCCATAACCGCTCCGTCAATTTTGCCAGTGTTCAGGGCATAGGGAAGGGCGCTGCCAAGCATCGGATATACTTCTATATTGGTACCGCAATAATTCCAGGCCAGGTCAGCCTGGTAATTTCGATTTTGAGTAATGCCAATTATCCGGTTTTGCCCGCTGCTTCCTTGTACAAGCACATCAGAATTAATCCGGCATGAGCCTATGATTATATAACGATGATCCTTGGCCAGCAGACGTTCTGCTGCATCCGGACAGATAACTGACATATCCAGGTTGTCTGTACTCAAGGCCCATTCCGAGGTGCTGGTGCAGCAGTCCTTGATCGGGTAAACGGCCAGCATGTCTTTCACCTGGCCGTTTACGCCCCGCTCATCGATCAGGTAGCGGAATATATAACTGGCCGAATCGTCAGGCACCCCAATAGTTATGGAAGAAGAACGCTTTTCTCCCGGCAGGACCAGGAAGGCGAGAACCAGTATGAATATAAAAGCAGTCTCCGCTGTCCATGCGATTTTCCGACCGGATTTCATGATAAACCTTTAGGCATCGATCTGTAGAGCCTTGGTCTTCCAATCAGCATAGGTCATGCCCTGGGGGAAGACCGGGTCAACTTGCTCTTTGATGAACTTGTTGAAATCGTCAACTCCGGCCTGTTCCAACAGAGTAGTGTTGGCAAATGCGGGATCGGACTTGTAATCAAGGAAGTTCTTGATGCCATTAGCTTTGGCTTCGGTAAAGGTTTCTTCCAGACCGTTCTTGTCTAGTATCCAGGTAAGGGTGCGGCCTTCAGCCATGGTCTTTTTGTATATGGTCATAAAGGCTACTTCTTCCGGAACCTTGTAGTTGGCGGCAAAAATCTTGGCGGCTTTGGCGGGGTGAATATAGATAAATTCCAGGGCCTGGGTATGGGCCAAAAGCATCTTTTTGGCCAGCTCCGGATGTTCTGCGGCAAAACCTTTGCGCATGGAATAGATGCAACATACGCCCAGATTACCGCTTTGCAGCTTAGGGCTGCCAGCCGCCAATATATGCCCGGTACCTTCGTACTCAGCCATTGATCCCCAGGGGTCGCAGCATGTATATCCATCCAATTTTCCGGTTTTCATAGCCAGGTATTCATCGGAGTCCTTCATGTCAAAACTTTCATACTGTTTGGTGTCAGCTGGAATGCCCAGTGCTCTGGCCATGAGCACCCAACTGGGGCTGGTCTCATGAGCATTGGTGCCCAGGGCTACCTTTTTTCCCACCAGGTCTTTGGCTTCTTTGATATTATTGGAGGCGACCAGATACCAGGAGCCGCCCAGATGGTTGTTGGCGGCAATAAAGACCGGTGCTCCTTTGGCATAGGCCAGCTCCAGGCCTTCCACTCCCACGTAGCCTACGTCCATCTGGCCGGCGGCCATAGCCTTGGGGACTTCGCCGTTGCCGGTAACTTCAACTTTTACCCCCAGCTTGTCAAAAATACCGGTGTCTTTGGCGATACAAGCGGCGGTCATGTGGTCGCAGTTATAATAGCCCAGCTTAACCACGTAGTCATCGTCAGCGTTCTTGGCAGTTTCGGCAGTTTTTTTACTGCATCCTGCGCCCAGACTGACCAGCAGGCACAATACCAGTAAAAGAATGATGGCCCTTTTCTTGTTCTTCAACATCAACAATCCCTTTCCTAATAATTTTGTTAACAACAGTCATTCATGCCGTCGGCGAACAGGTCGATCAACTGGTTGTTCTCCAGGCGAAAAATACCGTAGCCATACTTCCCGTTCTTGCTGCCCGAAACTATAATTTCCACGGGAGGTTTCTGGTCTATATCTTTCGACTGGATGATCTGGTTTTCCAGGGGAGCCCGGGTGCTTTCGCTTACCACAAATCCCCCGACTGTATTTAAAACAACACACAGCATGCATTTATCCGCTGTTTCTCGATAGATCAACACCGTATCCATTCGACTGTCGTTGTCCAGATCGGCTTCAATCCACATAATCGGACTATATGAGTTGTTACTGCGCCAGTACTGCAGGGCGGGAGTTTCTTGGCCCACCTTGGCGGGATTATTATCCGCCTTCCTTTGAGTAGAGCACCCGGCCAGGCAAATTATTAATAAGACAATTAAAAAGTTGCGGGTCATAGCTCTCATCATGCTTCATTGATCTTGGTATAGAGCGATGTTATTTTCGGCCATAGCGAATATATACCCAAACATAGAATTGCCAGCGAACACGCCATATTGACTACTGCCGGAGCAGACAAAACCAGCCAATCCGCAGTTCCCAACAGGCGCTGATTGTGATGAAAATTCAGGAATGGGTTATAATCCTGCAGGATCAGGTTGGTGGCATATCCCACTAACATTGAAAAAATCGTAGTGCCGGTCACATATATGGCAGCCGCTCTTTTGCCGATCAACTTGTAAATGCTGATCAATTCAGGCAGGTTGGTAGCCGCGCCGGTCATAAGGAAAGTAATTACCACTCCCGGTGAAGCCCCACTGGCCACCAGGGCGGCTATAAAGGGAATATGACCTACCGCGCAGACATACATAATAGTTCCCAGCAAGGCTATGCCGACGATAGAGATCAGTCCCGGATTGCCCAGGTAGTTCTGGAAAAAAGCCGGCGGAACCGCCGCACTGATTAATCCGGCTAAAAGCATTCCCAGGATCACATACTTGCTTACAACTGCTCCCAGGTCTTTAAAGCCCCACTGTAATCCGGTCCAGATGCGTTCCCGGAAGCTGGTCTTTTCACTACAGCTCTCCAATCCGGCCATGAGGGAGCTTGTTTCAAAGCCCGGTGCAAAAAGCTCCGACCCCCCGAAAAGATTGCCCATTGTGCCCAGTAAAAAGGGCAGGGTAAACCCGGCCAAAATATAGATGGTGGCAACTCGCGGGTCCAGCAATCCATAGGCCAGGAAAACCGCTGCCGGATTTATTATTGGAGTGGCTCCCATAAAGGCCAGGGTGGGACCCAGGTAGGCCCCTGAATAATATAGGCCGATTCCAAGGGGAATTACTCCGCAGCTGCAAACCGGGAGCATCATGCCCGATACGGTGCCCCGGGCCAGAGAGCCAAATGATTTGTCTCCCATCATGCGGTGCATTTTGTCCGGACTCAGAACGTTATGTAACAATCCCGCCAGGACGAAGCTGATTACCAGCCAGACCGAGGCATCGTTTAACAAGTCAATGCTGGCCTGGAGGGTGCGAATGATCAAATCCATCATGTCAATCCAGCTTATCCTTCAAGCGCGTCGTGAATGGCTTTTTCAATGATTTCCCGGTTCAAGCTGTCGTATTTTTTCTTGCCGTTTATTATCATAGTGCCCCGGCTTACCATGCCGTATTTTTTTAGGTAGTCAACATCGACCCCGGCGCGGTAGAACTTCACATCCACTTTGTCACCGTAGGCGGCAGCCGCCCTCTTGATATCTTCCTCGTGGCTCATACAGCAAGAACAAGTATTGATGAATTCTATTTGAATTTTGTCCATAAAAAATTACTCCTGCTTATTCTAAAGGGTAATGACCTGATCCACCCCTACACTTCCCAGGGCGGCATAGAGATGGGGGAAGCAACCGATGGAGGCAGCGGGAATCAACTTGTCGGCGATGCCGCGTTCGTAAGCGCACTGGTCGCAGGCCATCAGCAATAAACCGGTTTTGTCATGTACTTCCTGCATCAATTTGCCCATTTCCGTCCCGTCCAAGAGGAAAAAGGCGTTGTCCATAAAGAAAAACATTCCGGCAACATCCACACCATGGCGCTCCTCAAGAATTTGCGGAATGATCATGGTGCTCAAAATCTTCTGGGAATTGGTTGAGGAAAAAACATAAGCAACTTTCATTAAACCAACACCTTCCTAAACTATTTTGCTAAGTTATATATTCTTTTTGCCCCATGCCTCCTTTATTTTGGAATCAGCCCCATTCATCGATTTATTTGAATCTGTTAAATAGCGCACAGAGAAGCTTGCTGCATGGTATGGGGAACGTTATCCGACGATAATTTCAAGCAATCCATAAGGTGGTTGACCGCCTGGCGGTAGCCGGCACTTCGCCGGTCCCGAGGGCGTTTTAAGTTCAGCAGGTAGTCATCGATTATCATACCTTCCTGGCTGGACATTACGATTACCCGATCGCTCATATAGACGGCTTCTTCGACGTCATGGGTGACCATTACTACAGTGGTTTTATCACGGATTAAAATGCTCTCCAGTTCTTCCTGGAGGGTCAGGCGCATTTGAAAATCCACCGCGCCCAGCGGTTCGTCCATCAAAAGGACCCTGGGGCGGTAGGAAATGGAGCGAATGACGGCGGTGCGCTGCTTCATGCCGCCGGACAGTTGATGGGGATAGAGGTGCTCCTTTCCTTCCAGACCGGCTAAAGAAAGGAGTTCTTGAAGGCGGGCTTCCCTTTGCGAAGCCGGCATTTTATGGCGCTTCATGGGAAAAAGTAGGTTGTCTCTCACGTTCATCCAGGGAAACAGGGCGTAGTTCTGAAACACGAATCCCCGTTCCGGTCCGGGCCCCACAACTTTTTTGTCCTCTAGCAGCACCTGCCCGCTGTCCGGCTTCTGAAAGCCTGCAATGATGGTCAAGAGAGTGGTCTTGCCGCAGCCGGAAGGACCCAGAAGGGTGACAAACTGTTCCGCTTCAATGCTGGCGCTTATATCAGATAAGACCTGATGACGCTGGTTCTTATTGCCAAATGCCTTGAATATATTCTCGAATTGAAGTAATCCCATGATGGCCCCCCCTGATAAAACACATAACAATTAATTATACAAAGTATAAAAATAATTATGATAAAATAATAGCACCATCACCAAAAACGGTCAATCGTGAGCAATACTGTTAAAATATTTATAGAAAGGAAACGTGAAATCATGGGTGCCGAGGGCCTTGAAAATCCGGTTACCGGATTTCCTGCCGACCGTTCGGTTGCGGTGCGGGTAAGCAGAGTTTGAGGCCAAAAGGTTCTCCCAGCATTATTTTTAGGAGAACCTTTTTCGTTTATTCAAATAACATTTTGGCTACCATCAATGCCTCATCGGCATCCAGGCAAAAAACCGTTTCAGGATTTACTCCGGTTTGAGCCGCCCATTCCTGGTATTGATTCTTCGTACAGAAGAAATTCATAATGTTTCAACAGCTGCTGGCCCAGTTGTCACTCACTGACAGGTCGGCATGCAATATGTGCATGGAATCCGGTATAAGCGTGGCAAACCGCCCGTCAACAATTTCTACAAATACGGTTTCACCGCAGGCAGAACATTGAGACTTAATCTTTACATCCTGGTTGAAGGTGAAGGTGGAACCCAGGGCGTCGATGGCGCACATGGAAAAGAAACTGCATCCATTCGCCAGAGTTACCCGGTGCGGCGTAGGCAAAGCCGATACCGGATAGACAAACTGAACACAGGCGCCATCTGCATCCATGACCACAACCCTTTTAGCGATTAGCCTGTCTAACAATGCACCTGGATTGCTTATGCCTTGAAGCACCAGGTTGCGAGGATTAAAGGGCTGACCAGTGTTTATGATTCCATCCATGATTGCATCACGAAACCGGTTTTCGGCCGGTGTAAGGCGTGAACGGATGCTGTTTAAAAAGAGCCGTTCTGCGGGATAATCTTTGAATTTCAGCGCTGACATATACTACCCTCCTTTAACAATGAAAATAACCAATAATCATAATAAACATAATAATAAATCATATAAAGTTTGGCAATTGGCTAATAATCTGGAAACAAGACACTTCGGAGCGGTTGGCGGGACTCAAGTTGAGTAAAAGCCGTCCCCATTGAGGACGGCTTATTTTTGGAAAGGCCTTATATAACTCAATTATATATGATTGAAAAGCCGTATGGGGCTGCGCTAGTTGAACCTCAGTTTCGGGAGACTCTCCCTTGAGGATTAAAATGCTCAGTAAGCACGGAGGCAGTTGCTCCTGCTCTTAGAAGGCGGGGCCAACGATATTTCGCCGTCATCCTCAGACATAAATCATCCAGACGCCGAAGAACATTAAAAAAGCCATGGCAAAATCCCGGAGCCTGCTCAGCTGAGAAGCGTCCTCCTGGAATATGTCCGGTTTTAGCAAAGGCGTCAGATTGCCCAGAACCAGGCCAAAAAACACCTGGGTGCTGCCCAGGACCGATACTAAAGATACTGGACCCATGGTTAAGGCAAGTATGCCAATCAATTTGCCGGCCAACAAGCCGGTTTCGTTAATAAATATAAGACTGAGATCTCTCTTCCCGGCATTTCGCAGGCCTGCCATAAACACCTTGAGACCTGTGGGGTAAATAAGGCATAAAACAACCGCTCCCAACCCGATTCCCCAGCTTTCCAAAACAATAACCGCAGGATAAACAGCAGATTCGGTTGCTGCTTTAAGCAATACCATTGAAACCGCCAACAGGCAATCCGCCAGCAAAATCTGGCCCAGTGAAGCTCTGGATAGCTTTAAACTGATACCCTCCGACGTAAGAGAAAGGTTTAAGCAAATTGCTGCAAAAAGAACTGTAACAAACCCGTAGATCTGAATCAGAGTGATGGCCTCTCTTAAAAAAAAGGTCGACATTGGCAGGACCAGGGCCGGAACCAATTGCAGCCAGATTATGATACGGCTGGCGGCTTCACGGGAAATGACCCGAAAATATAAAGCGGTGCTTAGATTGGTTAGGATTCCTGCCAGTAGGACCATACCCACCAAGCGTGAACTGTGTATGGGCGGATGAAAAACAGACCAGTAAACTGTTCCAAAAAAAACAGCCACTATTGCTGAATAAAACGGCATTCCGCTACTATCGGCTACTCCGCCGGATACAATATATTTGTCAACAAAATTTACAACAGCGTAAGCGGCCGGGGATAACAGTGCTAAAATTATCCATTCCATCCTCCCTCGAATGCCCCCCTTTAAGCGGATATGGTATCAGGACCGAAAAATAAAAAGGAGAGCCTCAGCCCTCCATTGCCTGATGTTGCTCCAATATCTGACAGTATAGCAAAGAAAAAGCCTCCCCGGCAAATTGGGGGAGTGCAAGATTCAAACTGATTTACTGTATTCACAGGTAAGGGTAAATATTAATATAAAAATAATAAGGAGAGGAATAAGGTTATGTTTTTTTCTTTTAAATATAGAAATAAAACCGTGAAAGAGCTCCGCAAGAATCGGGGTTATACTGTGAAAGAACTGGCTGCCAGATTAAAGATCGATCCGAGCCGCATATTCAGAATCGATAATATGAAACTAAAAGAGGTGCCAAAGCCCTTGCACTCAAAATTGCTGCCTATTTTACGTGGGGATGAGGTGGAAAAGATTCCCTGGCTTTAAGCATGGTTTGATCATATAAGCTAAGTAGTTGGCCTAACCGGATAAATAAAAGACCTAAAAAGGGCATCTGAGAGCCCTTTTTTTATGCCCGGAAATGTTTGGACAAATCAAATAGAAAAAAGTCATCATCTAACCCGGCAATGGCACGATCCTTAAAATTACAGCAGTTAAAAGTAATTTGCATGGGGCTAAATCACTGTTATCCTTTAATCCGGCTTTAATTTTTTCTTCACTTTTTTATTGAAGGATACAGAATAAAAGAGGACCAGGTTATCTAGCTATCTATTTCATCCTCAGTGGGGATAGGCCCGTTTTTCTTCTCATATTGAGCCACATAGCGCTTCAACAGCATTTCGATTTCCTTGTTGGCTGAACGGCCATTGGCTCCGGCTATATAACTGATTTTCTGCAGGAGTTCATCAGAGGTTCTGAGTGTGAATTTTAGTTGATCTATAGACATTCATTTGCTTCCTTTCATGGCGTCAGAGTGACATCACCTGAAGTATAACAAATAGGCTATAAATGGATTATTATTGACGGCATAATGACGGCGTTGTACAATGATTGCAGTTGTAATCAAAGCCGTATTGCCTCCAATTAGGGCAGACATTTTCTGTAAAGCATCTCCAATGATAATTGTTCAAATACATCAATTTGTAGGCAGGAAATTGCAGCTATCATATTCAAAGGGGGTTAATGGGGGTGAAAGAAGAAGCGAAAACCGGTAAAATGGACAACCATATTACCGTTGCCGGGGTGCTCAAACAGGAAAAGCTGGCCTGCGGCCCCTGCCCGGGCTGCCGGGCAATCATTGATGTCTGGCTGACTGAAAAAGGGGTGGAACTGTCCTTGCACGGCCGGGGATATGATAAGGAAGAATCCACCGTCACTGGTAGGTGATACATAAGATAACACATCACACGGTTCGAATGTTTTTAACCATTCTTGTTCCCCAGAGGCTTTGCACTTGATTATTACTCCCCTTGGACCGTCTCCAGACTCGATAGAGCCTGCTATTATGATGCCTTAAGTTCATTCTGAAGGAGAGTGAGTTCCTCTAACGTTTGATGGGATCACGGCATTCGTGATATATATTGAAGCGTATCTGTAGGTTAATCAGAAAACAAGAAACCACGCGGTTTTGCGCGGTTTTGCTTTTATTTGTTTACGGAGATCCTTATTTGCTGACTGAGCCGTTCCAGACATAAGCTTCAGCCTGCAATGTCTCACCGTTTTCCAGCTTTACATCAACAACTTCTTTGCGGAACTTGGTGTCATAGTTGAAGAGAAAGTCCAGCTTGGAGATAGCCTTCTGATCAAGTTCATAAACATCGCCCTGAACGGGCTCGCCCTCTTCAGGAATGATCCCGTCAATGCCGCCTAGGATGTATTTGTGATATCCTTCAATATATCCTTTGCCCAGGAAGGCGTTTCCCTTAAGATAATGGCTGTAATAACGGCCTTTTTCCGAGAAGCCGGCGCCGTATATAAAGTATTTACTCACTTGTAACCACACTCCTGTCCGTATATATTGAGTCCAACCGTATTGAACACAGTTTATCACAATTGGGATATTGAAAGAACCTGAAGATGTACGAGGTGAAAGTAATACCCGTCAGTTGTGATTAGATGTCGTCAGGTGTCTTAAAAATAGGCCGATTATCATATTCAAATATCGGTAATTGATATTGTATTTCGATACTCTGGTATCTCCAAAATATAAAAAAGCCGGGGTTGTTAAGAACCTCGGCCTTAGTTTTGCTCAAATTTACTCGCTTAAAGTTTTTGTATGGCAGTGTTGCAGTGGTTCCATGAATCATTTAAAGAATTATAGGCTTGATCAATTTCTGCTCTAACGGTCTGGTCGGAAACGGATCTTCCGACGCTTTCAATTTCCCTTTTGGCATCATTGATGAGAGACAAACATTGTTGCATAGATCTTTTGCTGGTTTGCAATACCTCACCTCCTTAAAATATATAGGTAGTCTCTCCAAATGGGCAAGGAGGTATACGAAGAATTGTCTGGCGGCGGTGCTGCGTCGAAGCTTTGCGGAGCTGGAAATTATCGTGGAAACTATGCGTCAGACTTACCGGCCCAATAATCACATTTTTGGTTTTATTTATGCTGGAATCTACTCGGTCATAGCTAAAAACCATTTACATGGGATGGAGGAGGCGTTATAAGAACTGCTCCCGGTGGTTGAACTGGCCCGGTCAGACGGCATAGTCACACCTTTCGCAAAAAACATGCCGGAGCAGAATTCAATTTTGCGGGGGGTAGAAAGAAACCAGGGAAGCACCTGGCTGGAGAGGGTTTTTCAATTGGGAGAACGCTTCTCGAGGGCCACGAAAAAATTCAACCTGCAGGAGGCCTCTAAATGTAATACTCATCGAACTTAAGGGCAATAGGTTTCCCGCTAGAGATTATAACCATATCACAACGGTGCTCTGCGTTTTCTTAGTAATATTTGATATCTAACTTCACAAAAACTTCACATTAATCCAGCAAAATAGATAGAATCACGATTAATCAAGTATAGGGGCGTGAAAATCGTGGCGATAAAGATTCTAGTTGCTGATGATGATCCGATTTTTCGGGAACTGGTTTGCGACATTATTACTAAAGAAGGTTATATCCCAATGCAAGCTTCACATGGGGAGCAGGCTTTGGATATTCTTTTTACTGATAATGAAATAGACATGATAATTCTAGATGTTATGATGCCCAAGCTGGACGGTTGGGAAGTCTTAAAGGAAATAAGGGAGTATTCAGAGGTACCTATAATAATGTTGACTGCTCTGGGAGATGAAAGGCATGAAGTTTTAGGCCTCAAAAAGGGAGCGGACGATTATATTGCTAAACCCTTTAGTTACGAAGTATTTGTTGCCAGGCTCAATAACCTGTTGCGAAAGGTAAAAAGGGCAAGATTATCAATACTTGCTATAGGTGATTTAACTATTAATCAAGCCCAACAATTGGTTATGCTAAAAGAGAAAGAAATTGAACTTAATCCCAAGGAATACAGCCTGCTGCTCTACTTAGCCCGAAATAAAGATCTGGTTTTAACCCGGGAAATGATTCTGAATAATATCTGGGGATATGATTTTGAAGGGGATAGCCGGACGGTCGATACGCATATTAAGACATTGAGAGCTAAACTCCTGATTGGCGGGCGTTATATAAAAACCATAAGAGGAAGCGGGTATGCCTTCAGGGTGGATGAAAATGAAGACAATTCTGCCAAACTAGGAATAGATATTACCGATCTTTCTTTTGAAGAAGCCAGAGCCCAGATCCAGGCTGCCCGGCTTGTGAAATTGCAAGAAAAAGCTGCCCAATTAGGTATAGACATAACCGGCCTTTCTCTAGAGGATGCAAAAGCCAAAATACAAGAGGCCAGGGCTGCCAAAAAGGAATAATAGTTTAAATTCAATGGCGATTTTGAAAACCACGCTCTTACGCAGCGTGGTTTTCTGTTTATGCGACTGAAGGAATATAGAGAGAATGTATCGAAAAAAGATAAATTTAGGTTGGAAAATGCTTGGCGATCAATTAGATTATTGACATAAATAATCTGGCTGATTAGATATTTCCCATTTTCAATTTAAAGATCAATCAGGAGGCCGATATAATATGGAGAAAATACAGATTGGTAGGAAAAAGTCATGGATTTCAAAAATCAGTTTACTCTGCGCGATGTTTGTGTTATTAACGGCTATTCCGGTCTCTGCAACAATGATTGACCTAAATATAGGTAAACGGGAAATGTGGATCGATGATTATAATTGTGTACAACTGGATGCAGCGCCTTATCTAAAAAATGGTCGGACTATGGTGCCTCTAAGTGCCATCGCGTTGGCTTTTGGTGCACAGGTCAGCGCATATAGTGATGAGAGCGGTCTGCAGGCTCGGATTGAATATCGCAATGTTAATTTGTTCCTTCTGGTTGGTGATCAAGGTGCACACTTCGTAAACGAATACGGAAACGATACTGCTGTACATATGGATGTAGCTCCTGAAATAAGAAACAATCGAATGATGGTGCCGCTCAGCTTCATTGCTGCAGGATTCGGTGCTGATGTTAACTGGGATCCTTATTTACAAAACATTAATATTCAACAGTACAATTAAACAATCAGGCTGGTAAATATTGAGAGTTGTTTGAAGCATACTGTCTAATTTAAATTATTCCTTTCTGACCCTGCTAATGCAGGGTCTTTTTATTTCTTGAGGTATGGGGACGGTTCCTTTACCTTGGCTAGCGGGTCTCTACATAATTTTGTGTTTTGCCATGTAACCTTAATTGATACTGGCCATTAAAAAAACAACTTAGTAAGAACACAAGATTTTATATAGGCGTAAATTACAGCCGGTTAATACCTTATGATTTTATTTTGTATAAATGCCTGAAAAACGGGATTGATTTCCGGAAATATACTTTAGGAGGATTGGAAAATAAAAACAGTGTGCTAATAATATTAATGCTATAAGGATAAAACTCCCAAATAAATTTAGGATAGAAATCAGGCTGGACTGAATATTTGGAAAAACTTGTGATGATGTTAATATGTCAATTTTTTCAAAAATGAACCGCCAACGTATAGTAGTTAACCTGTAATTTATAAAAATAACCACAGTACTATTTACCGGTTGTCCAGGTGATGAAAATCGAGGAGAGTATTTTGTAATGAGAAGGTCTTTTGCCATTGATTTATGCTCTGTGATGCAATTTGCATCAAATAGTCTTCTGGTTTTCCCGGTCAGCTATCTGGCTATGATCAAAAAGAAGGCTTCGGGCCATTTGGAGTCAATACCCTTGCAAGATACAAGTTAGCAATATGTTGTTCGGCTTCTATAGGATTTGCTGTTTTTGTTTAACGGAAAACAGCCTAAATTCATTTACTTGATATTTAAGGTAGAACCAAAAAGTAATCTACAAGAGGGGGGAAATTGATGAAAGCAAGACAAAATATTGAGAGTAGGGGTACTATTCGCTGTATTTTTTTAGTTTGCAGTCTATTGCTTTTCATGTTCTCAGGTCCAGCTCTAGGCGCACAAGGGGCAAGCGAATATACCATTGACAGTTCAGGTATGATTACAGCTTATAGCGGAACCGGCGGGGATATTACTATTCCTACTGAGGTTAATGGAGTGTTCGTAACCGGCATAGGAGATGGTGTGTTCCAATTGAACAAAACCATCACCAGTGTTTATATCCAGGCTGGAGTAAAAAGCATCGGGAACATGGCCTTTTTCGGCTGCAGCAATCTAACCAGTTGCACACTGCCGGATGGTCTGATAACAATAGGGAACAATGCATTCTGCGGCTGTACCAGTTTAAACAATGTGACCATTCCCAATAGTGTTACAGATATTGGATCTGCTGCATTTAGCTCTTGCAAAAGTATGAATAATTTGACCATTACCATTCCCAATAGTATTAAAAGTATTGGAAACAGCGCCTTTAACAATTGCACCGGGCTAAAAAGCTTTACCATTCCAAGTAAAGTGACAAAAATTGAAGATAATACATTTTCCGGATGCAGCGGCCTGACCAGTGTGATGATTCCAAGCGGTGTTGCCAGTATTGGGAAGGATGCGTTTTTCCGGTGTACCGGATTGACGGATCTTATAATACCAGATACGGTAACAACTATTGACAGTGAAGCATTTATTTATTGCGCCGGTTTGAAGAGTCTGAGCCTGGGAAACAATGTAGCAACCATAAAAAACAGTGCATTTCAGGAATGCACCGGATTGACCAGTCTAAAGATTCCTGCCAGTGTGACCTTTATGGGCCCCCTTGCCTTTGCCGACTGCAGAAATCTTAAAGAATTGACGCTGGCAGAGGGAGTAAAAAGGTTAGGAAACGGTGCCTTTGCGGGATGCTCCAGCTTAACCAGTGTGAAGCTCCCCAATACTTTGTCGGTAATTGACACTTTTTCATTTGGTTATTGCAAAGCGCTGAATGATGTCACAATTCCCGATAGTGTACAGGTTATAGAACCCAGGGCCTTTCAAGAATGTTCTGCTCTGGCCAGCATATCTTTTCCCAATAGTATAAAAGAAATCAAAGATCTTGCTTTTAATAAATGCTCAAGTTTAAAAGCAGCTAATTTTTACGGCAACGCTCCAACAATGGGAAACAGCGTATTTAGTGCTACTGCTTCCGGTTTCACCGTTTATTACTCATGGGGAAACACAACGTTTACCAATCCCTGGTATGGATATCCTACCGCAGTCATCTATTTGACTGCTCCCCAGCTTAGTGCTCAACCGGATCGACCCGCTGGAAGTAAGGTGAATATCGCATTTACCGATGATGAGAATTGGCGCTATGCAATTACGGGCATTACCGTTGACAATCAACCCTTGGACCCAGGTCTATATACTGTCATTGCCGGAAGCATTGAAATCGCAGCAGGTGTATTAAACGATGTAAAAAGTTATACTGTTGTAGTTTCAGCCACAGGGTACAATGATGCCGCTGTAATCATAACCATGACTGATTTGTGGACTGCTCCCCAGCTTAGTGCTGAAGCGGATCAATCCGCAGGAAGTAAGGTAAATATCGCATTCACCGATGATGAGAATTGGCGCCATGCAATTACGGGTATTACCGTTGACAATCAACCCTTGGACCCAGGTCGATATACTGTCATTGCCGGAAACATTGAAATCGCAGCAGGTGTATTAACCGATGTCAAAAGCTATACTGTTGTAGTGTCCGCCACAGGGTACAATGATGCGTCAGTAATCATAACCATGACTAATCCGGATTCCTGGAGCTCCCAAAGGGTCGTGCTGAAAGATACACCTGAAGCAGAATTGATGGTTCGAGTCGGAGATATAGATAATCTAAATTGCGGATGGCCCGATAATTATAATCCGTTTTCAGGAGAATTAACCCCTGTGCATGGCTACCCCTGGACGATTGACAATCGGGATGCTGCAGGGACTGATCGCATTATGGTTATCAGTAGTTATAATGGCAACCCCCCACACGGGCAAGATGGCTATACTAACTGCACCACAAGACCGGATAATGTTGTGAAACCGATTGAACTGCAATACGATCTGTGCGGAGTCACAGTGAAATCGTCAGTATTACAGGTGTTTGTTGATGATTTCCAGGCCAAGGTCTGGGGTGCAGATTATAAGGTGACAGTAAATGGAACCAGAGTGCCGTTTATTGAAGAAATTCTGAATACCATAGAGCAGACCGGTCCTGTCGGCCAATTAATTACTATTAAAATTCCTGATAATATCTTATCTATGTGTCAAAGCGGAGATATTAAGATACTAATTGATGATCAAACTTCGGGAGCAGGAGATGGCTATGCCGTTGATTTTGTGAGGCTATTGATTAATCCGGCAAATTCACAGAATCTTGGAATAATTCAGGGAAGAGTTCAGAATGAAAACGGTGAGCCCATTAACGGGGCGATCATTACAGCCCAGGGAGGAATAACTAAGGCTGAAAGCGATAGTAACGGAAATTATGCCTTAAATGATGTATATGCGGGTTTGGTGGTTTTACAGATTGAGGCAGATGGATATAAGGGTCAGACCATAAACCTTAATTTGGTAGCAAATGAGACCAAGACGGTAGATATAATATTAGAATCGATATTGATGCCACCAGCATTAAACCCGGATAGTACGGAGAATTATGAGGGAGCTTCTATAGATATAACCTTTGATGATGATGAAACGTGGCGTACGGCTATCACGGGGATAAGTATTGACAAAACTCAGTTGACAGACAGTCAATATACCATAACTGAGGGAAATATCAATATTGCGGAAGGAGTACTGACGACAGCCGGAGATCACACCATTAAAGTTGCAGCCACCGGTTACAAAGAAGCCAGTACAATCCAACAGATCGAGTTACTGATGCCGCCAGCATTAAATGCTGATATTACAGATAATCGTCAGGGAGCATCAATTGATATCGCTTTTGATGATAATGATGCCTGGCGTAACGCTATCACGGGCATAACTGTTGACGGAACCGGGTTGCCAGAGAGTCAATATGCCATAACCGAGGGCAATATCAATATTGCGAAAGGAGTACTGGCAACAGCAGGAGATCATACGATCATAGTGTCAGCCAAGGGTTACACAGATGCAAGTCTAATCCAAGCTATTGAATCAGAACCGTTACTGATGCCGCCGGTATTAAACGCGGACAGTGCGGAGAATGTTGAGGGAGCATTAATTGATATCGCTTTTGATGATAATGAGGCCTGGCGTAACGCTATCACGGGCATAACTGTTGACGGAACCGGGTTGACAGAGAGTCAATATGCCATAACCGAGGGAAATATCAATATTGCGGTAGGAGTACTGACCACAGCCGGAGATCATACAATCATAGTGTCAGCCACCGGTTACACAGATGCAAGTATAATTCAACCCATAAAAAAGATAATAGTCCCGTCGGTAACGTTAGATAATATGGTAGTTTACGATACAACAGACGCTACTTACGTAAACATGAAAATACTGGGAACATTTAAGGCTGAACCAGGATATGAGATCCTTGAAAAGGGATTTATATCTATTAAGAATCCCGAAACAGAACCAGGAGATGAATTTACCCTGGATGCCAATGGAATAACAATCGTCAAAGTACCAAAAACAAATTCCGCAGGTGAAGCATATCGTGCCATAAAAACTTTATATGGCAACATATTTCATGTGCGTGGATATGTGACATATAGAAATACTACCACCGGTAAAACAACGACGGTATACAGCGACAATATAGTCAAAGCTGTCAAAAACAATCAATAACCTAAAACACGATCAGTGTATTCAAGCTATAGCAAAAGCTTTGAAAGGAGGTAAAAGGCTTGAAAAAGGACTACGAAAAACCAGACATATATGTTGAAGAGTATGAGATAGAAAATACCCTGGGGAACTTGTGCAGCGGGATAGACGAGTATTGGCCCGGATGGCCCGGCCCGCAACCTGTGGAGTAGTAGTTTTACCTTTCCGAAAAAAAGCAGGCAGGTGGAAGAGGACCTGCCTGCTTAATACTATCTGGAGAAGCGATGAAAAAGGTAAGAATTGCAGATATGAATATAGAAATAGACTATATGGACAAACCATTCTTCAATCATAGATTGCGTAAATATGGAAACGAAAACTTTGTTAAAGCTGATATGGTTTTGAAAACCTGTTGTCTTAACGAAATAAATAAACCCAAAGGAGAAGTGATCAAACAAATTAGTGATGCTACGATTGTACATATAGGTGATAACCGATACTGTCGATATATTAGCAGTGATAAAAACGGGGGAATCCTGAGTGCAATTTACTATAATGATGCTAACAGTGAAGTAGAAATACACCTGTCAGAAGGGATTGCTCAAACCGCATTATCTTTAACAGAATTGGAATATCTTTATACTAGTATTGCCTTTAGCGACAAGCTTGCTGAGATGGGAGGGGCAGTACTTCATGGTTCAGCTGTTGCTTATAATGACCAGGGCATAATATTTTCTGCGAATAGCGGTACAGGAAAATCAACCCACACAAATCTATGGAAACAACGTTTCGGCAATAAAATAATAATAGTCAATGATGACAAACCGGCAATACGTTATTACGATAAAATTCCATATATATTTGGAACCCCCTGGAGCGGCAAATCAGATCTGAATGTCAATGTACAGGTACAACTCAAAACCGTTGTTTTTATTAAACGGGCTAAAACCAACCGGGTAGAACGATTAAATGCAAGAGCCAGTATTTTTAGCCTAATGAGCCAGATTTCCAGACCCTATTACGATGAAAAGATTGGCTTAAAAACCATGGATGTAATAAAAAAACTGGTTTTATCAGTACCCATATACAGGTTGCATTGTAATCCAGACCTGGAAGCAGTGGATACAATACATCAACATTTAATACAAGAGGGAGTTATTGATAAATGAAGATATCCAAGGAATTTAGTTTAATGAATATAGCAGAAGTCAATGTAGTTGTGCCGCTAGGAACAAAGAATGTTAACTTCAATAAAATGATCAGTCTAAACAATAGTGGAGCATTTCTATGGCGGCAATTGGAGATAGAAAAAACAGAAGAAGAGTTACTTAATGCAATGTTGAATGAATATGAAATAGATGAGACTATAGCATTGAAAGATATAAAAGGGTTTATATGCAAATTGAAAAAAGTTGGGATATTGGAATAAACTATGGATTTAAAGCAAGTTAAAATAATTATTTCAAACGAGAAATTTTCATCCATTATCTTAAAAATGTTGGATGAAAATATAGATGTCTCGATAACCGTTACCGGAAATAGCATGTTTCCGCTTTGGCGGGATAAAAGAGATACGGTAGTATTGACTAAAAATGATACAACCTTGTTAAAAAAAGGGGATATTCCCCTATACAGAAGGAACAGCGGTCAGTATGTCATGCATAGAATCATTAAAGTCAATAAGGATAGCTACAACCTTTGCGGCGACGCTTATACTCAGATCGAATATGATCTGCCCAGGGACAAAATAATTGCAGTAGTAAAGGCTTTTACGCGTAAAGGAAAGTATTACGATTGCAATAATCCATGGGTCAGGTTATATACCGTATTATGGATAAGGCTGCTTCCTTTTAGGGGATTTTTTGTAGGAGCATATATACTTTTTGGCAAAAAATTGAGGACACTGATTTGTGAAAAAATGGGAGTGTGTAAAATAAATTGTGCTTCTGCTCTTTCCAAAGATAAAATGAAACGGAAAGGGCTGTGGTCATGCCTTTGACTACATGGATTTGATTTTTTCTTCGATATCACCTAGAAATGTGGTCTGAGGGTCTGTAAATAATTTTGTGCTTTGCCCTTTTTCCAACGACCTTACCTGAGATGATCCTTTACCCTTGTTGTATTTTGCTCCGAGAAAGAAATCCAGAAAACACAAAAGGGCTTCTAAAAGCCCTCTATTTTTCTTTGGTGCCAGAGGTGGGACTCGAACCCACACGCCTCGCGGCACACGATTTTGAGTCGCGCTCGTCTGCCAATTCCGACACTCTGGCCTAAATACAATGCAAAATTATTATAATGGCCTCAAGATCACTTGTCAAGGCCGTC
>JBEHWI010000041.1:0-23472 GCA_040217815.1 Syntrophomonadaceae bacterium | reverse complement strand
CCTACCCCCTGCAAAATAGTGTTTTCCAAAGACTTTTTTATTATCTTTTGAAATGTATTTCATAACGTAATTAACCACTCTAGCATATGGCCCTTCTATTTTGACGACGGACGAAAAGCCATATTTCCAGGACTCAGAATTATATATATTCTGACCTCTTTTAGTTTTTAAACCACTATCTATAATCTGTAAATCACCAGAACATAAACCATGAAAATGAATAGCACCGTCTTTATGATATTCAGGAAAAATGATATATTTTAAATCATTTCTTACTACCTTGTTCTGCAACCATACTTTAAACTTTTTTAAAATCTCCTGTTTATCGTATCTATCTATTTTCGAGCTATCCAATGTAAACGTTACAAAATAATCAAATTCATTAGCAAACGCAATTTCAAATGCTTTATCCCTGGCACGATTCAAATTATCTTCTCTATATTCCCTCTTTGTTTTCTCCGATTCAATAGTTCTATTTTTCTTGCTTTTGACCACTTCATGCCCAGAAGGATTAAAAACCGCATGTGAGAAAACTGTTACTTTGCTAAACCCGGGAAACTCCTTCACTCTACAGTTAAAAAGAGCCTGACCAGCTTCAAGACGTTTAATTACGTTACTATTAAGTGATTGTTTTTTGAGGCACATATCAAGTAAGTGCCTTGCCCTTCCTTATCGGAAGAACAAAAAAGCGGATTGTTAATCCGCTAGACGGAAAATACAGCGTCCGTCGTGACCGTATTCTCCAAAATTTGATTGCTTTGGATAAAAACTGTAATTATAATTCATATTACACCCTCCATCCTAATAAAAAATTACATTTATGAGCTTTTTGACATATCACATGTCATAATGCTCATTATGGGAAGTTGAAGAATTATTTAAAAATGGCCCTTTCTTTTACCAAAAAAGGTCCCCTGGATATTCTCCCGGGGGCCTCTCGATATCAGCTCAATAATATACATTGTTACACCTGGACTTTATTTATTATTAATCTGTATATACTTCTCCAGTTTTCCTTTCTCTTTCAGAATAGTAGTAATCATTTCTTTAGCGGTGGGCGGCACTGGTGGAACCACTTCCCTTCTCCGCATGGTGAGTGCTTCGGTAGGGCAGACAGATACACATAGACCACATCCTATGCATTTATCCAGATTAACTTCAACCATATCCCCTATTTCTTCTAAGGCTTTAACCGGGCACCTGTTCTCCAGGCATACGCCGCATACTATGCAGTCATCTTGGTTCAGGCTTACAATGAAAGCTGAAGTAGCTATTATATTGGGAACATTATATTCGGTTATACCACGCAGCAATGTACAGCAGCAGCTGCAGCAGTTGCAGATGAGAGTCGGCCTGTCTCCGGAGTTGTTTATACAATGTACCAGGCCTTGGTCTTCACAAATATCCAAAATGCGCAGGGCCTCGTCTTTGTCAATCCACCTCGCCCGATCGCGGTCCACCAGTATTTTTGCTATGTTGTCAAAAGCCAGGCATACCTCTATAGGATTATCACAGACGTTACCCATATGAACCCGGCAAGCGCAGTCGGTTACGCTGAAGGTCTTGGCCTTGTTGATCATTTCGGCCACCTGGTCATAAGTAACCACTTCGGAAATCAAGGGGATGGATTTTTGAACCGGAATAACCCTCATTTGAGCGGTCGGCGTTCCGGCAAAGTTAGCGGCAAACGCTTCTTTATGATACTGCTCCCACAGTTCACTTAATTCCTTGATATGGGGATTACGCTGGGCACGCATAAAAGGAAATTCGAAAAGGCCGGGCACATTGGGCAGCAGGCAATAAGCCGTATGTTCTCTCAGTTTGATACCCGTAATTGCCCCGCGGTCCGCCAGGGCTTCAAACAGCTCGGTCAACCTGGCTTCTTCAATACCAGACTTTTTACTTATCTTACTCAATGATTGGGGAACAAATGTTAAATAGCAGGCTGCTTCGGCCTCTTCTTCAGAAAACATGATTTTTAATATCCGGGTAAATGCATCATGAGCCGGGGCGCCGGCAGCATGGGCATCAAGGCGTTCCTGTAAGCGTTGATAGACGTCCATTCTGACCTCCTTTTTTATCACCGGGTGAAGAAGCTAGTAAACACACCCGCCATAACCGTCAGCTATTGGGTTAATCCTGAAGGTTGTTCATAACCGCCAGGTAGGCCTGGTGTATAGCGTCGGATATCTGACCTGGTGCCTGACTGTCGCCGATTACGGTAAAGGGTATTCCAGTATCCGGAAGGACATCGGCTAATGTTCGTACCGGGCGGGATCCCACAGCGATAACTAGATTGTCAAAATCTTCACAGCTCAACTTACCATCCTTTTCATAGGTGAGCAAGCCATCATTGAATGATTGTACGCTGGCCCGGTTGATAATCCGAACTCCGTGTTTCCTGAGTTCGTTCATCAGACCCCATATAGTGCTTCGGCCGACGCCATTACCGACCCTGGGCAGCTGTTCAAAAACGGTGATCTGTTTGCTGCCTTTATAGATCAGTTGTTTCAGCCTTTCCGGGCTTTCAGCATTATTGCTGAACAGGAAGTGGAGGGCCGCTTCAGAAATGGTACCTTTTACGGCCATAAAATGAGCAGTTTCCAATCCAACCGCTCCGCCACCCAGTACCGCGATTTTCCTGCCCAAAGGGGGATCGCTTTCTAAGACATCCCAGGCGTTTAACACGCCCGGGCCTTCAATTCCTTCAATTGTGGGCTGCACAGGCTGGGCACCCTCGGCAGCAATTATGTAATCAGGTCTCAATTGCTGGATAAAACCAAGGTCAACTTTAGTATTCATATGTACTTTAATATCATGGACCTTTATCATTTCCTGGTAGTATTCAGTGATCCGCCACAGCTCTTGTTTGTGGGGCGGGGTGCCGGCTATCCATAGCTGTCCGCCAATTCGATTCGTTTTTTCGCATAATTCAACTTTATGGCCGGCTTCCGCTGCCCGAACCGCCGCTTCGAGACCGCCCGGTCCCGCGCCGATAACCAGAACCCTTTGCGGCTTACCGGTCCGTTTAATGTTTCTTACGCCTTCATATCCCTGGCGGGGATTGACCATGCACTGAACCGGACGACTTACCATCAGCTCATCCATGCAGCCCTGCAAGCAAGCCACGCAGGGTACTATCCGCTCCGAATGCCCGGACCTGGCCTTTTCTGGCCAGAAGGGATCAGCCATCAGAACGCGCCCTAAATTTATAAGGTCGGCCTGACCGTCACGCAAGAGTTTTTCGGCGAGATTCGGTTCAGGCACCCGATTAGAAGCTATTACCGGAATCGATACAGCTTCTTTTATATTCTGGGCAAGGTATAGGTAAGCACCTCGAGGTACACTCATAGTCAACTGGGGTACATGGGCCTCATGCCAGCCCCCGGTGACACTTATTGCGTCAACCCCGGCTTTCTCGTAAACCCGAGCAATTTCCGGTGTCTCAGAATCGGTATTGCTGCCTGGGATAAAATCGTTGCCGGCCACGCGAATAGTTATGGGATAATCGGGCCCCAACTCGAGTCTCATCTCTTCAATTATTTCTCTAGCAAACCTGATCCGGTTCTCAAAACAGCCCCCGTATTCATCCTGGCGTTGGTTTCTGAGAGGAGAGAGAAACTGGCAAATAAGATACCCGGCCGAACCTATGATCTCAACACCGTCAAAGCCGGCTGTTTTAGCTCTGACAGCACTTTTCACAAAATCCCTCTGGATGGCTTTGATCTCATCCAGAGTCAACTCCCGGGCCTGTGCTTTGCTGTATTGCGAATACACAGGACTGGGTGCTACAGGTTGTATTCCCCCCATGTACTCAGGCCGGGCATAGGCTCCAGCATGCATGAGCTGCACCCAGGCTTTGGCTCCAGCTGCTTGTATTGCCTGTACCAGGATAGAAAATGATTCTATTGCCTCATCTCTGTCTAAGTGAGGCGAAAAATACCCAATAGCCGATTCGTCTATTCCCACCGGCCCCACCGTGACGATCCCCGCACCGCCTCGAGCCTTTTCTACATAATAGTTTAGATATCTATCATTTAGCTTGCCGTCCTGTGAGTACAACACGCCCATGGAAGGATACACTATTCGATTTTTAATCTGAGTCTTATTGATATACACCGGGCTAAAAAGAGTCTCAAACATAACTTACCCCCTTCTCTATACACGACATTATGTCTCGGATAATTGTATAATCAATAGTTTGTTTATAAGCGTTTGATTATAAACTCCGCCCTATGGGACAGGTGTGGAAGCAGTTAAAGCAATAGTATTGAAATCCAATCATTTGAGCCTGGTACATCTTCATGAAGTCTTCACTAAACAAAAGTTTCTTCTGCTCTTCAGGGCTGCTTTTCACAAGCTTGTTGCAGAAACCTATGCTGGCTCCTATTCCATAGGGTTGAGAATGTCGTAAGCATTTCATATTGTCGGTCTTGCCTTCCTCATCCAAAGCCATGCCGGGGCATTCATCTACACAGATATTACAGTAAGTGCACAGGTCTTCAGTCACCGGCGGATCAGACGGAAGGTCAAGTTCACACAATACAGCTGTAAACAAAACCCTGGCTCCTAAACGGGGATGGATAATGAGGTTATGACGTCCAAAGCTGCCCAACCCTGCAGCCAGGGCCGCATGCCGCAGGGAAACCTCTCCGATCAACCCCATGGCTCTGCCCCCCATGTCCAATGGGTATGATGCTGGAATCGACATAGCCTTGGTGCGAAATTCTTTTTCTAAATAGCAGGTAAGCTTATAGTTTACACCACGGGAGAATTCCATAAGATCTATGCGTCCCGCCATTGCGATGTAAGGGCTGGGACTCTCACAGTGCGAAGACTCCCGGTAGGCTAGAACAATTATGGATTGGGCGGAAGGGAATAGGTCTTCTATTTTAGGAGAGCGGGGACTGTTATAGTCTTTAACATTAGCAAAGCCAACATCATCCACCCCCAGGTTCATGGCATACTGGCGGATTTTTAACTTGAGTTCTTCTGAATTCATCTAAACTCCTCCTCATATCTAAGCCGGTCTTGCCGTCTTTTTACCCCTGGCATCCTGCTGCTGACTAGTACACTGACAACCCTAATTCTGTGTATTATTCGGCGAGGAAAGTTTTCATAGGACAAGGCGGCGGCTCCTTGGCGTCCTGCCACCGCCACATTAGCCCGTCCATGGGCGTCAGAGGAATGAGTAATACTGGACGTATTGCGATTGACGACAATGCAGTCATATGGAAATTTGCCCGACGATAATATATAGAATTAGGGTTGTAAGTGTACTAGCTCTATACCGCTCACTCCTTCCTAGTGCTTACAAAACCTGATTCATCAATATTGAAAAAGCTTCCCGTTGCTCATTGCTGAGCTCATCGTTTAACCGTTGGTTGAATTCACGAGCAATAGGATATAAGGTAACCGCAAGCTCCCGCCCTTTGTCGGTCAGATAAATGAGAAACACCCGCCGATCCTGGCAATCAACCCTTCGAAGGACCAGTTCTTCTTTTTCCATCCTGTCCACCAGGCCGGTAAGAGCGGAATTGTCGAGCAGCAGTTTTTCCGCCAAATTACCTATGCTCAAACCTTCCTTTTGTTGCAGGGCAAACAGGATAAAGGATTGTCCCAGAGTTATGCCGTACTGGCGATACACCCCATTGTAGTAATTTTGTATTTTCCGGGCCACAGCCCCTATTTTGAAACAAACAAATTCAGTAAAGTTCTCCATACAAACCCCTTATTTATTTTGCATGTCAAATATGTTTATACAGAATATATCCTTATTAATTAATCATGTCAATAATAGAAAAACGAATCATAGAAGTGAGGTATTTTATACCGTTATTACCAGTTCCCCTATTCTCTATCAGCTAATCCCAGAGCAGGACCTGGCTGGTTTGTGCAACAACTAAAACCTTCATCAATCCTTTATTTGCTGTACTGGATAAAATTGATTGGGAGCCTATATTCTGATACAATAAATGCGTTTCTTTATTTCCTCAATTTGCATTGGGAGGCAAAAAGTGATGTACATTATGTATGGATATATCGAACTATACCATCCGAACTCCTCGTCTCTAAAAGAAAAGAGGATGACTGTTCAGAGCATTACGGCTCGGATGCGAAAACGTTTCAATGTCTCCATTCGTGAAGTCGGCCATCAGGAATTGTGGCAGAGGTCGGCCCTGGGTTTCTCAGCAGTAAGCGGAAACTACTCCGACCTGGAATTGATCATCGAGGCGGTTAAAGACACACTTAACACGCATAATGATGATTTTGCCGTTACCAGTTTCGAATCCCGCATAGTAGATTGGGATTCTACTAATTAGTCGGCAATTACCCCGAAGTTTGAACAGGAGATAGCTGGCCTAAACAGTGGCGAGCCCGTTGGTGCTTGAAGTCATCCCTTTCTAAAAGGAGAAAGGATTGATTTTTTTGCGCAAGTCGTTACGCCATTGTTTTTTGCCTTTTTTTATGGCATTTCTTTTCCTTATTACCAATGGGCAGCCGGCCTTAGCTGAGACCGCCAGCACCGGTAGTTCAACTTCCACCAGAACCGTCACCTTGAATCCCGGTACAAAGTACGCCACTGATATGTATGTAATAGACTCCGGCCAACCTGGCCCGGTGGTCCTTATTACCGGAGGCGTGCACGGCAATGAAACCGCCGGCTATCTAGCGGCAGCCCGGATGAAAGAAACCAAGATAAGCAAGGGCAAGCTGCTGGTCATTCCCAGGGCCAACCTGCTGGCTGTGGAACGCGGCACCCGCTACATAAGCGGTGAAAAGGACCTGAACCGGGCTTTTCCCACCAGCAAGGGAACCAGCCCTACCTACAAACCGGCCCGGGCCATCTACCAGGTGGTAAAGGACTACCAGGTCAACTGGGTTATGGATATGCATGAAGGATATGATTATGCTTCCGGGAAAACTTCTTCAGTGGGCCAAAGCCTGATTTATTATCCAAGCAGTAAATGCACCACCATGGCTAATAAGATACTGAGTAAAGTAAACAGTACGATAAGTTCATCGTACCGAAAGTTCGATTCCTTGCGCTACCCGGTTTCGGGAAGCCTGGCCAGAAGCACGGCTCAATACCGGGGCACCAATTCCTTCATATTTGAAACCTGTTCGAAGGATAGTTTGAATACCAGAATAAACAACCAGCTGCTGGCAGCCAATACGCTGCTCAGGGAATTATATATGAAGTAAGCTAGCGCACCCGGTGATTTCTACGTACCTGGCCGGAAGTAATAATACGCCCCGTTCCCGGTTCTGAAGAACCGGATGAACGGGTCCGACCGGTACTGCGGGTTCTGACCGGTGCAGCTGCTGAATATGTCGACGCCCCGGTATTATGGGTCAACTCATCACCACTGTCCCGCGAATTGCTCCTTTTCCTGCTTCCCGCAGGTATCATCCAGGCTTTTCGGAAATCACCGGTCTCATTCCAACTGCTCTGGGTCGCAAGCATTTCATGCAATTCATTGAGATGAATACTGTACTCTTCGTACATATCAATCTTTTCAATATGAGACCAAAGTCGCTCCACAATCGGATAAAAATATTCTTTGTTGCCCTGATAGAAAGCTTGCTGGGCTTCAGGAGTATTGAGGTAGTTGTAGGGCAGCCAGGGATAGCGGCTGATCACTATTTTCGCCAGGCACAATATTGCCAGGGTTACGTTTTGAGACACCAGCCAGCTGCCCGGCGTTCGATACTCAAATCCCCCGTATTCCTTGGTTCTATAATCGCCCAAACGACCGTACCTTTTCCGGCGTCGTGAGGCCGGGCCCGGATTCTCTATCAAAAATATTGGAAGTCCGACAAAGTTGTCCAAAGCCCTTAATATTGAGGCGTTTACTTTTATATTGCTGAAATGAATATGCCCTCCTATGGAAAATCCTCCACCCGGCTGGCTTCCTGCTGCCCACCGCACCCCTCGATAGGGAGCCATCTGATTGGCCATGTGCAGGGCCTGTTTGATGTTCGCGGTAAGAATTATAGGAGAATAATCAGGCCTGGGTCTTACTTCCGCAACTGGACGCTGAGTTCGATTGGGCATACGTATATTGTCACAGCCGACCATACCTTCCCGTGGAAAGTGATTCGATGCGGAAACGATCTTTCCGGTACGGGAGTTAAACATCATAAACTCAGGATCCGCACCCATTTTGATGTCCTTCTGCATAACCCTCTGATCCTGGCTCGACAAATCAGTTATTTTTTGAACTATCAGATCGACGTTTTTATCAGACAAATTAGGAGATGGGTTTATATAAAGGGCCTTATATCTGCGTCTAGCTGTATAGGCAATTGTTACCACAGCCAGATCAAGGCCGAGGAAATATAGGATTCTCCTGGCCTGATCGACCACCTTTTGATTATCCCTTTCCCGCAGGGTCTTGGGTTTACCCCTTTCATTGGCGCCCGACCATACCTTCAATGATATACAGGTAAATCCCCATAATATAACTTCATAGGTCTTTATAACCGATTCTTCAACCTGTGAATTGCAGGCGATACTGTTTATATTTAAAACAGAGCAATATTTTTCGGAATCTTGCGTATTCTCGATAGCTTTTTGGGGGTTTAGCACTCTAACCGGTCCGTTTATTTCTTTGTTTAAACTAATATTTATAAAAGCTTCATCATTTATATCAAATTGCTCATATTGTGCGTTTTCAAAAATTGATTTGATTTTTTCAAAAAGCCTAAGTCCACAATCGTTTAGCTGGTAATTAATTTTTAATTCCAAAGACCATTCATTCCTTTCGTTCTTTTTGTGTTACTTGCACAGAAAATGAAATAGTCAACCAGTGTCTGAGTGTGAACTTTTCGTATTGCATCTTCATCAAAGCTAGCGGGTTTTGAATTGACCTCTATAAGCCAAAGCTTACCATTGTTATCAATTCCTATGTCCATGGAGAGTATGGCAAGTTCGAGTTTTAATCCTTTCTCCAAGGCCTCAGGCACAGTGCCCGTAATATATAGCAATTGCTTATTTATGTCATTATTTATTGAGATCGTTTCTTTAAAGGCTTCATTTATAACGGAATCAAAGGCTTTGGCGGTACCCCCGTTGGGAACGTGAGTTACAATTCGATTGGGCCCTGCCACTCTTGCCCCTACTCCGGTAAGCATCCATTTACCATTTGCATCTTTTTGCACCTGGACTCTTAAATCAAAGGGTCTTCCACGATAGGTCGCAAGAGGTATGGCTTTTTGAACCAGATAACGCATCGGTTTCAACCCATACTGCTTCATTTTTAAATGGGCCTGGGTGAGGTTGGGATGGTAATCGGAGTAAGCCTTTGCTGCATGCTGTACGTAGTAGGTACCTGATGAAACTCCTCTTCCCAGTTTGATGATCCCCTTGCCCCGCGAGTTGGCAATCGGTTTTAAATATATCGTTCCATATTTTCCCAGGAAATATTTCAGGCTATTGGTGTTATAGATGGCTGTTTCCGGAATGAACCCGCCAGTAGATGGGTTTTTCTTGAGCACGCGATATACTTCTAATTTGTTTAGAAAACGAGTATTAAATACGTTTACACCAGGAGCGTTTTCAAAGATCTTAAGAACCCGTTTTACATCCTTACCGTTTTCTATGACTCGATAGCGTATCCGATTATACACTACATCGGGAAAGGGAAAGGTCGATGAATAGAATTTTCCCAGCCTGTCTATCGAATGACCTTTTATTGTTTTATTCTTTATATTTACCCCTTCTGGATAGAATTCAAAAAGAAAGACACCCTGATTTCGAGCTGCACTAAACATTTCTTTAAATATCTTGGCGTTCTTTCCAGTCGGATAAATAGCATGTTTATCCCGGTTGGTCAAAATTCCCACCAGCGGTCCTAAACGTATGTTGTTTTCGTAGTATTGAAAAACACGGTATCTACCCGGGGGAATTCCAAGCTTTTTACCCCAAATATTGTTTAAGATCGCCCGCTTTCCGCCATCATTTAACTCACATTTGATCTGAGTCTGGATCGCCCTGTTTCCGACCCATACTAAATAATGGTCATTCTTTAGTTCATTGCATTTTGGACACTGCATCAAGAGAAATGAATGTTCGGTGGGATCCTGCCGCATATAGGACTCCTTGTTGCTTTTTTAATGCATAATATGAGTATATTTCTCAGTAGGTGTCGCCCCGGCAAGACAAACAAGTACTTTGTTAATCCTAATTAAATTTGTATGTAAAATTGCCTATACATTGAACCGGAAATGTATGATATCTCCGTCTTTCACCAGATACTCCTTGCCTTCAAGACGGACCAGTCCCTTATCCTTAAGTGCAGGCACACTGCCCAATTCTTTATAATCGTCAAAGGTGTACACTTCAGCCCGGATAAAACCCCGTTCTATATCGGAATGGATCTTTCCCGCGGCTTTGCGAGCAACGGTCCCCGCCTCGATTGTCCAGGCCTTTACTTCATCTTCACCCACTGTAAAAAACGAAATTAGACCGAGCAGTTGATACATGTTGCGTGCTATCTTGATCATGCCTGGTTCCTTAATATTCAATTCTTCCATAAACATTTCACGATCTTCACCTTGAATGAGGCTTATCTCTCTCTCGATATCAGCTGATATTTCGGCAACTGGTATGCCTAGTTTTTCAGCGTGTTGAAACAACTTGTCCCGGTCCTGGTAATCAGGTAATTCCATCTTATCTTCTGACAAATTTACACATATAAACAAAGGTTTACTAGTCAAAAATTGATAGCTTTGCAGTATTTCTCGTGCTTTATCGTCCAATTCGCCTGGCGATATAGGTATTTCGTTTTCGAGCTGACTCCTGAGCTTTTCAAATAATTGCAGTTCCTCAAGCATCTGATTCTTCTTTTTACTGCTGTTTATCCTCTCGATCCGCTTCTCAACTAAATCCAAGTCGGCCAGGATAAGTTCGTAATGCACAGCTTCTATTTCCTTCATCGGATTTATATCATCCATCAAACTGGCAACTTGTTCATTGTTGAAGGCCCGTACTACATGTAAAAGAGCATCAGCCCTGCGCACCGCCTCCAGGAAGTTGCTAGAAGCTTTATCGGAACCTGGGACCAGTCCGGGTACGTCTATTACTTCCAATTGTGCATAGGTGGTCTTTTTCGGCTTATAGGCCCGTGATAGGAAGTCTATGCGCTCATCAGGTATCCGGGCCATTGCCGAATGGGCTTTACCCGGTACCTGATCTTTGATTTTACTCTCGGTCAATAATTCGAAAATGGTTGTTTTTCCAACCTGCGGAAGACCTATTATACCTAACTGCATCTTACTCTTTCCTTTCTTTTGTGCTCGATTGCATTTTTAACGACCAAACGGGTTAGTAATTGATAGTTTACATAATTATTATTATTGTCTTCTAATCTTCTTTTGGCTTCAATAATAAACGGCAGGTTCGCCTGCACGATCCCACCGTAATCATACCTTGCTTTACTTAAGTGATATCTCGGACACGGAGATGATAATAAAAATTCCCGTAACCATGATTCCCAAAACCAAAAGGAAATACCCTCCATTGGGACTGAAATGAAAGAGGCGATTCGCGTTGCCCAGGGTAAAAAAGAAGAGACATACGGCCAGCACCAGGAGCAGAATAATAATCTTGTAAGTCGGATCAACCGCAGACCAGGGGAAGAAAATACCCAGATAAACAGCATAGCACAAAAGGAATCCGATATTCAGGCGCAGCAGGAGTTTATAAAAGCCATCCTTGAGTGGACTCTGGCCTTTTACCTCCTCGGGCAGTTCATCCATGTTTACAACTTCTATCTCTTTTCCAGCTTTTCTCGCAACCTCATTTATAAAATTGGGGTCCTTGGGAGTTAAACCAAAAAAGCCTTTCCCGCTCTTTACATATACAAAACCCTCCTGGTATCGGGTGCCGAACATACGGACCGGGCCAAGTCCTTTTACCTGGTAAAGCCCCGCGATATATCCCGACCAGCTGGCTCCGAAAATAGCATATAAGTTACTTTCACCCTTTATCTCTTTTACCTCGCTTACCTCTTCCCAGGGAACCTTCATAGTGGTCAGCCCCCAGTGTATGACCAGCTGCTTTTCTTCAATGGTATAGGCCTGGTTGAAAGAACCTATGAGAAAAAATATAAAACCGATTAAAACCAAAATAACCGGAATATAAAGCATCACTTTGAGGGTCAGGTCTTCCGGGCGCCCTAAAGAATAGCCAATACCCCAAATGCAAAAGGCAAATATTAATCCCCCCACAATAAGTCCAGTCCATGGTGCATATGACTTTTTGGTACTGTATTCCATTACAACCCCTCCGATGCTTGAAATTGATTACCCTTATTCATTGTTATATTCATAAAAACCTTTTCCGCTCTTGCGTCCCAGATAACCCGCCCTGACCATTGACAGCAGGTAGGTGGAAGGCCGGTATTTTTGGTCTCTAAATTCTTCATAAAAAGATAGAATGACCGATTGAATGTTGTCCAAACCAAGTGCATCAGCCATTTCCAGAGGGCCGAACGGCATTCCCGCCCCGTACTTTAACGCAGTGTCAATGTCATCGCGGCTGGCTATTCCCTCACCGAGCACAAATATAGCTTCATTTATAAAGGGTATTAATATACGGTTCACAATAAACCCGGGGCTTTCTCTTTGAACCAGAACGGATACTTTGTCGATCTGTTTTACAAAGTCCTGGGCTGCGTCAATCGTTTCCTGTGAAGTATCCAGACCCTTTATCAATTCAACCAGCTTTACCACCGGAGCCGGATTGTGGAAATGCATCCCTAAAATGCGATCTTGACGTCTGGTAGCCGACGCTATTTCGTTAATCGATAGTGAAGACGTATTGGTGGCTAAAATTGCATGGGGTGCACATATGCTGTCCAACTCAGCGAATAATTGTTTCTTGACGGCCATGTTTTCTACCACCGACTCGATGACCAAATCCGCAGAACGCACCTTGCTTAAATCAGTAGTGCCATGAATCTGCCACATTATCTGTTCCTTTTGTTCTACCGTCAATTCACCGTCTTCAACAGAACGACTAAGATTCTTATCGATAAGGTTCAATCCGTCTTTGACCAGTTTGGTTTGCAGGTCGCGCAGTATCACCTGAAAGCCACCCCGGGCTGCCACCTGGGCAATGCCTGCCCCCATTTTACCCGCACCGAGAACTGCTACTGTCTTCACCTAAAAACGCCTCCAAGTTTATTTCGATACTTTACTTTAGTTGTCTCCAAAGGTAATTCCTATCGAGCGAGCCGCCCTGATCATTGAGTCATCGGATGGAACGCGGCGAATATCCTTAATAGCTTCTTCTATGGGAACGGTTGTAATATCCGATCCCTGCAGGCTAACCATCACTCCCGATTTGCCCTCCATCAACGCATGCACCGCACCCGCTCCGTATCTGGTGCCCAGGATCCGGTCATATGGTATAGGCTGCCCGCCCCTTTGCAGGTGCCCTAAAATAGTGACCCGGATCTCGATGTCTTTCAACCGGCCGGCTATTTCTTCCGCCACTTTTTGTCCAATACCGCCTAAACGAATCGGGTCATGGCTGGTTGGAACCAGATTTTGTACCACCATTTCCCCATTTTCGGGGAAAGCCCCTTCCGCGACAACGATTATGCTAAATTTCTTGCCCTGGCGGTAGCGCTGGGAGATCTTTTTGATGATCGAATCAATGCGATAGGGGATTTCCGGAATCAAAATAACGTCGGCACTTCCAGAAATGCCGGCATTTAAGGCAATCCAACCGGAATAACGCCCCATGACCTCCAGGATCATTACCCGGTGATGCGATTCGGCTGTTGTATGAAGGCGGTCCAGGGCCTCGGAAGCAGTATTTACCGCTGTGTTGAATCCAAAGGTAACCTCGGTGGCCATCAAATCATTATCGATGGTTTTGGGAACGCCGATAAGTCGCACTCCTTTTTGACCGAACTGGTGGGCAATGTGCAGACTGCCATCACCGCCGATAACCACCAGGGCGTCCAATCCCAGGTTCTGCAGGTTGTTTATAGCCCGGTCCGATTCGTCCACCGGTTCTTGCCCGGCCCGTCCCGAATAGAAGTTAAACGGATTATCTCGGTTGGTTGTTCCCAGTATGGTTCCTCCGGTATGGGCAATACCTGAAACCGTCTTAAGGTCAAGGGTCATGTAGTTGTTCTCAACCAGTCCTCTAAAACCATCAACAAATCCAACTACGTCCAGATTGTAATCTAGAATAGCCGTTTTGGTGACGGCGCGGATCACTGAATTCAGGCCCGGGCAGTCTCCTCCCCCGGTCAGCACTCCGATATGTTTTATTGCTTCCACGTTTTACCCTCCTGATCATAGAATGTGAAACAAGAGGGTGGGACGGCCCACCCTTGATACTAATCATCTTTATTCTGCACTTAATTATGCTTTTCCTGTCAACTTGCGGGCTTTTCTTCCACAGTTACCGAAAAGCTTAGCTGCTCGGTGCCCCGGATAATATTCAGGTTCACCCGTTCACCGTTTTTTTTTTGTCAAGACCAAACCCTGGGGGGCGATTACAAAACCTGCTCCGATGGAGCTCTGCATATTTTCCCTGGGCCTCATCATATTATCGTCGAAAAAATCTTTGAAAAAGGGATCATTGTATATCACCTCAATTGTCGTATTAGAGGGTGCTTTAGTCTCAATATTGACTATTGCCGAACTGACTTTGTCAACCACGTCGGCAATATTGCTGGTTCCTACTAAAATATTGTTGTCGGCCTGAACTAGATTTATCACTGTATCTGGTTTATTTTTATCTCATACCGGTTGTTTAAGAAAAGCACTGCTAAACCCAGGGATACCAGAGCCAGAGAGAGCGCAATATTTTCAAGCGTTTGATTTTGATTTTCTCCATAGTATCCCATACCCTCTTCAATAAACCTCATTGTAACTAATAGTAGCATCAAGCCTGTCCCAAGAAAAGCCAATAAATTGTCGGGCCTTGCCGTATAAACCCGGTAAAAATTTAATTATGGGGTTTGCGACCAAATCCGGCTAAAAAGGCGGCATATTCCAGGGGTCTTCGAAAGGTATTCTTCATTATCGCCTGTGAATACTCGGTTTCGGTAGTTTTGCGCGGCTTTGAATTTACTTCAATCAACCAGGGGTGGCCGTTTTTATCGATCCCCAGATCCAATCCCAATTCCCCCCACAGGTCGCCGTTTCTCTCCATGGTGTTGGCCACTTTGAAGCACAGTTCCTTAATTTCACGGTTTTTGGCCTCTATCTGCTCCTTGGAAAAAATAACATTGAACACCCGCCGGCTGGGGACCGCTTCGCCTCCCCGGGCCATGTTGGCTACCGCGCTGCCCGGCGGGGCCACTCGGGCAAATTTTTTACCAATCTGCCACTCCCCTTTACTATTTTTTTGATATATTATGCGCAGATCGAAGTTACAGCCTTTATAGGTAGCCAGGTTCAAACCTTGCTGGACGATATACGACCTGTCCTGACGAAACTCCCGGGTCTTTTTCAGCAGATCAACTGGATTCTCAGCCTGACCGCGGCGTCTGCCTCCCCCATAGCTCATATATTGGAGCATCCCTGAAGGCAGGGTCTTTACCTTGATTATACCGGAGCCCAGGCTGCCATTGGCCGGCTTTAAATAGACCTCGGGATAAATTGACAGCAAAAGCTCCAGGTTCTCTTCGTTGAGTATCCTGGTATGCGGAAGATAAGGCTTAAGGCCGGGATTGGAATTTAATATCTGATGGACCTTCCATTTATTTAAAAAGGCCGGATTAAAATAGTGCAGGTAGGGCAGCCGCTTGAGCCGGGCTTTCATATACTTGGTTCTTTCCCGGCCTTCGCCAATTCGTGAACCGATCCTATCGTATACCACGTCAGGCAGTGGATATATCCCCGAAATCCAATAGCCTTTTCCACTCTTGGAGGCAACATAATTACATCCCCGAACGGTAAGTTTTCCCCAATCAATAGAGCCCGGGGTAAAGACATATACCTGGCCCGCAATTTTACGCCCCATTTGGCTCAACATTATCAATTCGGCCTGCAGGCTTTTCGGATCATACTGCGGCCGGTTGGGCAGCCCGGACGACAAAATGCCAATGGTGGGGCCAAAGTGAATTATATTCTCATCGGGCTGATACCTGACCGGCAGGCTTTTTCTTTTGTTGATATATAGAGCCTTGCGCAGTTCGGGTGAGAGGATATAGGAACTGCGCTGTCCATTGCCGATTACAAGTTCTGTGTTTACTACGATCGCTCCGACCCGTACCCTTATCGATTGGCAGCCGGGCGGGACTTGCAACCTGGCGGCCAGCCCGGGTGATATTATAATCTTCCCCTTTATTTCCACAGCATTACCTCTTTTTCAATATCTTTCGGCCTTTAAATCGGTAACTTGGACTTTTTTGGGTTCAACTTGCCTATATTTGTTTTATCAAGGTTTGCTTGCTCTCGGGATGGAAAATATATAAGATATCATATGAGTCCTTAACATACTTTGTTATCATTTGTAACAGCATGTTAAGCTGATGGTAAGCTTAAAAACTTAACCGGAGGATGCCATGATAATGGTCAGCGCCTGCCTTTTCGGCGTCAACTGTAAATACAACGGGAAAAACAATTATAATCCCAAACTTTGCAGAGCCTTGCAGGGGCAGGAAATCATTCTTTTCTGCCCGGAACAAGCCGGGGGGCTTCCGGCTCCCCGCCCGCCGGCCGAGATTCAAGCCGGAGACGGGCAGGCGGTGCTGAAGGGTGAAGCCCGGGTTGTGAATAAAATTGGTGAAGACCTGACCCGCTTTTTTATCAAGGGAGCAGAAGAGATGATCCATCTGGCTGGAGAAAAAAAGCCCGGTCTGGTCATATTAAAAAGCCGCAGTCCATCCTGCGGCGTTGGACAGGTTTATGACGGGAGCTTTACTTCCCATTTACGTTCTGGCGATGGAGTTGCCAGCGCTTGGTTGAAGAAATTGGGTATTCCAGTTATGTCTGATGAAGAATTTATGGGTCGGAGGGATTTAAACCAATGAAGGCAATATCTCTATTCTCAGGTGGCCTCGATTCGCAGCTGGCGGTCTGCCTGCTCAAAGAACAGGGACTGGAAGTCATTGCCCTGAATTTTGCAACCCCCTTCTTTGGAGCCACTCAGAAAACCTATCAGGCCGCCCGGGATCTGGAGGTGGAGCTTATGACCATTGACATCAGCGATGTATATATGGATAAAGTGCTGCGCAATCCGGTGTATGGGTACGGCAAAAACATAAATCCCTGTATAGACTGTCATGCCTTTATGCTCAAGACGGCCGGCCAGTACATGGAAAGTCTGGGAGCCTCCTTCCTGGCTACCGGTGAAGTTCTGGGGCAGCGCCCCATGAGCCAGAACAAATCATCTCTCCAGGCCGTAGAAAAACTGTCTGGCATGCGTGGCTTGATTGTACGCCCTCTTTCCGGTCGTCTGCTGCCCTCCACCATCCCCGAAAATGAGGGTTGGATCGACCGGGAGAAAATGCAGGACATCAGCGGGCGCAGCCGCAAACGGCAGATGGAACTGGCTGAGTACTACAAAATCACCGACTATCCCAGTCCGGCTGGAGGGTGTCTCTTGACCGACCAGAATTTTGCCCGCCGTTTGTTTGACCTTTTAGATAAAAACCCGGCGCCTGGTCTTGATGAAATAGAGATCCTCAAACTGGGGCGCCATTTCCAGATGGAGCCGGAAGTGCTTCTGGTTATTGGACGAAATCACAGTGAGAATGAGCAGCTCAAGAAGCTGAGCAGACCGGGCGACCTCCTGTTAAAGGTGGCTGATCGCCCCGGACCGCTGGCCTTGATTCGTGGAAAAGATGTTGTGGAAGAACCGCAGCTGCAGTTTGCCGCATCCCTGGTAGCCCGCTACAGCGACGCCAAGAATGAAGCGCTGGCCCCGGTTAAAATAATAGATTATGACGAAACCGAAAAACAGATAATCCAGGTGGTTCCGGCTCCCCAGTCCTAAGCTAGTATTCTTTTAATCCGTAAACAGTGATTGATCAACCTGTTCAAACAGGGCCCGGTAACCAGCCTCGCTGGGATGAGCGCCATCGGCCAGCAAAAGCTCCTGCCGCAGCATCCCCTCCCGGTCTAAAAAAGCCCTGTCAAATTCGATCAAGGCCAGGTTCTTCTCCGCTGCATATTCCCGGTACCAGCTGCGCAGCCTGACCAGGATCTTCTCAAGATAAGCGCTGTCTACCGCAGTGGGCTGACCTAATATTACGGTTATTCCTGCCGCTTCGGCCTTTTCCACCATCTCCCGGATATTCCAGGTTATGCGGTCAAAGGATTCCCCGCATATAATATCATTGATGCATCCCGACAAAACCAGGTGGCTCGGTTTATAGGCCAGCACGTCCCGCGATAAGCGCCGCAGCATGCCGCTGGTGGTGTCGCCGTTTATCCCGCGGTTGATAAACTCAATCCCTGTGGCCTGGGCCAGCATTTCCACCCAGGAGTAATGGGGACCGAAGGGAAACCCCCAGGTAATACTGTCACCCAGGCATACAACCTTTTTTGCTGCCATTACTTCTCCCCTACCCTGCTGTACTTTGCTCCAATGTAGCCAAAATTTCATTCAATTTATTGATATTTTCTCCATAAGCAGCCCAATTGCCCTGCTTGAGCATTTCCATAGCCGTATCATAATACTGCCGGGCCTGTTTTATGAGCTCCTTGGTTGAAGCCTTTTGTTCAGGCTGCCCGGCCTCCGTAGGCGTCTGGGCAGGAATTTTGGCTCCCTGCCCAAAGAGGCGCACCAGCGCGTCCTGCAGGTTGCTCTCCATTACGATCTTATCCCCATAGCCCACAATGACCCTCTTAAATTCGGGCATCTGGCTGTTTTCAGCCTGTAAATAAAGCGGTTCGATATATAGAATCGAGTTGTTCATCGGTATGACCAGGATTCCACCACGCAGCACCCGGGACCCGACCTGATTCCACAGAGTCAGCTGCTGGGATATGACCGTATCCTGGTTTATGCGCGCATCAACTTGCTCGGGTCCGAAAATAGTCTCCTGCTTGGGGAAGTTGTAAACCATTATTTTTCCGTAATTAGCCCCATCCATGCGCACTCCCATCCAGGCCACCATGTTCAGACGCCCTTTGGGAGTGAAGGGAAGTATCATTACATATTCTGCGTTGGTTTCACCCGGCAGACGCATCAGCAAGTAGTAGGGCTCAACCGCACTCGGTTTATTTTCAACCAGTTGGTTGGGAACCACCCAGGCATCTTCCTTATTGTAAAAAACGTAAGGATCGGTCATATGAAAGGTGCTGTACATCTGTGATTGAATCTTGAAAAGGTCCTCTGGATAGCGTACATGGGAGCGGAGTCCCTCCGGCATTTCGGATATCGGTTTGTATAAACCCGGAAATATGGCCGCATAGGTTTTTATCAGGGGGTCATTGTCATCGGTCTGGTAAAAGGTCATCTCACCAGTGTAAGCATCGGTGACTATCTTGACCGAATTCCTGATATAATTGCTGCCCGCCTGATCAAACGGCTGGGAATAGGGATAGCGGCTGGTCATGGTGTAGGCGTCCAGAATCCAAAATAGACGGCCCTCCGGCCCAATCACAATATAGGGATCCGAATCATATCTTAAATATGGGGCCACCTTTTGGATGCGCTGTTTTACGTTGCGGTTCATCAACAGCTGGCTTTCCGAGCCGACATCATTGGAAAGGAGCAGCTTATAGTCCTTCAGCGCCCAGGCAAAGCTGAGCCGCCGGGCATAGGAACCGATCTTAATGCCGTTATTGCCCTGATAGGTTGTATATACGTTTTGATCCCCGGATGGATAATCGAACTCCTTTTGGTTGGTATTGACCAGAACATAGGAATCAGTCTTTTCCCCAAAATAGATCTCCGGCCGGTTGACTACGAGGTCGCTGCTGGAACGGGGCGGAATATCTTTTACAAAGAAGCTAGGGAAGCCCTCCTGGGCCACCTCATTTACCGGACTGGCCACAACCCCGTAGCCATGGGTGTACATCAGGCGCTGGTTGACCCAGGTTTGAGCCTGGGGCTGCAGTTGATTCGGATCCATTTCCCGAACCGCCAGCATCACCTGCCGGTATTTGCCCCCTACCGTATAGCGATCCACGTCTACATCGTCAAACACGTAATAGCTTCTCAGTTGCTGCAGGTTCTGGTAAGTGGTTTTCAAGGGCCTCCAATCCCAGAGGCGAATGTTTTCCAGGGTGCTGCGATTGGCTGGATCGGCGATATTTAAATCATAGGCAATATTGAACTGTTTGCTGTCCACACCGTCCAGGTTATAGGCCTGGCGCGTAAACTTGATGGCGTTTTCTATATAAGGCTTTTCTTTGTTGAATTCATCGGGTTGAACTACAAACTTGTGGACAAAACCGGGATACAGACCCTGCATGACAACTGCCACCAGAACCCAGGCCCCGGCTGCGTATATGATCCACTTAAAACGCTTTATGAAGATGTTTACAAGGATCACGACGGCTATTATGATGGAAAGAACCAGCATGGCCTTGTAGGCTACAAGGCGGGCATAAATATCCGTATAGGCCGCGCCGTAAATTACCCCCGAGGATGAAAAAAGGATGTCAAAGGTCGACAGCCAGTAATTCCAGGCCTTAACCGCGAAAAACAACGCCAGCAATATCGCGATATGGCCTTTGGGCACCGAAAACTGCTGCCAGTTGCCGCCTATCAGTGAAGCCGAAGCCCCGATGGCATAGCATACTATTACGGTTATCAGCAGCAGGACCAGGGCGCTTATCAATATCCCGCAGACATAGTCGTAGAAGTTCAGGTTGAAGAAATAAAAACCCAGGTCGCGGCCAAATACGGGATCAGCCACACCTACCGAAACCCGGTGAATGAATTGCTGCACAACCAGCCAATCTCCAAAAGAGCCGGTGCTTACTAAGAAGGCCCCTATCAAACTGAGTCCGATAAAGCTCCACCGCCCCCAGGGTCCCTGGATGAAATTATCCAAAAAATTGCGGGCCGGGTTCATGAAGATGATCTCCCGTCCATCCTCGGTGATCCGCGTAGGCCGCTCGGGATTGCTCTTCAGGTGTCTTTTTACAATCAGCAGATTTACATAAAAGAGTAAAAAGGTGAATACAAAGATAACCGCCCATAAGACGATCTGGTTTATCCAGGTGGTGGTAAACACTGAAGCCAGATTTATTGATTTGAACCATAGCCAGTCCATGTATATGCTAGCCGTAAGGGAGAATACCGCAATGATCAACAGGAGAATTACCAGCCGCCCGGTGGCGGTTCTAGGATCGATCCACTTTGGCAAGGTTCATACCTCCTCTTTTTAATTAAACCTTAACAACAGCCCTTAAAAGCCTATCATCAAGCCGGTCACAATACACAAAGCGCGACCGGCACCTTAATACCGCATAGTTCATTATATCAGATTTATTGGGATATACTGAAAAAGCGCCCGGCTTTTAAAGAACAAAAAACGCCTTGTGACTTAAGTTTTAATAAACCTCAAATCACAAGACGTCTTAATTCTCATTACTTGCCTTTTTTCTTTCGTTCCTGGCTTTGCTGAATGGCATCAGCCGCAGAATTCTCCTCAGCCAGGGTTAAAGCCCACTCCAGCCTCTTTATCACCTCATCGGTAGAACCTTTGCCGGTGTAAATTAGTGGCTGGCAGGATAAAGTCTCCAAAAACACCGCCATATCAAATATTATTTCTTCCAAATTGCGAAGGGATTCCTTCAACCGGATCATGTCACCCTGTTCAAAATAGGCTCTTAGTTCGGCGACTTTTTCGGCCAGATCGCTTACATTATCAGCAATTATGCCGGCCGGTAAAAATAGGCTCATGGCTGCTTTCACTCCGATAGTAAAATATACTTTAAGATTATAACCCCATTATTTCTCGAGAGCCAGTTTTACCAGTTTGTCAACCAGTTCTTCAAAGCTCTGTCCAACTGCCCGGGCGGCATCGGGAACCAGACTGGTAACCGTCATCCCCGGTATGGTGTTTATCTCAAGAATATAAGGGTTCTCATCTTTGTCCGCCATCACATCTATACGCGACACTCCCCGGCACCCGGTAGCTTTATAGGCTTCCTCGCATATGGTTTCTACCTTCTGTTTCAGGCTCTCACTGATGCGGGCTGGAATAATATGATTGGACATCCCCGGTGTGTATTTGGACTCATAGTCATAGAACTCATTTTCCGCCGTTATTTCAATAATGGGATAAACCCTGAGCTTGTCATTTCCTACAACAGTTACGGTCATTTGAATGCCGTCGATAAATTTTTCTACTATTACTTCATTGTCCAATTTAAAGGCATCCTCAATGGCCTCCAGTATTTTATCTGCTGATTTTACAATATAGGTTCCAATGCTGGAACCCTGGCTGGCCGATTTGATTACCACCGGAAGACCCATTCTCTCAACAATGGTATCCACCACCAGGGACTCCCGGCTGAAGCTGCTCTTTCTCAAGGTTATGAAATCAGCCGTTGGCAGCCCCTCGTAGGCCAGCAACTTCTTGGTCAATATTTTGTTCATGCAGATCGCACTGGCCGCGAGCCCCGGACCAGTATAGGGTATGTTTAGAAGCTCAAGATAGCCCTGTATGGTTCCGTCTTCACCATTTTTACCGTGCAGAGCCAGATAAACCACATCGGGACGGGCTTTGGGTATTTCACTCAGGTTTTCAGGCTGCAGATCCAGGGTCTCAACTTCATAACCCTTGCTTCGTAAAGCCTCGCTCACCGCCTGACCGCTTCTTAAGGAAACGTCTCTTTCCGTCGAAGTCCCACCCATCAATACCATTACTTTCATATCGATTATTCACCGCCTAACTTATTTTCCCTTTTTAGGGCATAAAGCATTCTATCAATCACTACATTAATTAATACTAGACCCTGATTACAAATATTTCTTATTTTCCTCAATAATATCTAGTTCCTCTTATATATGATAATCCTGTATCTTGCGTATGCAAAGTCTTAAAGTCTTTTAAAAATATGTTGACAGAACATTTGTTCCCAATTATAATTTACTCAATAGAACATTTGTTCTGCGGGAAAGGATGATATATATGTTCGCTGGTTTAAGTAAAAAGGATTTTGTTCAGAGCCTATTCAGTGCTACCGGCATATTTGTAGTTGCCTATTTCTTATCTGCATTGCTCCTGGGTATTCGGTAATAAAGTGCCTGAATTGGCAGCTAAACCGTGAGACTTAAAACGTCAAAATTACGCAACCTCCGGCTTGATGCCCTCTGCTTTTTATGATAGAATAGTCAATGCTGAGAAGCTAAGAAACGCAGGGGAGTAGCTCAATTGGCAGAGCATCGGTCTCCAAAACCGAGGGCTGGGGGTTCGAGACCTCTCTCCCCTGCCATTAAGAAACAAATAACCGCGCAGGTTTGCGCGGTTTTAATTTTTACCAAGCTGCCCCGGATCTATGTATATGCCAGCCAATCCTAACTGCAGGATC
>JBEHWI010000040.1:0-23473 GCA_040217815.1 Syntrophomonadaceae bacterium | reverse complement strand
AAGGAAAACTAAGACCCCTGGAGTTTTTCGGGGGTTTTTGCTATTATTAGGTAACTGGAGGGATGGCAATGGAGGATGCAAAGGTGGTTGATCTGATCCGCAGGATGAGGCATGACCTGGGCAATTATCTCCAGGTTATCGGCGGATATGCGGAGTTGGGGCGAACTAAGGAAATCTCGGCCTATGTCGGGCAAATCAACGCTGGTATGATGTCTGAGCGCCTTCTGTTTGAAAAAACAGCTCCGGAAGCGGCGCTTTATCTTTTTCAGGTCCTTTTATTTGCGCATGAGCTGGGAATCCTATTAAGGTATAAGGATATAAAGCTGCAGTCGCACCTAAAGCTAATAGAGCAGAACCAGCCTTACCGGGCTCTGGCGGACATTGCCGATCAATTAAACGATATGGATGAAGATCCCGAAGTGCAGTTGTCGTTTATCGAGTCAGAGCAGCGGCTCTTGATGGTTTTTGAGGCTGAACAGCTGGCAGGAGGCCGGGTGGAAGTGTGGCTTAAGGAGTAGCTAAATGTTTGTTGACCAGGCAAAAATATATGTCAAGGGCGGCGACGGGGGCAATGGTATTATCGCTTTTCGCCGCGAGAAATACGTGCCCATGGGTGGTCCTGCCGGCGGAGACGGCGGACGGGGCGGGCATGTCATTTTTCAGGCTGATGAAGGTCTGCGCACCTTGATGGATTTCAAATACAAAAAGCATTTCAAGGCCCCCCGGGGCAACCACGGCGGGGGTAAAAACATGCACGGCGCCAACGGTGAGGACCTGCTGGTAAAGGTTCCCCCCGGCACGCTGGTAAAAGATCTGGACACCGGCGATATCCTGGCCGACCTGGTTGCCCACGGGCAGCAGCAGATAGTCGCTTGTGGAGGCCGCGGAGGGCGGGGGAATGCCCGCTTTGCCAACCCCATCAATAAGGCCCCTTCGATTTCAGAAAATGGGGCTCCGGGCGAAGAACGCTGGCTGCTTCTGGAGTTAAAAGTTCTGGCCGATGTTGGGCTGGTGGGCTTTCCCAACGCGGGCAAGTCAACCCTTATTTCGCGGATTTCCGCAGCCCGGCCAAAGATAGCCGATTATCCCTTTACCACCCTGACTCCCAACCTGGGAGTGGTGCGGACCCGTGATGGAGAATCATTCGTAGTTGCCGACATCCCCGGCTTGATTGAAGGCGCCCATGCAGGGGCCGGGCTGGGGCATGACTTCTTGAGGCATGTGGAGCGCACCAGGGTGCTGCTCTTTGTCCTGGACGCGGCCCAGACCGAGGGTCGGGACGTTTTGGCGGATTATGAAGTTCTGCGCCGGGAGCTGAACCAGTACCAGTCGAAACTGGCCGACCAGCCTTATTTGATAGTTGCTAATAAAATGGACTTACCAGAGGCCCGCCAAAACCTTGAAGGCCTTTCAAAGCGCTTCGGCGAGAAACTGCTGCCCATATCGGCTGCAACCGGGGAAGGAATTGACTTTCTCATTGAACGAACCCGGGCTCTTCTAGCTGAGGCCAACCAGGAGAGCGAGCCGGTCTATACTGAAACTCCTGTGACCAGACGTTTTCAGACCGACGAAGCCTTCAAAATTGACATAATAAACGGGGTCTACGAGGTCAGCGGCAAGCGCATCGAGCGCCTGGTTAGCATGACCAATTTTAACAGTGATGAAAGCCTACAGCGTTTTCAACAAACTGTCAAACATATGGGGCTGGAAGAGGCCTTGAAGGCCAAAGGTATCCAGCCCGGAGACACGGTAAAGATCAATGAACTGGTCCTTGAATACAGCGAATAGCGGATTGGGGAAAGAGAGCAGTTGGGGAGGTTTTAGGGGATAATGGCCGGGAAAAGAGATTTGGGCAACTTGAAACGGGTGGTGGTGAAGGTAGGGACCAGCACCCTTACCTATCGAAATGGGCAGCTCAACCTGCAGCGGATTGAAACTCTGGTAAGGCAAATGGCCGATTTACATAACCGGGATATTGAGACCATCCTGGTGACTTCTGGTGCCATTGGAGTCGGTGCCATACGCATGGGCCTCAAAAAAGTTCCCAAAACCATACCGGATAAACAGGCCCTGGCTGCCATCGGTCAGGGCGCGCTTTTGCACCTCTATGAAAAGCTCTTTGCCGAATACGGCAAGGTGGTGGCCCAGGTCCTCTTGACTAGAGGGGATTCCGACGACCGGGTGCGCTATTTAAACGCGACCAATGCCCTCCTGGCTATTCTGTCCTTAAGGGTGATACCGATCATAAATGAGAATGACACGGTGGCAGTGGAAGAGATCCAGTTCGGTGACAACGACACCCTGTCGGCCGTGGTGGCGGGTATGGTGGATGCCGACCTGCTTATCATCCTGTCTGACGTGAATGGGCTCTATGACCATGATCCGAGGACCAATCCCCATGCCCAACTGCTTACCGAGGTGGGGGAAATCACCGGCGAACTTGAGGAGAATTCCAGTGCCCGGGGCAGCACCTTCGCCAGCGGGGGGATGTACACCAAGTTAAAGGCGGCCCGGATGTGCATGGCGGCTGGGATTCCTATGGTTATTGCCAACAGCGAGTCAGACAACGTAATTCGCCGGATTGTGAGTGAGGAGAGGGTTGGCACCCTCTTTATACCCCGGGAGGAAAAAATGCACGCCCGTAAAAAATGGATCGCCTTTGGCACGGTAGCCCAGGGTACCATTGTGATCGATCCAGGGGCCTGCCAGGCCCTGCTGGCCAAAGGGAAGAGCTTGCTTCCTTCCGGCATTACCGAGGTTCAGGGGGACTTCGACCGGGGTATGGTGGTGGATGTATGCACCCTGGAAGGGGGGCGCGTCGCCCGGGGAATGGTTAATTATAGCGCTGATAAGCTGCGCAAGATAGCCGGGAAGAGGACTTCCGACATAGAGAAAATACTGGGCGAAAAGGATTATGATGAAGCGATACACCGCAACAACCTCTGGGTGGAGTATTAAAGAGGACCGGCCAGAATTATATTTTGAGGGCTTGAAAAGGAGAGGTGCAGGATGGATGAATCTTTAAAAAGAACCATGTTGGAACAGGGAAAAATGGCCCGACAGGCGGCGCGTATTCTGGCGACTGCTTCTACCACCCTGAAAAACGAAGCATTATTGGCCATGGCGCAAGCCCTGGAAAATGAAACCCCCGCCATTCTTGAAGCCAACCAGCTGGACCTCAATTTGGGCCGTCAGCAGGGATTGACCCCGGCTCTTCTGGAGCGGCTGGCCTTGAATGAATCAAGAGTAAAGGACATGGCTCAGGGTCTGAGGGAGATCGCTGCTTTAAGCGACCCGGTTGGTGAGGTGTTGGGAATGTGGCGCCGCCCCAACGGCCTGGAGATTGGCCGGGTGCGCACTCCGCTGGGTGTAGTGGGCATAATCTACGAGTCACGGCCCAATGTAACCGCTGATGCGGCTGGGCTATGTATAAAGTCGGGCAATGCCATAATCCTGCGGGGCGGGGAGGAAGCCCTGAATTCCAACCGGGTCATCGCCCGGGCTATAGCCGGGGCGGCAGAAGCGGCCGGTCTGCCTAAAGGGTCTATTGCCCTGATCGACAGTGATGACAAGGAAGCAGCGGTTTTCCTCATGCAGATGAACGATATTGTAGATGTTCTCATCCCGCGGGGGGGATTGGGGTTAAAAAAAGCGGTCATGCAAAACGCCACGGTGCCCTATATAATGACCGGCATGGGCAACTGCCATGTCTATGTTGACCAGTTTGCTGATCTGGCCAAGGCCAGTCCCATAGTGTTTAACGCCAAGGTGCAGAGACCTTCCGTCTGCAACGCGGCTGAGACTCTTCTGGTGCATCAGGCGGTAGCGTCGGATTTCTTACCGGGAATGCTGGCGGGTTTGATGGAAGCCGGAGTTGAAATTCGAGGCTGTGAAAGGACCAGGGATATTGTACCTGGTATAAATTCAGCAACCGAGCAGGATTGGGACCAGGAATACCTGGATTTGATTTTGGCGGTAAAAGTGGTGGACAATCTGGAGGAAGCCATCAACCATATAAACACTCATGGAACCGGCCACAGTGAAGCCATTGTGAGTGAAAACTACTCCCAAGTCAGACGCTTCCTGGCGGCAGTGGACGCCGCGGCCGTCTATGCCAACGCTTCCACCCGTTTTACCGACGGCGGAGTTTTCGGGTTTGGAGCCGAAATGGGCATAAGCACTCAGAAACTTCATGCCCGTGGGCCAATGGGTCTTACCGAGCTCACTACCATAAAGTTTATTGTATACGGGGACGGGCAGATAAGGTGACCCTATAAGCTGCACCAAGGGAGCGCCCCGGTTGTTAAAACAAAAGTTAGGATGTAATCTTAGGGATGCTTGCTCAGATACTTGAAATACTGGAGGCTTACGGACTCTGGGGGATGCTTATTCTATGTTTTGCCGAAGCCTCTTTTTTGCCTGTTCCCCCGGAACTGTTGTATGTGCCGGTTTGTGTAAATCATCCCGGCAAAGCACTGCTGTACGCCCTGCTGGCTACTCTGGCCACCACGGGAGGCGCATTTTTTGGCTATGTTCTGGGCAAGGTGTTTGGGCATCCTCTCCTGCACCGCCTGGTTTCTCCTAAAAGGGTAGAGAAAATAGAAGGATTGTTTGGGCGCTATGGCGTGTGGGTGGTCTTTATGGCCGGTGTGGCGCCTCCGCCAACTCCTTTTAAAATATTCACCATTTCCTCCGGTATTTTTGCGTTGAATACCCCGCGCTTTCTACTGGCAGCGCTTTCAGGAAGGGGTCTGCGCTATCTTCTGGAAGCCGTCTTGATCTGGCGCGGTGGTAGGGAAGCCTTACACATTCTTAAGTCAAAAAGCTTGTGGATAACCCTTCTGGTATTATTGGTCCTGGTGGTTGCTTTTATAGTTTATCAAAATTATATCAAACCAAAAATGGCCGAAAAGACCAGCGAAGGAAGGCTACTGCACTGGTGGAGGAGGGTGATAAGCGGCGAAGGTCGGGCCCTGAAGATATTGGGGGAATGGACGATGGCGCTGGGCAGCGCCGGATTTCTAGTATTCTTCCTGGTGGATGTTTTCAGTGAATTCGGCTTGGTTCACCTGCAGCTTATCGACCATTGGGCCGGGCAATGGATAAGCCCCTATCTGAGCCGTTTGGGGGCCGGGCTGAGTCAGGTCCTGGGGCCGGTTTTATTGACCCTTTCCTTGCTGTCCGCCTGCTTTATCTGGTGGAAAGAAAAACGCAATGACAAGATCGTATTTCTATTTTTCAACATGATCGGCTCAGCCCTTGTGTTAACCGGATTTTACCGGGTAATGATACAAAGCCAGCGTTTGAGCGGGGGACCCAACCCTATGCCCATGGCAATGGTCAACATCCTGTGGGCGTCGTTCATCCTGTGGCTGGCTACGGGAGGACGTCCCTCACTTCGGGGCCGTAGATTGCTAGACACGGCTTTGGGGCTGGTCTTTTTAACCTTGTTGGCTTTAAGCCGTTTGGCGGCTGGCTATCTGCTTTCTGACGTGCTGATAAGCTACGCCGCCGCCGGATTGTGGCTGGCGGTATTGTGGATCATATTTCTCTACCGAGGCACCCCTGTCACACCCGTCCCCCTGTTACCTTACCCAACTCATTTTATCTATTCTATCACTTCAAAGGCTTTTTGCCGTAGTTTGGCCAGGTCTTCCTCACTCAGGCAGTAATCCCGGTCGAGAAGCTCCCTTTCCGGAGCGGGGCCGCACAATTCGGTGGATAGATAACGCAGGCCGTTATCGTTGACAATGGTCACTATGCACTTCATATCCGGGTATTTGGCAGCCAGTTTAAGGGCTGCTCCTATGTTCAACCCTGAGGAGATTCCAGCAAAAATACCTTCTTCACTGGCCAGACGGCGGGCGGTCATTATACATTCATCGGAATCGACCAAAATCATGCCGTCTGCGTAGTTTAAATCCAATATTTCAGGGATCAAACCATCGGCCACGCCTTGAACTTTGTGCTGGCCGATCTTTCCTTTGGACAGGATGGGAGAATCGGCTGGTTCGGATATATAGACCTTTACGGCCGGGTTTTGCTCTTTTAGGAAACGGGCCGTTCCGGTTACCGTGCCCCCGGTTCCCTGGCACATGATAAAGGCGTCGACTTTACCCGCGGTCTGTTCCCATATTTCCGGGCCCGTATTGTCAAGATGGGCGGCCAGGTTTTCAAAACGATAAAATTGGCCGATTTCAAAGACCTTGTCCTGGTGCTCCTCTTTTATCCGGTTTACTTCTTCGAGGACCAGGTCGACATCGGTTTCTGCTCCCGGGGTTAAAATCAGCTGGGCGCCATAAGCTTTTATTGTCTTTTTACGTTCATCGCTCATTCCTTCCGGCATTACGATAATAACCTCGTAACCCTTCGCCGCTCCTACCATAGCGGTTGCTATGCCGGTATTGCCGGTAGTCCCTTCCAAAAGGATCATACCTGGCTTCAACAGGCTGTTTGCCTCGGCCCGGGCTACGATCTCATTAACTACCCGGTCTTTTAAACTGCCGCTGGGATTGCTGTATTCCAGCTTGACGCATATATCGGCATTTACCGCCTTGCCCATTTTATTCAGGCGAATCAGGGGGGTGCGTCCTATCGCGTCCAGTACACTATCCAAAATGCCGGCATTGCGATTCCAATCCATATTGAGTCTCCCTTCCAAAAACAAGATTGTTACAATATTACAACGGCCACTCCTCGCCATAACTGACCGGTCTGATAATGACAGCCTCCTCGCGCTCCGGGCAGGAGCTAAAAAAGCCCGGGGGATTTTTAGTTAAGCGTGCGAATGCGGCCGGCAGCAGGGCGAAAATTTCTGACCGCTGGGCCCTATTGCGCAGGCTTAAGTTCCTTTCTTTAAGAATATCGGCCAACTGGTTGTTGAGCTTTATTTCATAATCGCTTAGAGACTCAAAAAACACCTTCCAATGGGCCAGGGATGATTCTTTTTCCCAGGATATCCCGGGACAGACGAAGTGACGGCAGATGGACTCCCGATTCTGCTGGGTGAGCAGACAGCCGTTCTCTTTAGTGTGAAAGCGGCAGCGGTAGGAACGCCCGTCAATAATATTGTTCAAGGTCACCGAGGCGTCTAAAATCGTCAGATGGGGCAGTGAAAACAGGTAGTCGATAAGGTCCGGTTGATTATTTAACCAGTATACGAAATCGCTGGCATAAAACACTGGAGAATAATAAGCGCAGCAGCCTTTCTGGTCCTGACGGGGACATTCATAGCAAAGGTCTACTTCTATATAGCTACGCAAACCCCGGTTGTGAAAAACCAAGTGTATTTCTTTACTCATTGACGTTCCTTCGAAGTTTCTCATTAATACAACATTATAGATGTTTTTGCGGGAAGGGGAAAGCCTGCAGCTCTAAAGTACTCTTAATTTGCTATAAAGGGTTGGCTGGTTTATCATTGGCTTAGAAAGAAAACGGAACGCCTTGCTAAAAGGTGCAGCAATTGGTGGCCTCAACCGGGCACTAGTTTGGATAGGATAAGGAAATGGAGCATAAATCAGCTCTGGGCATTATCGGGGGAACATTCAACCCCATCCATAACGGACATTTACTGGCCGCTGAATATGCCCGCTGCGAATTAGGATTAGAAAAAGTAATATTTATACCGGCCGCCAGGCCTCCCCACAAGGAAGGCCTGGACATCCTAGACGGAGAAACCCGCCTGAAAATGATTGAACTGGCTATAGAAGGCAACCCCGATTTTGCTGTCTCCCGGACGGAGTTAAGCCGGCCGGGGCCATCCTATACAGTTGACACATTAAACTTTTTTCAGGCCAATTATCCCGGCAAGAGCATTTACTTTATTATGGGAGCCGACTCCCTGCTCCTCTTCAATACCTGGAAGGATGTAGATGTTTTGGCCCAAAAGGGCTGTTTTGTGGTGGTTACCAGACCCGGTTACCGCTTTGAATGGGAAAAAGAACCTCTGGCCTCCCTCCCCCGGGTCTTGAAGGAGAATTTGGTGTTCCTGGAGATCCCGGGAATAGATGTTTCCTCCAGTGAGATAAGGAAGCGGGTCCGGGACGGCAAATCCATACGCTACATGCTTCCCGACCAGGTGGAAGGTTATATTCGAGAAAAGGGATTATATACTGATAAAGGAGCCTAGTATATGTTGAACGTCAAGGAAGCCAGTGAAGTGATCCGCTTTAAATTGTCCAAGCACCGGTTTAAACATTCGCTGCAGGTTGCCGAGGTGGCCCGCGAGCTGGCCCAACATTATCAGGAGGATGCGGACAAGGCTTATTTAATAGGGCTTTTACATGACTATGCCAAGGGCATATCCAGTGAGGAACTGCTGGCGATTGCAGAAAAAAACAATTTGTTGCAGGACGAGATGGAACGTCAGGTTCCGGATTTGCTTCACGCTCCGGTAGGATCCTGGTTGGTACGGCACGAATTAAAAATAGAAGACGGGGATATATTACAGGCCATCAGGTTTCATACCCTGGGGGATTTAAATATGAATGTTATGGATAAAATAATATACCTGGCCGATATGATAGAACCTGGCCGGGACTACCCGGGGCAGGAGAGATTGAAATGTCTGGCCTTCAGGAATTTGGATGATGCCATGTTGTTTGGGCTGGAATCCACAATTCGCTACTGCCTGGATCAAGGCCGGCTGCTGCATCCGCGTACCATAGAAGTTCGCAATCATTACCTGCAGTTCATGATACGGGAAAGATCTCCGGTTAGATAAGCTTATTTGTTGAGTACATGTGCGTCCTGGTAGAATTTGCAGCGTCATTGGGTTATAATTGGGGCCAAAGGCAGGCTTGTAGATGAAAAACCGAAAATTAGAGGAGGGCTGTTATTGACGAAGGACCAGGAATTGATGCAAATGGTGGCTGAAGCGTGTCTGGATGAGAACGCCCAGCGGCTGACCATTCTCGAAGTGGGTGATTTGACAGTCCTGGCGGACTATTTTGTACTTGCGTCTGGAAGAAGTACCGTTCACGTGAAAAGCATAATAGAACACGTGGAAGAGAAACTCGGTGAAAAGGGGATAAATCCCCGGCACCGTGACGGCACCGGCCAGGGAACCTGGTGTGTACTCGATTACAGTTCAGTGATTCTGCATGTATTTCGGCAGGAAGAAAGGGAGTATTATAATTTGGAGGATCTGTGGAGAGGAGCTAAGGAGATAGTCCTTAAACAAGCCTAACCAGACCGTCCACAAAAGCACCACGGGCACCACACATGCTCCCGTTGGTCGCAATTAAGGTTGCGAATTCGCAGCTCTTTGCCATCCTGGCATCGGCGGCTCCTTTGCGTCTTGCCATCGCTGCACTAGCCCGTCCTTGGGCGTCGGCGGCGTTGTTCAATAGGCCCCCGCTCCATCAACGTACATCGGGAACATTCCTTACCCGAAGGGAAGGTGTGTCACCATACCTTAGCCCGCCTCAGTCGCGGGTCTATTTTACCACAGGCACTTCAGATGTTCGCTATCGCTCACCAATAAGGTTGCACGCCTTGCTCTTCACAACACTAATAATATGCGTAGCGTAGCAGAGCGTAAATCGTGGTACCCGGATGGTACTTCCGTGATCGGTCTCTACTAAAAGCATTTGGTCTCCATGAAATTTTAGAAGTAATTGAAACGAAAAAGGGACGAACTCGGTATGAAAACCGGAGTTTCGTCCCTTACGCTTTTGGGGAAAATTAACGGGCTACGATATTCACCAGTTTGCCGGGGACTACGATAACCTTTTGAACTGTTTTGCCTTCCAGCATGGGTTTTATCCTTTCACTGGCCAGGGCCTGTTCACGCAACTCGTCTTCAGAGGCAGAGGCGGGCACCGTTATGCGGTCTCTAACCCGGCCGCTAATCTGCACCACTATTTCCAGCTCATCCTGAACCAGGGCTTCAGGTCTATAAACCGGCCATTTTTGCAGGTGAATACTATCTACAAAGCCTATAGCCTGCCACATTTCCTCGGTAATGTGGGGCGAAAAGGGGCTGAGCAGGAGCAGCAGGTTTACTATGCCTTCCTTGACCACGCCCATATTGAGGGCTGGATTATCCCGATAGCTGTTTAAGGTGTTGGTAAGCTCCATTATGGCGCTGACTGCGGTATTGAAATTAAAGCGCTCCTGAATATCGTCGGTTACCTTTTTAATAGTGGCGTGGGTCTTAAAATATACCTGACGGGCTTCATCGTCCAGATCACCGTGCTGATCTGACAGAGGCACATCCTTGATCCGATCGGCATATTCTATAATCAGGCGCCAAACCCGGTTGAGGAAACGATAGGAGCCCTCCACTCCCTGGTCGCTCCACTCCAGGTCCCTTTCCGGCGGTGAGGCAAAGAGTATGAAAAGTCTGGCTGTATCAGCACCGTAGGTACTTATTATCTCTTCCGGGCTGACTACATTGCCCTTGGTTTTGGACATCTTGGAGCCTTCTTTCAAAACCATGCCCTGGGTCAACAGGTTGGTAAAGGGCTCCTGGCACTTTAGCAGCTTGATATCATAGAGAAACTTGGTGAAGAAGCGGGCATACATCAGGTGCAGGATGGCGTGCTCCACCCCGCCTATGTACTGATCGACCGGCATCCAGTAATCGACCGCGGCTTCACCGAAGGGCATCTCCGAATTGTTGGGATCGCAGAAGCGATCAAAATACCAGGAGGAGCAGACGAAAGTATCCATGGTGTCGGTCTCCCGGCGGGCTTCACCCTGGCAGCAGGGGCAGGTGGTCTTATAAAAACTTTCCACATAGTTCAGTGGCGATTCGCCGGTAGGTTTGAATTCCACATCGACCGGCAGCACAACCGGCAGGTCTTTTTCCGGAACCGGCACCATGCCGCAGTTTGGGCAATAGACCAGTGGTATGGGCGCGCCCCAATAGCGCTGGCGGGAGATCAGCCAGTCGCGCAGGCGGAAGTTTACCGTGCCCTTGCCCCAGCCTTTTTCCTCCATGAATTTGATAACCGCTTTTTTGCCCTCTTCAACCGATAGGCCGTTAAAACCGGCTGAATTAACCATTACCCCATCCCCTACGTAGGCTTCGGTCATGGTTTCAGGAGCGCAGGGGGAGTCGGGATTCTGTATAACCACCCGGATGGGTATATCGTATTTGCGAGCAAACTCAAAGTCTCTCTGGTCATGGGCGGGAACCGCCATAATAGCTCCGGTTCCGTAGTCCATGAGCACGTAGTTGGCCAGCCAGATGGGTACCCGTTCCCCGTTGACCGGATTTATGGCGTAGCGACCGGTAAAAATACCTTCCTTTTCTACGTCGGTGGAAGTGCGGGTTATATCACTCTGCATTTTAATGCGGGCAACGAAGTCTTTGACAGCTGCTTCCGCTGCAGTGCCGGCCACTAGCATTTCGACCATTGGATGCTCAGGGGCAAAAACCATATAGGTAACCCCGAAGACGGTGTCGGCCCGGGTTGTAAAAACAGTGAGCTTTTCATCGCTGCCTTCGATGTCCATAGAGAATTCCAGGCCTTCGCTGCGGCCGATCCAGTTGCGTTGCATTATTTTGACCTTTTCCGGCCAGCCCGGCAGCATTTCCAGATCATCCAGCAGGCGCTGGGCATAGTCGGTGATTTTAAAGAACCACTGCTCCAGCTGGCGCTTTTCAACATCGGTGTCGCAGCGCTCACAGCTCCCGTTGACCACCTGTTCATTGGCTAAAACCGTTTGGCAGGAAGGGCACCAGTTAACGGCGGCCCGCTTCTTATAGGCCAGGTTGTTTTCATATAGCTTTAAAAACAGCCACTGGGTAAACTTGTAATAATCCGGCTTGCAGGAGGCTATTTCGCGGTCCCAATCGTAGCTGATGCCCAGTGTTTTAAGTTGGCTCTTCATATTTTCTATGTTGCTGTAGGTCCATTTGGCCGGAGGTATGTTATTTTTAAGCGCCGCGTTTTCGGCTGGAAGCCCGAAGGCGTCCCATCCCATGGGGTGCAGGACGTTGAACCCCTGCATGGTTTTAAAACGGGCCACAACGTCGCCTATGGCGTAGTTGCGAACATGCCCCATGTGCAGGTTGCCGGAAGGATAGGGGAACATCTCCAGGTCATAGTATTTCGGTTTGGCTGGATCTTCAGTGACCTTGTAAAAGTTGTTCGCTTCCCAGTAGGCTTGCCATTTAGCTTCGATGGCTTTAAAATCGTACTTTCTTTCCATAACGTCCCTCCTTGAAATGCAAAAAACAAAAGCTCTCATCCCTCAAGGGACGAGAGCGATCTCCCGTGGTACCACCCTAGTTTTAAAGACAAAAATGGTGGAGCTAGTGGGATTCGAACCCACGGCCTCTTGAATGCCATTCAAGCGCGATCCCAACTTCGCCATAGCCCCACGTTGTCTACTCATTACAGGTAACGGTTTAACCGTCACAGGCTGATTTTCGCCTGTAAAGCTCCCCGGCGAGTTCGACCAAACTGTACCACCTTGCACCTCCCGGCAGCTCTCTGTTTGGCTGGCCTACTACTCCGGTTCTCAGCCTTTGTGCTATTCAATTGTCCACCACGAAAATCATTATATTATATAAAGGAGTCGAATGCAACTCGAAATTTACCCCGTCCTGTGGCTATGCCTACAAATTATCATTCCCATAAAGTGGATATGAAAAACCCTAGAAGGATAAAACTCCACCAGCAGGCGCTGGGCTCCAGCTTACTTTTGGGACATATCACGGTTGGAAAGCTTTTGCCGGGCTTTTTTCCCTGGATCGGTGAAGGAGCAGGGCAGCCTGGTCAAACATTTGCCGCAGGCGTCCACCCAGCCTTTTTCCCGATGGAGTTCGGCATTTTTCAGCAGGTGATCGTAACAGCGAAAGCGATCGAAGGATTCTTCCTCAAGGGCCTGGCTGGGGCAGCTTTTTAGGCATTTCTTACAGGTCTGGTCATAATAATAGAGGCAGGCCGGATCCGCACAGCTTTCCGAAGGCGTAAGAACCAGCGAAGTGACCAGGCTTCCCAGGCGCCCACAGCAGCCTTTTTCGGTAATGAGCATGCGGTTCAACCCCAGTGTGCCAAGACCGGCAATGACCGCAATATGTCGGTGGGACCAGTTGCTGAGCAGGGTTTCCGGGTTAAAATTGTGCGTGGCCGGTGTAACGGCTGATTCATGCCCCATCATGCCCAGCCGGGTTTTTAAATGATCATTGAGGTCTTGAATGAGCTGGTTGGTTTCAAGGTAGGCGAAAGCCCAGGGATCGGAACAGAATTCGTCACCCTCACCATTGCTTCTTGTTATGTTTCGGTTAAAAGGCAGGAAGTAACAGATTACACTCCTGGCCGTAGGGAGTAAATCCAACGGCAGCAGGTGGGATGGAGCAACCTGCTGCTTCAGATCTAAAAATCTGGAATCATCAGCCCGGGCAAAGGCCACCAGTGGTGTTTCCCACAGGGTGTGAGTGGCTTTTTCACGGGGATAGGACTTGACATATTCTTGAATCAGCCTGGTGATGGTATTATTCATTATTATTCGCAATGCCTTTCATTTAAATAAAACTTGGGTATGTCTTTTCCTTTGAATTATACACCCTGATTAAAAGTCAGAGGCTGATGAATTGAACTTAAGGAACGGAAAATGATTGTCTGTTTTACCCAAAATATAGTAAAATATGGGTAATAATGATAAATAAGGGTAGGTATATCATGCCGGAATTTGATAAACGACTGCTGGCGGCTGTGGTCGTTGTGTTAATTGTGGGTTTTTTCGGAGGAATGAAATATGCCGCCTTTAAAGCCGAAAGGGAACAATCCCGGTTGGCCTTGAGTGAACCGGCGGCTGCCCAGCAAAACGAAAAAGCGGAGCTAACTGTGCTCAAGGAGATCAAAGTCTATGTGACCGGGGCGGTATCCAAACCTGGAGTATATACTTTGCGCGAAGGCGACCGGGTATATCAGGCGGCGGAGATGGCGGGCGGCCTTCTGGCCGAAGCCGAGGCCAGGGGAGTAAACATGGCTGCTCCTTTAAAGGATGGCGATACTATCGTAATTCCTAAAAGGGGCGAAGAAGTGTCGCCCAATACCAGCCGACCGGCGGCGGCCAATCAAGCAAGTAAATCAGGAAAGGTGAATATAAACACCGCCACTATTCAAGAATTAGACAGTTTAAAGGGCATCGGCCCCGCCATAGCCCAGCGGATCGTAGATTATCGGGAAGCCCACGGCTCTTTTAAGAACCTGGAGGAATTGAAAAAGGTCAGTGGGATAGGTGATAAGAAGTTTGCTGATTTGAAAGACAGCATCTGCCTGTAAGGAGACGTTTAGAGGGTTTCCGGTAAAATAACCATGAACAAGGCCTGGTTTCGCAGCTTTATAGTATTTGCGATGGCTGTCGCCTTGAGCTACCATCGCTTTTGGGGCTTTTCAGCTGCCCTTGCCCTGCTACTCCTGTTATGGGCAGCATTCAAAAAGGAACAGGCGCAGGCAGCTCTAAGCTGTCTTATGGTTTTGGCGGCTGGTTTTGCTTACACCGAGTTGACAATTTCGCACCCGCCGGTTGATGATTCAACAAACAATGGCCGGATATCGGGCACTATTGTGAGCCGGCCGCGTCTGGCCGACGGCCGCTGCAGCTTTGTCCTCAATAATGACAAGCATGAACCCTACCAGGAGCAGCTTCAGGTCTTTTGTTATTTCAATATCAATGTGCAAAAATACCAGCGGGTTGTTTTACAGGGGGAGATGAGGAGGCCTGATCGGCCAGGCAATCCGGGTGAATTTGATTATGCCGCCTATCTTGAATACGAGCAGATTTACTATATATTCACAGTAAAAAATCCGGATGACCTGAAAATAGCAGGGGCGGGGGATGACTGGACGGGCGTTCTGGAAGGCTACCGGGCCCGCAGTACGGCTATGATCAAAAATGTTCTTCCGAAAGACACGGCAGGTATTTTCTGCGGAATGCTTTTAGGCGATGTAAGCGGAATTGATCAGGATGAATACCAGGAATACCAGAAGACCGGCATTGTGCATGTCTTCTCGGTTTCCGGCATGCACGTCGGATTCCTGGCCTTGCTGTGCAGCGTCTTATTCAAGCGTATGGGTTTTTCGAAGCGGGTAGTACTGGTGGGGAGTCTTGCCATTCTTTGGCTCTATGCGACCCTGGTGGACTGGCCGGCGCCGGTAGTCCGGTCGGTGGTTATGGCAGCCCTGGCCCTTACCGCCCTGTACGCCGGGAGGGAAAATGATCTGCTAAATAGCCTGGGATTGTCAGGCCTTATAATTTTACTGCACCAGCCCACCGCCCTTTTTCAGATATCCTTTCAACTTTCTTTTCTGGCGGCCTGGGGCCTTGTTTACCTGTATCCTCGCTGGCGAAAGGCCCTGCCTGATAAGGGGCGCTGGATCGACTGGCTGCTTATCCCCCTGGCCGCCCAAGCAGCCGTCCTACCGCTTATCGCCTATTATTTCAACATCCTGTCTCCGATATCACTCCTTGCTAACCTACTCCTTTCCTACCTTGCTGAACTGGTGGTCATGCTCGGATTCCTTTTTCTCCTGCTGGGCGTACTTATTACACCATTGGGAGTGCTTATGCTGCAGCTGGCGGAAGTGCTTATTAATTCAATCCGGGTTGGCAATCATTTGATACTCCAACTGCCCGGCTCCTACCTCTGGGTGGCGGCTCCGGGGTTGGCCGCTATCTGCGCCTTTTATTTAGGCATTTTTCTTTTGACCAGAGAATCGGGGAGTAAAGGGATTCGATGGGGCTTTATCTGTATAGGGGTATTTTTCGCTGTAATCTGCCTGCCGGCCTCCTTTATCAACCGGGGACAGATGGAAGCGGTATTTCTGGATGTGGGTCAGGGTGATTGTATTTTGTTAAAAACCCCCAAGGGCAAGTTCATTTTGATCGACGGGGGTGGAAGCGCTCTCAGTGACGTGGGAGGGCGCAAGGTCCTGCCCTACCTGCGCCACCGCGGCATCAGGCAGCTATACTGGGTGGTAAACACCCATCCCGATGTCGACCACCTGGCCGGGCTGCAAAGGGTGGCGAATGAATTCCCGGTGGAGACCGTCTGCGTACCGGCCAGCCTGGCCGGGGCCGATGTGTACAGTGACTGGCGCAATGCGTTGAGCAGCCGGGGGGTGGCCTGGAAGGGGCTGGCCAGCGGGCAGGTCCTCAATGAAGGAGCCTGGTCGCTGGAGGTCCTGTACTCTGGAAAAGAGACGATTGATAAAGAGTACAACAACCATTCGCTGGCACTGGTATGCAGAATGGGCGATTTTTCAGCTTTGTTGACCGGAGATCTGGACGAAGAGGTTCTAAACCGACTGGATAAGGAAGGGAAGCTTAAGCAGGCAACAGTATTAAAACTGCCTCATCATGGCAGCAAATACTCGTTATATCCGCCCCTCTACCGTAAAACCCATCCGCGTTATGGGGTGATATCGGTGGGAAAACGCAATATTTTCGGGCATCCCAGTCCACTCGTGCTCCAGGCCTTGCAGGACGAAGCCGTTGAGGTTTTGCGCACTGACCAGGTGGGCGCGGTGACCTTCAGGAGCGAAGGCCATAGCCTTGAGGTCTTAACCGGCCCCCGGCAAACCCCGCCGAAAAGGGGATTTTAAATTCCGGTTCGTTGGCGTACAGTTTGAAGGGAACGGCCTATGCCACAACGCAGCTCGTTGGCATCAAGGGTGAGGAACCGGTTGCCCATCATCAAAATCCTTCCATCTACAATAGTGGCATATACATCAGAGGCTGAGGCCTGATAGACCAGGTGGCCGTAGGCTGAGGCGGCATCGAGGGGATAGTGATGCCAGGCCTCCAGTTTGACCAGGGCCAGGTCGGCTTTCTTGCCCGGCTCCAGGCTGCCTGTTTCGCTTTCCAGTCCCATTGCCCTCGCTCCGCCCAGGGTGGCCATTTCAAAAACCTGCGGTGCTGGCATCACCCGGGGGCCGTAGGCCGGTTTATGGATCAGCGAAGCCAGCCGCATTTCCACAAAAGCGCTGAGGTTGTTGTTGCAGGGGGCTCCATCGGCACCCAGGGATACGTTGGCGCCCCGCTCCAGAAAACGGGGAATGGGTGCGAAGCCGGATGCCAGTTTGAGATTGGCGGACGGACAGTGCACTATGTGGCTTCCGCTTTCGACCAGCAGATTGATCTCTTCATCGCTAAGATGAATGCAGTGGGCTACTATGAGGCCTTCATTGCAGAGCCCCTTTTCATTAAAATAGGTGATATTGGGGAGTCCGGTTAAACGCCTGACCAGTTCGACTTCCCCCTGGTTCTCAGATGCATGGGTATGCACCGATAGATTAAGTGTTTTTGATAAATCCCGGACCTGGTCCAGGAGCTCGGGGCTGCAGGAGACGGCGAAGCGGGGGCAAAGGGCATAGCGCAGGCGTCCCTTTTCAGCCTGGTCCCAGCGCTTAATCAGATCAAGGCTTTCCTTTATGGCTTTATCGGTATTCTCCGACAGTCCGGGCGGCAGATTTTCGCCCTGGTCCATAAGGCACTTGCCGCCCAGATACCTTATGCCGGCTTTTTTTACAGCCTGAAACAGCGAATCGCTGTGCTGCACGGTGCCCATATCGATAATCCCGGTAGTCCCGCCCCGAATCAGTTCAGCACAACCCAAGAGGGCCGAGTAGTAGAGAGTCTCCTGGTCATGGGCTGCTTCTAGGGGCCAGATCCGCTGTTTCAGCCAGTCAAGCAGCTCCAGGTCGTCAGCCAGACCGCGAAACAGCGCCTGGCAGAGATGGATGTGGCCCTGGATCAAGCCGGGAATAACCAGCATCCCTTCGGCATTGATGCTCTGATCAACCGGGATACCCTTGAAATCATCACCGAGAGCCAGTATGCGATCACCTTTGATAAGGATGTTGGTCTTTATAAGCTCCCGAGCCTTGTTCATAGTTACCACCAGGCCGTTTTTAATAAGCAGGTGCATCCCTTCTTCCTCCTTGTTCATGCTTTGCTGCACAGCAGCCTTTAAGTATTTTGTCTTCAGCAGGTTAAATTCAATTATAGCTATCTTAAGAATACTAAGCTGCGCTATTTTTTCATAGCTTGAGTTGAAGGGGGGGATATTCATGCGCCAGCCTGATCTGGATGCCCAGCGTATTGGCCTGCTCATTTTTAGGCTATCCTTTCCGGCCATGGTGGGAATGGTTTTATACTCGATGTTCAGCCTGGTTGACACCTATTTTGTGGCTCGCCTGGGCTCGGCCGCTCTGGCTGCGCTGACCTTGAGCATCCCCCTTCAGGTTCTGATAAGCTCTCTGGCTTATGCCACCGGAGTAGGGTTGACCTCCCTTATCTCCCGTACTCTGGGGCAGGGAGATGTGAGGCAGGGAGACAATGTAGCCTGGCATGGGCTGATTGTAGGCATCATATATGGGATTGGCTTTAGCCTCCTGGGCTGGGTCTATCTCGACCCGATGCTGGACTATTTTGGCTGTACGGCCGATACCTACGGGCTTTGTCGGGAGTATCTGCAAATCATTTTGTTTGGCTGTATTTTTACCTTCATCTTGATCATTCTGGAGAATATAGTTCAGGGGGAGGGCAATACGGTTCTGCCTATGGCCATAGGCTTGGTCGGCATAATCCTCAACGTATTATTTGATCCGGTGTTGATATTTGGAGTAGGGCCCATACCGGCCCTGGGAATGAAGGGGGCCGCCTGGGCCACGGTTGTGGCGGAAATGTTCAGCACTGCTCTTTTGATTGGAATTGTAGTTAAGCAGCGTCACTTGCTGAGTTGGGATTGGCAGAACTTTCGTCCCAGTTTGAGGGTGTTGAAGGGGATTTATGGAGTGGGGTTCCCCAGCTTGTTGATGGAGCTGGCCTGGGTGTTTACAATCACCATTCTAAATCGAACGGTAGCCGTTTACGGTTTTGAAGCGGTGGCGGCCCTGGGCATATTCTCGCGGGTGCGTTCTTTTTGCCTGACTCCGGTTTTCGGCCTGGCCCAGGCCGCACTTCCGGTGGCCGCCTTCGCCCATGGGGCCGGTAAGGTTGAGCGGGTCAAGGAAACCCTGGTAAAGTCCGCTGTAATAGGTTTTGTTCTGCTGCTCATAATCACAGTTCTCATGCAGGGTTATCCGGAGTGGATAATAGGCTGGTTTTCCCAGGACGAGGCCTTAAACGAGACCGGAGTCATCGGTATCCGCCTCGCTACGCTGGGATTTCCCGCTCTGGGGATCGTTTTTATCGTCTCAACCGTCTTACAGGCTCTGGGCAAAGGGGTCAAAGCCATGATTTTCTCCCTGCTGCGCCACCTGGGACTGTTTTTGCCCCTGCTTCTGATCCTGCCGGATCTACTCGGTTTAAATGGAGTTTGGCTGGCCTTTTCCTTTTCGGAACTGGCTTCCGCTCTCCTGGCCTTGGCCTTCGCGGTAAACCTGTGGCAGGAGCTGCCCGGCCGCCGCCCAGTGGCTATGTTGATGCTTTTGCGTCCTGGCTACTGGTGGAAAAGGACCCTGGCCTGGATCAAGTAGCTTAATCCTTGAAATAATAGAGCCGTCCGTTTTCCAGTTGATGCTTCAGCTCACCCCGGCGGGTCAGGTAGGTCAGGAAGGCGGCCAGGGTGGACAAGATGTAGAAATATTCTTTGAAATCGATGCTTAAGTCTTCGATTATGATCAGTTCCTCAGCCAGTTCCTCCCGCGACTTGGGTTGATCCAGCAGCTCCAATATGAGAGCCAGGTATTTCTCTAGATTGCTCCGGTTGGCATCTACTACTTTTTGCAGCTCGCCATGCGTATAGCACTGGGGAGCATGGCCCAACAGATAAAAATCATATTCCAGGCTGGATATGAGCTGGATGGTTTTGAGCTGGCTTTCAATGTCAAACAGGAAGGGGAAAGAATATTTGGCAATAATTTCTGGACTGAACAGGGCATCCCCCAGAAAACAGACCCGGTCCCGGGTGGCCAGGCCCATCTGGCCCCGGGCATGTCCGGGCAGGGTGAGCAGTTCAAAGCGTTCATCGTTTATCTTGACCGCCCCGCTATCGAATACCTCGTCTACGGCGGGCATCCTGGTATGGATATAGTGGCGGGCCAGTTCGTCCGGAGGGCTGCCACCGTACATATACAAGGGGTTAAGGAGGCTGTCCTCCATAAACTGGCGGGCCGTCGCCGAGGCGTGAAATACGCTGCCGGGATAGCTTTCTCTTAAATACTGGTTGCCCCCGCAGTGATCGGGATGTTCATGGGTATTGAAAATGTATTTTACCTGCCAGCCCTGCTCTTTGAGAAGCTCATCTACCCGCCGGGCCTGCTGCCTGCCATCGCCGGTGTCAATGAGCAGAGTGTATTTGTTTTTGAACAGAAATACGCCGGTATTGGTGGGCCCTTCTATCCAATAGCTGTTGCCGTTTATCTTATGTAGATCCATTTGCACCTCCGCAAGTCAAACATGTTCCGCTTTTATGCTAGCCTCAAGACGCGGCCTCTGTCAAACTGAAGCGGGTAGGGGGGCTTATAGGTTAGTGCTAGAATATTTATAGATTAGAATAGGAGGTGTCATGCTTGCATAAGTTTGATTGGAGCAATACCATTATGGAGAAATTAGGTATTGAGATAATAGAGTATAGCAGGGAGCGAGTAGCCGCTACAATGCCTGTTGCTCCAGGAACCTATCAACCCTTTGGACTTTTACATGGGGGAGTTTCGCTGGTTTTGGCAGAAACTGTGGCTTCATCAGGCAGTTACTTATACATTGATCCTGGCACCCAGCGAGCCGTGGGCCTGGAGATAAACGGCAACCACTTGAGGAGCGTAAGTAGTGGAATGGTAACGGCGGTTGGCACGCCGCTGCACACCGGAAAACGAACCCTGGTATGGGATGTAAAAATATATGATGAAGCGCAAAACCTGATCTGCATTTCCCGCTGTACAGTAGCAGTGTTGGATCTAAATCCCCGTGAAGACAACGATGCCGGTGAGCAGCCATCTACTGACCGGCGATCGCCCGGGCGGCAATGATTCCTGAAACACTGGCCTGAATGAGGCCCCGGGTCACTCCAGCCCCGTCACCCACCGCGTACAAGCCCGGAATGGTAGTGGCCAGCTCATTGGTAAGGGCCGGCCGGGCCGAATAGAATTTGACCTCAATGCCGTAAAGAAGGGTATGCTCGCTGGACACTCCGGGCATAACCCGGTCCAGAGCTTCCAGGCACTCGCAGATGCCTACCATATAGCGATGAGGAAGGACCAGCGAAAGATCGCCGGGTACAGCCGCCGAAAGGGTGGGTGCGACCTGGCCCCGGGCAATTCGAACCGCTGTGGAGCGTCTTCCCCGTTTTAAATCGCCGTAGCGTTGTATGATAATGCCCCCGCTCAGCATATTAGCCAGGCTGGCTATATAGCGGCCGTATAGAATAGGCTGGTTAAAGGGTTCGGTAAACTCCTGGCTGAGCAAGATGGCGAAGTTGGTGTTGATACTTTTTTGACTGGCAAAGGAGTGGCCGTTGACCGTTATCAGCCCGTTGGTGTTTTCCATTACAACGTGGCCGTTGGGGCTCACGCAAAAGGTTCGTACCTGATCGTCAAAGGTAGGGGAGTTGAAAAGAATCTTGGGCTCCCAGATTTTATCGGTAAACTCCTGCATAATAACCGCCGGAACCTCCACCCTTACCCCCAGGTCAACCTGATTGTTTTTAAGAAGCAGCCCCATATGCCCGGCCTGTTCGCTGAACCACTGGGCGCCGTCCCGGCCCGGAGCCAGGATAACCCGGGGAGCCAGGTATTCCAGACGTTTGGTCTTAACGCCGGCCGCCCGGCCGTTTTCAATGATAAGCTTCTCTACTTTTTCACCGGTGCGAATAGTTACTTGCCCGGCCAGTTCTTTATGCATTTTGGCCAGAACTATCCGGGTGTTTTCACTTCCCATATGACGTATGCGAGCGGGGATAAGCTTCAACCCGGCCTTTATTACCCGGGACTGCAAGTCCTTAAAATCATCATCCAGCTGTCCGAAAAGGCGCTGTGGAGCGCCGAAGTTTACATATATTTGGTCCGCATAGGCAATGAGCTCGGTCAGCTTTTCCTTGCCGATGTAGTCGGCCAGCCAGCCCCCAAACTCGGTAGTTAAGGTAAGCTTGCCGTCGGAAAAAGCTCCCGCTCCTCCCCAGCCGCACATTATAGAACAGGGCTGACAGTTGGAACAGGCAGTGTGTTCACTGTCAATTCGGCATTTTCGCTTGTGAACCAGGGTGCCTTTTTCTAAAAGCAGGACGCGAAAGCCGCCCAGGCGGCGGAGTTCCAGAGCGGCAAATATTCCGGCCGGTCCGGCTCCCACGATTATTACGTCATAAAGCTCTGACATAATACCCCCTCCTTTTGTGAAGCTTGGAGCGGCTGATAGTTAAATGTATTATTATTAATATTATAGTATATGAAAAACGGCTCGATGTTACCGGGTCGGCTTTAAAGAATCAGTATACTTTAGCGGATTATGGATTGTTGAGGTGCAATGATAATTGAATGAAAGTCAACTATTGTATTTTATTTGGGGTAGTGAATCCTTTTTAATCGACCAGGAAATTCAAAGCCTGATTCGGCAGACCCGGGAGGAGAGTGGAGAAGAACCCGAAACTTTGTTCCTGGAGGCAGACTACCTGGAGCCTTTGCAGCTGCTGGAAGCCCTTGATTATGCTCCTCTGTTCAGTGTGAAAAGGGTGGTAATAATCAAACGGCCGGTTTGGCTGGGTAAAAGCCGGAAAAAACGCAGTAAAACTGAAGAATATCTCCGGGCTTTGGAAGCATACCTGAAACGGCCTTCCGGCGATCAGCTGGTAATTATCAGCGGGGACGAGAATCCGACCTCTCTGGGGCTGGAAAAAAAGCTGGGTACGGGGCTTAAAATCCTGCAGGTCAAACAACTCGAGGCGGCGGATCTGGCCAAATGGGTGCAAAGGCAGTTTGTGCAGCGGGGCCGGGAGATAAAACCGGAACTGGCTCGTGTCATGGCCGGCAGTGGTCAGGATATGTATTACCTTTTGAACCTTATCGAGAAGCTGTGTCTTATGGCTCCCGGTGAACCGCTGCAGATGAAAGAACTGGAAGCTGAACTGGACAACAGCGAGGAGATCAGGGTATTTAAACTCTCGGACGCCCTGCTGAGAAGGGATGTCAGAGCGGCTATGACGGCTTTCCAGCAGCTTTTAGAGCAGGGGGAGAGTGAAGTACTCTTCCTATATATTATTGTCCGGCAGTTTATCCAGATGGCCAAAGTTAAACATTACTCCGGGGAGAGCAGAAACAACAAGGATATTGAAGCCCTGACCGGCTTAAAAAGCTGGGCGGTAAAGAATAAAAAGGAGCAGGCCGACCGTTTTAGCTGGGATGAAATCGCTGAATTGTTTAAAGCCTTTCTTGATGCTGATACACGCATGAAGAGCACCAGTCAAGAAGACCGGATGATAATGGAAGAGCTCATCGTAAAGATCTGTGCCAAATAACGAACTACAACGCGGGGACGGAGATTTTGTTGCATTCCACTCGTGGAATGCAACAAAATCTCC
>JBEHWI010000039.1:0-24079 GCA_040217815.1 Syntrophomonadaceae bacterium | reverse complement strand
TACGATGTCGCTTTGGCTCCCCCAACCTTGGACAAACACAGGGTGATGGCCGCTGTCAAGGTGGTCTTGCCATGGTCTATATGACCAATTGTCCCTATGTTCAAATGGGGTTTCGTCCTCTCGAATTTTGCCTTTGCCATCTAAGTCTCTCACCTTTCCCCTTCACAAATTGGGTCAAACCCGGACCCTACCAACCCTAATTATATATTTCCTCGCCGGTCAAACTCCTGTATAGCTGCGTTGTCGTCAATCACAATACATCCAGTATTCCTTTTTTCCTTGACGCCCATGGACGGGCTAATGCGGTGGTGGCAGGAGGCCAAGGAGCCGCTCGCCTTGCCCTACAGTAATTTTACTCGCCGAATAAAATACATAATTAGGATTGTCAGGGTCCACGACTAGCATATTGTTACAACCATTATTTTACCCAAAAAAGTCCAGAAATAAAAGAAGTGCCGGTTTCTTATACTGTTCGTGGTGCTCTTGCCCAAAATAATAAAAGAAGTGAGAACTCTCTCACTCCCTACTTGCTTATGGTAGCGGCGAAGGGATTCGAACCCCTGACACTACGGGTATGAACCGTATGCTCTAGCCAGCTGAGCTACGCCGCCAAATAGAATGGAGCCCTTAACCGGACTTGAACCGGTGACCTTATCCTTACCAAGGATACGCTCTGCCGACTGAGCTATAAGGGCATCAAATACGGCTGATCCCATAGGGACTATTCCCTGACGGGAACATGATTGCCCCACAGGGGCCACATATCTCAATTTCCTTCGGAAATAAAATAAACATGGTTGCCCCACAGGGACTACATATTTCAATTCCCTTACGGGAATGAAAAAATCATGGTTGCGGGAGCCGGACTTGAACCGGCAACCTTCGGGTTATGAGCCCGACGAGCTACCAACTGCTCCATCCCGCGATATCATGGTGGAGGGAGAAGGATTCGAACCTTCGAAGGCGGTGCCAACAGATTTACAGTCTGCCCCCTTTGGCCGCTTGGGTATCCCTCCATAAAAAACTACTCCTGGAGCCGAGCACAGGAGTCGAACCCGCAACCTGCTGATTACAAATCAGCTGCTCTGCCATTGAGCTAGCTCGGCTCAGCAAATAATATTTTATACCCTGGCAAAACCAAAGTCAACTACAATTCATTGCGGTCTTCAAGGTATTTTTCCAGTTTCCGCTTGACCCTCTGCAGGGCGTTGTCGATCGACTTTACATGCCTCTTTAATTCTACAGCTATTTCCTGGTAGGATTTGCCCTCCAGATAGGCCATTAACACTTTCCACTCCAGTGATGAGAGAATCTCACCCATTTTTTTCTCAATAAATATAAATTCTTCCCGGCTGATGATTATCTCTTCCGGATTGGTTATTTTGGTGGTCGATAGAATATCAATAAGTGTCCGGTCAGATTCTTCATCATATATGGGCTTGTTTAAGGAAACGTAGGAATTTAATGGAATGTGTTTCTGCCGCGTGGCAGTTTTAATGGCGGTAATGATTTGTCTGGTTATACACAACTCGGCAAATGCCCTAAACGAGGTCAGCTTGTCCAATTTATAATCGCGGATAGCCTTAAATAGGCCAATCATACCCTCTTGTATGATATCCTCTTTATCGGCCCCGATCAGAAAATAAGACCTTGCCTTCGCTCTAACAAAGTTCTTATACTTGTCTACCAGGTACTCAACAGCGAATTGCTCCCCTTGCTGGGCCAATTCCACGATTTCTTCATCCGGCATTTCTGTAAAAGGAACAAGTATCTTTTTAACAGCGAGAGAACTAGCCATTCCATCGCCTCCAATAGCTCAATGTTTCTGAAGAGACACCCGGATCTCATTATGCACGCATATCTTATTATATAAATTGCGTCCCCAATAGTCAAGCTGCCAAAGCCTGTAAAAGCCTATTTACCGGGCAAAAGCCCGAACTGAAGGGGAGCCCCCCGGACGCTTCTACTCTCCAACCGGCTGCCCGGCTCGCTGTCGCAAAGTCTCGTAAATCAGCAATGATGCAGCCACAGAGGCATTTAGCGAAGTGATCTGTCCATGCATGGGAATCTTGACCACCAGATCGCAGTTTTCCAATACCAGCTTGCGCACCCCCTTCCCTTCTCCACCTACCACCAGGACAGTGGGACTAGGAAATGCAGTGGAAAAATAGTCAGCCCGGGCGTTCATTTCACTGCCTACTATCCATAGACCCAAATCTTTAAGTTTCTTCATGACATTGACCAGGTTGGTCTCCTGCGCAATCAAAACGTGTTCAACCGCTCCGGCTGCAACTCTGGCCACTGCATCGGTTATTTCAGCGCTGTTGTGCCGGGGCAGTATAATGCCATGCACGCCGGCGCATTCAGCGGTGCGAATAATAGCCCCCAGATTCTGCGGGTCCTCGATTCCGTCCAGAATTAATACGAGGGGCGGCTGCCCCGATAGGGCTGCTTTTTCCAGGATCTCTTCCACCGAAGCATAGGAAAAGGCATCAACTGTTGCAATAATGCCCTGGTGGTTTCCCAACTTATACATCTGGTTCAGGCGTTCCTTCTCAACCTCCTGGACAAACACGCCTTTTTTCCTGGCAGTTAGCAGTAATTCTTCAAGGCGCTGGTTCTTCTTCCCACTCTGCACAAAAATCTTGTGAATCTTGCGCCTCCCTTTCAGGGCTTCCATTATAGCATTTATTCCAGCCAGTTTATCTGTCACTTTTTTACACATCCCCCTTGATTACGGCTAATGAATGTATTTTCATTATACTTTGACAGCAATGTTATCATCATGCATTCCTATAATATCTTATATCCCGGTAAAAAGAATAGGGGACTGCTCTATAGGGCAGCCCCAGAATATATATAGGGGTTCATTACTTTAGTTTTAATATTAGAGGACGAATGAAGTATAAGGCCCGTCGTGTGTTTAGCCCGCCGGGGGGAGCGGGAGTAAACTATTATTTGTCCTATTTTTTAGTGTAATCAAAAAAGCCCTTGCCGCTTTTAACTCCATAATGGCCGGCCCGAACCTTTTGTTTTAAAGCCAGCGACGGGCGGAATTTGGGATCGCCGAATTCTTTGTAGAAGTATTCAACCACCATCAGCAGAACATCAATTCCGACCAGGTCGCATAAAGCCAGGGGGCCTATGGGCATATTGGCGCCCAGCTTCATAGCTTCATCTATTTCCGCAGCCGACGCTACCCCTTCCTGATAAGCGGTGGCTGCATCGTTCAAGTAGGGAACCAGGATCCGGTTTACTATGAAGCCGGGGGCCTCTTTAGCCCGGATAGCCTTTTTGCCGATAACCGCACAAGTTTCCATAGCCAATGCCACTACCTCTTCGGTAGTCTCAGCTCCTGGGATTACTTCCACCAGCTTCATCACTGGAACCGGATTGAAGAAATGCATCCCCACCACCCGGTCCGCTCTTCCACTGGCTGCCGCAATCTCAGTAATGCTGAAACCCGACGTATTAGAAGCAATAACTGTGTGCGGTGAACAGATGTCGTTCAGGTCCTTAAAGACCTTTTTTTTGATGTCCAGATTCTCAACAATAACTTCAATTACCAGATCGCAGTCCTTGAAGTCAATATTGTGAACACTGGTAGTAATATTACTTAAGAATTGGTCCTTATCCTGTTCCGCTATCTTGCCCTTGTTTACATCCCTTTCCCAGTTTTTGGCCATTCCCTTCATTGCTTTATCAACAAAGGCCTGGTCAAGGTCAATAAGCACAACCTGCAGTCCCGATTGAGCCGCAACCTGTGCGATGCCGGCACCCATTGTTCCGGCGCCCAGGACTCCCAGCTTTTTTACTGCCATACCTAACTCCTCCTTAATATATCTTTACAAGGCTTCAATTATTGTAGCCATGGCCGGGCCGCCGCCTGAACAAAGCGAAGCGATGCCGAATTGTTTCTTACTTCGCTGCATCTCGTACATCAGGGTCAAGATCAGGCGGGCACCGGTCATACCCACCGGGTGTCCCAAACCAACCCCAGACCCCAGGACATTTATCTTATCCACATCTATCTTGAGTTCGCGATTGCAGGCAATGACCTGGGCAGCAAAAGCTTCGTTGAATTCGCACAGCTCTATATCGTCCAGACTCATGTTGGCCAGTTTTAAGGCCCGTCGTACGGCAGGCACTACTCCAATGCCCATTATCTTGGGATCAACCGAAGCTGATGCAGTAGCCACAATGCGGGCCAGCGGTTTGATGCCCAATTCTTTGGCTTTTTCAGCAGCCATGATTATAAGTGCGGAGGCCCCGTCATTTATAGCGGAAGCATTTCCGGCGGTTATAATACCATCCTTCTTAAAAGCCGGCTTCAATTTGGCCATGGATTCCATGTTGGCATTTGGGTTGGGGTGTTCGTCAGTGTCGAATAGAGTTGTCCCTTTCTTTGTCTTAATTTCCACCGGCGCTATCTCTTCTTTGAATTTCCCCTTGGCTATTGCCCGGCAGGCCCGCTGATTGCTCATCACCCCCCACTCATCAGCTTCCTGGCGGGTTATTTCGTACATTTCCACCAGATTTTCCGCGGTGACTCCGGCGTGGTAATTATAAAACGGATCGATAAAGGCATCATACATCATGCCGTCTTCGAGCTTATCGGAACCCATCCGATAACCCATGCGGGCCTTGAGAAGAAGATAGGGTATATTGGTCATACTTTCATGGCCTACGGCGGCGCCGATATCGATCTTGCCCATCATGATTTCCTGGCTGATGATCTCGGTAGCCCGCATGGAAGAGGCGCACTGTTGATTTACGGTTAGAGATACGGTTTCAACTGGACATCCTGCCCCCAATGTCACCTGACGGCCCGGGTTCCCCTTGCATCCCGCTTGATATACATGACCGGCTGCTACCTCTTCAATCTGGTCTGGTTTAATGCCAGCCTTATCAATAGCCGCTTTCAAGGCTATGGTTCCCAGGTCAGATGCACTAAAATCCTTGAGAGTCCCTAAAAAGTCACCAATCGGAGTCCTCATTCCACTGACAATTACTACTTCGCGCATTAATATTGCTCCTTTCCCCTTATATTCTCTGTATCATTATTGCAGGTCGCCATACCTGTTGACACTTTCCCTTTTACTGTCTTTCGAAAATATTCCTATAATAAACCTTTGGATCGCATTAGCTCGCCCATAGGGCCATAACTATTTTCGAACATGCCCATAAAGGCTTCAAAATCTCCGGCCAGAAGCGCCCGGCCGTTGCCCAAATATACCGCCAAAGGGTCCAGGGTGCGCATTATCATAACCTGCTCCTCGGTGGGCGGCTCGGTTTCTCCAAGTTGGGGTGAAACCGGAAGATCCCATTTGACTGAGGCTTTTACCTTCTGAACATCGACCCCCGGATGCACCTTATCCAGGAACATCTCCCGGGTTTCTTCATCAAAACGGTAAATACCCATGGTAGTGATAACGGCTTGCGGCCCCCCTCCCGGCAGTCCGGCTTTGGCTCTGGCTCCGGGGCCGGTAAGGTGTCCCGGTGAAGTGAGATAATCGAGTTGTTCTACAAAGTTGCGGCCGTCCTGGCGCATCATGATGATGGTACGCCCGGCCGAAGATGCCAGGTCATTGGCGCCGCCGCTGCCGGCCAGCCGAACTTTGGGATTTAAGTAATCCTCTCCAATCATGGTGGAGTTCAAGTTGCCGAATTTATCAATCTGAGCCCCGCTAATGCAGGCTACATCCACAAAACCGGCCTGTTGGGCTCCCATGACCTCCCGCTGGGTGCCGGTATAGTAGGCCCGCTCACAGTTGACCGCACAGTTGACACACATGGGCAAGCGGCGGGGTGAAGGTCCGGCCGCTCCGTATTCCACCATCATGTTAAAGTTGGGCGCATGGGTGTACTTAGCCACGGTGGCTGCCATAAGGGGCATACCCACACCGATAAAAGCCAGTTCTCCGTCTCGTATCTCCCGCGCTGCTGAAACCGCCATTAATTCGGGAAGGCTGTAGTCTTTCGCATAATTCGCCATCAATATCACCTCACTTCGCCCATTTTTTGATATTTGTGTTCACTTTGCATCAAGCGGTTGAGCCGGTCATAGCCGACTATTCTGCAGTATTCATCCCAGTCCTTGGTACCCAGAATGTGCTTTTCCATCCACTGTTCAAAGCCCTCTTGGGTCGCAAACTGGCGATAGGCATCCAAACCATAGGCCAGATCATGGTGATAGAAAAAGGGTGCTTCGCGCCAGTGGGCTCCAAATGGTGCATGGACTATCGCGTCTACGTAATAGTAGGGTATAACGGTAAGGTTGGGCTGCCTGCGCACCTCATCCTGGGTGACGATTTCTTCAACACTGACAATAACAGTCCTGGCGGCCCGGGCCAGGGTATCGGTGTTGCCGTAAATGCCGTAGCATTGAACATTCCCGATTTCATCGGCCCGAGAAGCATGAATAACAGCCACGTCCGGATTGGAGGCCGGAACCAGGGACAGGGGTTCTCCTGTATAGGGATCCTCAATGACCTTGATTTTAGGATTGTATTTGATAATGTCAGAGCCCAGCTGCGATTTGGTGGGCATAAAGGGCAGGCCCATCGAACCGGCCAACCATCTCATGGCCGCTCCGAAATTACTGTAGTCTTCCACTTCCAGGGGCCGCGGAATTCCCTTTTCCACCGCCCGGCGGAAAACCTTGTCTTCGCCTTCGATCCCGCCCCAGTTATAAGCCATTTCAATCTTGCGCACCAGGCCGGCGCCAATCAGGGCTGAAGACATGCCGATCTGGCTGGTAATGACTAAATCCAGGGTTTTAATCCGATCGCGTTGGCGCACCATCTCCCAGATCAGAGCAGCAGGTGCAGCGCTAACGGTCATACCCAGGTAGGTTCCTTCATTTATGAACTTTTCGATGGCTTCCTTGGCAGTCATGACTTTGTTGACCGGCGGCTTGGCCCGGCCTTTCCTGGGGGTCATCGGCACAAAATCCATAACTCTCTCCTCCTTCGTATTCCGGCGCTCTATTCCTTATCCTCTTCGAAGCTCAACACAGCTTCAGCAGTGTGATCGGCCGCGCCGTTTCTTTTATATAACGGAGTATTTCTGGTGCTGCTATCTCATCTTATAAATATTGAGCGGATCGATCTCCTCCCTCAGCAGGCGGATTTCATCGTTCAGGACCGGCTCCGCTTCGGTAGCCCGGGATACATCAATGTCAAATCCGGTGTTGGCCTTTACATCCTCAGGAGCAACCCCTGGGAAATACTGATCAAGGTACATGATCTTGGTCGCGTCGTCGAATTTCAATATCCCCATAGATGATATGAAGCAGCTGGGGCCGCCCTGCATTCCCAGTTCCTCGCGCCTGACCAGGGTTCCTTCCGGCCATTTTTTTACCATCCAGCCAGGGGTGGTGAGATAATCTACGAATTCACAAACCCGGCGTTTCTGATGGGCCATAAGGATAACCGTGGTTTTGGCAAAAACCCCGATATCCACCGCCCCGGCCGTGCCTGCCAACCGTTTGGCCGGTTTATTATAGTCGCCTCCAATAAAAGTTGAGTTAACATTGCCGTATTTATCGATCTGAGCTCCGCCTATAAACCCGAAATCGATTTCGTTGCGGCTCAAGGGGAACAGCCCTTCCGGGTCCCCCATCTGCCAGGACGATCCGTAGGTCAGGCGGCTGTCCATAATAGATATGGCCAATTCCTGAGGATTGGCATCAGCCTGGCCGGTTTCCACAAAGATAATCATATTGGGGCTGTAGATCTTCTTGGCCAACTGCGAAGCTACCAGAGGCAGACCGGTTCCAATCAAGCCTTTCTTACCATCGAAATTCTTTAAAAACCTGGCTGAATGAGCTACCATCGCTTCCACTGGCGAATATTCGCCCGGTTTTGCGTACTTGTTTGCCATTATTGCACCCCCCCTTTTGATCTCGGAACATAGCCATAGGGTGGCCTGGCCCGGAGCTTCTCCAAACGGCTGGCGCCCAGTTTGTTTATATAGTCCTCGTGTCCGTTTTCATTAAATATCCAAACCTCGGCCCATTTATCAAAACCTTCCTGGGTGGCGCAGCTCCTGGCATATTCCTGAAGGAATGCGATATCCATGTCATAGGCATTGTAGACCTGGCCAGGATGAGCCCCCCAGGGAAGCTCTACCACCAGATCCACCGATGTCGACGGGATGCAGTTGCGGTTGGGGTCCTGCCTGATATATGATTCCGGAACCACCTTTTCAGCGGTTACGATAACCTTTTTTGCTGCTAGAGCAGCGTAGTGATCAAAGGTCAAACTCCCATCAATTCTCACCGTGCCCTCTTCTCCAGCCATCTGTACGTGGCAAATACAGGCATCTAACTTTATGGCCGGCACCAGTTGCACAGTCCCCATATTGAAAAAAGGATCTTCCATTAAGACATACTTTTGCCTGGGAAGCATCTCCTTATGGGCGGCTACTTCCGCCACTCTGGATAAGTTGTCATAAGCCGGGTTTAAAACATCGCTGCCAATACAAGTCTTGGAAGCAATAAAGGGAACTCCAGCCATTGCAGCCAAAAGCCCAATACTCAGATCAAGATGGCCGATTTCATCGGTAATAATAGTTCCAGCCTCGGCTCTTCTTTTCATATTGGGAGAAATACCAAAAGCTCCATTGGATGTATAGCATCCACGGTAGGCCTCGACACACCCGCCTCCCACCAGAATATCGTCTGAAAGGGAACAGGTTCCCAGCAAGACCAGGTTCTTTTTTCTCTGACGCACCATTTCCATGGCAGCGGCTACCGGCCGGCGGTCTTCAACAATGCCACCCAGAAAAATAGTGTCACCATCATCTATTAACTGTATGGCTTCTCGAAGGCTGACCACTTTACTCTTTTTCATATCCATCCTCCCTCTTCATCCAGTTGTTACTGGACCTGGACCGATATCCCCAGGGTTCAGTTGACCTCAAGCTCTCCAATCGGGCAGCACCCAACCTGTCAAGGTATTGCTCGCGAGAGCTTATGTCCTGAACCCATTCCTTTACCCACTGTTCAAAGGTCCGTTCATGACGGGCTAATGCTGCATATTCTCTAATAAATGCCATATCCGTGTCATAACAGCCCGGAACCTGGCTGGGATGCCCGCCCCACGGTACTTCGACCACCATGTCCACCGCTGTGCTGGGAATCTGATTGCGGTTAGGATCACGGCGCAGATAGGATTCAGGCACTATTTGCTCGCTGGTTACAATTACGGTTTTAGCCGCATGAATAAAGTAGTGATCGAAGGCCAGGCTGCCGCTTATTCTGGCAGTCCCCTCACAGCCGGCCATCTGAGTGTGAATTATGGCAACATCGGCTGGCATGGCGGGGAGTAGTTTAACCATTCCTTCATTGAAAAAAGGATCTTCCATAAGCTCAAACTTTTTCCCGGGTATCATGCCCTTGTTTCCGGCTTTCTCCTGCAAGATCCTGTTCCGGTCCATCCGTTCATTGAGAACATCGCTGCCCAGTGTCGCCCGGGTCGCCACAAAGGGGCTGCCCACCATGGCCGCCATGGCCCCATATATGATGTCCAAATGGCCGATTTCATCCGGGAAGAACTCCCCCTCCTCAGTCTTGCGAAGGGTAGCCGGAGATAACCCGAAGCTGGCCATACCCGTATAGCAGCCCCGCCAGGCCACCGCGCAGCCGGCCCCCACCAGAATATCTTCGGCCAGAGAACACTGGGCCAGCAGAATCAAACCCCGCTTTTGCTGTCTCACTATTTCGTAGGCAGCCGCCATGGGTCTCCTGGTGTCAATGAAGGCTCCCAACATCAAAACGTCGCCATCTTTTATCTCACTGACTGCCTCCGGAAGAGTTGTAATTTTGCTTTTTCTTGGCATTCGGTGTCGTTTGTCAAATACGTCATTCACTTACATCCCGCCCCTTTTATAAAAGGCTCCCTGATAAAAAGAGAAGCACTCCTTTAGGCCAAAACGCTTCTCCCGATGATCATCCTTTGCACCTGAGAGGTTCCCTCAAATATCTGCAGGATCTTGGAATCGCGCATCATTTTTTCCACCGGATAGTCCCGGCAGAAGCCGTAGCCCCCCAGAATCTGAACTGCATTGGTAGTAGTGCGCATACACATATCGGCGGCAAAACATTTGCTCATGGCGGATAAATCAGCAGCCATCAATTTTTCATCAAGCAGCCAGGCAGCTTTCTGCCAAAGGAGGCGGGACGCTTCAATATCCATAGCCATATCGGCCAGCATAAACTGAATAGCCTGAAAACTGGCTATATTTTTGCCAAAGGCCTTTCGTTCCTTGGCATAATCCCGGGCATATTCAAAAGCACCCTGGGCAACTCCCACCGAAGCGGAGGCAATAAAGGGGCGGGAGGAATTAAAGGCTTTCATGGCCAGTTTGAAGCCATCGCCTTCTTCGCCAATGCGCATTTTCTTGTGCACTTTTACGTTGTCCAGGATTACTTCCGAGGTCTCCGAGCAGCGCATCCCCATTTTATGCTCGCTCTTGCCGAAAGAGACACCCTCGGTCTTGGTGTCAACCATAAAGAAAGACTGCGCCCGGCTGCCTTTGCTTTTGTCATGGGTGGCCAGAACGCAGAGCTTGTCGGCGTGTTTCCCATTGGTAATAAAGCATTTGGTGCCGTTTAAGATGTAATAATCGCCATCTTTTTTACAACTGGTGGACAAACCGGCTACATCAGACCCGGCCCCCGGTTCGGTCACGGCGTAGGCAGCCAGCTTGCCTTCCTCACATATACTTGGATACCAGTAGTCCCACTGTTCCTCGGTTCCTCCATATAGAACAGGTTCCGAAGCCAGCATATTGGCCAGCGGAGTTATGGCTATGCCCAGGCAGCCGCGGCACAATTCTTCTACGACCATGCACAGGCCCACATTGCCAAAAACCATTCCATTGTACTTCTCTGGAGCATTCATACAGTTTATTCCCAAGTCAAACATCTTTTTAACTTCCGGCCAGGGAAACTCCTCCGACTCATCGTAGTCGTGCCGGACTGGAATAATCTCATTGTCGACGAATTTCCTGACCGTCTTCTGCAGGGCCAGTTGGTCGTCAGTGTAGGTAAAACCAAAAGCCATTTCTTAAACCCTCCCTATTTAACGGTGATTTCTCCTTATTAAAAAACGCCCCCCTTTCATATGTCCTTATCTTGTTTTTAAGCAAGATCGATACCATCCGTTGAAAAGAGGACAAAGGCTTAAAAACGCCATTCATAAACGAGCGGGATCGATGACGGTAGGTACAAATTCCCATGGTTTCCGACGCAATTGTCCTGCCCCGTTTTTACAGTTGCCCGCAGGGCCTATTCCCGAAGCCAATGGCTGATAAGCTATGGTCATTGGCTATATGTCAAATCTATTAAAGCTAGCTTCAGGCAATGAAAAAACCTGCCACGGCAGGTTTTTTCAGACCGTCGACAAAAGCAAATAGCTGCGTTGCTCAACAGTCCTGCTCAATCAACGTACTTAGGTACGCCTCAATCGCTGGACTATCTCGCGCCTTGCTCTTCGCTTCCGTCGCTCGCTCTGGACAGCGTGGCGACTTTGTCGCCACGCTGAAAAACCCTGCCGAAGCAGGTTTTTTCACTGGGCTGGATACGGACCTAAGATTTGTCCACCGTTAGTCCGTATTGCTTTACCTTTTTATAGAGCCAGGATAGGTCGATGTCCAAAACTTTGGCAGTTTTGGTCTTGTTGTAATTAGTTTCCTTCAGAACTCCTTCTAAAATCTGCTTTTCATGATCCCTCATCAGGGTTCTTAATGTTTTTGATGATTGATCATTGGAACAGCGTTTGATTTTCATAAAACACAAATGTTCGGTGGTAACCGTGAAGCAGTTGTCCGAGTCGGCCAATATCATGGCCCTTTCCAAAACATTTCCAAGCTCCCTGACGTTGCCCGGCCAGTTATAGCGCCCGAACAGCTCCAGGGCGTCATCCGAAACTTTTTCAACCCTGGTTTTTAAGTCCCTATTCAAGTTGGGAATAAGGTAATCTACCAGCAAAGGAAGATCCTTTTTTCTCTCCCTCAATGGGGGAAGCTCCAGGGCCAGGACATTCAACCGGTAATACAAATCCTCCCGGAACTTTTGCTGGCTGATCATTTCTTCCAAGTCTTTATTGGTGGCGGCAATAATCCGTACGTTCACTCGAATGGGTTTATGACTTCCCAGGCGTTCAAATTCCTTTTCCTGCAGAAATACCAGCAGCTTGCTCTGCATTGACAGGGACATCTCTCCTATTTCGTCCAGAAAAATCGTCCCTCCATTGGCCAGCTCAAATTTACCCGGGCTTCCTCCTTTGCGGGCTCCGGTAAAAGCGCCTTCTTCGTAGCCAAACAGTTCCGCCTCCAGGAGGTTTTCTGGAATAGCCGCGCAATTGACTCTGATAAAGGGTAAATTGGACCGGTTGCTGGCCCGGTGAATGGCATGGGCGAACAGCTCCTTGCCGGTTCCGCTCTCGCCGGTTATTAAAATGGTGATATTGGAATGCAGGGCGGCTTTTTGGGCCAGGAACTTTACGCCTTTAAAGGCTTCCGTTTGTCCGATCAATTGGGAAAACGAATAGCGGGCGCGGTGAAAACTGCGAAATTCATTGCGATACATGTCCAACTCGGACATAAGGGTGTCGACCAGGTCTTTGGCATCCCAGATGTCCATAAACAGGCTGTAGGCCAGACAACCAACCAGTTCACCGTTTTTAATGAGTGGTATCGAACAGGCTATCATATTATAGCCATTGATCGACCAGTTATAACCGACATGGCCCTTCCTCGTTTTTATCACAACCAGAGTGCGGCTCTCCGGTGTAATGTCTCCGATATATTTTCCCAGTACTTCTTCTTCGGTTTTCTCAAGGATATCTAAATAGGTTTTATTCATAAATAAAACCATTCCATTCCGGTCAATAATCATAGCAGCCATGGCATTGGTGTCTAGAACATCACTCACCAACAGTGTGTTATCCAAAACCAGTCCCCCCCGGGCCTCCCCCTAAATTAGAGTAAAGCTATTATTCTATTGCCCCGATAATCAAATGTATTATTGGATTGAGTATAATAGTACAGGCTGGGTAGTTATTGATTGATCAATAATGCAAGAGAAAAAATGAAATGATAATAGATATGCATCCACTTATTATAAGTATAGTCTAATTTTTGAATAAGCGAATACTTGGTCTACAAATTATTTGTTTCACTAAAGTTCTCCTGGCGGGAGCCGGAAAAGTAAAGGCAGCCAACCGGCTCCCGCCATGCCTGCAAAGCAGGAAGCGCGGGGATTCACCAGGGAAACGATTGAACAAATCCTTAAAACAATCACTCCGTTTTTATCTGCCTTTGTATACGGCCTTACGCTTTTCCAGAAAAGCTTTCATGCCTTCTTTCTGGTCTTCACTTGAAAACAGTCCAGCAAAGGTTTTAAGCTCAAAGCTCAAACCCGAAGGCAAATCCACATTCATCCCAAAATTTAAACACTTTTTAGCGGCTTTCATGGCCACCGGGGACTTGGAGCTTAAAACCCGGGCAAGTTTTTTAGCTTCATTCATCAGTTCCTCTTTAGTCACAATTGCGGTAATAAGGCCTATTTTCAGAGCGGTTTCAGCGCTTACCACACTGCCGGTCATAACCATGTATCTGGCCCAACCCGCCCCTACGGTGCGAGTTAAGCGCTGGGTCCCGCCAGCTCCGGGAATGATCGCCAGGTTTATCTCCGGCTGTCCGAATACGGCGCCTTCAGCCGCGATGCGGATATCACAGGCCAGGGCTAATTCGCTTCCTCCCCCAAGCGCCAACCCGCTGATGGCGGCAATAACCGGTTTATCAAGCTGGTATATTTTGTCAAACACCGTCCGAATAGCCTCCACAAAAACTTCAGCTTGAAGGGAATCGATATTCGACATGAATGCAATGTCGCCTCCGGCTGCGAAGACCTTATCCCCACCGGTTATGATAACCGCCAGCACTTCCCGGTCGCTCGCTATTTCATCTACAACCAGGGATAAATCCCCAATCATTTCCGCATTTAAAGCGTTCATGGTATTGGGCCGGTTGAGGGTTATAATGCCAATACCATCAACCTTTTCATATAGCAGGGTGTTTAATTCCATAGAGTACACTCCTTTCACGGTGAGTTACTTATTGCTGGCCATTAAAGCCGCCGCCTCCTCTCTTCATCAAACCAGGTGCAAGGAATGTACCATCCCGGTGGGAATCAAGAAACACCCATATGCGGGCGCTCTATCAAACATTTTGCTGAATCAAATATGGCTTTTTGACCAATAGTTCGGATAAAAAGCCAAACTCGAACCGGGCAAAAATCCTACAAGCAAAACACGGTTCTTCCTTGTAAAATCTGTCACTGCTTAATAAATCAGGCTTAATCCCGTCGATAATTGGGGTTATTTGGAGGAATTCTGCTTAGAAATGAACAGGTTTATGACATTTTTCATTCTAGACAATCAGTTATTATACAAAAAGATAGCGATTGTTGGAGAATGGGTGACAAAATGAACCGCAAAGGAGAACAATCTACTGGGTACGACGGACACTTATCTTCGCCCGGCCATTTTACCACTGAAGAGCTGAGCAAAAATGCTACTATGCTACGTCTTATCTCCAATCATATACTGGATTTGATAATCAAGACCGATTTATCAGGAACAATTGAATATGCCAGCCCCTCCCACAAAGACCTGCTGGGTTATGAGCCCGAGGAGTTGATAGGAAAAACGGTCTTTGAATTCGCTCATCCAGAAGAGAAAGAAATGATGCAGGCCGAATTCTATTCAAGAATTAACAGTGGTTTGTCTGGAAGGATAGAATTTCGACTTCAACGGGTAGATAATAGTGTCGTCCATGTAGAAACTATTGGAACTGGTTTGTTTGAGCAGGACCAGTTGTATGGAGTTATTTTCATAAGCCGGGATATTCGTGAACGCAAAGAGACAGAAGAGAAAATCGCATCCCTTCTGCGTTTTCAAAATGAAATGCTGGATACCGCAGCCATATGGATTAATACAGTAGATCTTGAAGGTAATATTGTCTATTGGAACCGCGCGGCGGAGGACATATCGGGCTATACCCGGGACGAGGTGCTGGGCAACGCCAGGATCTGGGAGTGGCTATATCCCGCCCCCGACTACCGCAACAGCATTATGAGCAAAGGAAAAGAAGGAATTCTGGCCGGAAGCCGCTTTGCCAACCTGGAAACCATAATTCTCTGCAAGAATGGACAAGAACGAGTTATATCCTGGCATTCAAACAGCCTTTGGGACAGCGAGGGAAAACTTGTTGGAAGCCTCGCCTTAGGAGCGGATGTTACACATCAAAAGCAGGCAGAAACAGCTCTTCGTAAGTCTGAGGAACAATTGTATAAAATTTTCTCCACCAGCCCGGATCCTATATCTATCTCCACGTTCAATGAAGGTAGTTTTGTAGAAGTAAACAACGCCTACCTGGACATTACCGGTTATGAAAGGCACGAAATAATTGGTCGCACTGTTGATGATCTTAAAATTTGGGTATTTCCCGAAGAACGAGCTTGGCTTGTGCAAAACGTAAGAGAAAAGGGCAGCCTGCACAACTTTGAAGCCAACATTCGTTTTAAATCCGGCCAAATCCACACCTTTCTTCTTTCGGCAGATATGATTTATTTAGCTGGCAAACCGTATCTCTTCACTGTCTCCAAGGATATAACCCAGCGCAAACAGGAAGAAACCGCCCTGCGCCAATCAGAAGCCAAACTGGCCAAAATCTTTAATAACAGCCCCGATCCCATCAGCATTACGTCCATAAGAGAAGGCGTATTCATCGAGGTAAATACAGCCTTTTTGAATACCACCGGTTATCGGCAAGAGGAAGTTATCGGACACACTTCGGTGGGCTTGGGAATGTGGCTTTCTCCTGGGGATCGCGATTTCCTGGTAAGTGCTGCCGAGTTGGGAGCACCAACTCACGCGGTAGAAACCAAAATGAGGATGAAGTCGGGAGAGATTCGAACCTTTCTTCTCTCGGCCGAGATCTTGTTGTTGGATGAGGATTCACACCTGCTGGTAATATCCAAAGATATTACCGAACGCAAATGCATGGAGGAAGCCCTGCGCATCTCCGAAGAGCATTTTTCCAAAGCCTTCAACGCCAGCCCTCTTACCATGTGTATATGCAAACTGGAGGATGGCATACTGCTCAAGGTCAATAACAGCTTTTGCAGGGTACTGGGATACACGGAAGAAGAAATACTGGGAAAGAGTACCTTAGACTTGGGTATTTGGGAGGATCCCGCCCTGCGCGAAAAGGCCAGGCATAGTTTGCTCAACCACGAATCGGTGAAGGATCTGGAATTGTTCTTCCGAAAAAAAACCGGAGAACTGAGACTGGGCCTATTGACCGTGGAGCGATTGGAGATTGAAGGGAACGTCTGTATGTTGAGTATTCTCACCGACATAACCGAGCAGAGGCAGATAGAAAAAGAGTTTTCCCGGTTGGACCGCTTAAATATGGTAGGGCAGTTCGCTGCCAGTATTGGTCATGAGATAAGAAACCCGATGACCACTGTTCGTGGCTTTTTACAGGTGTTAAAGGGTAAAGATAAATACGTTGAAGATGCTGAAACCTTCGACTTGATGATCGAGGAGTTGGACCGGGCCAATTCTATCCTTACCGAGTTTCTGTCTCTAGCTCGGGATAAGCTCATTAAACTTGAATTAAAAAATCTCAATTCGATTCTCTCGCAATTGTTCCCCTTAATTCAGGCCAATGCCATGTCCCAGGATAAGAACATAGAAGTCAAGCTGGACGTCATCCCCAACCTGCTCCTGGACGAAAAAGAGATCCGACAGCTGCTGGTCAATCTGGTTCGTAATGGATTGGAATCAATGAATCCAGGCGGATATCTTACCATAAAAACATCTCTTGGGGAGCAGAGTGTTATTCTCTCGGTCAAAGACCAGGGGCACGGCATTCCTCAAGAAATCCTTGATAAACTGGGCACTCCATTTCTAACTACCAAAGAAGCCGGAGCCGGCCTGGGCATGGCGGTATGCTATGGTATTGCAAACCGCCATAACGCATACATTGAGGTAGAAACCGGCACAGCCGGTTCAGTTTTCCGGGTACATTTTCCCCTTCCTGACCAACAAGGCTCTCTTGCTACCTTCCCAGATCGAAATTACGGCAAAGGATTAAAGATATCGTCGCAGGGCAAGACCTGGGCGTAATGCTGGGCCGGGAATTTGGTATCGTAATCAATCCCACCAAAGAGAACCGGCAGCTTTTCCCGGAAAGCCAGCAGCAAAGGAATAGCTACCTGACGCATCTGCGGGTGAGATGCGGCGTCGCAGCGCAGGCGGAAGAAATGCCGCCATTCCCTCATATTATATGTAACCACAATTTCGGTCTTCAAAGAGTTGGGCAGGACCGAACGGGCTTCCTGAGCCGAGCAACCGCTCTGCAGCATTTCCATGTATTTTCTCTCCGCCGTCTCACACGCTTCTAGCCACAATTGCCAGGCATCGGGTCTTTCTAAGAAAAAATAGGGTTCGATAACGCTGATCTCGTTGCCGAATTTGTCCCGATCATAGCGGCAGTAGCGGGTTGATTCTTGAGAATAGGCCGCTATCCGGTGGCGCACTATTTCGTGGGATACGCCCCGGTCTATGACAAACATTACCGTGGCTTTCTCATGTTCGATAATTGACTCGTGTCCCATACGTATCTTGTCCTGGAGGAAACGGGCATTGTATTCTTCCCCGATCTTGTCTTCCGATTTATAGCAGACCCGGGCATAGCGCTCCAGGCGCAGCATAAGGTCTTCACTTAGAGCCCGTTCGGGAAGCAGTACTCTGGGTTTTTGAATTATCATCAGCGTTCCTCCTCAATTATTATCAAGCGGCGGCTCCGGTTCATCCCAGAACTCCAACTGCAGAGCCCGGTTGAGCAGGTAGTCAATCCGCTCGCTCTTGCCATTTAAATAAAGATACCCCAAAAGGGTCTCAAATCCAGTACTCATCCGGTAGTCGCCCGCATCGGCATGCTTCGGCACCGGACTCTTGGCGTTTCGCCCCCACCTGACCAACTCCTGTTCCCGTGGCAAAAGCTCATCGAACAGTCCCCTTACAAGACGGGCCTGGCTGGAGGCTTTCACCCGGGCTACGGCATCAAGGTGAACATCACGTATTTTACGCCGGTCAGACAAGACCAGCGTACTGCGCACCGCCAGTTCAAACACGGCATCGCCGATATAAGCCAGGGTTACCGGAGAAAACTGGCGCAGGGTTTTATCGTCAAGCGGTTCAAACTTAAACAAACTTCCAGCGTGCTCCTTCCCGGGTATCCTCCAGGACAATGCCCTCTTCCTGCAGTCTTTCCCTGACGAAATCGGCATCCTGGTAATTCTTGTTCTTTTTGAAACCCACCCGAAGGGCAATACATTCCTGAATAAGATCCGCCAGATCAGGAGTCTGCTCATAACGAAAACGGCTTGAGTTGCTCGTATCTTCGATTTTTATTCCCATTTCCAGCATGAAATCGCGGATTTTATCCGCCAGGCCAAAGTCCTTGTTTTGACGGGCGCGGGCACGCAATTCGCCAAAGATATCTAAAAGCCTATCGACCTGGGCCCCATTCCTGGTTTGCTCCTGGAATAAGCCCATCACCCCGCCCAGTGATTCAAAGACCTCAAGACTCTTACTCAAAGCATCCTGGTGGGCCTTATTTTTCACATCAGCCCGGCTGACAAAGGAGTTTATAGTTCGGGCCATTTCGAAAAGGAATCCCATCGCTTTAGCGGTATTAAAATCGTCGTCCATAGCCTCGATAAACTGATCCTTAAAAGTAAGGACATCGGCGGTCAGGCTCTTGCTCATATCGTCTTCTTTGCCATCCGGGCCCGCTGCCGCGCTCTGTAAAAACTCGCGAGCCAGTATACGGGTGTTTTTGAGCCGCCCCAGGGCTTTCCTGGCCTCTTCCAGCTTTCCGTCATCAAAATCCAGGGGACTGCGATAGTGGGTGGCAATTAAATAAAAGCGCACCACGTCAGCCGAGAACTTGTCCAGGATGTCCCGAAGGATAAAGAAATTGCCCAGGGATTTGGACATTTTCTCGTTGTTGACGGTTATAAATCCGTTGTGCATCCAGTAGTTGACAAACGGTTTGCCGGTCAAGGCTTCAGCCTGGGCGATTTCATTTTCGTGGTGGGGAAAGATGAGATCACTCCCACCGCCGTGAATATCCAGGGTATCACCCAGGTACTTGGTGGACATGACCGAACACTCGATATGCCATCCCGGCCTGCCCTTTCCCCAGGGGCTCTCCCAAAACGGTTCCGCTTCTTTAGCAGCTTTCCATAGGGCAAAATCCATCGGGGCTTCTTTGCGCTCGTCCACCTCGACCCTGGCCCCGGCCAGCATATCTTCCAGGGAACGGTGGGAAAGCTTACCATATTCAGTAAAGGCTTTAACCCGGTAGTAAACGTCGCCATCAATTACGTAGGCAAAGCCTTTGTCTATCAGACCGGAAATTGCTGCAATAATCTCGGGAATGTGTTCGCTCACCCGGGGATGCACATCGGCTCTTGCTATCCCCAGGTTGTCTGCATCCACAAAATACTCAGCTATATACTGGCTGGCCAGCTCCATAGGATCCCGTTTTTCCTCGGCAGCCCGGTTGATAATTTTATCATCCACATCGGTAAAATTCTGCACGTAGGTAACTTTATACCCTCGATAGGCCAGGTAACGTCTTACCGAATCAAAGACTACCAGCGGCCGGGCATTGCCTAGATGAATAAAATTATAGGTGGTTGGCCCGCATACGTACATCTTTACCTGTGATGGATCAGCTGGCGTCAGCTCTTCTTTTTGCCCGCTTAGAGTATTGTATACCTTCATGGAATAACTCCCCTTTTTCATATTCATTTAATCGTTTCTCCAGGTTTTCGATTTGTTCCTGCATAGCGGACAGGGTATCGGCCACCGGGTCGGGCAGCATATGGTGCTCCAGATCTACCACGATACGGTCGTCATTCACCCGTGCTCCATCTTGAATGACAATTCTCCCGGGGACACCTACTACTGTGCAGTTGGCTGGAACGCTTCTTAACACAACAGAGCCCGCTCCTATTTTAGCATGGTCCCCAATAAATATATTGCCCAACACCTGAGCCCCGGTGCTTACAACCACGTTGTTGCCGACCGTTGGATGACGCTTGCCCTTTTGTTTTCCGGTTCCCCCCAGGGTTACGCCCTGATAGAGAGTAACATTGTCTCCTACTTCGGCCGTTTCTCCTATCACTATACCACTGCCGTGGTCGATAAAGAAACCTTTGCCAATAGTGGCCCCGGGATGGATTTCAATCCCGGTAAAGAAGCGGCTCAAATGGGACACCAAACGGGCCAGGAAAAACCGTTTTCTGGTATAAAACCAGTGCGCAAGGCGGTGGTTCATTATGGCGTGAAAGCCCGGATAGAGAAATATTATTTCCGGAACACTGCGAGCAGCCGGATCCCTTTCAAAGACCACCTCAATCTCCCTTTTTATTGTGGAGAACATATCCACTCCCCCTTTCAAATAACAAGCCTTTCGTCCCTAAAGAGACGAAAGGCCAAACTTCCGCGGTTCCACTCTCGTTGAACGACCAACCACACAGGCGACCGCCCCCCTTGATCAAGCTAACGGTTTTACCGGATACACCTACTCAAGTTTCGGCGTACCTGCTCCCGGGCGCATGTTCAACACCTTCGTACTTAAAAGGGCTTCCAGCCGCCGGCCCCTTCTCTCTGGCAGCGATCAGTGTCTACTTCTCCCATTCACAGCAGTTATATTTTGTAGATACTATGATTATATGCAGCCATCTGAGTTTATGTCAATTACACCTTTTGTTAATATACTATTCTGCATTGAACGAACAACTTATACTCAAAAATGAAATATGGGACTCAAGTTTTGAGCACCCCTGTGATTGGTAAAAAGTTAGGACTGTAGCATTATCTTATGTCACAATTGATTATGCTTATTGGTTGGGAGCCCTTACGACCAGAAGGCTCAGTCCTTCCGGTCCGGCCGCAACGGAACGCATTATTCCCGGTGGGCAGCATAAAAACTGTCCCTTTTCAACAAGCACCCGGTTTTCCCCGGCTGATATAGTGCCATACCCTTCAAGTACCAAGAAAACTACTTCAACCGGAGCGCTGTGCTTGTCAACGGTTTCACCCGCTTCCAGGATCAAGTTCACCAGGCGAAGCTCCAAGCGGTCCACCAGTTGCCGGGCTTTACCACCCAGGGGGGTTGGAGCCAGGTCCAACTTGGTCAGGTTCATTGCCTCCATGTCTTAACAGCCCCCTTAACCTTGTTTATCCTTTAATTGCTCCAGGGTCTCGTTGATCCGGCGCTTACACTCCTGTCGGCCCCATATTGCTATTAAATAGGGCAGGTCTACTCCATGGGTTCGCCCGCTCAAGGCGCAACGAAGAGGCATGTAAACCTGAGCTGGTTTCAACTTGTGCTGTTTGATTAAAGTCTTTAACGTAGGTCCTAGTTCATCAAATTCAGGATTTTCCGGCAGTACTTCCAGAAAGGCTTCAAGGATGACCGGTACATGATCCTGCTGTAATACCGGCCAGGCAGCCTCCTCATATTGAGGATCACCAAAGAACAATTCCAGGTATTCCTCAATATCCGCCAGACACACCAGTCGCTCATGCACCGCAGCCAGGAACAAATTTACTTGTTCAGGAGTCAAGCGGGCAGCCTGGCCAGCATACCGGGAACCTTGGATAAATGGCTGTAAGGCCGTACCTAATTCGGCCAAGCTCAGTTTCTTTATATACTGCTGGTTGAGCCAGTTAAGCTTGTCCAGATCGAAGACCGCCGGGCTTTTAGATACGCGTTCCAGGGTAAAGGACTTAATTATTTCCTCCCGGGAAAGCATTACCTCCTCCCCTTCGGGTGACCAGCCCATAAAAGCCAGGAAATTAAACATGGTTTCCGGTAAATAGCCCATTTCCCGGTACTGAATTATTGAAGTAGCACCGTGCCGCTTGCTCATCTTCTGTCGATCCTCGCCCAGGATCAAGGATATATGAGCAAACTCCGGACGCTTAAAGTTCAGTGCTTCGTAGAGCATCAACTGCCGGGGTGTGTTGGGCAAGTGCTCTTCCGCCCTGATGACATGGGTGACTCCCATAAGGGCATCATCAATTACAACGGCATAATTGTAGGTAGGTATGCCGTCGGATTTCATGATTATAAAGTCGCCTATGTTTTCACTGTCAAAGCTAACCCTACCGCGGACAAGATCATCCAAAAGATAGAGCTGGTTATTAGGGACCATGAAACGAAGGGTAGGGGCAATTCCCATGGCCAGTTTTTCTTCAATTTGTTCCCGGGTGAGATTCCGGCATTTGCCGGAATAACGGGGCATCTGTCCCTTTTCGCTAAGCTCCTGCCTTTCGGCTTCCAGTTCTTCCTCGCTGCAAAAACAGTAGTAAGCATGGCCTGCTTCCAGCAAGCCCTGTGCGTACTCCTTGTATGTCTCAAGTCGTTCGGTTTGCCGATAAGGCGCCTGCTCTCCGCCGATGTCCACTCCCTCCTGCCATTCAATACCCAGCCACTGCAGGGAGCGTATTATCTCTTCCTCGTATTCACGTTTTGACCTTTCCAGATCAGTGTCTTCGATGCGCAGGATCATATCCGCCCCTTGATGCCGGGCGAACAGATAATTAAACAGAGCCGACCGCCCCCCGCCTATGTGCAGAGGACCGGTGGGACTGGGAGCAAATCTCACCTTTATTTTTTGCATTTCCTAACCTCCCTTATTTCCGTGCAAATTATACCATTAGCCTTCCAGTCGGGGCAAGCGCCGGTCTGTCTCAAGGCAGATGGCATAACAGCGGGAGATGTTTTTTAAAAAAGCAAGTCTTTTCAACAATGCACTCGTTTGGCTTTTCCAGGCTGCTATTTAAGTCTGGTTTTTAGCAATACAACCGCCTGGGCGGAAATCCCTTCTTCCCGCCCCTCGAATCCCAATCCTTCGGAGGTGGTAGCCTTTATACCTACATTCTCGGCCGGTATATTAAGAACACCGGTTATCTTTTCTTTCATAGCCCCAATATATGGCGCCAGACGGGGTTTCTGGGCCACCACCGTACTATCTATATTTCCCACCAGCCAGCCCCGGTCTTCAAGCAGCCCGGCAGTTTGCTCCAGCAAAATCAGGCTGTCTATGTCCTTATACCGCTCATCCGAATCGGGAAAGTACTGCCCAATATCGCCTAAACCAGCCGCTCCCAGAAGGGCGTCGCAGATGGCGTGGATCAGGACATCGGCGTCGGAATGCCCCAGCAATCCTTTATGATAGGGTATTTCAACTCCTCCGATCACCAGCCTTCGACCTTCCTGAAATCTATGTACATCATAGCCTATTCCAACCCTCACCTATTTTCCTCCCTTAAAACGCATTAGCCCTTCAGCAATAACCAGGTCTTCCCGGGTGGTTATTTTCAAGTTGCTGTAGTCTCCGGGGACCACCTTGACCCGACCGATATACCTCTCAAAGAGACTGGCGTCGTCGCTGGCTTCAAACTGTTCGTCCCGGGCCAGCTGATAGGCTTTAACCAGCTCACCATAATTGAAGGCCTGGGGGGTTTGAATACCCATTATCACGGAACGGTCAAGGGTTCTGACTACAAAATCGTCCCCATCCACCATCTTTACAGTATCCCGCACCGGCACTCCGGGTATAGCCGCGCCCCATTCCCGGGCCTCTTTCAATAAAGCCAAAAATAGAGCCTCGGTCACCAGGGGCCGGGCTCCATCATGAATAGCCACAATATGAGTATTTTCATTAACGGCCTGCAGGCCATTCCACACTGATTGCTGACGGGTGGCGCCACCGGCTACTACGGCCTTCACCTTGCGGAAGCGATATTTTTCCACAATCTCTTTTTGACAGTAATCAAGCTCCTGGGGATGGGCAACCAGGACCACTTCATCGATAAGATTCATTGCTTCAAATATGTTTAAAGAGTAATAAAGCACCGGTTTGGAGTTCAGCAGGAGGAACTGCTTTTTTATTTTGCCCCCCATCCTGCTGCCA
>JBEHWI010000038.1:0-25142 GCA_040217815.1 Syntrophomonadaceae bacterium | reverse complement strand
ACATCGCTATGACATCGAGTAAAGCAAATAGATACGCGGATAGGATAGGTGATAGGGATGGGAGATTCTTTAGCAGGTAAAAGAATATTGGTAGTTGGCGGCAGCTCGGGTATTGGCCTGGCGGTTGCAAAACGAGTTTATAAATTGGGCGCTCGGGTAGTAATCGCTTCTAGAAGTGCCTTTGAACGACATGATATATTAGCAGGCGCTATAGGAGAAGGTATAGAAACTATATCTTTTAACATTACGTCCGATTCTGAAACTACATCTCTATTTAATTCAGTCCAACAAATCGATCACCTTGTCATAACGGTAAGGCCAGATATCAATGCCGCTCTATTTCAGGAAACTAAAGTTGATAATGCCAAAGAAGCATTTGAAAGCAAGTTCTGGGGCCCATATCGGTTGATTCAGGCAGCCCGCGATCATATCAATGCAGATGGAAGCATCATTATGACTAGCGGCATCGCCGGTGAAAAGATTTTTAAAGGATCTTCAACCATGTGCATTATAAATAGCGCCCTTGAGACCTTATGTCGGTGTTTAGCGATTGAATTGGCACCAATAAGAGTCAACTTGGTCAGTCCAGGTTTTGTTAAACCCAAAGCCAATGATATTCAAAAATACGCTTTACAGTTTCCAATCCCAAGACTGGCCTCACAAGAAGAAATCGCCCAGGCCTATGTCTATTTAATGATGAATAGATACACAACCGGTACAACTGTTGTTATTGACGGAGGAGCAAGGTTAGTTTAATAAACAAAAGAGTCGTCAGGGGTGGATGGTTAACGTTTAGAGGGGATAAAGTGGATAAAAAACATTTATATATATCAAATAAAAACATCGCTATACCGGCCATCTTATGGGGGAAACCAAGTGCAAAACTATTGATTGAAGTACACGGCAATTTTTCTAATAAAGAGGATACCGTGATTTCGATTATGGCACAAAAAGCCGTTGCTAAAGGCTACCAGGCTTTAAGTTTCGATCTGCCTATGCATGGTGAACGTGTATGCGAAGATTATGAGTGTATTCCCGAGAATTGTGTAAGTGATCTGATAGAGGTATACAAATATGCCCGGTCGATCGCATCCGAAATCAGTGTGTTTGCATGCAGTATAGGAGCCTATTTCAGTTTGCTTGCTTATCATGATTTTGATATAAAGCAAAGTTTATTTCTTTCTCCGGTTGTAAATATGGAACGCATTATATGCATTATGATGGAAGGGTTTGAGGTTAGCGAAGAAAGATTGAAAACAGAGAAGAAGATCCAGTTGCCAATTGGGCAGACGCTAGATTGGGGCTATTATTGTTATGTTCAAAAAAATCCGATTTGCTTTGATTGGAAGATACCTACCGCTATCTTGTATGGTTCGAACGACAATCTGTCTAAATGGGAAGATATTTCGGCATTTGCATCACGGCATCAAGCAGCAGTTAAAATTCTTGAACATGGAGAGCATTATTTCCATACGGAGAATCAATTACAAGTGTTTGGTGAATGGATAGAAGAAAATCTGTCATAAAGTAGCCTTGAAAGTAAGCAGGATTTAGGACAAGCTTTTATTATACATTTTAAAAAGGAGCAAATAGATGAATATTACCCTTCGAATAGAGGAAGAGAAAGATTTCAGAAAAGGTGATTAACTATACGATAATTAATGAAACTGGAACCATAAGATGCTGCATTAGCAAATTCATGGTTCCAGTTTTAGCGAAAAAAGCTTTCTTGACTTAAAAGGCTCCATTTTACGGTCACTCTTCAATTTTTATAATGCCATTCTTTTTCTCATAGTCAGCTATATACTTTTTAACGGCAAACTCGATCTGCATGGCGATAGAACGGTCCACTTTGAGTTTAGATAAGACAAAAGTATTTGTATCAGAAATACGATCTGACAAAGTGAGAGAGATTTTTTTGGATCCTATCCTAAAGACCATAAATACACCAAAAATCATTTTATTGGAGAGGGAAACTAACATGGAAAAGTCTCAAGATATTTGTATTACGATTCCCAATAATTTGCGCTATATTCCTCTAATACAGGATAGTACCGCCGCTTTTGCCCGTATTCTCGGCTTCGATGAAAAAAGTACTAATGAAGTTGTATTGGGAGTAGAGGAAGCAGTGGTCAATGTGATTGACCACGCCTTTGCGGAGGGGGAACAGGCCAGTTTTAATATCGTATTTCAAGAGACAGCTCTAGGAATGCAAATTTTAATCAGAGAACAGGGTATGCCTTTTGATCCTGAAGAGCTTGCCAAATTGGCGCAAAAGGATGGAATAGAAACCGGAGATACCCGAGGTTTGGGATTGCACCTGATGTATCGATTTATGGATGAAGTTTCCTTTGTGAATCTGGGCAAAGCTGGCAAAGAAACCCGCCTGGTCAAATACTCAGGCATCAGATTGCCTGAAGTGATGGACTTGCCTCAGCCAGATAGTCATAAACCAGCATACGAAGTACCTGCCTATCAGATTCATCCTATGAAACCGGAGCAAGCCGTAGAGGTTTCCAAATGTGCATATATGGCTTATGGCTATTCTTATTCTAATGAACATGTCTATTATCCAGAACGATTAAGACAGCTTAACGAAGAAGGCAAGATGGTCTCTTTAGTAGCATCCAGTGAGAATAGTGAAATAATCGGGCATGTGGCGATGATCTTCCAAGGCGGCGATCCTCATGTGCCTGTTGTAGACGATGCTTTCGTAAATCCAAAATACCGTGGAGCAGGATGTCTAAACGACCTGGGAGCAGCCGTTATCAATTGGGCACGAAACAATGGACTGACCGGTTTATACACCTGGGCAGTAACCACCCACCCTTATTCGCAAAAAGTAGCTTCCAAATGGGGGCTTAGCGATACGGCCATTCTCATATCCGGGGATTTGCCATTTGATTTTAAGGCCATACAAGAAGGCGCAGGGCAACGGGAGAGCGAAACTATCCTTTTTACCTATCTAAACACCAAACATGCTATACCAATATATCCTCCGGCACACCATGCTGACATGATCAAACAAATATACGATAGTCTGGGCGTACAAGCCAGCATTTTACAGGCTGACTCTTCTTTGGATTTGCTGGAAGAGGAAGCTGTCTTAGAGCTTAAATATGATCCCAGTAGCATTGCATTTGTTACGGTAAAGACATATGGCAAAAATGTTGTCCAAGAGGTTAATCGAATGCTGAGAGGACTGTGTCTGGAGAGACTGGAAACTATCTATTTAAACCTGCCTTTGACCATCCCTTACACTGCTATCCTGACCGAAGAGTTCGAAACCCTGGGTTTCTTCTTTAGTGGAATAATGCCCGGTTCAGAAGGACGTGATCAACTTATCCTCCAGTATCTGAACAATCAGGTAATTGATTACGATCTTATTAAAGTCCACAACGAAATGGGGCGGATAATTTTAGCTTATATTAAAAATCATGATCCCAACCAAATGCTTGAGTCGTAACAGAACCTAACACCAGCCTTAATTAGCGGAGGTAAATTAGTTGTTCGCACTAGGAAAACAGTTGTCAGTTCAACCTGATGATAAGCATCGACTACGTCTAATGATTCCCGTGTTTTTCACCCTGGGTATGGGTGAAGTTCTAGGTGTTAGTTCTTCTACTTCCATTTTTAATGTTCGGTATGGTGTTGAGTATTTGCCTTTAATGTATGTATTGGAAGCGGTTGGCCTTTTGCTGGTGTCATTATTAATTGCCGATTTATCAGGCCGCATGGATCGCTCCCGTTTTCTTCGCCTTACCTATGGCATGATGGCAGTTGTAGTATTAATAAATGGAATTGTTTTAATTTTATCCAAGTTCTCTGCTTTTTCACTTTGGCCGGTTTTCTACCCGATATTATTAGTCACTTCAATGGTGGTCTTTTTCCAGCTGACCCCCCTCATTTGGTTAATTGCTTTGGATGTTTGTTCCACTCAGCAAGCCAAGCGGTTGTTCCCCTTAATGGCCGGCGCATCCACTATCGGCTGCATTACAGCAGGTGTTATTGGCAAATTACTGACACCCGTCGGCGTAGAAATCATCTATCTTTTTTGGTCTTTGCTTCTATTGGGCGGAGGTTATTATTTATTTCAGACTATTGAATACTATATTTCCCCCTTGAAAACACTCACAGATGAAGAACCCACAAACTTAAAAAGCAGCATTATTAGTATATATCGATCGAGGTTTTTGCTAGGCATGCTGTCCTTGCTGATCTTAATTATGACCTTATACTTTTTAATGGACTACCAATTCAATACTATCGCTAGAATTACTTATAACGATGAGGCTCAATTGGCTGGATTCCTGGCCATATTTTTAGCCGTGTCCAACGTTGTTGCCGTGGTCATTGAACTGGGCTTTTTAAGCCGGATAATGTCGCGGCTTGGAGTAGGGACCGTCTTATTGCTGGTAGCTGCCGGGTTAGGATGCAGCTTTATAATTGCAATTATCTTTGCCTCTGGAGCTTGGGCACTGGGCGCAGTATTTGTAAGCTATCTGATAACCAAAATTATGGTAAATGTTTTAGGTGAACCCTCCTACCAATTATTATTTAAAGTAATTCCTCCCCAGGATAGAGATGGTGTCCGCTTTTTAGTAGAAGCCTTAATAGTTCTTGGCGGCATGATAGGTGGGGCTGCTGTTTCAGGTCTTCACACTGCAGGGATAATAAGCATGCACCCAATGTTGGTGGCTGGCCTGGTTTTAGCAATAATAGCTATTTTTATTGCCTGGAAAACAAGAAACATGTATCTTAACGAATTGATCAGATCAATTGGCAATGGCGTTAAGGATTTAAGCGAAAATGGGGCAGCTTTTCTAGGCCGCTATGTATCATCTGCGTTTTTAGACCACCTGTTTTCGTTTCTGCACCATCCCGATGATCGTAAACGAACCCTGGCATTAGAAATTGCAGAACAGTTGGATTCTCATGCATTAGAACCATGGCTTGGCGATTTACTACACGATTCTTGTGCTGATGTTCGCAGAAGTGCCCTAAAATACTGCTCGCGCCTGGACAATACATGTTATCATCAGGAGTCAATAATGGCGTGTTGTATGGCTCAAGAACCTGAAGTTCGAGCTGCAGCCTTAGACTTGTGGCCAGTCTTAAATCTAGATAAGCATCAATTATATCAAGCACTTGGCGATTCCGACTCTTTGGTGGTAGCCCATGCTGTTACTGCCATTTGCAGTTTGGAACAACCGATAAATTACCCAAAAGTAGTCGATGCCGTAAAACGCTGTTTGGATGAGAGTGAAACTTCAGCTGCAACTATTTGCCAGGCCATAAGTTCAGCAGGTCTGGACCAATTCTCTGAGCGATTAATAACCATGTTAGATAGCAGCCCCCGGTTAAAAACAGCCGCTTGTGAGGCTTTGGGCAAACTGAAAAACTGCAGCTCCATACCCAAAATTGTAGGCGTATACTGCCAGGGAGACAGCAACTTTCATAAAGTGGCCGACCAGGCTCTTATTGACATGGGAGAAGATGCAGTGCCGATTTTGCTGGACGAAATTAATAAACAAACCGACCTGCGTTCCTGGCTGGCCATAATCAAGGCATTATCAGCCCACAATAGGGAAGAGCGACTTAGCAAATTATTAGTAGATAGCTGTCTGCAACGTTTAGGACAATTAGCCATATTTAAAGAAGTCCTGTCCTTTATAAAGAGCTTAAATTATCCTGATATGGCTGATGTAACCCTCCTCCGCTACCAGGAAATATATTCACTGCAAATGGAGGGTTGCTGGGCAGCACTGGGAAGTATTTATGATCCCTTGATAGTTTCCAGAGTTAGAACTGCCAGCCAGGATGAAGATATAGAGCTTCGAGAAACCTCGCTGGAAGCGTTATCTGAAGGATTGGCTGATCGCAGATTAGCCAGGGCTATGATGGAGGCCATGGCTTCGCCAGCAACTATTCCTAAACTGAGTGCAGACGTTGTAAAGGCCAAGTTGGAAAAGGCTCAATCATTAGACGACTATTGGTTCAGTGAAATAAGCGCAGAGGTTCAATCGAGGCTGGAAGGGGAGAATACTATGAAAGATCACGAAATGCTAAGCTTATTGGACAAAGTAATGCTATTAAAGAGTGTGGAGCTTTTTTCTTGTTTGCAGCTGGAAGAACTAGGCCTCCTGGCCCGGGCAGCCAGGTTGGAAATTTACGATGAAGGAACAGTGTTAGTACAGGAAGGGGAATCCAGCTCCAATTTATATGTTATTATAAACGGCCATGTTGAACTAAGCGCTCACTCTGCCGGCACGGGAGTTGATGCCACAATTGCAGTACGAGGAACAGGCGAAACAGTTGGAGACAGCAGTGTATTTGACCAGTCTGCTTCTATAGTAACTGCCCAAATCATTCTAGGTGAAGCAACTCTTCTAATTATCGATGAAAAAGAAATTGATAGATTGTGCAGTATTTTTCCCAATATTGCGATGGGTTTTATCAAAGCAATCAGTGGGCGGAACAGAAAACTGGAAAAGATGTTAATTACGATGGCCTAGCAGTCTATACGGAAAGTGATAAATACGGGAAGCAGAGGAACGGTTCTTTTGCTTCCTTATTTTTTTACCGTTGACATATATAGATTGCCGATATATGCTAATGTATAGATGATCTATATATGGAGGGTTGATATGGCAATCGATAAAAGCCTGCTGACGGGCAGCACAACCATGCTTATATTAAGGTTACTTGAAGAAGCCGATATGTATGGTTATCAGATGATTGAAGAACTGAACAAAAAATCAAAAAATGTTTTCGCTCTAAAAGCGGGAACGCTATACCCGCTGCTTCACAGCCTGGAACAAAAAGAACTGGTCACTTCTTACGAAAAGACGGCCGACAATGCAAAGGTGCGAAAATACTACAGCCTCACTAAAAAGGGCAGTAGTCATTTGCATGCCAAAAAGGAGGAATGGAAGGTATATTCCTCTGCCGTGAACGATGTCCTGGGGGGTGCGACTTTTGCAACAGCCTGATAAGATTACCCAGTATTTAGAGACTGTACGCCAGCAGATACGATGGAAAAGAGCGCAGCCGGTTGTATTGGAGGAAATTAAAGACCACCTGACCGACCTGAAGAGCGCTCTACTAGAGGATGGACTTGATGAGGAAACGGCAGCCGATAAGGCTGTCACCGAGATGGGAGATCCTGTTCTGGTTGGGGAGCAGCTTGACCAGGTTCACAGGCCGAAACCCGATTGGGGCTTGTTTGCCCTGACCGGGGTTATGTTTCTCCTAGGATTCGTGGTTCAGTTTTTTATAGATTCAATTCTTAAAGGAACATGGACGTTTGAGCAGCAGATAGCCTGGGTAGGTATGGCCGTTATCGTTATGTTGGCTGCCTATTTTGCCGATTTCACCATCATTGGGAAATATCCGAAGCTTGTATTTTTCCTGCTCTGTGCGATAACCGTTTTTTGTTGTTTCTTTATCGGACAAGTATGCGGTGCAGCATCATATGCGATTTATCCGCTACTACTGTTTCCAACCGCCTTTGCCGGATTGGTTTTCAGCATGAGAAACAAGGGCTATGGCGGCCTTATTATTTGCGGGGCGGCTTTCGCAATTCCCGCTTTATTGTCTATGATTGTTCCAAGTTTAACCGTGTTTTTCTTGCTCGGTGTTTCCTGCCTGATTCTTTTAACAGCCGCTGTTTTAAAAGGCTGGTTCAATGTGAAAAAATTATCGGCTCTATTCATTCTATATGGCTCAACTGCTGCCGTTCTGGCTGTACTTCTTCTCATGATAATGGGTGTAGGGTATAGGGCGGATAGGGTGCGAGTCGCATTAAATCCCTCCCTCGACCCTAACGGGATGGGATATATGGGAACTACCATACAGCGGATTTTATCCCACTCGCAGTTTATCGGCAGTGGTACGCAAATGAATGGTTATGGGGTTCCTGTTGGGGCTTCGGATGTTTTAACCACTCGCATTTTGCCTGAAGTCCATACGGATTATTTGCTAACCTATTTGACTTATGAGTTCGGATGGATAACGCTTTTGGCCATCATTGCGCTCTTCGCGGCCTTTATTATTCGAGCGGTTATACTTTGCAACAAGCAGAAAAGCGTCCTCGGTTTCTTAACTTCCACGGCTATTATTTCAACATTCAGCGTGCAATTGATCGTATATATTGTTTCTAATCTGGGTATCTTACTGTTTTCTCCGCTGTCGCTGCCCTTTATATCTTACGGAAAAATGGCTCTTGTTACTAATTCGTTCCTTATTGGCCTTCTGCTTTCGGTATTCCGCACCGGCGAATTGGTGAGAGATGAGGCTGAAACAGTCGCGGGTAGACATAATCCCTTTATTCAATATGACAATGGTAAGATTATCATTGATTTAGTCCAGCCAAAAAGCAGCTGAATAATGAACTGACCCCCGCACCTCACCAAAAAGCGGTAGCCCCAAAACTCAGAATTTATCCTGTTTATTCGATATATTAATTGAAATGCTCTTTTTTTACTTTGAGACAGCACGGCCATAAATCTGGGGATGAGGATACAAAATATCCTGCCCAGATACCTTGTTACATCGGTATCCAATTGTCTGGAGAAGGAGATGGTTAAATGAGTATTGAATCAGCCGAGTTATTTATCGCAAGAATGAAGACTGACGTAGATTTCTCGCAAAAAGTCGCTTCGTATCAAGATCTTGAGGAGCGAAGGGCATTCCTTGGGAATGCAGGCTACGATTTTTCAGCTAGTGAGCTTAAAAGGGCGGGGCAGAAACTTGATGATAGTGCTCTTGCTGGTGTAACCGGTGGAGTTATTGGTTTGCTTGATATTACTTGATATAGGTATAGGTTGATGTGAGCACTGCTTAAATTGCATCATAGGTGCAGCCCTTTTGCTTCTAATAAAATATTATTAGTTACGACAAGTTTTTCTAAAAACCGTTTCATCTGAAGCGGTTTTTTTAAGTCATTTAATATAGCTCCATATTTGCTTCCCGGTTTGGACTACGATGGATGGACGTCCCCTGGTGCAGTGTTATTGCCCTCTTTACGATATTAAACATGAGGTCTTTATCAAAAACGAAATAAGAGGGCCAAAGAAGTACCTGTGCTATTTGGCAGCCGGGACAATTATACAGGGAGGATTTATGTATATGAAAAAGGCTGATTTTTCCCTTGAGATGCCTTTGCTTCCGGAAATGATACCCGTTCTTCAGGCCAGTGTGGAAAATGCCGCCGCAGTTTTCGGGATGGATAGGAAAGATGCACTGGCTTTAACCCTTGCAGTAGAAGAAGTCTATTGCTATATGTGCAGCCATGGCGACAATATTGATAAGGTGAGGCTGGAATGCCAAAACGGGCTTTACTATGTACAAGTGGACTTCATATTTAATGATCGTAATCTAAATTTGGGTGCATTTAATCTTTGCACCCGGATAAGCCAGGATGATGAAAAACAATTGGAGGAAATGGGGCTGTTGATAGCGGCCCGCAGTGTCGACCGGCTTTACCTGGCCGATGATACCGGCAGCGCGGTCAGGCTGTCGCTTTATAAAGAAAAAACTTATCCGGCTGTTCGGGAAAAAGCTGCTTTAGATGAAAGAGAACGCACTAAGTTTGCTTTGCTGCCGGTTGAAGCCGAGGGCTTGAAAAGCCTGGCAGAGCTTACCCCCGGCCTGGACTCGGCTCTGTTTATTCCATCGTTTTTGCTTTATCCCGGCAAGCTGGTAGACATGGTAAAGTCCGGAGAATACCGGGCGGCTCTGGCCGGTGACGATAAGCAGGAAGTAATCGGTGGAATAGTATGGAGAGAATCAAACCAAAAAACCGTGGAGTTGTATGGGCCTTATATCTTTGCCGAAATTCCCGGAATGGCGGAGGCCCTGATCGAATACTTCCTGGAGCAGATTGGCCGCTCCGATGCGGTTGGGGTGCTAAGCCGTTATCCAAGCCCCTGGTTGAGCAAGGAGTATTTCGAATTATTGGGCAAAATCAATATTCACACCGCAGAAGTAAATAAGCGCGAGGCCGATGCTTACTATCGGCAGCTGGGCGAAGACCTGGGGATGAAAGTGTGGACCCATCCCGAGTTGACAGCATATCTACAATCCCAATACCAGCGCCTGTTTTTACCCCGCGATATCAAAGATGTCAGAAATATGGGCGAACAGATCAATCCACATTCGGTTTTTACCAGTGATTTTGGCAATAACCAGGTTACCCTCCGGCCGCTTATGGACGGCCGGGATGCCGCGGAGAATTTGAGCCGCCACCTGCAGCTTTTCGCTCACGAAAAGATTTATAACATATTTTTGGAAATGGATCTGGCCCAGGCCTGGCAATCCCGCCTGGCGCCACCCTTGCTGGCCAATAGGTTCAAGCCGTGTCTAATCCTGCCTTATGCCGGGCGGGGGGATTTACTGCTGTGGCAGTATGAGGCGGGTGAGTAATATGACGGCCATACCTTTTGAGCATTTGGTGCCGGCTTACATCAATAATTTTGAAGCTTACATACCCAGCAAACCCGATCCTGAATTAAAAAAAATGTTTGGCTGCTCTGCCCTGTACCGCCTGAACAATAATGAAAACCCCCTGGGCCCCCCGCAGGCTTCCCAGGAGGTATTGCGCGGCTTTCCTCCTGAACGGGCGGCTGTTTATCCAAGCGGAGATTCTTATTACCTGCGCGAGAAGCTGGCTGAAGTCTACGGCCTGCATCCGGACCAGTTCCTGGTAGGCAACGGGGCCAATGAAGTCATCAGTTTTGTCATTTATGCCTTCTGTGAGGCCGGTGACAATATAATTACCGCCGATAAAACCTTCGCGGTTTATGAGTGGGTGGCGGTCTTTTCCGGTTACGAGGCGCGGCTGGTGCCTCTGAAGGACCTGGCTTTTGATGATGAAGCCATGCTGGAGCAGATTGACCGGCGCAGCAAAATTTTGTTTATCTGTAACCCCAATAATCCCACCGGCACCTACTGGAACCAGGAAAAGCTTTGTCGTTTTCTGGATAGAGTGGACGGCAGACAAATCGTTGTGGTGGACGAAGCCTATTGCGAGTTTGTGGAAAATGATGACTTCCCGGATGGTATTGCCCTGCTGGAACGCTATCCCAATCTGGTGGTGTTCCGGACCTTTTCCAAGATGTTCGGCCTGGCCGGGTTGCGGATCGGCTACCTGGTGGGTAGTCTGGATGTGGTCAATATCATCCGCAAAACTTGTGTGGTTTATTCGGTGAACACTTTGGCCCAGGAAGCCGCTATATTGGCTATTGATGATAAAGATCATATAAGGCGCACCCGGCAGTTGGTAGCTGCAGAGAAGGCTTATTTAAAAAAGGAACTGAGCAGCCTGGGTTTGCCGTTTGTGATAAACGAAGGCAACTTCGTCATGGTCAAGCTGCCTATCAGCGACAGCCTGGCCTATCGCAAACTGATGGCCCAGGGAGTTATGGTGCGTACTATGACCGGCTTTCGCTTTCCTAATTATATTCGCATAACTATAGCCCGGCACGAAGCCATGGAGGCTTTTATTGAAGGCCTGAAGAAGATTCTTTGATTTTGCTTATCGACTTGATACTGATTTAAAGGAGGTTTTTTATTATGGCGGAAGAAAAAAAACAGCCAGAGGAACTGGCTCTGGAAGTTCGCGTGATGCAGCCGGAAGACGCCCCGGGTGTGGTTGATTTGTATAAAGGTGTGTATGGTGATGAATACCCGGTCAAAGCGGTATATGATGCCCAGGATATTATAAGGCAGCAGGAAAACGGAGATATGATCCGGATAATCTGCCGCACCGGCGAGGGCCGGGTAATAGGGCAGGTGGCCACATATAGGTCGTGTCTGAGCAATCCCGCGCTTTATGAAGAAGGCCAGGGCATAGTTCCGCCTGAGTTTCGCAATCTGGGAATTGTCAAGCGTTGTATGACCTATTTAAACCGGGAAGTATATCCGCAGCTGACGGAGCAGTTATGGGGAGAAGCGGTCTGCAACCATGTTTTCGTGCAAAAGGCTGAAGCCCAACTGGGCTGGTATGATACCGGCATTGAAATAGATTTGATGCCGGCAGCTTCTTATGAAAAAGAACAGAGCAGCCAGGGCCGGGTGTCAACCCTGCTTATGTTCAAGACCTATAAGACCAGGCCGCAAACGGTTTACCTGCCGGAGATCTACGAGGATAGCTTGCGCTATCTATATTCAGCATATGAATTCGGGCATACTTTTCTGGCAGCCCGGGCCAGCCTGCCTAATACCCCTACCAGCGGTTTAACCGAAATAATCGAAGGCGCTGGAGTGGCTCGTTTCACCATAATGGAGCTGGGCAGTGATTTTGAAAATTATCTCCTACAAAAGGAAAAAGAGGCCCTGGATAAGAATGCCTGCATACTGCAGGTTTTTCTCAACTTGGCGTCACCTGCCAGTGGTGCTGCCGTTGATATATTGCGCAGGCACCAGTATTATTTAGGGGGCGCACTCCCGCGCTGGTTTGATACGGATGGCATGCTTATGCAGAAAACCCTCAATCAACCCGGTTTTGCACATATCAAGCTTCATTCGGAAGGGGCTCAAAAGATACTGGACATAATAGAGGCTGATTATAAAACTGTTACCCAGGGCAACGGTAAATAATCTTTAGATTAAACTGGATTAGATCCGACCATACCGGCAAGGGAGTGAAAATAGCATAATGAAAGATCGGGCTGTGGCAGCAGGGACTGCCTTACCGCGGGCCGACGGCCCCGGCAAAATTTGCGGCACCGAAAAATATGCGGCTGATTACTACCACGAGGACATGCTATGGGCCGGGGTCAAGAATTCTGACCATGCCCATGCGCTGATTGAGGCTATTGATGTTTCTGGCGCCCTCCTGATTCCAGGTGTTCACGCTGTTCTAACCCACAAGGACGTTAAAGGAACCAACCGGGTTGGAGTGCCGGAAAGCGATCAACCGGTTCTGGCCGATTATAAAGTCTGTTATAAAGGAGACCCGGTGGCTTTAATTATGGCTGAAAGCCGCGAGCTGATAGAGAAGGCGGCGGCTGCCATCAAGGTGGAATACCAGCCGCTGCCGCCGGTTTTTGACCCCGAACAGGCCTTGCTGCCGGATGCGCCGGTTCTACACGAGAACCGGGCTGACAAGAACCTCTTGCTGAACGGCACCATAGAGCGGGGAAAAGGGGCCTTAGCCCTGGAGGAATGCGCTTTTATCGTCGAGGGTGAGTTTCATCTACCCGCCCAGGAACACGCCTATCTGGAAACCGAAACGGGGGTGGCCTGGCTTAATGAGGATGGTGTCCTGGAACTGGTGGCCTCAACCCAGACCCCTTTTCGCGACCGCCTGGAACTGGCCCATGCTCTGGGACTGCCGGCCGACCAAATAAGGATCAAGGCCCCCTATCTGGGAGGGGGATTTGGCGGCAAAGACGGGATTACGGTGCAGGGCTTGCTGGGCCTGGCCGCGCTCCATTCAGCGGGCCGGCCGGTAAAGATGTGGAACAGCCGCGAACAGAGCTTTTTAGCTTCTTCCAAAAGACACCCGGCTCATATGCACTATCGCCTGGGCTGCAGGCAGGATGGCAGTCTTCATGCCTTGAGCTGCCGTATTGTCCTGGATAGCGGGGCTTATGCCTCTCTGGGCGGGCCGGTTCTGGCCCTGGCCCTGGAGCATGCTGCCGGAGTATACCGGATGGAAAACGTACATATAGAAGGATTCTGTGTTTATACCAACAACCCCATAAGCGGAGCTTTTCGCGGCTTCGGCGCTCCCCAGGTGCTGGCCGCTCTGGAGCAGATGGTAGATATGCTGGCCGATAAGCTGGGCATGGACCCGCTGGAGTTTCGCCTGAAGAATGCCGTAAACCGGGGAGACGAGCTGGGCAGTGGGGTTTTGATGAGCAGGTCGACCGGCATTACAGCCTGCCTACAAGCTATGCAGCAGCATCCCTTATGGATTGATCGGAGGCAATGGGAAAAAGATGCTCCGCCTTTTAAGCGAAGAGCGGTGGGTATAGCTGCCGGCCTGCAGGGCACCGGTTATGGACCGGTGGTGGCCGATGTCGCCAATGCCAAACTGGAGCTTTTATTGGACGGGCGGTTTCGCATATATTCAGGGGTGGCTGATATGGGGCAGGGCAACAATCCCACCAACGTGCAAATTGCCGGCGAAATTATGGGCCAGCCGGCCGATGCCTTTGAGCTGCTGCAGCCGGATACCGGGCGCTCCCTACCGTCAGGATCTTCGTCGGCCAGCCGCACCACGTATTCTTTCGGCAATGCCCTGCAGGGCGCCTGCCTGCTGCTCAAAGACCGCATTTTGGCCAGGGTGGGCCAGATGGGGATGGGCATCTACAAGGAAGACCTGCTACTGGCACCAGGCCGGGTGCGTCATATCCCCTCTGGAAAAGACATCCCCCTGACCTTCATTGCGGCGGCGATGAGCGAGAGTGAGCGGGTCAGTATAAACACTTTTACGGCGCCGGTAGCCAGGCATAAAGATATTGTGGACCCGGCCGTAGCGGCGGCGGGCTTCCCGCATCTGGTGTTCAGTTTTGCCTGCCACCTGGCCCGCATCGAGATTGACGAACTTACCGGAGAAGTGACGGTATGTGATTACCTGGCCTGCACTGATGGAGGCCGGGTGCTGAATCCCCAATTGTATGAGCAGCAGATTCAAGGCGGGATAGTGCAGGGAATCGGCTACGCTTTGTGGGAGGACTTCAAAGTATCAGCCGGAGAGGTGCAAAGCACCAATCTATCCACCTATATCATACCCGGCTCCCTGGATGTGCCGGATATTATCAGCCTGCCCGTGGAGACGGTAGAAGATACCGGACCTTTTGGCATGAAAGGGATAGGAGAGATAGGCATAAACCTGCCCTACCCGGCCATAGCCAACGCCGTGGCGCGGGCCACCGGGAAAAGAATTAAAACAGGGCCGTTAAGCGCGGAACGGGTATGGCAGGTCTTGCAGGCAGGGGAGGAGCAGTAGAGTGTTGATCAAGTTTTATTTAAATGGCGATTTGAAAGAAGTAAACAGCGATCCGGACAAAAGAGCGGTAGACCTGCTCCGTGAGGACCTGGGCCTGACCGGAACCAAGGAAGGGTGCGGTGAGGGTGAATGCGGGGCCTGCAGCATCCTGGTTGACGGAGTGAGCAAGCTCTCCTGCCTGATGCTGGCCGCACAGCTGGATGGACATAACATAACTACCATAGAAGGCCTGGCCGATGGGGAAAAACTTCATCCAGTGCAGGCCGCGTTTGTTGACCGGGGAGCGGTGCAGTGCGGTTTTTGCAGCCCGGGTATGGCCATAGCAGCCCTGGATCTCCTGCGACGCAATCCCCATCCCCAGCGCATTGAAATCCGCCAGGGCTTGAGCGGCAACCTGTGCCGCTGCACCGGGTACCAGAAGATAGTGGACGCGGTTGAAGCCGCGGCCCTGGAAATGGGGGACAAGTTATGAAACAAGTTCTGTTCCCTTCAAATATGGAGGAACTGTGGAATATGTGGCGGGATAACCCCGGGGCCGGGCTCATGGCGGGAGGAACTGATTTGCTGGTAAAGCTACGCAGTAAAAGAATCGACCTGAAGACCATCATCTGTCTGGAAAAAATAAATGAGTTGCAGCAAATCCACACTGACGGATCGCAGATATCGATCGGAGCAATGGCCAGCCACCAGCAACTGCTGGACAATCAGGTGGTAAAGAGCAGGCTGGAGTGCCTTCACCAGGCTGTTGCGGTGCTGGGTTCACCGCCCATAAGGCATATGGGAACCATAGGGGGGAACATCTGCACCGCTTCCCCGGCTGGTGATACTCTACCGCCGCTTTATGTGCTGGAAGCCAAACTGGAATTGGCAAGCCCCACCGGGAGCCGCCTGGTGCCCATCAAGGAGTTTATTTATGGACCCGGGAAAACCGTACTTGCTCCCATGGAGATGATCAAACAACTTATAATCGAGCTTCCGGCGCCGGGCGTTAAAACCGGCTATTATAAAGTGGGGCAGCGTAAATCCCTGGCCATATCGGTGTGCAGCCTGGCCGTCTATTTGCAGCAGGCCGCCGACGGGTCGATAGCCGAGGCGCGTTTGGCCTGGGGAAGCGTAGGCCCGACGGTAATGCGTTTTCCCGAGGTGGAAGCGCTGCTGCAGGGGCGAAAAATATTGCTTGATTTATTAAAAGAATGCGGCCAGGCAGTGGCCGGGAAGGTTAAACCAATTACCGACTTGAGGGCCGGTGCCAACTACCGCCGCCAGCTGGCGGCCAGCCTGCTTATGAGGCTGCTTCCAGATTAAAAATGGGACAAGCCTTGAGGTAAGCTACCGGAACATATTTAGTGGGGGAAAAATATATAGTGAATTTGCGTTTTTCTAGACCGGTTGATATGGGAAGCGGATCCATTCCCCGGGTTATTTTAACCCTGGCCATTCCCGCCATGGCATCCATGTTTTTTCAAAATCTCTATGCCTTTATAGATACCATGTTCATTTCCTGGTTGGGAACCGTGCCTTTGGCGGCTCAAGCCCTTTCCATACCGGTATTCTACGTGGCATTATCCCTGGGCAAAGGGGTGCAGGTCGGCACCGCTACGTTGATTAGCCGCACCCGGGGAGAAGGCCATACCGAAAAAGTCGAGGTTTTAGCCAGGGCCGCCCTGCCTCTGCTGCTGCTGGTCATGCTGCCCATTTTCCTGCTCCTTTTCCCCGGCATTTCCGACGCTTTTTTTGGCATTATGGGCGCCAGGGGGGAAATGCTGGCGCAGGTTTACAGGTATACCTTTTGGCTGGTTCTGGGATTCCCGGTAATGGCCTACGTGATGGTAGCCGAAGCCATTTTCATGTCACATGGGGATACGTTCACCCCTATGAAGGCGATGCTGCTTGGCAACGGCGCCAATCTGATCCTGGCACCGCTTCTGATGTTTGCCCTGAATCTTGGAATTGCCGGAGCGTCAATGGCCATGCTGCTGGGGCAAATCCTATCGGCTATATATATTGGCACCAGGTTAAAACAACACGGGCTTTTTATGCCAACGCTCAGATGGCAGCCGGAATTTATCGCGATCTGGAAAGAAACCGGAAGATTGGGCGCTTTTGTGGCCTTGACCTTTTTAATCAGCCCGGTAAGCCTGTCGCTTATCAACGGGGTTCTGGCATCCTTCGGTGCAGCGCCGGTAGCCGCCTGGAACATTATGTCCAGGCTGGAGATGCTGGGACTGCTGCCTCTGAATGGCATGGCCGCCTCTATGATTCCTTATCTGTCATTTAATATGGGGCAGTATAAATATCAGCGGGTGAAGGATGGCATAAAGTACTTTTTTATAGTGGCTCTTGCATTTGTGCTGCCCATGATGACCATATTCATAGCGCTCCCGCAGTATCTCATGCTTCCATTTAGGGCCAGCCCGGAGGTTATGGAACTGGGGAAACATGCCATACGGATTGCGGCATTCGGGCACATCCTGGCCCCCATTGATCTGGCTTTATACAGCCTGGCCCAGGGTCTGCAAAAGCCCTGGTATCCGATGTTCACTCTCGGAATGCGCGTGATAGTGCTGCGCTATACCCTGGCGCTCTATCTTGGGGCTCACTGGGGTGCTTTCGGCATCTACTGGTGCCAGCCGTCGTCCATGGCCCTGGGCGCCATTATATCAGCTGTTATATTGTGGAGACTGATGCAAAGAGTTGGCACCAAGAAGTCCTGATTCTTTAAGATTTAAAGTCCAGACACGATATAATTAGGCGGGCATGGGGACTGTTCCTGGCCCGCTTTATTGTGCGTTGGGAACTTTTTTAAGGCGATTCCTTTTGGGGTCGGTTTTCAGACCTATATAATCCAAAACCAGGGCCAGCAGATAAGCCATAGCAAAGTAAAGCACCGCTACCATAACCAATGGGAAAAAGGCGTCAAAGGTACGGCTGCGAATAATATCGCTGGCTTTGGTCAGGTCCTGTACCGCGATATAACCGACTACCGAAGTCATCTTGACCAGGGATATAAACTCACCTTTGTAGACCGGCAGAACCTGTCTTACAGCCTGGGGCAGGACGATATAGATAAAGGTTTGGAAAGGTGTAAAACCGCCGGCAATCCCGGCTTCGGTCTGCCCCGGGTCAATGCTTTCGATGGCGGTTCTGAACATTTCCGAAACATAAGCGCCGAAGTTCAGGCCAAAGGCAATAACCGCCACAATCACCGGGTCGATATTAACCGATGCGAACACCACGTAGAAGATCAACATGAGCAAAACCAGGACCGGGGTGCCGCGCAGGATGGAGATATAGATCCGGGCAATAGTGCAAAGAAGCCGGCTTTTAGACATGCGCATGAAACAGACCAGAGCCCCCAGCAGGGTTCCGAAGAGCACTGAGAGCAGGGATATGAGAGCGGTCACTTTCAAGCCGTCAATTATAAGCAAATAGCGCTGTTCAACGACCATGTTATTGTGAAAACTATCGGAAATGCTTTTCATAAAAGACGCCGCCATTGACTGGTCAGCATGCCCATTATATTTAGCCATATTCTTCTTAAGGGTGAATACGCTGGTTCCCAATTCGTAATAGGGATCGGAAAAGTCAATCTGTTTTTTTCTCTCTTCGGTTATTACCAGGGTGCTGTCCACCATATCGATCTTGTTGCTGGCCACGGCTGCGATCAGGCTGGCAAATTCCATATCCTGCAGGACCAGTTCTTTGCCCAGGTAAGCGGCAAAGCGTTCCGCCATTTCGATGTCAAAGCCGACAATCCGGTTGTTTTTCACTATGGCAAAGGGCAGTCCCTTGTCGCTTACCACACCTACCACCAGGCGGCCGTTGTTTTTGGTATTATCGATGACCGGCATATCGTTTATGCCTTTGGCCACCCAGCGGTCCACCATGTCATCGTAGACGCCGTTGCCTTTAATCTGTTTAAGGAACTCGTTAAACTGTTCCCGCAGCTTATCATTGTTCTGGTTAAATCCCATTCCCATGGGAATTCTATACAGATTCTCGCCTAAAAAGGCCAGCTCCTGGTCGCTGCGCATCATTTCCAGTAAGGATTCGTGGGTAAAGAAAGCCGCGTCGACTTTACCCGTTTTTACCGCCAGAATCAGGTCTGATTGGCTTTTGTACTGCATTACCGTGGCATTGGGATAGGTCTTGCGGGCGTATTCATCATGAATTCCGCCCAATAGAACCCCGATCTTTTTGTCTTTGAGGTCCTCAACCGTATTCAGCTTGCCGCTGGTATTGCCGGTCGGGGCTCCGGGTTTGCCGGCCACAATAACGGCAATGCCACCGTCATAGTAGCTTTCCGAGAACAACACCTTTTTGGCTCTTTCCTCGGTGATCGATATACCTGAGGCTATCATATCGATCTTCCCGGCTTGTAGGGCAGGAATCAGGGCGCTGAATTCCATATTGACGACTTCCAGTTGCATATCCAGCTTTTGAGCAATATAGGTGGCTAATTCGATATCAAAACCGGTGAATTTATTGGAACTGTCGATATAGGCGATCGGTTCTCCGCTGTTGGCAAAGCCGAGCCTCAAGGTGCCTTTGTCGCCAGTCAGTTTAATGTCGGGCATCGGGGCCGGGTTGCCCTGTTTGGGAAACCAGCGCTTCATCATATCATCGTAGGTTCCGTTGGCCTTGAGTTCCTTAACCGTATCGTCAATGGCCGTTTTGAGCTCTTTATTTTGCAGCTGCACAGCAATGCCGAATTTGTCTTTCATCAGCAATTCGGGAAGAACTGCCAGCCCATCATTCTTGGCTACAATATTTTGGACTATGGGCTTATCATAGACGGTGGCGTCTGCTTTCCCATCTCTCACGGCTATAGCGGCATCAAGGATACTATTGTAATACTTGAGTTTGGCATCCGGGAATTTTCCCAATACAAACTGGTCAGCGGCAGTTCCGGTTACTACAGCAAAGGTTTTTCCCCCGCCCAGCATGGATAGCTCGGTTATCTGTTTATCTTCATTATTGCAGCCGGCCAGAGAGAAAAGCAGGAACGAGAATATTCCGATGATAAGCAATTTATTGCGCAACAGGTACACTCCTTAAACAGTTCATTGCCGCATCCGGTTATGTTCAACCAGCTATTTTTCAGGCTAATTTGAAAATCGACATTTCGGGCTGTATTCTTGAATTGTTCTTTAATTTTAGTTCTATCAAATCATAAATAATAACCCCAAAACAGTACCGAATAACATGTGAATCAACGATATTTAAAGAGGTACCTTAAATCCTTTTTTGCTGTCAAATAAACACCCTATGGTAAATAAAGAACCGGGGGCATGTTAAAAAGCTTATAGAATATGGCCTGAAATCCGTCAGGAAGGAGGTATTCACACCGGGTACCGGGCATACTCGTGACCAGAAATATTAAGGAGGAGAGTCAGTGTTTAAAAAGGTAAGCGGTATTTTAATGGTTATGTTGGTACTTTTGGCGGTAGTCGTTTCCGGCTGCAGTTCCAAGGAAAAGGCTGCGACTTCGGAAAAGATCACGGCTACCAGCCAGTTAAACGGGAAGACTTTCGCGGTTCCCACCGGCACTGCTGCAGATAAACTCGTCTTGTCCAAATTCCCCAATGCCCAGTTTCAATACTATAATACGGTGCTCGACTGTTGTATGGCAGTAAAGGCTGGCAAGGCTGACGCGGCTGCTTACGATGAACCCATCTTGAAGAATATCGCCGCCAAAAACGCGGGGCTGGCGGTTTTACCGGACATGATAACGGTGGACAACTACGGCTTTGCCGTAAATCTCAGTAATAAGGAATTGAAAACAGCCATTGATGATACGCTTAAGGAACTCAAGGCCAATGGCACATATGATCAAATGATGACCCGCTGGTTCCCCAAGACCGGCAGCCCTGCACCTATGCCGGAAATCAAGCTGGACGGCACCAAGGGGACCTTGAAATTCGGTACGGCAGCGGTCACCGAGCCCTTTTCCTTTATGGACGGCAGCCAAAAGGTAGTCGGTTTTGATATCGAGCTGGCCAGCTATGTAGCTCAAAAAATGGGCATGAAGCTGGAGGTCGTCAACATGGACTTCGGAGCAATGATCCCGGCTTTGACCGCCGGCAAGGTTGACATGATCGGCGCCTGCATAACCATAACCGACGAACGGGCCAAGAGCGTTTTATTTTCGGATTCTTATTACAAGGGCGGTATTGCAGCTCTGGTAAAAGAATAACAACGGCTAATAATTGAGGGACCGGATGAGTTGGAGACTGGCTCTTAATTCATTCGGTTCCAATCCCGCGGGTATCCCCGATACGATGCTAAATGAAAAGAAACTGCGCTTGTATAGAAGCATTCAGCGTCGTTTAATCCCGGATTCCATCCCTCGGCAGCCGCCCAATCCACAGCTATATCAAGATCCGAGCGGTTCATGCTGCGAATCACATAGTCGCTTTTGATCATCATTACACCTTCCTTCTTATTCAAATATCGGAAATAATGATTGTTTTAAAAGAAGCAGACAGGGAGCAAAAGGCCAGAGGGAAAGTCTAGCCCCCTGGGAACGTCCTTATCTCTTGAATTGAGCTTTAATTTACCGGTAATTCAAGTCCGTGGCTCGCACATTCAAGAAATCGCCAGCCGGTTTATATCGGTATTATCTAAAACCGGTTTGGCTGCACCGTCTCGGGCCGCCTTTATCATGGCCTTGCCCACGTTTTCGGTGGTGGTTACTTGGCTGGGAAAGAAAAGCTTCCACAAGGGGAAAAGGGGCGCCATGACCGCATAGGTGATCCGGTAGAGTTTGGTTTTGGACTTAATGCCATGCATGGGTTGAATGTAGGCCGGTCTGAACATGTAGGCGGCCTTAAAAGGCATCTTCAAGAGGTCATTTTCCGTTTTGCCTTTAACCCGCGCCCACATGGTTCGGCCTTGTTCGCTGCTGTCGGTGCCCAGGCCCGATACATATATAAAAGTCATATTGAGCTGCCGGGCCAGGCTGCGGGCGGCGGCCATGGTGAAATCATAGGTCACCCGTTTGTATTCCTTCTCCGGCATACCTGCTGAGGAAACCCCCAGGCAGAAAAAACAGGCGTCGAAGCCGGCAAACCGATCTTCTATGCTGGTAAAATCCAAAAAGTTATTGTGAATTATTTCGGTGAGCTTGGGAGCCTTTTGTTCAACCGGGCTGCGCCCTACCACCAGTACCCGTTCGACTTCTGGATCAAGCAGGCATTCCCGCAGGACGCCCTGACCCACCATTCCGGTAGCTCCAAAAATGATTGCCTTCATTGAGAACCCCCCGAACTTTCACCTATTACAACTCAGTATATAATTATGCGCTAAACAATGAAAGCCGGCCATATTCTGACTGATTAAATTTAAAGAGATGGAATTATGAAACGTGTTAAAATGATTAAGACCAAATGAAAACATTAATGCAATTAAAAACGTGTTTGGAAAGGTAGCGAATATGTCCAAAATAAGGAGACTGTTTGTTGTAACGATTTTATTAGGCGCTGCCATAACCGGTTTGGCCCTGGGAGCACAGTGGACCGGCAGCGAATCAGATTCCGGAGCTGCTATTGAGCCGGATAAACCCGCGGCCCAATATAATTCGGTTCAGGCCGGGGCAAAAGAGCAGATGGAAACTGATGCGCCGAACAGCTACAACTGGGCGCTTTATACAGGAGTGTCAGCTTTGACCGGCCTTTACATCACGGCCAGGATAATTGGGGCAAGAAAACGGGGAAAAAACAAAAACTTGCGTTGAAGGATAGACATGTTCAATACGGCAATTTGACAAGGGTGTTTATTGTGAAGATGATACAGTGCTGAATAACGACATTGTCTTATGTTTGAAACCGGATTGCTTTGAATTCTGCAGGGCGCAGAAAAGGCTCTATATACCGGTGTCCGAAGCAGCTTCTGAACGGGCTTTTTCAACCTCTGCCACCAGGTGCTCAAGTTCCCCGCGTTTTGCGACTGAGAAGGCCATGCCAAAGCCGCCGCCACGGGGTAGTTTGGCCATAAACATAATCTCACCTTTACCTTCTGCAATTCCGATCTTTTCGATCTGATCGACGGTGTAGCGGTGACTCTTCCCACCGCTCATACCGAATATTTCGAGAACAAATCCATCAAAGCTGACCGCCTTTTTGCCATCCCGTATCTGGATCATAATACCTCCTAAATAAGCAAACTGCGTCATTATTAAATATTTATAAATAAGTATTTAATACCAGCAAAAGTAAAATTTAATTAATTTAAACATTCGGTATCATGATTGTCAATCGGGTCATTCTTTGCTATGTCTTTTATGAGCAGCGTTGAAAGCCGGTTCATTAAAGGATATTATTGTAAAAACACTTTAGCCCAGATTTCATTCAGATTAAGGTTTCGTTTTTATTGGAGGGCGTATTTATGATTATCAGCCAGGCGCAGTACGATTTGATGGCCGGGATCAAACTGGGCAAAAGAGGCATGGACCCGCTTTTTGCCGAGTTGATTGACTGGATCAAGGCCAGCTTTGGCATTAAGGTGATCTATTTTATTCATGAACATCAGACGCACCCGCAAAGGTGTCTTCTGCTCAGAATGTTTCTGGAGACTATGGAAGAGGTGCGGGCCATAGCGGTTGATCCTCAAAACTGGCATTTGGAATTTAAACACCAGAATGAAATAGCAGCCAAATTTGTGGAACTGGTTTGCAAACATAAGCGGGAAGGTGAATTCAATTTAGAGAGGATAAGGACCATTGTCTGGAACTTTGACGACCTGGCCAGAGAAGACACTTACCGCAGTGCAGGTCCAGAAATTGCGGAGCATATCAAGACTCACTATGCTGACGCCCCCATTCACCTTATTGATTGTACGTGCAGCCTGACCGTATTCTATGATACCGACGAGCAGGTGGCCCAGTGCCAGAAAAACGGAATAAGCGGCAGGATCAAGGCCGATTATTATTACTTTTTAAAAAAACACGATGAATTTGATCTCATCACCCCGGACAATATGTGGTGTACTTTTGACAGCCATGAAAACGTGGAAAAGAACTACCAGGGCAACTACTATTATTACTTCAAATAGGTGGACAAGCTAAATTACGCTGAACGATTATGGGCTGCGGCGAATAATCTATTTAATATTATTCGGCGTCAATCAAGCATAGCGGCATTGGTGGAGGTATTTTTATGCAGGCAAAACATTTAGACGGAAAGGCGATATCGTTACAGATAAAAACTGAATTGGCTGAAGCTATTGAGGACTTTAGGAATAAGGGCATTAATCCCGGCCTGGCCATGGTGATGGTGGGGGCCAACCCGGCATCCGCCCTGTACGTAAACATGAAGGTGAAAGCCTGCCAGGAACTGGGCATCAATTCGAGGATTGTCAACCTGCCGGAAAGCGTAAGCCGGCAGGAGCTCATTGAAACCGTAGCCAAACTCAATCTGGATGAAGCCATTGACGGCATTCTCGTTCAACTTCCCCTGCCTTCACATCTTCAAGATGAAGCTATATTGGAATCGATCAGCCCGGAAAAGGATGTGGACTGCTTCCACCCTAACAATCAAGGCCGGCTTTTGACGGGACGGGAAGGTCTTAAACCATGCACCCCCCTCGGTTGTATAGCCCTTTTGAAGAAAAGCGGAATTGTGCTGGAGGGTAAGAAAAGCGTGATTGTGGGACGCAGCAATATAGTTGGCAAACCGCTGGCCTTAATGCTCCTGCAGGAAAATGCTACGATAACCATCTGTCATTCCAGAACCCGGAATCTAAAAGAGGAAATAAAACAGGCCGATTTGCTGGTTGTAGCAATAGGCAGACCCGAAGCGGTGGCTGGCGATGACCTGAAACCAGGGTGCATTGTAGTCGATGTCGGGCAGCACCGTTTGGCGGATGGCAGGATCGTCGGGGACGTGGATTATAAAAGCGCCCTTCCCAGGGCATCCTGGATTACTCCGGTGCCGGGGGGAACCGGACCAATGACGGTGGCAGTTCTTATGCATAACACCCTGTGGGCCGCAGCCCGGCGCAGAGGTCTGCCCTTTGCATACGGTCTGGAACACTTTTGATAAGCGGTCCAGGGACAACCCAATCAGGAATCCAGGGAATCGGTTGACTGGAGCTTTTGCAGGGACCGGTCATGAAAACGCGGCATGGTAAAAAGTGCCGTTATTGCACCAATTAAACACATCAGCATATCCTTTTGACTGTCCCA
>JBEHWI010000037.1:0-25515 GCA_040217815.1 Syntrophomonadaceae bacterium | reverse complement strand
TACTGAAAGAACGTCCCCGTGTAACCTATGATCGACCAGGGGGTATAACCGTCTGAACCGATCATTTTTCACCCCCCCGAGCTCGCACCCGGGGGGTGTCCCTATTTACAGATCTCACTCAGGCCGTCGGTATTTACCGGTGCGGCAGCCTTTTTAGGCATTATCTTGCGATAGACTTCTTTGGGGGATTTCTTTTTGTTATCCACAGTGAGAAGTCGCTCTATACTGATAGCAAAGAGTTTTTCATTTTCTTCTAAGTACGGCAGGATGAGATCCCAGTCCGCATCGCTGAGTTCATTAAATTCACCGCCGTTAAGCTGTTCTTCAACCAGCTTTTTGTGCGGATCACGGACATAGATCGCGCCGCCGGATGCAAGTGAGAAAATGTTAGAGCCCGGGTAGGGTGAGTCATATTCCCGGATAGAGCCGTCCTCATCACTAAAGCCGATACCGTTTAAGACGACAAACCCACCGCCGTTAAGCGGGTCGCCGGCCATGAAGGATTCCGCCAGATAGTCCAGTGCCGTACCGTTAATAACCACGCGCGGTCTGCCCACGGCATTGATCAGCGGCCGTCCGGCGGCATTACCCATGATGTAGGCAGCCCCGCCTTTGGCGCCATACATGAAGGTCTGGCCGACATCGCCGTAGACCACCAGTTTACCGTCTTTCATAATCTGGCAGAGTTGATCCTGGGCATTGCCGTGCACGTAGATTTCCATACCGTCAATACCGGAGGCCATATAATCGCCGGAAGAGCCATAGACATCTATCCGCACACCCCCCGTAGCTGGGCCGAAGCCGCACCCGGTAAACCGCTGGCCACGGTATTTGTAAACAATAAAGCGTTTCCAGCCCAGTTGGTAGGCTTTAACAATCAGCACTGCGTCGCACAGATCGCCTTCCGGTTCAAAGGCTTCCGCATCAATAACCAGGATTTTCTCCTTGTTCTGCGGGGCGCGGATTTCCCCTCGGGTGGCAAAATCAATCCGGCTGAAGCCGGAGTTTAATTTCTCAGTGATCATAGTAGTTTCATCAAGAATCTCATCCAGGGCGAGCTTGATAACATGCTGGAGAGAGCTCCTCTTTATTTTGCCGGTATTATAGCGCAAGTCGCTTAAAAGAGTCAGACTGTCAATCGCGGTTTGCTTAAAGTCATCATTTTCATCCGCATGCTTTTTGATGGTTTGGACAGCGAACTTAATGCTGTTGGCATCGAATCCGCCGATATTTTCCTGAATATAGGCCACTATTTTTTTGGTGGCTGCTGCCGGATCTTTTTCGGCAAAAAAGGCTTGCAGCTTTTTAAGGGTCTCCATGCAAGCCGCATTGGATTCAACCGGCTGGGCAACATCACAGATTTCTTTATCCCTGGGAGTTTCAATCACCCGACCGAATTTATCAGAACAGACCAGCGTTTTATTGCCGCTGCCGTCGCCGCTATCCTTCAGGCTGAAGATAAAGGAGCCACCGTCCGTATAGCTGCCGCCGCGGGCATTCCAATACTTGTCGGCAATTGGCCTAAAGCGGGCATCTTCCCGGACGAGCGAGATCAGGGTAGCATCAATGGCCTGCTTTTCCGAACAGATCAGTCCCACCTGCACTTCGCCTTCCTGCAGGGCAAATACCTGAGGACGCAGCATGGCGGTATCGGTAATACCGATTAGCTGGAACTGGCCATCCCGAACATCATTTCTGGCGATGATGAAAAACCATGGACCGTCGGGTGAGGCGCTCACATGATGCGTCTGAATGGCCTTGTAGAGCTGCTGCTTTTCAGGTGGCAGCATATCGAAGTCCATTTCCGAGGTCGGCGCCATGGCTTCAATCAGATGTTCAAGCGGATACTTGTACACGCGGCTCCACAGATCAAGCAGCAGGGCCGCTTCCTCGGTATCGGTCAGGAACAAGGGATGGCAATTGCGCTGTTTCAGGTATTCATATATCGACTGGTAGTTGGCGAAATCGCCGTTGTGCACTAACGCCTCGTTCAGCGCGCTGAAAGGATGGCAGCCGCCTGGATGCCAGACACGTCCGCGGGTGGGATAGCGCTGATGAGCCAGCCAGACATGCGCCTTGAAATCATCCAGCTTGTAATAACGCACCACATTCTCGGCATACCCCACAATTTTTAAGATCATCATATTGCGGCCATGCGACATGACAAAGGCTTGTTTCTCGCCCAGCGAGGCATAATAGCGCGTATTGATCTTGAAGCTGTTCTGATACACAAACTCATCTTCCGCATCGCGCCGTTCCATAAAAGTCAGGCACTGTTCCTGGATAAAGGCATCCAGCACATCGTCCTTGACGCGCACAAAATAGCGCATGATATCCGGCGGTTTTACTTCCAAGCCGATGGACTCATAGTCATCGATGGTGTCAAGCTTTTCGAATTTATCTATAGTAAAGTTCGGCTTGATATACGTCTCTTCGATCTCTGCCGCCACGCTGTTGTCCAGCAGGGCAATGTGGAGCATGTAGTCATCATCCAGTACCTGGCGGGAAACGCCTAAGGCTTCCGGTACAAAACCGACTGCGCCGATGCCGCCGCCTTTGCCATTGCCGCGGTTGTGCATCTGTACCGAAGGCTCAAAAATGTTTTTTCCGGTAACCGGAATTGAGCTGATAAATCCGGTAACTCCACAGCCGCCTTCCTCTTCCGGGTTAGGGGCCAGCGGCGGTACCTGGCGTATAAGCTCACTACGCGATTCTAATATTTTGTCAGCTTTATCCATGTTAATCCAACTCCGTTTATTTGCTGTAATCTATATGTTCCAACAGGTCTGTACGGCCTACCAGTTCTTTGACACTCTTCATGCCGAATTTCTGCAGGATTTCTACCAGCTGATAATTCCAGGCATGATACATATTCGTTAAACGCTGGGTGGCCCATTCTTCATTAAATAGATCCGCCAGTTCCGAGTCGGTTGAGGCGATACCGCGGGAGCACCCACGACCGGATTCACAGTTGCCGCAGCGCACACATTCTAAAGAGACCATTTCCGCCGTGCCGATTACCGCACCATCGGCGCCTAAACAGATGGCTTTGGCCAGGTCGTGCGCAGTGCGAATGCCGCCCGAGGCGATGAGGGTTACCGCATCTCTGGCGCCTTCGGCCTTTAAAAAATTGTGCACCTTGACAATAGCGTACTCAATGGGCATAGCGATGTTTTTCTTGGCTATATCAGGCGCAGCGCCGGTGCCGCCGTAGCCGCCATCGATATGGATAATATGGGCGCCGGCATAGTAGGACCCGACCGCCACCATGTCCACATCATTGGGCGTGGACACTTTGACTGAAACGAGGGCAACGGGGTTCATCTCCTTGATCCAGTCGATATGCTTCTTGTGGTCTTCAATAGAATATACCGAGTGGAAAGGAAACGGTGAAAAGAGGGAGGTGCCTTGGACGGCTTCCCGCATTTTGGCAACGCTTTCGGTATTCTTCTCACCCAAGAGATGGCCGCCTAAACCGGGTTTGGCGCCCTGGGCGTATTTGAATTCGATAATTTTAACGCGCTGGATGGTTTCTTCCCGCACGCCGAACAGACCGGTGGCAACCTGAGTTATGACATGATCATCATAAGGCTTTAAAATATCCGGGAAGCCGCCTTCTCCCGTGCAGGTAAAAGTATTCCATATAGCCGCGTTATGGGCCTTGGAAACCATGGTCGGCAGGCTGACGGATCCGAATGACATACCGCCGCCATAGACCGGAGTGGAAATGACCACCGGCGCTCTTCCGTCATTGCGGCGGTTAAGCTCAATTGCGGTTGAGATCTCGGATTTGTCCACCTTGGGTGGATTGGCCGGGAACTTGAAGCGCAATTTATCAAAGCCGCCGCCGGAGTTGCCCACGTTAAATTCAAGGTCGGTACGCTCTGGCGGGTAGCCTGTCTCAGCCATGATCCAGGTGCCGGTAATCATGTCAGCAGTCCAGCGGTAATCCCCCAACGCTTCATACATTGGATTGAGCGATAGGCTCAAAGCCTTGCGCGGACATTGGGCAATGCAGCAGAATTCCTTCGACTGGCATTCAAAGCCAATGCATTTGTAATTGATAGGCGGATTAACCCGGTTATGCCCTTCCGGCCGTTCATGCACGCCATAGGGACAAGTCTTGGCGCAGGTACCGCAGTTGATGCAGTCATCCGACCGGGTAACCTTGTACTTGGGCACCTGGTGTTTAAACCGTGAAGGCATGTTTTCAATTTTTACGGTTGATGGTTTCATATCTATTCACCCATTTTTTTAATTTTGTTTAAACAATTTGCCGAATGTTTCCTGGTCGATCTCTTCAAAGAAGATGGCCCGACCGGTTTCTCCACGCAACCGTCTGGCTTCGCGGATACCCATGGCGCCCATGACCTCAAGCAGCTGGGAATGCCATGCGCACATCAGATTGACCATGCGCTGGGTAATGATATCCACTGATAATTTTTCGAGGCCGTCCGGCAGAAGCAGCAGCTTTTCCGGCTCTTCGTATAAACGGGCGCCCACGGCGATGAGCAGCGGCATATCTATCGCCGTCAGATCGCCGCCGCAGAGCATTGCTTTAGGCACGTGCTCGGCCATGGCCATACCGCCGGAGAAGATTAAGGTGATTTCATCGCGGATTCTTTCCTCGACCAGCTTCAAGTGGACGGAGCGGATGATATCTTTCATCAGGCGCGGTTTGAAGTTTGCTTCCTGGTCTTTGTTTATCTCCAGGCCGCGATAATCCGCCACGATATGGATTACCTCCGCGCCACTGTTTACCAGTTTGGAGACAATGCCCTCAATGCCGCTGATGGCCGGAACGCGGATAATGGTTACCGCATTGCTGATATTTTTGATGCGCTCTTTTATGGCTGCCAGTTTATCAGGCAGGGCATCCGTATAATCAATGGCGACTAGACGAGAATTCTTTATAATGTCTGCATACTTGTCAATTTCACCCTCGGTAATGAATGGGATAATATTAGCGCTGTAAGTTTTTAGTTCCGGCTTAATATCCACCGCCGGCAAAATAACACAGGTGCTGATCTGGCTGGCGGCCTTGATCAGGGCAAGTATAACATTTGGGTTTAATTCCACTGGTGGTATATCAAAGAGAATAGGAATAGGGATATCAACGGTCGGATGCGGCTGCGTCAACAGGCGGCCTTCGGCGTCAAAGGCCAGATGGTTGTGCTTGCGGCCCAGTTCCACCCCGGTGTTGATATATTCCCGGCCGTGAATTCCGTCACGCGTGGGGCGCACGATTTCTGACATATCGGTCCACATGCTGTCAAAGCCTGCCCCGGTAAATGGCCCGCGGTATCCGGCTCCGGTCACGGGAACCTTGCCGTCTTCAGCCTGCTTCCAGAGCGTGAGGAACATGTCCGCTTTCCAGTAGGAACCACTGATATTGACAAAATCCTGTTGCAGGGATTTTTCCAGCGCTCCGCGCGGGCATTCCTGAATGCACCTGAAGCAGTTCCGGCACACCACCGTATGGGGGGCCGCCATTTTGCGCTGATCGTCTTCTCTGCGCTTATGGGCTTCATAGATACAGACCTTGGTGCACTTTCCGCAGTTAATACAATTTTCTCCCCTGGTGATTTTGAACTTATAGATATATTCCATCTCCAGCGGGGTAACTTTTGGATGAATATGATATTTCTTTGGCATAATATTTTTCCATCTTTTCTTTATAGTTTTTGGTACTTTAGGAACTTATGGTTATTAACCCTTCCTATCCACCATTTCCCAATATTCCTTGCTCTGATCAACATTTTTCAGGAAATCGGCAATCTGTGCATCCGGACGGCCGTATGTCCCTTCAAGTCTCTTTTCCAGCGCATCCCAGAGCATCATGAGCTCAAGGTTGGTCTGGCATATCTCTTCACAGCCCTTGCAGTGCATGCACATGAAAGCCAGGGCTGCTTCTTCCGGGGTTACGTTTTTACCTTCCAGCAGTTTTTTGCCCAGGGCCAACTTACCCCTGGCTGTTATCGCTTCATTGCCGGTTACCAGATAGGCCGGACATACGGCTATACAGTTGCCGCATTTGGCGCACGCATGTGTGCTGAGCTCGACATCAAGGCTGTCGAGCTTCTGGTCTTTACCAAAGATCATTCTGACCACCCTGCCGGTAACCGGTGCTAAGAAGATCATCACCTGCATGCTTATACCTAAGAAGAAGGGATGAAAGATCTGGGCCGGAATGTTAAAGAATTTGGATTTTATCGCAAAGAACTTGCCGGGATTCATGATATTGTTCGGATCAACCTTGGCTTTATAGGCTCGGAGTTCCTTTTGTTTGCCTTTACTGTATAAATGATTGATAAATGAGGCATTCCAGATGCCAAGGCCATACGGTTCGGCGCCCATGTTTAAAGCGGTCTGGGTCAGCATCGGGACCAGGGCCATATTGAGATAGTATTTCAATTTTCTTGAGTCGCACAGATAAGGGGTCATCACGAGGGCTTGTTTTTCGTCCAGGATGTAGGAATCAATACACACTTCCACCCCGAAAGCCGTCCCCATTTTTTGGGCCTTCTCAATAAAGGCAGCAACCTTCTGGATAGGAATAATGGTTTCACTGGTCAGGATGCTCGGCCCCAGGCGTTTGGCTTTGGCTCCAAAGAGACGCTCGTTCCATAAATAGCTGGCTACATAACCGGGCGCTTCATCAATGCCGGTCATTTGTGACAAAAATGCAACAAATTTCAGATCATCATCCGCGCTGCCGAGTTCCACCAGAACAGCGGGACTTTTTTTAAACACATTATCGTGCATGACCTCATTGGTATCGCTCATATGGTTTTCATCCAGGAAGCGGATGACATTCACGCTGATGTTTTCTCTCTCTTTACTGTTTACAAAGCGATCAATAAAATCAAAGGCTGCATACGCATTTTTAAAATAGAGCAGGTGCGAAAAAGACGCCGGCGGTGTTGGTCTAAGGGTGAGGGTTACTTCCACGATGATGCCGAAGACGCCCTCGGTAGAAATATAATAGTCAAATTCTTTGTCACCCGGAGTCAGTGTTTTTACTTCACCCGAGGCGGTCACCACGGTCATGGACTGGATTTGTTTTGACAGGTGGCCATAGCGGAAACTGTTGATACTGTAGCCGCCGGTTGCAATCCACCCCGCCACTGTGGAAAATTTGCTTGATGGATAAGTCATCAAGGACAGCCCCTGCTTTTTGGCCACGATGTCTATATCGCTCCAGCGTGCACCCGCTTCAACTCGGGCGGTTTTTTGTTCCGGGTTGATTTCGATGATTTTTCTGAAAGGGGACAGATCAACCACCATCCCGGCTTTGGTGGGGATGACGCCACCAAATCCCCATGAAGCGGCTCCGCGTGGTATAACCGGGATCTTCTTCTCATTGGCAAAGGCTAAAACCTTTTTGATTTCTGCGACGTTTTTAGGCTGCACCACGAAGGATGGTTGCGTTTTAAATAACAGTTTGGTCATGAAAGAGGGTACGTCGCCGATGTCATGGCTGTACATCTCTTTCTCTTCCGGTTTGTCGATAATTTTTATATCGCCTGCAATTTTTCTGAACTCTTCTATTATTTTCATATTGTACCCACTTCTTTGTGTTCCGTAGTTGGCCCTTTAGAGCCAGATAAATGCCAAAAGGCTCGATTTGTGCAATATTCCGGGGCATACACCACGGCTTTTGTCTAACATCTAGAAGTTCTTCAGATATTCTCGGATCTCCCAGGGATGAACGTCAATGTTATAGCGCTCGTACTCGGCAACTTTAGCAGCCACGAATTTTTCATAGATGTGGGGTCCCAGGGCAGCCTTGACGACTTCGTCCTGGGCCAGGGCTTCCAATGCTTCGGGTAGAGAGCCAGGCAGGCTGGGGATTCCATATTTTTCGCGATCGGCGGCTGACATATGATAGATATTGGCGTCTACCGGTGCGGGTGGCTCAATTTTGTTTTTGATTCCATCCAGGCCAGCAGCCAGCATTACTGCGAGAGCCAGGTAAGGATTGCACATCGGATCCGGGTTGCGCACCTCAATACGTGTGGAAGCGCCGCGCTTGGCGGGCACTCTGACCAGACAGCTGCGGTTGGCTTCGGACCAGGCCACATAAACCGGGGCCTCATAGCCGGGAACCAGACGCTTATAGGAGTTCACAGTCGGGTTGGTAATGGCGGCGAAAGCCCGGGCGTGTTTCATAATACCGCCCATATACCAGCGGGCCAGATCACTCAAACCATTAGAGGATTTCGGATCATAAAACAGGTTTTTCCCATCCAGGTTGCAGAGTGATTGATGGGTATGCATACCCGACCCGTTGATTCCGGCAATCGGTTTGGCCATGAAAGTGGCATGCAGCCCGTGCCTCTGGGCAATGGTGCGTACTACCAATTTGAAGGTTACAATGTCATCGGCTATGTTTAGAGCCGAACCGTATCTGAAGTCAATTTCATGCTGGCCTGGAGCTACCTCATGGTGGGAAGCCTCGATTTCAAAACCCATATCTTCAAGGGTGCAGACCATGTCCCGGCGGGCGTCTTCACCGAGGTCAACCGGGGCCAGATCAAAATACCCGGCTTCATCCTGGGTGGCTACAACCGGATGCCCCTGATCATCCACGGTGAACAGGAAGAATTCACATTCCGGACCGGCGTTCATGACAAATCCCATGTCTGCTGCCTCTTTTACAATCCGCTTCAGATTGCTGCGGGGGTCCCCAATAAAGGGCAGCTTGTTAGGCTCGGGTGTGTAGACATCGCAGATCATGCGGGCTACTCCTCCGGTGGCCGGGCGCCAGGGAAATACCACAAAAGTATCAGGATCCGGGATAAGGAACATATCTGATTCTTCTATCCTGGCGAATCCTGAAATGGAGGAACCGTCAAACATCAGCTCTCCATCAAGAGTTTTCTCTAATTGGCTTACCGGAATAGCAACATTTTTCAGTACTCCGGTAACATCGGTAAACTGCAGGCGCAGGAACCGAACCCCATTTTCTTTTACCTTTTCAATTACTTCAATCTTCTTTTCTTTGCTCATCATATTTATCGACTCTCCTTTCCCGGTGTATCGCTTGCCAGCGAACCCCTGGCTAATATATCTGCTGCTACCTCTCGAAGTGTTGCCCCCCGGCGCATAGCTTCCTTTTGAATGAAACGGTGGGCGTCGTTTTCACTCATCTCACCCTTCTTCATTAGAAGCGCTTTGGCTTTATCCACCATTTTGCGGGTTTCTAGCTTATCCTCCAATTGCCTGATCCGGGACATCATTTCATTTTGCCGCCTCCAGAACAGCAGTGCGGATTCAACGGCTGGAACCAGAGTATAATCGTAGATCGGTTTGACCAGATAATGAAAACGCTTGGCGTATTGATCATTGTCTGAATTCGCCAGGAACAGCACCGCGGCCAGTTGATCTTCCTCAATAATGGTGGCGGTCTTGATACCGGTTCCGCCCTCCAACCCGCTGTCAACCACTACCAGGTCGCAGTACAGGGTTCGGGCCCGGCGGAAGGTGTGCCCCATGTCACTGGTCTCGGCCACTACCTGGTGCCCGGCCTTGCGCAGAATATCTACAATTATCTTCCGTTCGGCAGCTGACGGATGGGCTACTATTATCTTGCCGACCAATGGCACCACCACCTTACTTGAACTAGTTTGCCTTATAAAATAAAAAACGCCCTAGAATAAGGCTAACAAATGCTGCCAGCTATCCGAAGGACGTCATTGCCCAATAGACTTATTAACTTCTTTACTCGTTGCTTCGCTTATCATTCTACAAGGCAGACCTGGTTTGCACAAGTAGTATGGCTCAGGAATATTGTATACTTCTTCACAAACATGGCAGTAGGGAAGAAGAGGAGAGACGCCGAAATATTCCAAAAGACGAAGTCCCATTGTATATGAATATCGTACGGTTGGAGGCGCTCGAGCATCAATCGGTTGCTTCTTTACGAACGGGGGGATTATCTTTGAAGAGCGGAAAATTCGTGATGTTGAGCGGGCCGTCCTGTGTCGGCAAAGGGCCATTATGCCAGGCTCTGGAGACCTTATATCCCCAGATGGCCAATAAGCTTCGCAAACTGGTCCTCTACAACAGCAGAAAACCGCGGCCGGGAGAGCAGGAGGGAGTGGACTACTATTTTCGCTCCCGCACAGAGATGGAAGGACTGGGTCAAAAAGAACGCTTTGTGCTTCTGAACGTGCGGGGGGATCTCCAGGGAGTCGATCTTGATGAACTGAGCTCCGTCATTGGCCAGGGCCAGGATATCTTCTTCGAGGGAAATCCTTTTGTCCCTCGGGCCCTTTGGGAACTCCCTGATCTAAAGCAAATTCCCATTTTAAAGGTGTTTCTCTCGCCTCTGTCCAGGAGTGAAATTGTCTGGTATAAACAGCTGGGGGTAAATCTCGAAGAAATGGTGATCGATATACAGCGGCGTAAGCTTTTAAGGCGCACCCAAAAACAAAAAGGGATTTTGTCCCTGCCCGATCTTGAAGACATTGAAAAAAGAGCTCGCAGCGCCCCCGTTGAACTGCAGCTGGCCTGGCAATTCAACTGGGTGATTCCGAATCATGACGGGGAAGACAGCGAGAATTGGAACGCCTTTTATTATCCGGTGGGGGACGCTCTAAAGGCGGTTCAGTGTTTTGCCGACTTGCTACAGGGAGGCCAGAGCGCCTACGCTGAAAACTGGGAAAAAGGCCTGTGGCCTTAGAAGCCGGCCACAGGCCAGTGTGGACAGTTCGCTATATCCCTTATTTATACTTCAATTTGAACAGAATAATCTTTGAGCCAGGCATTTAACTGGATCAGCCAGGCAAAATACTGGGCATCTCCCATCAACTGGCCGAACCAGGGGCGGGAAAACAACTGGCGCCCGCTGTTTAGCAGGTCTTTTAAGGTGCTGGCATTGAGCAGATAGCCCAGCGGTTCCCTCTCATCACGGGTGATCTGTTCAGCCCGGATTTTAACCAGGTATAAATATTCGGGATTATGAGTTTTGGGATAAGGGCTCTTAGGCCGCTGCAGGATAAATTCGGGCACCACTCCCTGCAAAGCTCTGCGCAGCAGGCCCTTGGCCTCTCCTCCCCAGTTCTTTATATCCCAGGGTACGTTCCACACGTATTCGAGCAGACGATGATCGGCAAAGGGCACCCTGACCTCCAAACCGCAGGCCATGCTCATCCGGTCTTTGCGATCCAGAAGGGTGGGCATGAATCGAGTCAAACATATATAAAAGAGAAGCCTTTTGTGGGCATCAAACCCGGATTCGCCTTCCAGCACCGGCACCTCTCGCACCGCCTCTTGATACCTCTCGTTCAGGTAATCACGACAGAAACCAGTCAGCCATGGACTAAGGCCGGGGCTAATTAGAGCCAGACGTTCATCCACCGCACGTATCCAGGGAAAAGTCTCATCCCGGCGGTCTTCCCAGTGAAACCAGGGATAACCCCCGAAAATCTCGTCGGCGCATTCCCCGGAGAGTGCTACGGTGGCATATTTTTTTACCTCCTGGCAAAATAGCAATAAGGAACCGTCGATGTCGGCCATGGCCGGATAGTCGGCTGCCTTCATAGCCGGGAGCAGGCTGCCGGCCAGTTCTCGGTTGCTTAAAACAACCGACTGATGGCGGCTGCCCAGTGAATTCGCCGCCTGCTCGACCCACATGAAGTCCGCGTCCTGTTGATAGGCAGTTGAGGAAAAGTAGTCCTGATTGCCGGCATAGTCCACCGAAAAGCTGAAGGTGGGCAGACCCTGCTCCTTCAACGCCGGAACAGTCAGAGCGGTTACCGCACTGGAATCCAGCCCCCCAGATAGGAAAACCGCCACCGGGACATCCGCCCGGGTTTGCCGGTAAACCGCGTCCCGGAATATTTCCGCAACCGTTCTGGAACAAGCCTCGGGATCATCATTAAATGGTTCGCTGCGCAGCTTCCAATATTGCTCCAGTTGCAAACCCTCCCGGGAAAAACCGAGCGACCAGCCGGGCCTTAGCTCTTTTATATTTTTGAACACACCCTGTCCCGGAGTGCGCGAAGGAGCCATGACCAGCAGTTCAGCCAGGCCCTTTTCATCCAGCACCGGCTTGATCTGCGGGTGAGCCAGCAGGGATTTGATTTCCGACCCAAAGATCAGGGAATAGCCAATATGGCAGTAGAATAAGGGTTTGACTCCCAGGCGATCCCTGGCCATGAAAAGCCTTTCGGATTCATGCTCCCATACCGCAAAGGCGAAAATTCCATTGAGACGAGACAGACAGTTTGAACCCCATTCCATATAAGCCAGCAGGAGGGTTTCGGTATCCGAATTACGGGTTTGAAATTTCCACCCCCGGTACTTAAGCTCCCTCCTCAGCTCGTCGGTGTTATACAGTTCTCCATTGTAGACTATAGTACAGGTACGCCCCCGGTGAGTTCGCTGCATGGGCTGGGCTCCACCCACCGGATCAACCACCACCAGCCGCTGGTGCCCCAGCAGGGCATGGGGGGAAATATAATAACCTTCGCCGTCCGGCCCCCGATTGGCCAGGCATTCGGTCATGGCTTCTATCGTTGAGCTCTGCACTTTAAGATCCTGTTTCCAATCAATCCAGCCGCTAAATCCACACATATGTTCAACTCCTTAAGAATTAGGTAAGTCCTTATAAACCCATAAAGGCGCCTGGGTATTACCCCGGCGCCTTTGCCTCATGATTATATATGCTCCTTTTTAACCAAATGTGTCTGAAACTAAGCCACGTAGAGCCTCCCTCCGGATTCCCACTTCTCCTGACTTCTTAAACTTGATCGCCTGACCCCTGGATGTTACCCTATATAAAAATCATCCTGGAGAGGGTGGCATATGTGAAGATCAGCATTGCCCAGTTGAATCCGCTGGTGGGAGACCTTGAACACAACCTGAACAAGATACACCAATCCCTGGAACAGGTTAAAAACGACGGTAGTCAATTATTGATCCTGCCCGAGTTGTTTTTGACCGGATATCCTCCGCGCGATCTGCTGGAAATGCCCTGGTTTATTCAGCAGATCAACGCGGTGCTGCTCGAAGTTCTGGCCCTGTCTGAACAATACCCGGAAACGGGTATTCTCCTGGGAATTCCTCAACCGGGTGCCAGTTTGGGCAAGGGTTTGTACAACAGCGCTCTCCTGATTGGAAAAGGTAAGATATTATTTCAGCAAAACAAGAGCCTTCTGCCAAGCTATGATGTATTTGATGAAACCCGTTATTTTGATCCGGCCGCTTCGATAATGGTTTTTCCTTTTGGCGGAGAGCGGCTGGGTATATCAATATGCGAGGACGCCTGGAATGACCCCTTGTTCTGGCCCCGGCCCCTCTACAACAAGGATCCCATCGGTGAACTGGCCGCAGAAGGCGCCTCGCTGCTTATTAATATTTCCGCCTCACCGTTCCAGATCGGAAAAGACAATACCCGCTATAAGCTTTTGTCCAATCATGCCTGCCGGCATGGACTCCCCCTGGTTTATGTCAACCAGGTGGGGGCCAATGATGAGCTGATTTTCGATGGGCAGAGCATGGTGCTTGATGATCAAGGGATGCTGTTATGGCAGGGAGCGGCTTTTGAAGAAGAGCTGCATACAATTGACCTCGGTATTCACCGATCCGGGCATCCCTTTGTCCCATTGGAACCGGTCGCAACCCTCTATCAGGCCCTTGGCCTGGGAATAAGGGATTACCTGCACAAGAGCGGCTTCAAGAAAGCAGTCTTGGGATTATCAGGCGGCATCGATTCGGCGGTTACCGCCTGCCTGGCGGTTCAGGCCCTGGGTCCCGATAATGTCCTGGGCTTGCTAATGCCCTCCCCGTATTCATCCAGCGGCAGTGTGGATGATTCCCTGGATTTGGCGGCTCGTCTGGGCATTAAACACCATACCCTGCCTATCAACGATATCTTTACAGCTTACCAGACTGCTTTGCAGCCTTATTGGGAACCTGCCTCTACCGGGCTGAGTCAGGAAAACATTCAGGCCCGCATCCGCGGCAACCTGCTGATGGCCTTTTCCAACGCGTTCGGCTGCCTGGTCCTGTCTACCGGCAATAAGAGCGAGCTGGCCGTGGGCTATTGTACATTGTACGGGGATATGAGCGGCGGTTTAAGTGTCCTCTCCGATGTTCCCAAAATCATGGTGTACGAATTGGCCCGTTATATAAACCGCCACCGGGAAGTGATCCCGGAGGAAATCATCAACAAGGCCCCCTCCGCTGAGTTGCGGCCTGATCAAAAAGACCAGGATTCTCTGCCTCCCTATGAGATACTGGACCAGATCCTGTACCACTATATCGAAGAGAACTGCCCGCCCTCCCGGATAGTTGACATGGGCTTTGATAAAGAGACTGTCAATTGGATAGTTAAACAGGTGGAACGCAACGAGTTCAAAAGGCGTCAAGCCGCTCCGGGTTTGAAGGTAAGCAGCAAGGCCTTTGGAGGTGGGCGCAGAATGCCCATAGCGGCCCGCTGGCAGTCTAGTTAGAAAAGTAAAAGCACCCCTTAAGCAGGGTGCAAAAAACCTTAACTCGATGTATCAACGGTAAAGCATGGGAGTTTATCCGGGGCATTGTTGCGAAGGGCAAATAGAAGCATACTCTTCTCTCACCCCATTTTATATGGCGATAAGGAAAAGGTGCTTACATGCTGACTGCTGTCTAAAGAGCTGAGTCCCCCCGTTCACCGGTCCGGATGCGGATGATCTCCTCCAGGGGGGAGACGAATATCTTGCCGTCCCCGATCTGACCGGTTGAGCATACCTTGAGGATTATATCGATAATCTTCTCCTTTTCAGCTTCACGACAAATGATTTCTAATTTAACTTTGGGAAACAGGTCGACACTTACCTCCTGCCCCCGGTAGTACTGTATGACTCCCTGGGTCATGCCCCGGCCCATAACATTGTATACAGTCATGCCACGTATATCAACTTCGTTCAGGGCTGCTTTCAATTCTTCCAGTTTGGCAGGGCGGATTATGGCTTCTATTTTTCTCACCGGCGACACCTCCGTCTGTCACGTAACCTGACAAATATGATTGCGTAGATATTGTACGAATATACGCTGCTACGGATAGTATTCGCCTTAAAAGTGTTCATCCCTTCATTATTTAGATAATTGTCTGACAATTATGACCGGTTCTTGTCAATATAGGCATAAAAATACTGGGTTTTCCAGTCCATGTCCAAATACAAGGCCTGGCCCTGAGACTGAAGATCGATCAATTTGATTACATTCTGCCAGCGGTCGTATTCCGGCCACAGGGTTGGGAAGTTGTTGTTCTGCTGCAACAGGAACATCTCATCAAATACTACTTCTTCATCATCCGGAAAGACAGCCGCATAATAAACCTTGGTCTCCACCAAATCCTGAAAGAAATGAGTTCCAAATGACAGCTCCGGTAAATAACCCTGCTGCCTTACCGCTACCTCAACCAGCAGACCGGCTTGAGATATTTCGGCAAAGCTTACCGGCACCCCCAGAGAAGGCGTGCTGGTTCCCCAGCGGCCCGGGCCGATAAAGGCCAGGGAACGCATCCGGGAGGCAAAAGCCCGGTTTATCCTTCCCACCAGACGGGCGATTTGATATTTGTCATTTACGGTCAGGGCGGCATAAGCCTGGGGCTCTACGTATATTATCCGTTCGATGATGGGCAGGTCGTCACCGCCCATAAAACGGCCTTGTGTCTTAACAATAACCTGGGCGTCACTGCTGGCCTCCCGGCGGCCCGGCCGGTTGATTCTCTTCCAGGTCTGCAGGGGGCGGCACTGTAAAAGGTTAAACCGCATGCTCTGATCAGGCATGAAGTTGATGGTAAACTCGGTGTCAACCGGATAGTCGTAAGCATTTTGCAGGGTCTGAAGCAGATTCTGCATTGCAGTGGCCAACTCTGTTTTGGTTAACAGCTTTTCAAAGGTAAGGGTCCAGGCCCTCGGGTCCTCGTAGCCCATGGCTTTCATACGCTGGCTGGTTTCATGATCATGCTCGGCCACCAAAGGCCAGACCCGGACGTCGGAACTCAAACCTGACAAACGCCCGATATCCAAAGAAACCAGTTCATTTATGGATACATCCAATAAATCAATCTTATGCTGGGAATAACGGCGTATTTCTTCAGAATTGCTTTCCGGCCGAAGCAGAGGTCTGTCAAGGGCCACCACCCGGGGGTAGTCTTCTTCCACCCGGTTGACCGCCCTGGTTCCCAGACCCAGAACCAGGCGCATCATGCCCGCCCCGGCATCGAGATCCTCCCGCCAGGCGAAGGGATTGTTGGACATAGCCACCCCGGCCAGATCAGGGAAGAAATAATACCCGTGGTGCGAACCTGATACGCGCTGCACTAGCAAAGCCATCTGCTCGTCGCTGCCGGCCATACCCCGCTGCCAGCGATAAGTCAGGGCATCATCGCTCATGGTGCTGGCGTAAACGGTTTTAACCGCCTTCTCCAACATCGCGTATCTCTCAGTCAGGTCGCCCTGGTTGACGCAGAATATACTCTCATATTTGCCGGCAAAGGCATTGCCGAAGCCGTCTTCCAAAAGGCTGCTGGATCTTATGATTATCGGGGATTGCCCGTAATAATCCAGCATCTGATACAACTGATCCCGTATAGCGCCCGGAAATTCCCCGGCCAGGATCTTTTCCCGCAAAATAGCCGCCGCGGTAAAATAGCTTTCTTCCTTTTTTTGTTCCAGGCGCAGATTCCAACAGCCGTTTTCCACCAGGAAGGTGTAATAGACATCAGCCCCTATATAAAAGGAGTCGTGCGGCTCAAGCCATTTATCCCAGTCATGGTCCTTATCAGCCTGAAGGATCTTTCGGGCGAGAAGCATACCCACCGATTTGCCTCCGATATATCCCGAGCCCAGCAGCCGGTTGCGGATCTCCAACAGGTCTTCCAGGGTAAAATAGCGGTAGGCCAGATCTAAAACTTTATCCTCCCGCCCGATCACCATCCAGCAGAGCTGATCTACCATCTCTTTTTCTTCCTGGGAAGACAGCCTTTCTCCATTGCGGGAATGCTCCACCAGCTCCTGGGCCTTTAGAAATACCCGGTCCCAGTAGTCGAGTTTGCTTTCTACATTGCCCGGCCCCCTCCAGTTAAAGCTGGAAAACAACCGGGAGGCTTCCATGCTGCTGGTTATGGGCAGAAAATCCTCTCCCACTTTGACATGAGGCAGGAACATAGTTGGAGAATAGCGGTTCCATACTTTGAGAGGGTGGACTAGAACCTGCTCGCCCTGGTGATATACATCCAGAAACAGCTGGGTGGTTTCCCGGATGCGGGCGATGGTGTCGTTGGAATTGCGGTTGCGCAGTAAACAAAAATAGGCTATGGTATCGAGTTCAAACAGATAGGGGCAGGTCACCCGGAAAAAGTTGCCGATCATCAGATCGGTCGCCCAGGTGGATAGTAGATCGGATAAACAGTCAAATACGTAGTAAACACCGCGCCCTTCCTGGCTGGCGATTTCATGAACCTGCGCGGAAAAGCTTTCAAATCCCTGCACCGGCTCCAGGTAATATACTTTAACCAGCGGATCGTCCACCACGATTCTGCGGTGCTGGCCAAAGCGAATATAGACCAGATGGCGTTTTTCGCGCAGGGCCTGCTGGACAAAACAGCGTACAAAATATGCATAGTCAATAACCGAATCAACCTGCCATACCACATTATCGCCCAGGCGCAGGTTATCCAAAACCCGGTCCAGGGCCTCTACGCCGGTAGAACAACGATTCAAATTGCCCATCTTAATGCCCCCTTTCCCGAGCTGCTAGCCACGCATGGGGCTTTAGAACAAGCTGTTAAGCGATGGCCCGCACGAAATCATCGAACAGGTGCCGGGTGTCCTGCGGCCCCGGCGCCGCTTCAGGGTGGAATTGGACCGAGCTTAAGCCCAGCCGTCTGTGCACCAAGCCCTCCACCGTGCCGTCATTCATATTGATATAAGAAACCTCGGCCCCTGAGCCCTGCAGAGAGTCAGGCTCCACTGCGTAGCCGTGATTTTGCGAGGTGATAAATATGCGCCCGCTGGACAAGTCCTTGACCGGGTGATTTGCCCCCCGGTGTCCAAACCTGAGTTTGTAGGTTTTGGCGCCCAGCGATAAGGCCAACAGTTGATGCCCCAGACAGATTCCCATAATCGGCACCTTCCCCACCAGGTGGGAAATGTTGTCGATGGCGTAAGGGCAGTCCATGGGGTCCCCGGGCCCGTTGGAAAGGACCACTCCCTGGGGGTTGTATTCGAGTATCTGTTCGGCTGCGGTAGCGGCTGGAACCACTGTCACCTGGCAGCCCCGCTGCACCAGTGAAGTTATAATGCTTTTCTTGGTTCCGAAATCCATTAAGACCACCCGCTTCCCCTGGCCATATTGGCGGGGCTCCCTGCTGCTGACCTGCAGGACATAGCCGGGTTGAGGGGGCTTAACCGCCTGCCTGGCCCGTTCCACCAGTTCCTCTAAATGATCATTGGAATCTGTCAGAATCCCTCCCATAGTTCCCCGAGTGCGCAGTAAACGAGTTAGTGCCCTGGTATCAACGCCCATCAGGCAGGGCAGCCGGTTCTTTAGCAGGTAATTCTCCAACGTGTCTTCCTGTTGATAATGGCGGGATCCTTCGCTGGCGCCCAGCTCCCTTATAACCAGGCCTTTGAGACTGGGCTGGGCGGATTCCAGAGTTTCGGAAAAGACCCCGTAGTTTCCAATGAGCGGATAGGTCATGACTACAATCTGCCCTGCGTAAGAAGGGTCGGTAATTATCTGATCATAGCCCACCATACTGGTGTTAAAAACCACTTCTCCATCACTGCTGACAGTGTCACCAATCAGAGTCCCCTGAAACTGAGTCCCATCCTCCAGGATCAAATATCCCTTTTTCATGTTTTTTCTCCCTTCACCGGGCCCAAAAAAAAACGCCTCCTAGCCCCACGTTTTCCGTGCGCATGGAGGACGCCTTTGTCCTCAGCAATATCTTTTAGCGTTGTTAGCCGTATATCATTATAGCATCTGCGCTTGACTTTGCAAGCACCATTCAGCTTCTTATACTGTATACTTTTTTGTATTCTATGTGCCGGCCAAAATCCGCTGGTACTCCTCGTCCTTAAAGCCGGTGACCAGTTTTTTATCAACAACCAGTACGGGCCGAACCATTATTCGGGGCTCCTGTTTGATGAGGCCGGCAATCCCCGCTTCATCCATTTCCATTAGCTGCGGCTGGAGCTTCTTGAAGGCCTGGCTGCGGATGTTGACCAGCCCTTTCAGGTCGATTCCGCCCATTTCCGCCAATTTCTTAAGCTCCTCCAAATCCGGCGGCTCTTTCAATAGATCCCGGTATGTATAGTCCGCACCCTGCTCGGCAAGCCAGGCCCTGGCTTTCTGGCAGGTCTTTCAGCTGTTTACACAGTAAAAATTAATTTTCGGCATGTTTTTCAACCTCCTTGCATTAACTTGAAAACAGTATAATATGCCGCTCGCATAAAAATAAATAGGCCCGGTTATTAATAAGACGCCGCTATGTAATACTCGGTTAAAATGAAGCTGTCCTCATCACCGGCATGTATCAACTGGTATCAGACCGGGTATGATCTAAAGCAGGTGTGAATAGCCTGGCGGATTTAAGCCGCGGGCTTTCATATAAAAATGGGGAGGGCTTTTGGCCCTTCCCATTAATTCTTATAGCGGTTTTATGTAGTCTACTTTGGCCCCGCATTGACTGCACTTGCCCTCTTCCCAGTTGACTATATCCACCCTATAGCCGGTTCGCCTGATAAGCAAGGCCTGGCAGTTAATACAATAAGTATTGTTTTCCGCGGCCAGATTGCCCAGATACACGAAATCCAGGTATTCCCTGGCGATGTCGCGGCTCCTTACCATCACCATCGGGTCGGTTGGAGCAGTACTAAATTGGTAGGCCGGGTGATAACGGGATAGATGCAGGGGGATGTGCCGGTTCAGCGATCCCAGCCAGGCAGCCAGGCTTCTCATCTCTGCTTCGCTGTCATTTTCCCCGGGAATCAGCAGGGTGGTGGCTTCTACATGAACCTGCCCGGCGGCTGTTTCAACACATTTTTGCACCGGGGCCAGGCGCCCCTTGCAGTTGCGCCGGTAAAAGTCTTCGGAAAAGGCTTTTACATCAATGTTCATGGCATCCACCAGGGGCAGCAATTGCCGGAGCGGTTTTTCTTCTATAAATCCATTACTGACCAGAACCACCTTGAGCTCCTTCTCTTTTAAAAGTCTGGCCACATCCAGAATATACTCAAACCAGATGCCCGGTTCGTTGTAGGTGAAGGCCAATCCTATCGAATCATCAGCAGTACTGTGCGCAACCAGCCTGGCCATTTCGGCAGCAGCCGCATTCGTGGTCGGGGGATCCTGTTGGGCCAGCTGGTAGTTCTGGCAAAAGCCGCATTTAAAGTTGCAGCCTACCGTGCCAATCGATAAGATCTTGCGGCCCGGGTAAAAATGATACAGGGGTTTTTTTTCTATCGGATCAAGGGCAATTGAGGCCACCTCGGCATAGTTGTGTGAATACAACCGGCCGTGGACATTGCTGCGCACCCGGCATATTCCAATCTGCCCCGGTCGCAGCCGGCACCGGTGAGGACAAAGCAGACAGCGCACCTTCTGGTCCTCGAGTCCTTCGTAAAACAGGGCTTCGTGAATTGGCACAACTCATCCCCCCTATCCGACTCTTAAGCATTAATCGGTTAGTGATAACGTTTTACCTCGAAACGCTCTATAGCATAAGGCTCATTGGCTTTAATTCCCGCCTTCTGCAACGCTATTGCCAACTGCTGTTCCACCGTGTCGACCCCTTCAAGGTCGGGCAGCAGAAGTCCTCGCCTTTGGCCGGAAGTGACGATCACCCCGTAGCGCTTCGGATTCAGGTCCTGTCGTTGGCATGGCTCCGCTGCGCCCAAAACATCGACCGAGCAGCTCAAGCTGTCCATTTCGGTTGGGGAAACCGGCATAAAGCGCGGGTCCCTGGTTCCGGCACTGACGGCATTGGCGGCAATCTCTTCGGCCAGGTTGTCATAGACCGGCTGGATGGTGCCAATACACCCCCGCAGCTGCCCGTTCTTTTTCAGGGATACAAAGGCCCCGGCCTGATATTTCTTTAGCTCCTGCCACTCGGGCGGCAGTTTGGGTATGGTTTTATCCTGGAGATATTGTTCCAAAACCAGGCAGGCCCATTTAACCGGAAGGCTGGCCTGATCCTTTTCCTCTTTCAACCGATTTTGCTGCTTTTCTTCAAGCTGTTTGAGCAGACTGGGAGCGTTGCCTCCGGGCTTGAAACCGGCCGTTAAATACCCCACCCCGAAAGGCCCTTCATAGCTGAAAACCTGGGGCCGGACATCCAGACCATCCAGGCAGCCGGCCATTATCAAAATCGATCGAAATCCACACTCCCCGGCGTTTGTCCTCAGTTTATCGCTCAGCTGGAACAATCCGTTGAAATCGGCTGCCGCCAGCAACCCCTGAATAGTACGGTCAAACAACGGTCCGTCAGGATGAAAATCATAGGGCCCCTCGTTCTTGAGGCGATGCGACATGTCACCGGATGCTATGACGGCCGCCCGGCGTCCGGCTTGCTCGGCTGCTTTTTGGATAGCTTGTCCAAAAAAATAGAGTTCCAGGTCGCTCAAGAAACCAACACTTATGGCCAACACTGGGATGTCATTTAGGCCCGCTTCAATTAAGTAATAATAGGGCACCAGTATGCCGTGGTCCAAATCGGGATTTAAATTGTTGTTTTCCGCGATATCCCGGTCCAGGATCACCAGGGCAATGTCCCTGTCCAAGCATTCCCCGGCGATTTTCTGAAGTAAAGCCAGGTCGTTGGCTGCCCCGACCTTAAACCTGCTGCCAAAGGAAGACAGGTCGCCATCAAGCTGCTTTTCACCCAGAACCGAAATGCAATCACCGAAGACATTGCCGTGGGGGGTAAAGAAAACCAGACAGTCAGGAGAGCTTTGCGCCACTTCTTTAGCCAGTTGCTTCATCCCCTCCACCGTGGGGCTTACTTCTTTCAGCCGGCTTCCTCCAATATCAGGAATGAGCAGCGGAGGATGGGGAGCCAGGGCCGCGTAAGTGATCATCTTATCATCTCCTATCCTAGTACTCGGTTAACCCTTTTTATCTTCTAATTTTTGGCTTCCTGTCCGGTTGGATTTTGCGAGTTGGCTATACCAGCCATGATCGCATAGGCAACACGGGTTTGATACTCGCTGTCGGCCAGAAGCCGGCCTTCCTGGGGATTGGATATAAAGCCCACCTCCACCAGGACCGCTGGCATATTGACGTTTTTCAACACGTAAAAATTGCCAACTCCTATATTACGGTTAGTATTCCCCAGAATTCGTTTCAATTCCTGCTGAATAGCTTTGGCGGTTTGCTTGCTTTCCGGACTGTCCGGCTTGTAGAAGGTCTGGGCTCCGGACCAGGTGGTGCCGGGGACGGCATTGGTGTGAATGCTTACAAACAGGTCGGCATTTGCTTCATTGGCGATCTCCACCCGTTTTCTCATATCTTCTTTCTTGTGTTCACGAATGGCTCCGGTGAATTCATCCCCGGCCAGGTCGCTCTCATTGCCCCTGACCAGAACGACCATGGCGCCGGCCTGGCTCAGCATCTGCTCCAGTTTTTTAGCGATCTGCAGGGTAATCTCCTTCTCAATAAGATCCCCTCTAGAGGCACCGGCATCTAGACCCCCGTGACCTGGGTCTATTACAATTATCCTACCTGCCAGGCCATATGAAAAGACCATGTGCTCTTCATCTTCCTGCTGGCCGCCCAGCCACACCAGGGCGGCCAGCATCAACAAGGCCAGGATAAATCCCAGCGGTTTCAATAGTCTTCCCCCAGACCAAATTCTGATCATTGTCTTCACCTGCCTGCCCTTATGCTAATTACTTATATATGCCCTGATTGATGTTTTTATTAGGTATGAGCAGGCTACTTCAAATAAAAAGAACCCTCCTTGTCGCCAAGGAGGGTTCGGCTAAAACCCAATCTTTAACACTTGGAATAGCCACATCCCAAACACGTGTAGCATCCTTCCAATGGCACAAAGCTTGGCTGCATACATTCCGGGCAAATCCCACGGATCTGGGCTGACGTGCTTTTTCCATCCTCTTTATGGTCTACATACTTCTCCAGAGCATTGGCGATGGCGCTGGGGCAGCTTTTCCCCGCACTTAATGGTTTACCGGTGCTTCTCGCCCTGGCCCATGATGGGCAGGTGTGGGTGGACTTTAGCTGTTCAATAATGTCCTGCAGTGAAACACCAGCCCGGATGGCCATTGAAGTCAGCCGGGAAGCGGCTTCGGTAAAAATCAGACAGCCTCCATCGCTACCGGTCGTAATAAAGGTCTCAATAACCTCATCGGTGTTGGGATCCCGGTTGACGGTCAGATACATCTTGCCGCAGCCGGTGTCGATCCTCTCGGTTATTCCCGAAGTCCACTGAGGGCGGGAATGGATATATCCTCGGGGAATGTAGGCCGGGTCTTTAGAGGTTTTGGGGGCGTCTCCAATTTCGATAACCCCCTGCTTGGACCCTTCCCGGAAAACGGTTATCCCTTTGAGCCCCCGCTTCCATGCTTCAAAGTATATCTTCTCCACCATATCAAGGTCGGCCATGGCCGGCAGATTAATAGTCTTTGATATGGCATTGTCCACTTCTTGTTGTAAAGCCACCTGCATGGCCAGATGGTCCATGGGATCGATCTCCTGGGCTCCTCTAAAGAGCCGCTGTATATCGTCGGGAATACCCTTTACACCCTGGCAGCTTCCCCGGGCCGCAACTTCCTCCAGGGCCTTTTCATCAGTCCCTCTTTCATAACATGCCTTTAAAAACAGAGGGGAGAATACGTTTATCTTCTCGGGCACTCCATCCCTGAGATAGGTCTTTTTATAGGCAATAGCAAATATCGGTTCAATTCCGTACCCTTCCACCCCGGCCAGCAAGGTTATGGTGCCGGTGGGGGCTATGGTCAGGCAGGATGCGTTGCGATGCGGCTCATTTCTTACTGCATATACAGATTCATCCCAGAGCGGGAAGTTCCCCTTTTCCACTCCCAGATCGGCCGAAGCTTTATGCACCTCTTCCTTAATAAAAGCCATTACTTTAGATGCCAGCTCGATGCCTTCCGGCGAGTCATAAGATAATTTCATCTGAATCAAGAGGTCGTGCAACCCCAGAACTCCAAGACCGATCTTACGGCTGGCCCTGGTATTTTCGGCTATAAAATCAAGGGGGTATTCCCCGACGTCGATCATGTTATCCAAAAACCGGACCGCTATTCGGGCAGTCTCTTTGAGCCTTGCCCAGGCCACCTCGCCGCCGTCTTGCTCCTTCATCAAGGCCAGGTTGATTGAACCCAGCAGACATGACTCACCCGGACTTAAGGGCTGTTCGCCGCAGGGATTGGTGCAGTTCATAGGTCGGCCCGGAATGGGGTTGCTTTCCTGAATGCGGTCCAGAAAGATGAGTCCGGGGTCCCCGCAGGCCCAGGCGGATCTTACGATCTTTTCCCATAGTTCCCGGGCGGCTATGGTTCTTCTCACCTCGCCATTGAACTTGAGCTCCCATAGCTCGTCGCTCTCGACCTGGTTCATAAATTCATGGGTGACTCCCACCGACAGGTTGAAATTGGTTATTTCCCCTGACAGCTTGCAGCGTATAAAATCCTCAATCTCGGGGTGGTCGCAGTTGAGTATCCCCATAAAGGCCCCCCGGCGCACCCCGCCCTGTTTTATCATAGCCGCGCTGGCATCATAGAGCCGTATCAGTTCAACCGCCCCGCTGGCCTTACCCTTGGTCGATTTGACCAGTTCCCCTTGCGGCCGAATGCGGGAGAAATTGTAGCCAATGCCCCCGCCCGATTTGGTGACCATGGCCGAATCCAACAGGGTCTGGTACATGTCATGAAGATCATCCTGAACATCGAGAACGAAGCAGGCTCCCGGCTGGTTGGCCCGGTCTGTTTTGCCCATATTGGCCCAGATGGGGGTTGAGGGAACAAACCAGCGGTTATCCAACACCCTGGCAAACTCCTTTTCCCAAAACTCCGCAGCCTGTCCCGGGTACAGCTCCTCAGCCCGGGCGGCTGCCCGGCTGAGTCTTTCTACAGCCATATCGGGAGTCTCAATTACTTCCCCCTGGTCGTTTTTATCGGCATACCGCTCCTTAAATATGTTCAATCCATCGCTGGTAAGGTCCATCTTCAAATCCCCCTTATGGTTTTATTATCCCCATTCCCTGGTTACAGAGTAAAAAAGAGCACCCACAATATATGGGGTACGAAATTTATATTACCACTATATAATGTATATCGCAACAACCAACCGGAAAACTTTAGTTATTAATTTGAAAGTAAAAGAGCCCGGGTCGGAAGCGTACTGAAGTACGTTAACGAGCGAGCTTTTGAATGACGCAGACATTCGTTTCGATAATTTGCTCAAGGGACAGTGGGGGCGGATGGTGGTTGACCCCTGGGGGTGGGGAACACACCACCGTCCCCCCGGTCCTAACCC
>JBEHWI010000036.1:0-26730 GCA_040217815.1 Syntrophomonadaceae bacterium | reverse complement strand
GAAACCATTATCCTTCGGCAAATAGCGAGAGGAAAACTATAAAATGGGATATTGAATGGTTTTTTTCTATTGCACTCCCTGATTCTCAATTGGTAATTCATGAAAATGCTTTGACATTTCTACTGAGGAATCATATTATAGTATTAACAGAACCCGACACGCCTCTCAACGATGCGGACCACGTCGGGTCATTTAATTTCAGGGGTAATTTACTATGGAATTGAAACAGCATCAACCACCGATTACTATTGAAAAGCAAATAGACAACTTGAAAGAATTGGGGCTTGTCATTACTGATGAGGAATGCGCAAGGGCATTTTTAAATGATGTTTCTTACTTTCGTCTGATTAAAGCATATAGCTTAAACCTCAAACCCAAGAACGGCAACTACAATGAAGGTATTACTTTCCAGCACATAGTCGATTTATATCTGTTTAATTCAAATTTCAGGCAGCTACTTTTTCCTCAAATTGAACGAATAGAAATTAATTTGCGTTGCAGGTTGTCAAATTATTTCTCTAACAAGTATGGTTTATTGGGTCATGAAAATGCTGCAAATTTTGCAGACGCTAATTTTCATAAGGAATTTTTGAATGAGATCGATGAAGAGATAGATCGGAACAAGAAGGCTCCTTTTGTACGTAATTTTCGCCAGAATTATGTTGATGGCAAGATCCCTTTTTATGCTCTAATTGAGCTGTTTAGCTTCGGCACTTTATCAAAGTTTTTCAAAAATATGAAAAACGAGGATAAGAAGAATGTGGCAGTCACATTTGGTATCGGTTATACATATTTTGAAAGTTGGATTGAGAGCATAGCGTTTGTGCGTAACATTTGTGCTCATTACGGACGTTTATACAATGCGAAGCTGGTTAAAACACCCACTCTCTATAAACAATATTCACAAGATAAAATTGGGAATAACAGAATATTTGGTGTGTTGCTTTGCATAAAACACATTTTACCAATGGACAGGCATTGGCAGGATTACGTTGATACTATTGAAATGCTTTTTGATAAGTATTCGAGCGTGAATAAGGCTTTGATGGGTTTCCCTGAAAATTGGAAAAACTATCTTGATACCCGCTAGAATTTGACCGAAAAGCGCCTCTTTGTAATTTGCACCCCCCCTCCAGAAAAATGCACACCCCTGACAAACAATCCGGACAAATCGTTAAATTGTATCAATCTTTGAGTCATTAGACATGTAAATCCACAACCCAGATCATGAATATGATCTGGGTTTTCTATTTATTAACTGGGGTTGAATCCACCTTTTGCCATAGGGACAAGGGACCTGTCCCCTTGTCCCTATTTATTCGATATTAAAAGTGAATGATTGCTTATTGGAGGTTGTCAGAAATGAGGTCAAGTTTAAAAGTAGTAGTAACTCTTATATTAACTCTATTAACAGTGGGGCTAGCTGTATCAGTATCGGCAGCGGCTCAGACTGTAGAGGTAAAGTCCGACGAGTATAACATATCTATTTTAGTAAACGGGACACAAGTCAACTTCACTGATCAAAAGCCCTACATTACGAATAGACGAACAATGGTACCAGCAAGCTTTATGTCTAAAGCCTTAGGTGCCCAGGTCCAATGGGATAATCCATATGTGATCATAACCCAAGGTACAGATAGAAGAATTCAGCTAACAATAGGCGATAATGTAGCCATTGTCAATGGAGGACCATCATCATTAGATGTTGCTCCCGAGATTATTGGCGGGAGGACAATGGTGCCGCTAGGTTTTGTAAGTCAGGCTTTGGGGGCTGAAGTCAAGTATTATCCCAAGAATGATACATTAAGCATCGTTAAACCATCAGTTGAAACGAATCCGACACATCATATTGGTGATACTGCCGATGACACCTGCATTTGGATAAACCCTAATAATAAATGCCTCAGTCTGATTTTAGGGGATGATAAGCAGGGTGGACTTTGCGTATGGAATTTGGATGGAACAGAAAACCAGTATTTAGATGCCGAGAGTGCTTTAAACAATTTGGATATTCGATATGATTTTAATTTAGGCAAACAGAAAATACCACTTGTCGGTGTTGTTAATGAAAATGAAATGTGTCTGAATTTTTATACGGTGGATTCTGATACAAGACTGGTTAGAAACGTAGGCAGAATACCGTTAAATAAGGAAAAACCCTATGGCGGATGTATGTACTTAAGTGATGTGACGAAGCAGTTTTATTTCTTCGTCAACTGGAAAGACGGCACCGTTCAACAATGGCAACTTGAGGGAGCAAGTGGTGAAATTACAGGAAGTCTGGTTCGAACTTTTAATGTCGGAAGTCAAGTTGAAGGGTGTGTCGCAGATGACCAGATGGGATACTTTTACATTGGCGAAGAAGACGTTGGGGTTTGGAAATACTCTGCAGAAGCTGGTGGCGGCGATACTCGTACAATGGTTGATTCAGTCGACAAGGAAGATGGAGGGCATCTGACCGCAGATGTGGAAGGTCTGACTATATATTATGGGAAAGATGAGAATGAAGGTTACCTTATCTGCTCCAGCCAAGGAAATAGTACGTTTCAGGTTTATGATAGAAAAGATAATAAATATCTGCATTCTTTTACCGTTGGTGCCACGGACACAATTGATGAAACAACGGAAACAGACGGCTGCGATGTCAGTAATGTGGATCTTGGTGGTCCTTTTACCGAAGGCGTGTTTATAGCTCATGATCACATTCAGGATTGTACCGATCGTACCAACGTCAAATTGGTTCCCTGGAAAGAGATAAAAGATGTAATAAATTTCAATTAAACCGGACGACCCAATCACCCGGGCGGAATTTGTCAGTGTGCTGGTAAAGGCTTTCCTCCTGTGCAAGAAATGCAGGAGGCCTTTCAGTTCTGTTACAAGAAGAACGTCCCGATGTAACGAGTTCTGTTACAAGAAGAACGTCCCGATGTAACGCTGTATTTACCTTTTCATATACCAGGTATACCGGATGAAGGATAGTAAATTCTAGCCTTCTGATCTGATTGATCCCACCATATGTCACAGCCCAGTCTGTTGGTCATAAACCCAAGTGGAAGATAAGTTCGTCCGTTTATAATTATTGGCGGACATTGAATTTTACTCAAATACGAATCAACTTTTCCGTTAACTATGGCATCGGTGCTATCTAAAACCAATTTCACTTCATTTTTATCTACTTTTACTACAATAGTTTTCGTATTTCCGTCCCATGTACAGCTTCCGCCTAATGCCTGTACCAATGCTGCTAGAGGAACATAATTATGGTTGTCTACTAATAATAGGGGTGCAATCATAGGATAAGTCTGACCATTCAGATAATAAGTGTTTTGATTTAAGTAAAAATAGATTACTCGAGTTGGAGCCGTTACTACCGTCCTTGCTGAAGGAGCAGATGTGCCTTGAGCATTAAATGCTTTGACTTCATAAACATAGGTAGTATTGGGGATCAAACCCGAATCTCTATATTTAGTGACATTGGGTCCGGTAGTGCCAACCGGTTGTACCGGAAGTGTATTTTTCCCCTGGGAAACCGTTCTATAAATTGTAAAGCCAGTTTCATTATCTGATTTATCTACCCAATCAACATCTACTTCAGTTGTGGAATATGCAAAAGCATGAATCCACTCGGGGCCGACAGGAACCCCAGTTGATGCAACACTCACCCCTATGACACACGTAAAAACCATAATAACAATTAATATCATAGTTACTGCAAACCGTTTCTTCACCTTATCTACCTCCTTAACCCCGATAATTCACCCCACGCCCTTTTTTAATTCTACCATAAGTTTCCAGATACACATTGAATTAATTAACATTACCCTAGCGGAACCTCGAGCGCTTTTCAGGCGAAAAAATGGCAGTGCGAAACGCATCTTCTAGAAAAACTGCCGAAAAAAACCCACTACTCCTTGCGGGGTGCGGCAAAAATTATTTACATCAAAAGCCGTTTCTACCAGTCCCACATAATTTTAATCTAAAACAGTTATTTCAATTTTGTTTTCGTTTTTCACATTTCCGCGGTACAAATCTTTTATTACTATCGTTGTTTTACCAGGCTTTAAAGCCTTAAATACAAAAGTTCCGGTGGCTTCATCACCTCCAGAAGAACCCGGTTTCATTGCTTCTGGATGTTTATAATCGGTTTTAGAATCAATACAACTTACAATTGAGTTATCGCTAATTTCATATTTTGAACTATAACCAACGGATGAATATGAGTAAAACTGGTAAACAGCCAACTTATTAACTTTTAACGTGACCTGAGTTTGTCCTGTTAAATTAATCAAATCCCCTATTTCATATTTACCCGAATTATTATCTATGGCGTTAGCATCTGATACTGTTCCTCCATTTATAAAAATAGGTTTGCAACCGGCCAGAATTATTAGAGAAACAAAAAAGATTGTTAAAGCAACCAGCCTACGTTTCAAATCGGTCTTCCTCCCTTATGCATACTCTTCATTTTAACTGCAAGAAGATGCGAAACGTTCTACTCATAATTAAGTACCATTTGCGTTACGATGCCATTCTTAAAGACGAATTCAAGGCTTTCATTGTTGCCCTGGAAATGAAAATTATCATAATATTTAATGGCTCCTGTGAATAGGGCGTTTTTAACGAAATTACGGCTTGGCTTACCATAGACGCTGATCACCTTATCAATCGAATCACCTACCCCAATGCCCTTTTGAGTCAAGGTCCCGGGGAGTGCAGTTTGACATAAAGTTCCTGGAGAGGGAGCTGTCCAACCAGTTTTGTCTCTCAACATTTGCGTCATTTCATCTCTTGAAATGAATGCACAATCAGATATAGAAATATATCCTTCGTCGAAGGTAACAAAATAACCCAGGTTTTGGGAGACAAATCCGACCGGCACCATGGTGCGCCCGTTAATAGAACGTGGAGCCGTATCCAAAGAATTCTTCACCCCATTAACAAATGCAGTGTTACTGTTCAAAGTTAAAATAATAGCGTTATTATCATCGGTTAACGTAATTTCCGATGTGTTAGCGTTAAAATTTACTTTAAACTTTAAAATCCCTGCTATCTGACCGAGGGGTATCAAATAGTGTCCGCTTTCCCAAATCGGCTCAACTAAATAAGGCTGAGCATTTTTATAACCAGCCATTTGAGGATTCGCAACGGGATCGTACAAGATATACATAATTTCAGGTTCACCCGAGGAGTCCACCAAAGTGATATGAGTATACGGGGTAGAAGCCTGGGATGTAAATGGAGATATCGATGCCAATATCGTGATGGCAGCTAAAAAGCATAGAACTCGCAGACACTTTCGCATTAAATTCCCTCCCTAATTAGTTGGGCTTATAAGAGCATGCAACCATTTTGTTCCAAATTAAATACTAATTCGCTTGATAATTAAATTTTCCTTCTAGGATTTTCCAGCCGGGCCTCAGTTACCAGCAAATTAACAAGGGGACTGACAAGGGGACTGTTCTCTTGTCACTGCCCTTGCCACTGTTACTAATTGTGTAAAATTTCATGCTCCCCTTATGATTGACAAATCCCCAGTATGGAGCGAAGTTATACGTAACATATACTATTACCTTAACCCGCCCTAATCACGGCTTTTTCCCCTTCCTTGGCCTTCGGCTTTTTTGACTTTAATAGTATGCGATGCGAAAGCGGAGCGAAAATCGTGGTGCCCGGGTGGTTGCTCGCTCTGACAGCTTATTTGACAAGCTGAACCCGCTGTACATCAGCGGGTTGTCCGTTTTTTCTGGAACATATTGGCTTTTTTACATATAGAAACAATTGTTAAAATTAGAATTGAAAACATCTATTACCAGGGGGGTTGTATTTTGAATAAAAAAGGAATCGTGTACACTGTCCTGTTATTTCTATTACTGATAGTTTTCCCAGTCCCGCCTGCCAGGGCAGACGGTGACATCTCGGTTTTGATTAACAACCAGCCGCTGAATCTGGAGGTATCGCCGCAGGTGGTAAACGGTCGGACCCTGGTACCGCTGGGAGCGATCTTTGAAGCATTAGGAGCGAGCGTAGAATGGAATCCGGCAGATCAGAGCATAACAGCGACCAAAGGCGATCAGGTCCTTAAATTGACCGTGGGCAGCAGCACCGCCTACAATAACGGCAGCCCGGTGCAGATGGATACTCCGCCGCAGATAATAAACGGCCGAACCCTAGTACCGCTCGGCTTTGTGAGTCAAAGCATGGGTGCCCAGGTGAGTTGGGACGCTAATACCCGCCAGGTTTCCATAGTAAGTTCGGGACAGACCAGCCTACAGCCGTCGGTTCCGGCAGGAAGGATCAGTCCGGCCAGGATTGACGGAGTAGTCAGGGAAACTGCCAGGCAGTACCGGCAATTTACAGTGGTCGACAAGCTTGCCCCGTCGGCGGCGCTTTCCAAACAGATAAATGCATTGAGACAACAGTCGGACGTGGATATTGTTGAACAGCTTTCCGGCTCCTCTGATCTCAGGGTCAGATTCAAGGACGGGTACGAAATAGTTATGCTACAGGGAGGACCCGACGCGCTGGGGAGTTCAACTCTTTCTATCCCCCAACCCGCCGCCGTAGCTGCTCCCGAGGTGCATGTGCCGGCGGCACTAGACATATTGAAAAAAAGCGGGTTTAAGCCGGAAAATATTTTACTGGATCCACAGCAATACCAGACTCCATCGCCATCAAGATTTAAAGCAGCTGTTTTTGACACCGCTTATGACAATCCCATCCATATGGAGACCCCGGTTGATAATGATGTCTGCCTAAAACTAAAACAAATGGGTTATTATGTTGACCTGTACAAATCCTGGGCCGACCTCTCTTTTGCTTCCAAGCTTGATGACCAGGCGTACGCAGTAATCTACTTTTGCGGGCATGGCGCCATGGTGGGAGGCGACTGGTACTTCACGGTGCGTCCTTATTACGATTCGCCGCCTCCGGATGATAGCGGGTATACCGGGACTAAGGTGTTCAGCGTTTATACTGGAAACGGATATGATATTGCTTACGTTTATGGATTTGGCAAAGAGTTTGCCCAGACCTACTGGACCAATGCGTTTCGTGGAACTATTTTTATGGTAGAGAGCTGCAACAGCGCCAACTCATCAATTGTATCCAGCCTGCCGAGATGGACGATAGACCATGGGGCCAGCGCCTGGCTGGGCTGGAACGGCAGTGTAAAAATAAAAGTCGGCGACCAGGTGACCCCGGAGTTCTTTAACCAGCTTGGCCAGTGGAAGTCGGTGGAGGAAGCCCGGATCAAGGTCAATTTTATAAATTCCTCCAAGCCCCCGGAAGTGATCCGGGTTGCATCCACTGAACCAACCTATAAGGCGAACGCTGACGTTTCACTGCCGCACTGGGCCTGGGAGGCGAATGAACAACAATACCCTGCCGGGAAAAATTTCTATATTTTTACGGCCGAAAAGTACGGTGAAGATGCGTATTTGTATATTTATAGTGTACTAAACATGCCTTTGTTTCACCTGTACCTGGATAATAACGCAGATGGCAAGGCTGACGTTGACGTGAAGTTCACCCCGGACAGTTACGAGGTCTACTCGGTAGCAAGTGACGGGAAAACTAACCTCGAGCAATTTGGAAAAGTATCCAACCTGTCTGGTGGATACAGGGCAGTCATCCCCTGGGCCACGCTGTTTGGAAGTGGAGTTTTGAATCGTTACCGGCTGGCTGACGGGTCAAGCGGGGACGTAATGCCCGACAATGGATGGCTGTCGGCGGCAGACGGTACGGTTATAACGACACCTGATGTAAGCACGGGGGGAGGCACCGGGGGGACAGGAAACGGCAGCTTCGGGGCGGCAGCTTCAACGGACAGCAGTCTAATAGCCGAGTACAAATTCAACGGCGATTTCAAAGACGCGACCGGCAGGGGAAATGACGGCATCAAGGCAGGCGAAGTATCTTTTGCCGAGGACAGCATAATGGGGAAATGCGCCGTCTTCAATGGCGGATTTATAAACGTTAAAAGCGTTTCCGAGCTCAACCTGGGAGACAATTTTACCATCTCGCTATGGGTCAAAGTGGACACAGCCAACAAAGTAAATCCTATGCTCTCTAAAACCACCGACAATGGCTCTTATAACATCTATAACTTCCTGACCAGGTCAACCTATGGAATAGAAGCTGATTTACCCACCAGCAGCGGACCGGGAATGGTGCTCAAGGATGGGCCATTTACGGATCTGCACCTGGATGATGGATGGTCCCACCTGGTGTTTACCAGGGATGGCTCGACCGTTTACGCATACCATAATGGGGTGCAGATAGCTAAACGGGACTTCTACACCAGGGATGGAAAGATGCAGTCCTCGATCGGCAATATGAGGATCGGCAACGGAAGCGATATCAACCATAAGGATGTATTGTTCAAGGGCAAGATGGATGACCTTAGAATATACAACCGGACTTTGAGCGCTGCTGAGATTCTGGCTTTATACAATGGCGGCACTCCCACCGGAAACTAATTGTAACCAAATGGTCGTTAAGAATAAACAAGGCCTTCCCTGCTTAGGAAGGCCTTGTTTACGGTACCCCCCTGGCCCAGGAAAACTACCTTTGGTTAAAAAGTATAGGAATAATTATGTTGTTCAAAGAAAGGCAAAAGTCCAACGAAGGAAGGCGGGCAGTGGATGACAAAAGTGAGCCCGCTTTTCGCTTTTACTGCTACAGACAGTCACCAAATATAGCTTTATTTAATATGCTATCGTGAGGTGAGAAAATTGAAAAAGCCGACAACCTTTAATACCCTGGTAATTTCTGAAGAGATGAAATATGAGGGAGTTACTGTTTTAACCTATCGCATAGAGTATCCTGAATTCGCTTCAGATACTTACAAAAAGACCATAAGGGCTATAAACCAGTATTATAAAGACAAAGCCCTGGCGCTGCAAAACTATTTCCGTACCAAGCTCTACCGAATGGCAGTGGACCAATACCTGGATGATATTAAAAACGGATTTCCGGTACGTGTATTTGAAGGCCTGCAGATCTTTAAAGTAACTTATGACAAAGCCTGTATAATAAGTTTGTATTTTGACAATTACCAGTACACCGGCGGAGCCCATGGCTTAACGGTCAGGACGTCTCAGACCTGGAACCTGAAGACCGGGAAGATGATCAAACTCAGAGAATTGTATAATTGTCGCGGTAATTATAAATCGTATATTAAAAACAAAATCATTGAACAGATAAAGGAAAACCCTGATAGTTATTTTGAAAATTATGAGGAGCTGGTAGAACAGACTTTTGATGTAAATAATTTTTACTGCACCCCACAGGGAGTGGTGGTTTATTTTCAGCAATACGATATTGCCCCATATGCAAGCGGTATAAGAGAGTTTTTATTGCCTTACAACAGATGCATAATTGATCCCGTCAGAAAATGCACAAAATAGGCTACTCAAAAGTTTGTGTGTTACAGATTCGTGCTCAATAATTGATACAATAAGAAAGCCCAGTAGTTCTGGGCTTTTTCGTATTATTACAAAGCATGAGTTCTCTTGCCACTTTACTACTTGAAACGCGAACCCTTCCCGGATGGGAAGGGTTCGCTTGTTAAGGAGACGAAAAGGTTATTCGTAAACGAGGGAGTTAGAAGCCGACACTAAGGTTTTTGGGCATAATGATGGGTTTATCCGGTCTGATTTGATATATGGCTGGTATAACCGGCCCACTGTCGTTAATTTTACCGCCCGGTATATAAGCGCCATCCGGCAGTACCCGTCGTACTTCGATCAGGCTTGATCCGTACCAGTAGGAAAAGTCATTTATGATTCCTATTGCGGTAGGATTACCATCACATGTATTAATAATGCAGGGTTTGCCGTTTATCAAACCCATGTAAATAGCTACATGTCCGATATGAGTTTTAGCCGGCGCATCGGAGTTCCAGTAGGTGAATATATCGCCAGGTTTTAGATTTTCAATGCCGACCAGGGTGTATTTTGACGAACCTGATATCTTCTGGGCATAAACACCTTCAACTTTAACCCCCACAGTATCATAGTTCTTGGCAGCGGAAGTAATGGAATATCCAAAGTCTTTATAAACCAATGATACAAAGTTCGAACAATCAATATATCCGGTAGTAGGATATTTTGTATGTCCATACTTCATATAACCATATTCCATATACCAAATGGCACGCCCAACCAGAGTTTGAGCAAGGCTGCCGTCATAGTTTGCCCGGAAAGAGTCAACAACCGGCTTTTCGTGGCTATTATAATGACTAATACTGGCTGCGCTAGGTGCCTGGGCGGAGTCTGATACCTTTGGTGTAGGCACATTTCCTGTTAATGCAGCGTTCAGAGCTGCCTTAGTTATCGGACCAACCACTCCATCCGCTTTTAGTCCTTGAGATCTTTGAAAATTCACTACAGCATCATAAGTTTTGGGGCCAAACCATCCATCAATACCATATGTATAAAAGCCTAACTCGGTAAGGTCTGTTTGCAACTGGCTTACGGCAGAACTCTGGCTGCCCAGGGTTAAATCCTGGGGACCATAATCACTGGCCTGAGCCGGCAGAGGTATTAAAGCTACCAAAAAGACGGCTAATATACCCCAAAACAACGATTGTTTGCAGCGCAATGTTGACATAAGTTCCTCCTTTCAAGAACCGTAATAAATAGACAGCCATTATTCGATTTTTCAAAATAGTTTTTAGTCTGATATAACCTTTAAGTATTTCAGGTTGCGCCTCCCTATATTAACAATTCGTCTCAAATAATTTTCTGCCTTTTGGTAATTTTGGACAATTGATTCTATGTTGGTTGCAAAATGGGCTTTATGGTCGAAATATCCTGGGTTGAAGTAATAGACAAGCAGTTAATGGTAAAAAACGGTAGCTTTCTAAATGAGTAAATTGACATTCATTTAAAAATTTCTCGCAGTACAGAACAAGCAAAATTTATGATTGACAGTATCGGGTGATAGTTAATATACTTAATTTAACCAAATGGTTGAAACAATTGGATAATACAATTGGTTAAACGGAGGCGAAAAGCAATGAGCAGTAATCAGAATACTAGAGATAAAATCATTCAAGCGGCTCTTGCTGTTATCGGAGAACGGGGTACCAATGGAGTTACTTCCCGGATTATTGCCGGTAAAGCCAAGGTGAATCACGCTGCTATCAATTACTATTTTAATTCGAAGGAGGATCTGATTGAGAAGGCTTTAGAGCACTATTATGAGGGATTAGAAGATGTTTTTCTTATCTTAAAAGATCAGAAGATATCTGCAAAAGAACGCTTGATAAAATTTGCTGAGGATTATATCCGCTACGACAACAGGTTCCCCGGAGTTAAACACCACATAATGAGCCGTTTAATGGTTGAAAACATAACCGATTCTAAGGTTTCAGGATTGATGCCGGGAAACTTGCAGGCCATCAAGTTAGTCTTTAAAGAAATATTGGAAGGTAAAGATGAAAAGACCATTAGTTTTAAAGCTATAGCATTTATTTCCGGCCTGGTTTATCCACTTCTTTTGATGCGATATGGGGATATTGTGATGAGCTCCGATTATGGTGATAACGCCTTGACACGTGAATATATAGAAGAGCTGATAAATGGTCTTACCAAAAAATAATTGAAGAGTTGGGGTTTAGGAGGGTTTGGTATGTTGGCAAAAGGAAGCGTTATTTTTGGCGGTGTATTGACATTTCTTATGTTCGTTTTCCATACTCGTTTATATAAAATGTATGGATGGCAACAAGACTTGTCTAATATGACTCTAGCCAGTCAACGGATATTGTACACCATTCATATTGCGCTGCTACTTTTATTCCTGGCTTTTTCTCTGATATCTTTAATATTCTATCGTGAATTAAGCCAACCTGCAGGTTTAGCAGCCGGTTTGTTAATTGCATTTTCAGCCTTTTGGATTTGGAGAACAGTATGGCAGGTATTCTATTTCAAAGTGCCTCCGGGGACGGCGTCAGTACCGGCAATGAATTATGTGCTAATTGTCGTGTTTGCATTGTTAGCTGCAGCCTACATACTGCCATTGATTCTCCAACGGGTAATAAAATAGCAAACGATCTCTGATCCTCGAATTAGCTCGAAGATTTTGATTCAGAGAATTGTAAAACCTGTGCTCCAGTGTTAACCCTTTGGCCCTTTGTCCATCTAATGGTCAATTTTTCACACCCATTTACTTCAAAATCCCGCGCATAGCCATATGCATTAAGAAGCCACATGTTATGTTCTGATAAGCGCCTAAAAAACAATGCTAAAGGAGCCGATTTATTTTTGTCCCAATCATATATATCTCGGAGATAATAATTCATTGTCATTGAATATTGATTTCCTTGCCGAATTAAGAACATTGGTTATATGTACTATATCCATGAATACTGCCATACCAATCTTCAGAATTCCAGGCTTCAATACAACAATCATCAATATCATTAGATATGAATTGGATTGATTTATTATCCTCCATGCATAACAACTCTGCCGCGCTTATAGCATTATTATACAAGGGAAACCTTGAGCGTTTTTGAGTTATTGTCCCATACTATTACCCCACCGGTTAATTTCACAACATCACTTAAGGGTAAAACAAGATATCCATTTGCCGACTCCAGTAGCGGAGTGATCTTCTGCTTGGTTAACACTACCCAATATTGAAAAGCAATCAGGTAATTCCAAATTAGATATTACATACCCGATGATGAAGAATTACGAGGAAAATGGCCGGCAGGTTTCTACTTCCCTTTGGGCTTCTTGCCGGTGAGTTTTCCATCCCCTGAAGAGGTGCGCATGGTCTTTTCATCATCGTCCCAGGGGGAGTGGATGGCTTCTTCCGCTATCTGTAAACTATCATTTTGGGAAGAAATGGTATTAGAACTGTTGTCCTGTTCCTGCAGTTTTCCCTGCATCCTGCTGTCTCGGGCTTCTTCTAAAGCATCTCTGGCTGCATCGGCATCGATTTCATCGGGAACGCTGCCAGCTTCGTGCAAACAGCCCTGCATCCTGCTGTTCCTGGCCTCTTCTATCGCCTTACGGGCCGCTTCGGCGGATATTACAACGTCATCACTGCCATCATCTACATCGATAGGTATCCCATGGCTTCCACTGCCTGGGGAGCCGGGCCCGGCCACGCCTGCCCAAACCGGTATTACACAACCTATAGTCATAAAACAGGTCATAGCTATGGTTATCATCCGTTTTCGAAACATTCGTATCCTCTCCTCACTTTTTTTCACCTGGCTCCTTTGTTTATAGGACCATCTTAGTATGACTTTGTGGTTATTTTGTGAGAGCCCGGTAAAAAATTAGTGAGATTAATAAAGGACCATTCTTGTGTGGGGATTAGATCTGGGATAAGACAGGTAGAATCGCATAGGCATTAGCAAACACTAAGTAAAACTGGAACCTATCATATATGATGTAATACTTTATTATTAGAAAGGGGGATGATAAGGATTACAAAGATTCCAAAAATTTTATGCAGGCATTACCATTAATTGATCCTGATCTCTCTTTGATTACGCATATACAGTACCATATCAGTTGCTACCATAAGCATATTTAACATGTATAGGAATATCACGTTATCAAAATTAAAGTAAATCTTATGTAATATACCTGCAGCATAGCCAATCAACACTATCATTAGAAATATAATGCTTTTTCCTTCAACAGATCTGGATTTATAGGATTTATAGATTGAAAACGGCCATGCAGCGCCGAAACATACCAGCATAATAATTTCAAAAATACTCAAATGTCTTTACCTCCGTTTGCTACTTCAATCCTATAAATTATACGATATTTACTTCCTTCTATCTAAGAAGCAATATTTATTGAGCATCTGAACATAATCAGATGTTTTTTTTACCTATTTTTAGGAGGAGGGATATTCGAAATCGAAGGTATAAAAGAGCGGTTTTATGAGATTTTTCCGATTATAGATTATAATGGTTGTATTCCTTTTAATTTGATAGTTCGGCCTGAACAAAGTTCCAGACTTAAGCAGGCAAAAAACTCCTGAGATATTATTATCCAAGAGCAACTAAAGCTTATTCAAAGCAGGTGAAATGGTCGTGTCCAGAACAAAAACTTACAATATTAAAACACTGTACTTTTCCGATCAAATTAGAGCAGCCATGGATGGAGTCTTAAAATGCCCGCTTACCATAATTGAGGCCCCTATGGGCTATGGCAAAACAACTGCCGTAAAAGGCCTCTTGAACCGGGAAGAAATCAAGCTCTTATGGCTGACAGTGCACGACAGCTATGCCAGCAGTTTCTGGAGCGGGTTTAGCAGGCTCTTCACCGAGTTGAACAGCACCTGTGCGCTCAGCCTGGACCAGCTGGGCCTGCCCAATGACAGTGTTTCCCGGCAGGAGGCTCTGAACATTATTAAAGGAGTGCAGCTGCCCGAAAAAACCGTAATTGTCATCGATGATTATCATCTGCTGCATAATCCTGACCTGGACAGTTTCATCATTCTTCTGGTAAAAAATGAGATAAAAAACCTGCATATCGTGGTAAATACCCGCCTGGCCCTCTTTGAAAACCTGGATGAACTCAAACTGAAAGGGTTTGCCCATCATATTACCAAGGATGCTCTGGAGCTAAGCCCCGATGAAATTACCCGCTATTACAGATTGTGTGGAATCAGCCTGAAAGCAGATCAAGCCGACCAGCTCTATTCGAATACGGAGGGCTGGATAAGCGCTCTATACCTGGTTATGCTCAATTTTATAGAAGAGGGCAGTTTCACCACCCCCAACAGCATCTACAAGCTTCTGGGAAAAGCGGTATACGAACCGTTTTCGCAAGAGACAAAAGATTTCCTCATAACGATGTGCGTTGTTAATAGTTTTACCCTGGAGCAGGCCGCATATATGTGGGGGCGGCCCAATACGAGAAGACTTATAGACGAGATTACCAGTAAAAACGCCTTTGTAAATTTTGATTTCCGGACTAACAGCTATCAGATGCATAATATCTTTACCAACTTCCTGCAGGAAATACTGGCCGAGCAAGAGGTTAATTACCGGCAGGACCTCTATAAAAAGGCGGCCCAATGGTTTTTGCAAATTGGTGATTTCATTGCCGCCATGCATTATTTCTATTTGTGCCAAGATTTTGATGCATTACTATCGACCATCGAATATGCCCGGGCCAAAATCATTCACAGCGAACACAAAACACTTTTAATCCAATATATGGAGGATTGCCCGGATAAGATAAAAGGACGGCATTATTTCGCCTTATTGATTTATGCCATGCGCTTGTTTTCCTTTAATGAAAGAGAATTGTTTGCCAAAACCTGTGCCGAGTTCATAAGCAACATTCAGGCGGACCAAACTCTGGATGAAACGGCCAAAAACCAGCTGCTGGGTGAATATGATTTAATCTTGAGTTTTACCAAATACAACGATATCAAGGGGATGTCCGAGCATCATAAAAGAGCCAGCCGGCTTATGAGCAAGCCCACTGCGGTTATCGATGAAAATGGTATTTGGACCTTCGGGGCTCCCTCGGTTTTGTATATGTTTTACCGGGAATCGGGCCAGCTGGCACAGCATGTAAACCACATGACAGAGGCTATGCCCTATTATTATGAAATTGCCAGTGGCCACGGCTTTGGGGCTGAATATGTGATGCAGGCGGAATGGTACTATAATCAAGGTGATCTGGAGAATGCGGAGATAGTAATACATAAAGGATTATTTGCCGCCCAATCCCAAAATCAAACCGCCATTGGCATCTGCGCTGTGTTTTTACAGATGCGCCTGGCCCTGTTTAAAGGGGACTTTTCCGGTGTTAAGGACCTTGCGCAGAAGCTGCGGGCGGATATTATTGAGCGTCGGGATTACATTTTCATTCATACCCTGGATCTGTGTGAAGCTTTTATTAATGCCAGCTTGAAACAACCCGACCGGGTGCCGCTATGGCTGGCCCAGGGAGATTTCAGTTCCAGCCGCCTCTTCTTTCCGGTTATGGCCTTTGCCAACATCATATATGGCCGGGTGCTTTTATTAAAAGGCGAATATCTCAAGCTTTTGGGTATTGCAGGACAGTTCAGGGGAGTTGCTTCGGTATTTCCCAATTTATTGGCCAGTATATATACCGCAATTTATACCGCGGCTGCCAATGAACGGATATACCGGCACGATGAAGCTATGGAAGCCTTGCGGCAGGCCCTGGATATAGCCGTACCCGACCAGGTGTATATGCCTTTTGTGGAAAACTGCGATGTCATAAGACCTTTGCTGGAGGATCTAAACAGGCGGGGCTGCTATAGCAACGATATTACAGAGATATTGAGGTTATACGAGTCATACCAGCAGTCGGTGGAGCATATTATTGGGGAATATTTCACCACTCGGCAAAAACCTGGTTTGACGGAAAGAGAAAAGGAAATAGCCCGTTTGGCAGCTGACGGTTTTACTAATAAAGAAATCGGCAAACGTCTTTTTATATCCGAGAATACGGTGAAAACACAGTTGAAAAGTATTTTTGACAAACTGGAGATAAACTCCAGGTCCCTGCTTAAACAGTATCTTGAGCATGACTGAGCAGGCCCGCTCAGGCTGCAATATACTCTGTTAACCTACCAAAGCTCGCCCGGATTAAATCAAGATATCACCCACCGGGTGATTTGAAAGGAAGTCTATCAATAATACAATTGGGGTGTGATGGATTAATTAAGCATCGCGCTGCGAGACGAACAGGATGACGGAGGTATGGGCATGAGTCCAATTAAGATGGTAATACCAAGAGAGGATTATAAGGTGGAGGTAATACTCTACAACGGCAGCACGATCATCCTCAACCTGGAAAGCCGGCTTGCAACCGTGCGCTTTGGGTTGCTTAGCGACAAGGATTTCTTTGCCCGGGCAACTACCGACGGAAATTATATCCGTTGGGAAGATAAAATTGAGATATCCATAAGTGAGGTCTTCCAGCTGGCCCAGAAGTAGCAGTATTCAAAACCAATATCTCAAGAAAAATCACCCACCGGGTGATATAAATCAAAAAACATCCACCGTACAATTTAAGTGCGGTGGATTTTTATATTATCAGGGATGTCTGCTATTTGCTGGTGTGATGAGTCTAACACCATTAAATAGGCAGGCTGTATTTTTGTTAATTGCAAAGGAGGTAAACATGAAAAAACAAGTAACCGGTCTTATGCTTACTGTTATGATGCTTGCTGTTTTATGCTTTCCAGTATCAGCCCAGGAAACTCCCCGGGTTCTTCTTGATGGACGGGCATTGACCTTTGATGTGCCGCCCACCATTGAAAACGGGCGGGTTCTGGTTCCCATGGGGACCATTTTTAACGCCATGGGAGCGGTAGTCACCTGGGATGCCGCTACCAGCACAGCCACCGCCGTAAAGAATGGTGTTACCGTCATTTTACCAATAGGAGCGGACTACGCAACCATAAACGGGAATGCCAAAACCCTCGATGTTCCTGCTCAAATAGTCAACGGGCGCACCCTGGTGCCGCTCAGTTTTATCGCCCAGGCCTTTGGCGCCAGCGTTGCCTGGAATCCCGGCACGACAACGGTCAGTATTGTTTCCGGACTTCCCAGCCCCATTGCCTATGAAATCTACAGCAATACCAAGATAGGATACTCTGCGCCCTATCCCAACATTTACGATGCCTCCCTGGAAAGCGACAGCGGCGACGGGATATCCATGGAAACCGGCAACCAGTTATACACGCTGGAGATCTGGGGAGCAAACAACATCAACAACAGCACCGGTCAGGAGCTGCTGGACGAAGCCCTGAAGCGGGTGTCCAATGTCACTTCCCAGTATGTTGACCCCGATTTTTACAGCATAGAGTACCAGGACGGCGGCAATAGCCCGGAACTCACCTTCTCAGAGAATGTCTGGGTGTCCGAGGATAAAATTGTCGGCTTTGTAATTTCCTATCCCAGCCAGCAGAAAGAACAGTTTGATAAAATCATCAAAGCCATGGCCGCCGGGATGTGAGACGGTGCCCCGGCCTATTCTGAGAAGAACGTAGAAGAAACTGGCAAATGGCACAAAGAGGGAGATAGAATATGAAGAAGAAATCGTTGATTTTTATAAGCCTGGTAGTCTTAATGTTAAGCTTCTTATTGTCAGGTTGTTCAAGTAATAAGACTGCCGAAGCTCCCAAGACTACCGCGCCGGCTGTAGAGCAGAAGCCTGCCGCGCCCGCCAAAGATACCAAGCCGGCCGTTGAAGAGACCAAAACCTTTTCTAATGCCGCCTACAATTTAGCTTTTAAGTACCCAGCCAGCATGCGGGTTGACTTGATGGACAACAACACTATCAAATTGACCAGCAAAACCAATGCATCGTATTTCATACGCTGTGAGCAGAAATTTGTAGAGGATTCTAAAAAACTGGGCCTTAATAATGAGGGCACCGCTAAGAGTTTCATTAAAATATCGGTGGACAATTTGAAAAAAGTTGATGCAATTTCCAATTATAGTGAAAGCAGCTCAACTGACAGCGACGGGGCCGGAACGGCCGAGGCGGTATTTAACGCCCAAACCAGTTCTGGTTATGGAAAAATGAGAATGCAGGTTGTAGTCATGAACAACTACATAATCGCAACTACGCTTTGGGCGGGCGAGCAAAACTACGATAAGTCCGTAAAAGAACTGGAGAGTATTACTGATACCCTGGAAATACTATAATCAGACGATGATCGATAGAAGGTAGGTAAATTAGGTTAAAATTAAACAAGTTCCGCCTGCACCAGCTTAATAGCGAATATTTACTCGATAAAAAGACCCGAAAGGGTCTTTTTTGTTTAAGAAATGCTATTTATGGACACCACTTCGTTTCGAATGTATTATCAACGGCATTCATATAAAGCTAAACAAAGCGGATACCGAGGGTGCCTTTCCTGTTGTAATCTAATTTTGTAAAAATGATAAATGGAGGAATTATCTGTGTAAAAACAGAAATTAATCCACGCTGGTAAATGTTTTTTAAAGAAGTTCAGATGTGATCGGAGATAAGATAAATGGCCCACGATGTGTTCATAAGCTACGCATCCGAAGACAAAACGGTGGCGGATGCTATTTGTGCCATTCTAGAGGGTAGAAATATAAGATGCTGGATCGCTCCGCGGGATGTTCGCCCGGGGTCCATTTATAGCGAGGAATTAATAGACGCTCTGGATTCCTGCCGCCTTCTCGTTCTGGTCTTCTCATCGTCCTCAAACAAATCGCCGCATGTATTGAGAGAGGTAGAGACGGTGGTGAGCAATGGTATTCCAATCCTCCCTTTTCGTATCGAGGATGTCGAACCCTCGAAAGCTATTCGCTACTTCATAGGAAGTACTCATTGGCTGGATGCCATGACCCCGCCCATGAAGAAACACATCAACTTCCTCGCCGATAACGTAGAGTTTCTATTACGACCAAAGATGGCTGTCCAGGATGCAATAGATGAAGCGGTTTTAACTGCCCCTCCAGAACTCCCCGATGAAGAAGAGCCTTTAACAGCCTCTTCCCGGTTCCAAGGCCTGGCCGGATTTAACGGAGCACATCCAAGCTTTGCCAAAATTTTTGGAATCATTATGGTAGTATTATTAGTTTTAGCCGGCGCCTATGCGCTCAGTGGGAATTTTACCACGATTGATGGAGGCGAAAAGACAACTGTTCTAAAGGTTGGGTTAATAGCGCCATTGTCAGTCGAAGACGCCACTTTTTCTAAATCCATTTTAAAGGGCTTTAAGCTGGCACTGGAGGAGGTTAATAAGAAAGCTGGCTCGTACCAAATAGAGCTTATTGAAACTGATGATAAAGATGATCCGAACCTATCTCGTGATGCAGCGGTTAAACTCATTAACGAATCTAAAGCAAGTGTGTTGATTGGCCCTATGTCATCGGGATGTGCAATAAACGTAGCCAAAGTGGCTCAAGATTACAAAATTCCCATGATTACACCGAGTGCCACTGATCCAGAGATCACTGCCAGCGCCTCGGGACGAAATGACTTTGTATTCAGAACGTGCTTTACAGACACCTATGAAGGACAAATGGCAGCCAGATATGCCCAAGAAAAACTATCGGCAAAAACCGCTGTTATACTATATGAAGGCGGATATGGGTATTGGGGGCTTTTTGCCCAGGGTTTTAGAGACTCATTTACCGGGAGTAAATATCTTTCCTATGATTCAAATGCGGTTTTAGGTAAAGATTTGATTAACCAAATAGGTAATCCCGATGCTATTTATTTACCCGGACTTGGCGACCGCGCTGGTGCAATTGCCGATCAATTGAGAAACGCGGGCATTAAATCAAATTTGCTCGGGTGTTCGGCATGGGAATATAGCACCCCGACATTGCCAGGCACCCTGGAGGGATGTTACTATACCAACTATTTTGCCTATGATAATCCGACAGTGAAGAACTGGGTAGAAAAATATGAGAAGCATTATCCAGGAACAAAAGCGGATAGTTGGGCCGCCCTTGGCTATGATACCGGTTTAATACTTATTGATGCCCTTTCTAGAGCCGATTCGTCAAAACCTGATCGCATCAGATCTGCTATCCAAAATACAATAAACCTTCCTACTGTTTGCAGTTCTATCACCTTCGGACCGGATGGCAATCCTGTTAATAAAGATGTCATGGTTTGCAGGATTGAAAATGGAAAACCCAAGTATTACACAGTTATAAATCATTAGGTTATCAAGAGAACCTATCCGGTGTTCGCCGAAGCCTCCTTCAACTTGGTGTTGCCTATTTTATTGACCATATCACGCAGCTTGACATCGGGATGGTGATACCGTTAGGACTTGCCACTCAATATTCCTCCGCTTATAGCCTTTCTCAGACACTATACAAAGCAGGACAGGCAGGATAGACAATATTTTAATCTCTAATGACCGACGAATAAATAATTGTCTGACCGCCATGCAAAAAAATGGTAATATTATAATAAATTATAAAATATGATATTAAAATAGAATTTTCCAAGACAAACCGAAATTGGTGGGAGGTTTATCCAAAATAAGTTTTAACTACATTAAGTATTGGTTGGGAGGCGATTGGAAGTTGAAACAACAAAGCACTCGTATAGATCAACCGTGGCTTAATTTCAAAAGTTATACGCCTTCTTTAAGGGTGCGTATTCTCAATTTATTTAGATTTAAAATTGATTTCCTGGATCCTATCAAAGCGCGAAAAACCATGAACCGGTTGGGTAGGTTGGCTAAAACTAAACTACCGGATAATGCGAAGATTGAAGAAATAAAATTTGAAAATTTTAATGCCACTCGTATTGTGCCCGAAGACTCAAATAAAGATAAAGTGATTCTCTACCTCCATGGAGGAGCATATATTGCCGGAGGAGGGGACTATTGCCGCTTCTTGGGAACTGCCATTGCCCATTATTTTGGATGGCAGACACTGGCGGTGGACTATCGCTTGGCTCCGGAAAATCCATACCCGGCCGCATTAGAAGATGCATTTGCCGCATATAAAGCGCTGCTTGAGCAAGGTATAGAGCCTTCCAATATAGTGTTATTTGGAGATTCTGCGGGTGGTGGTCTTTGTTTCTCCCTTTGCCATAAGCTCAAAGACAGCAGCATACCTCTTCCCCAGGCAATTGTTGCACTATCCCCGTGGACAGATTTATCACTATCGGGAGAAAGCCACCAAACCAACCTGAAAAAAGATCCCATTCTCTTGTTTTCAAAAGGCGGCCCCGGATTTCATTATGTTCCAAACGACCAAATCGAAAATCCCTATGTGTCTCCTGCGTTTGGGGACTTTTCCAGCTTCCCAAAGATTTTTATAGTTGTGGGTGAAAATGAGATACTGCTTTCGGACTCATTATTAATAGGCGAAAAGGCGTATACCCAGGGTGTTAATGTCCAGGTGCACCTGTGGGAATGGATGTTTCATGACTTTCCTGTTTTTCACCGATTTCCGGAATCCAAAAAAGCTATTAATGATATTTTAGAATATATGGACAAACTAAATAAATAAAATCAATACGATGGTAATTGTTCACCCAAATTAATTTATTTACTTTTGGCATATAATAGCATAAACTAAAAGTGAACGAACGTACACTCGGAGTAAAATTAGATGCCCATATTAGATTATTCTAATATAAAAAAGGGCGCTTTTTTTATCTTTCTATAATGAACGTACGTACGTTCATATATCGTAAACTATTTGTTCCTGGTAGTTTAATACAGCTTTATCAAGGAGGAATTATTATGCGGATGCTCAATCCTGATCATCTTAAGGCTGTCATTGAGGTTATCAACCGGGGGCCGTACTTCCAACTGCTTTCTATGGAAGTCTCTGAGCTGGGCTTAGGCTTTTCCAAGGTAGTGGTTGATCTGGAGAGAAAACACCTTAACCCCTTTGGAGGCATTCATGGAGGCGTTTATTCCTCACTTATCGATACTGCCGCATACTGGGCGGTTTATTGCGATGTTGAAGATAATGCCGGTTTAATTTCTCTTGATGTTCAAGTAGATAATTTGGCACCGGTAAAAGACGGACGCCTGGTGGTTGAAGGCAAGCGGATAAAGGCAGGAAGAAACATCTGTTTAGCTGATGCTACGATTACTGATGACAAAGGCAGATATTTAGCTCACGGTATATCCAAACAGATGGTAACCCCCGGTTTGCAAACCATATCCCAGGCTCTGGCAGCGATGGGATATCATTCTCTTCCGCCAAAGTTTATTATTGCAGAGCACCATCCACCCCGATCATAAAATACGAGGAAGGGAATATATACGCTCGCCATCAAAGTTGGCGGATTAAACCCTGATAATTAAAACGTGCCGGCCAAATTCATTAATTTTATCCTTTTCTTTCGCCCCCTTTGCGGGGGGATTTTTTTACTGGTTCTCCCCGTCCGGCCTTCCCACCATTTTCGGTTAAGCAAATACCTAAGAATGATTACTATTATCGTTAAATTGACACTGAACAAGGGCATCAATAAAATTATAATTAATCCAGAAAATTGCATAAAAATTTCAAACTGAACAGGCGATGAACTATTTATAGTTCATGTAGCCGGGCTGGCAACAGCAGCAGATCAAGCATCTGTGGGACAGTAAGTGTTCTACAGATGCTTTTTTATAACCATTACTAACTGCTTATGGGGAGGTTTTTCATTGATTGCTTCCTGGGATCGACGAGTAAAGGTTGCTTTATTATCAATCATATCAAATTCGTTGCTTATCACTTTTAAAGTTATAGCTGGTATTCTGAGCGGCTCGGTTAGTATTATTTCGGAAGCTATTCATTCCAGTATGGATCTGATTGCTTCATTGATTGCCTTCTTTTCGGTCAGGCAATCTGCTAAACCCGCGGACCGGGAACATCCCTATGGTCATGGCAAAATCGAGAATATGTCTGCCATAGCTGAAGGCCTGTTGATCTTTGTTGCGGCAGGGTTAATTATCAAAGAAGCCATAGAGAAAATATACGCTCCTTCTGAAATTGAGCAGGCAACCCTGGCAATTGCGGTTATGTTAGGGGCATCATTGGTGAATTTTCTTGTATCACGCAAGTTGTATCAGGTTGGACGCGAAGAGGATTCTATGGCATTGGAAGCTGACGCCCTCCACTTGAAAACCGATGTTTATACATCCCTGGGCGTAGCGGTGGGTCTTGTCCTTATAAAAGCAACCGGGATACTCATTCTAGATCCAATTGTGGCTATACTGGTTGCCTGTCTCATCATTAAAGAGGCCTGGGAGTTATGCAGCAATGCCTTTGAATATTTGCTTGACACCAAATTAACTGATGAGGAAGAAGCCAAAATAATTGAAGTAATAGAGAAGCATTGTGATCAGTTCAAGGATTTTCATAAGCTTAAAACCAGAAAATCAGGCAATATGAAGCACATTGATTTTCATATTACCGTAGATCCCGACATGACCGTAGAAGAATGCCATGAGATCATTGGCTGTCTAAAAAAAGCTATGTGGGAAGAGTTTAAATTTACCCGTGTAAACATCCATGTTGATCCTTACCGAGAAGCAGAGCCATTAATAATGGAGGAAAGCACTAATAGTTTTATTGAATAGCGCACAATCTATTAATTAAACCGCACCTTAAAAGGAGAAGTGAAGTGGGCGGCACCAAAGCACCTGTTGAGTTAAATGGATTTGAGGGAATAGTAACCATTAATGAACCGGTTTTGCGCTACCCCGGCAACCCAATATTAACATGCCATGACGTCAATAGAGTCTGGGGTAGCTGCGGCCGCTTATACACCTACACGGTTCATAATGCGGGAATGGCAGAGTTGACAGATGCAGATGGCCAGAACCAAATAATAATGCTTTTTCGTTCCCATATTGCCGACGGCCGTAGTGTAATAGGTAAAGCGGTAAGTGACAATGGCCTGAATGGTTGGATGGTAGACCCCGACCCCTTTTTATTGCCTGCGACAAAGAATGATATATATGCTGAAGGGGTCGATATCGACTCGGTTATTGAATGCGAGGCCGGCGGGGTGGAAGACATGCGGGTTAATCCGGTGGGGAGCGGCTCATATGTATTGACTTACAGTGCCTACCATGAACAAATTCCTGATCAAGTCAAGGTTATGATGGCCGTAACCGAGGATTTTAAGACAGTTGTTCGTTATGGCCCCATTTCCGAACAGGATATGCGCAATGTGGTTATATTTCCTGAACCGGATAGAAATAAAAAATTCAGAGCCTTGCTTCGCCCCAACGACAAAGTAAGGGAAGCTTCGGGATCCGGCCACATCGGTGGCGCATTTGGAGAAATATGCGCAGGTTTCGCACCAGGTCCTACCGGACCGTGGGAGATCGGCAATGTAATCATGAGAAGCGGTCACGGGCCGGGTGCGTTTCAGGCCAAAATCGGGCCGGGAGCCCCGCCTATTAGAACTCGATATGGGTGGCTGAATATCTTTCATGGGGTGCGTTCAACCATGGCTGGCCATCCTTATACCCTGGGTGTGGCATTCCATGACCTTGAAGACCCAACCAATCCAAATAAAATTCGTATTAGTGCCAAACCGATTTTAATGCCCAGTGCCAGTGATTGTTTAGTGAGAGAGACTGATTACGTCCACGTTCCCAATGTAGTATTTTGCTGCGGTGCAATAACCGGCCAGGACGATACGGTAGCCATATATTATGGCGGCAATGACACAGTCATGAATGTCGGCTTTGCCAATATACAAATTTTAAACCAGATGTGCGATGTATTTCCCTTAAACCCATTGACCGGGAAACATCTATATTCGCTAAAAGCCGACCCTACAGGCCTTTAACCGGGTTGACCACACACCCCCCCCATTATCTAGGGCCGTTATTCCTTACTGCTCTCCTGCCGAGCTACTTGATGTCTACAATGCGCCAACCCTCATTAAACTTTTTTAAATAAATGATGCCTATTCCTTCATGCAATTTCTGGCCGGCTGAGTTCTGGGAACTAAAGGTCGCTTTGACGGTTGCCTCATCGCCCGTAATTACTTCTGACTCGATCCGTTCAACTGTAACTTTATCGACCACCTTGTTGCTATTGTTTTTGCTGAAATCATACATGAAGGGAAGTAAACTGGAGATGTCTTTCAGGCCAATATCCACTCCGGTAAACTCCTTAACCACGCCTCCTACCACTTTATCGCCGACATTGTACATTGCTTCGTATTTAGGATCAACACAGGCCAGCATAGCTTCAACGTCCTTTTCATTCCAGGCGGCATAAAATTTATACACGACGTTTCGAGGTTGGTCCTGCCAGAACAGTGTGTAGGCAAAATATATACCTATACCCAGCAACAATGCGCCGATCAAATATTTGGGCAGCGATTTGGATTGATTATTACCGGCGGTGCTAAAGCCGGGAGTCATTTCAACAGCTGTTCCACAACTGCTGCAAAAAGTTGAGCCAGGATTAATTGCCGAACCACATTTTCCACAATACATAACGAACCGCTCTCCTTAACGATCTGCTTATTTGAAATTATTTAAGGTAGCACGTATCCACATTAAAGGTTCATAATGGTGTTTTAATGTCTTTAAAACAACTTCACCTGTTTTGTTCCTTATCTATGATAAAGATTTTATGGCTAAAATTCTATGACAGGCGGCTGATAAATTAATGACGGCTGATCTTTTATGGATGAAATTTTGAAGAGAAAACAATTCTGCCCTATGAAAAGACTTGCGGGGCAGGAACGAGAGGTGAAAAAAGAAGATTACGCCGGTAGCTTGGGCATGAATATGATCTTAGCACCTGATTTTGAAGATGGGGCAAAGAATGCTTTATTTGGCATTGATTCCGGAGATGCTCCGGTTGTGCAGGTTTGATTTAAAATGTGCTACTTCTTCTGGGCTTAATCGCCGTGTAATAGCCATGTTATTGGTTTTCTTAAGATCAACCTGGATAGGGTTGTTAATTAAATATCCCTTTTCGTCAGTGATGATATGAATTACAGGACGATCCCAGTTTGACCTGGCAACTTCCGTTACCACTGCCAGGTGGCCGGTGTTCAGGGCTAAAATGCTTCCCACGGGATAAACTGCTATATTGGATACCATTGCTTCTACTACTTCCGGATCAAAATAGTCATTGGCCAGCTTGTTCAGTACAGTGACAGCTTCGGCGCTTGAATATCCTTTCCGATAGGGGCGATCGGAAATCAACGCGTCAAATGTATCCGCTACCGCTACGATCTTGGCAAATTCGATAATCTGGCGGCCTTCCAGCTGGCGGGGATA
>JBEHWI010000035.1:0-27849 GCA_040217815.1 Syntrophomonadaceae bacterium | reverse complement strand
TAATTCGCCTAAACTCATTCTTAGCCCTTGGGATAATTTCTTCAAGGTCTCAAGGGTAGGCTGCTTTTCTCCCGATTCAATTCTCCAAATAAATGACTGGCTCAAGCCGGACTGTTTGGAAAGCTTGGATGTTGAAAGATTGCGACCTTCCCTTAGCTGTTTCAAGCGATTACCAAAATCCATAAATAGAACACCTCGCTAAAAAAGAGATTACAGCATAACTTATGATAATATACCACAATTGCTTATATACCGGCGGAAGATTTGGAACAATTAGAAAATTTTATTTATAGTGGTAATATTTTGCCGATTAGTGTTATGCTATACAAAAGTGTCTAAAGGTATAGCAGCAATATACCTATAGACATACATGATAAATGCATCTGTTAACCGATGATTCTATAGCAAATACAGTTGAATATCTCCGATCTTGAGAACCTAAAGCTTGGGCCATGGTTTGCAGGACGTTGCGGTACACCGGGAAACGGGTGTGCCCCCCATTGTGGAAAGGAGAAGAGGATTAGAAAAGATGCCTGCAACGTTATTCCTTTCATAATGTTGCTGGCTTTTTTTATCGGATAAGGAGCATTGATTTTAACTACAACTCATAGCAGGTAAGGCTATGCGGCCAACGGATATCCTCGGGGTATCGTGGCTGCAGGCTCGATCGGGCAGCAGCGATTACCGGTGCGGTTAACTCTTCGGTTTTTGCAAAATTGGCACAAAGGAGGTGTATTACATATTTCTAGCTCGAGATATTACGATTGGACGGTGTTGTAGAGTAAGGAAGAAAAAGATTGGGAGCAGCACCTGAACTGTTTTTGGAACGGATTATATCGTAATAAATCTATTTCTAGACGCAAGGGAAAGAAGGAGCAATAAGTCTTAGAAAAGGGATTAAATGATTCTTGATTGACGATTATCAAGAACTATCCTTGAGGAGGGAAAGGCCTTGATACTGTTCAACAAAAAGTTGCGTTTTTTGTTGTGTATGGTAACACTATTATGCTTTTTTATGTGTGGTGTTGCGCCTACTATTGCAGTTGATAACAACGAAACCTCACCCAGAGTGACCGAGGAAGTATCCGGGGGCGACCAACTATCACCGGAAACGGTAGTTGTTCCTGAAACACCGGTAACCTTGCCCCCTGCTGACACCTCGCCACCCGCTGATACAGTGGCGCCGACTTGGGCTAATGCAAGTCTGACAGCTGATAGTATCACCCGGACGGGAGCGACCTTGACTTGGACTCCGGCAACAGATGATGTTGGAGTAACCGGCTACAATATCTACAAGAATAACGAACTGCTAACCAATGTAAACGGAACGGAATACATAGTAGAAAGCCTGGAAGCAGGAAAAGACTATTCATTTAAGGTAGAGGCGGGCGATGTGGCCGGCAATTGGAGCACAGACGGGCCGAGTGCATCATTGACTACTCTCGCGGCAGATGAGCCGAAACAACCTATGATGCTTGCTGCTGCAGCCCCGGGTGAAGATACAACTGCGCCTGTCTGGACCAATGGGACGTTGACAGCCAGTAATATTACCAAGACCGGCTTGACCTTGAGCTGGACAGGTGCATCAGACGACACCGGTGTGACTGGCTACAAGGTTTATGTTAACCAAAACGAGCCAATTTCTATAACGGGAACAAGCTATGATTTGAGCGGACTGACTGCAGCTACTCCATACACTTTTAAAGTGGAGGCAGGCGACGCGGCTGGCCTTTGGAGCACGACCGGACCCACCACCACTGCTACAACACTGGTTGCGGGAACCATAGACACACGTGTAACTGCTTATTTGACCGTTGTCAACAGTGACAACACTTCTACGACAGGTGAAGCGATTACTGGTGACTTCCAGGTGCCACTGAAGCCCGTAATCAAACTGAAGTTTTCCAGTAATGTGGTTGCCAATGCCGCCCAAAATGTAGCTTGTATCAGTTTGCTGGACAGCAGCGGCCAGGCAGTACCGAACGTAGAGGTATTTACTCTGGGCACTGGTGCCAGCACACATCCGGAAAAAAACAATATGTTTGTTAGACCTAATGACCCATTGGCCCCTGGATCTACTTACAAGATAGTCGTATCCCCCGAAGTACTCTTTAAAAACAATTCGAAATTGGGTGAACCCGCAGTTGAAGTTACCTTCACAACTATGGCCAGTGCCCCTGAGGTTACCCTGGTAAGTGCAGTGTTATCCGGCCAGACCCTGACTTTAACCGGCCTTCCGGCCGATGCAAATCTGGAATACCGGGTGATCACTGACAATACTGCGAGTGACTGGAATGCACTGACGTATACGGGAACGGAAGCTACTGTTGATGCCAGCGCCCTGGCTATTACCTCCGGCGTCAGCCAAGTGGAAGTAAGGAGCAAAGACGGTCAGGGCACGACAGCCGGTAAAACCGTGTACCTGGCCGTGGATGGGAATAAAACGGATTTGATAAACAACGTTTCCATGGTTTTTGAAGACAACGTAACAGTCGCCGCAGAAAACTTGAATCCGGCGGGAAACAACCAGGTCAGCATCAAACGTTACGTTATCCCCATAAAGTATTATATCGACCCCGTAGGGTTTGGTTATGAAGTCTACCTCCAGGGCGCCGGAGACGGCAAAAAAGCGACCCTCTCCTTCCCGGTGGATCCCAGCCGCGATATAAACAAGATGTCGGTGTTTGCCCTGGACAAATCTTTAGATACCACCGCGGACAAGTCGGATACCGGCAAATGGTGCTTAAAATACCTGGTGCCTGACCGGAGCCAGGCCGCTAAAAACATCATCAGCATAACCGCGGAAGAAATTCCAGAAGCGGGCGGAACTTTTGCCTATCAAGTTTTTTATGACGACGTATGTCCTTACGTGGTATCTGGAGGTGCAGGAACTTGCTTGCCTGAGGCTAACCAAATTAGCTTAACGGCAGGTTGTTGGGATAACGACTATGTGGACAGAGTTGAATTTTATAGGGAAGGTAAACTCATCGGAACCGTCAATCAGATCACTACCCATCAAAATGCGTATATGTTTATAGATGAAGACCCCACTTTGCAGGCAGGTAAGTATTACAACTACCGGTTTAAGGTCTATGACCGCATGGGCAACAGTGACGAACGGTGGGTGTCTCGAGTGATGCATGATTCTAGCTACACTTTGGTGGATACGGTCAGGCAGCAACTGGAGGATGGAACCATTCCCCTGGGATTTGCTCCTGGTGACAGTGTTGACCATGTAGTTACCGATTTTGAACTGCCCCTCGATTACACGGATGGTTGGGGAATTAACATTAAATGGGTTTCCAGCGACCCTGATTTTATCAGGCTTGGCGCGGGGGATGACATTGCCCATGTGGTCAAATCCACCGACGGCAGCGACAAAGAGGTAACCCTGACGGCGACGATATCACATGGCAACGCACAGGCTACCGTGATTAAGAAGCTGAGGGTGACCTGGGAACCCTGGGCCGGGGGAGTAATGCCCGTCCGTACCACCGGAGAAGTCAGGGACACCATGTTTGAACTCTGGAGAGCCCTGGATCAGGACAATATTAAAACTATTATCATTAAAGACGGTTTGGGTGGAATATCCTTCCTGAACCGGGATATGGACTTGAAAGGAAAGACCCTCATCGTGGGTTCTGAATCTATTGGAGACAGCGGTTATGAAGGTGTTTACACGGTTATCAAAAATGGCGTGATAGACGCCAATGGATGTTCAATGGCCAGTCCCATTATTGGATTTACAAATTCGCATGTGGTTCATAGTCAGAGCAAGAGCGGGCTTTACTTTGAAAACGTGGAATTCAAGGGTGGGGAAAACCTGGATTGCTTTATTTTGTCCCAGGGCGGCGGCCTTATCCTGAACAACTGCCGCTTTAGCAAAACTAAAGTGACGCCTGTTATCACTGTGAACAGCGGGGTTGCTGACCCTATAAATGTACGAATCGAAAACTGCACCTTTGATGGAGCGAATCAACCCGGTTATGCTGTGAGCTACGATAAACTCGGGGAACTGATCGCCATCAACAACACCATCACCGGCTTCCAGGGAACTACAGCAGGCGGAATGCCTTCAGCCGGGTTTCTGATTGCCTCGGGCCGGAACGCTACCCTGACCGGCAACAAGATCAGCAACTGCGACAATGGCATATTAGTCCAGACCAGGTCCGCCGCCAACACCACCATCAACGACATCAAAATTACTAATATCGCGTCAGCCGCCGCGGCGGGCACAGCCTTGCTGGAAAGCAATGAACTGACAGCCGGAAGCGGACCGGTAGTTGCCATCAACAATGTGGATAGTATCTTCCACCCGGTGGTTTGGTACCAGGCTGCGGAGGATACCCTGACCGCTTCCCAGGAAGCGCCTGTATGGGGTGATAACAAAACACTGACGGCGGGCGATATTGATGAAACGGAACTTACCCTCACATGGAGCGAAGTCGGCGACCCGACCGGGGTGACGAGCTACCGGGTGTATCAGGGCGCTGATCTTATCGCTACGGTCAGCGATACTACCTACCGGGTTACCAATCTGCTGACCAACCAAACCTACCAGTTCAGGGTGGAGGCCGGCAACGCCCGGGGCCAATGGAGCATTAACGGTCCTACTGCTACTGCTCACACTCTGGCCAACACGCCCCCGGTATGGCCGGAAGGCAGCCAGGTAACCGTGACCGGGGTCGGCCCCAACAGTGTCATCCTGAGTTGGACCCCGGCGACTGATAAAGCGGGTGTACGTTCTTATTTGGTATATGTCAATGGAGCACCAACACAATTCTGGACTGGGACGGACTGCCTAAGTAGTGAGGTTTTTTGTGATTTTGATGCTTTAAGCTTGCAGCCGGATACCGAATATACTTTCCAGATTTATGCTGAAGACTCCTCCAGGGAGCAAAGCCCTGGTCCCAGTGTAACGGCGAGAACCCTGAACGGCCCTGCCACTAATTGGGTATTGGGCAGAAACCGGCTCGATGTAAGCAATCTCCACAGTACCGGTCTTACCCTCAACTGGGAGCGGCCTGCACCAATTAGTCAACATGGTAAGGGTATACAACAATATAAATTGATGTGCAATGATTCGGAAGTGGCAATGTCTAATGTGAGTGCTATTAAGGATTGCAATACTTCAACATATGATGTGACGGGATTGCAGCCCGGAACTGCCTATACCTTCAAGCTGGAGGTTATGGAGGATCGAGGTGATCCCGCCGGATGTCAATGGAGCACCGATGGCCCCAGCATAACGGTGACCACTCCTGAGCAGAACAGCCATAACGGACAGCTCGGACAGGCGGTGGATATATATATGCAGAGTGATGCACCGTGGGCCAATTTAATCAGCGACGTGCAATTAGACGGCAAATATGGGATGGAAGGGACTTCCGTTATCGACAAGTGTACGGTAATCCCCGGTCATATCCGTATTAGTGCTGGTGCGTTTACTGAAGCCAGGACGTATACAATCTCAATTAGAGCCACTGGTTATCCGGATGCGTATATAACCCAGACCATACTGCCAGGTGAGACCCCGGTTGTCACCGGTCAATACAATGTGATTCCATTAGATGACCGGGCATATACAAAAGGGAAGACAGACAGCGGCATTGACACCATGACCGTAAACCAGGGTGTTTCAGGACTTCAAAACTACACTGTGAATATCAGCCCGGTTACTGCTCATGAGGGTAATGAAACAGCCGTGTTCGTGCAGCTTCGAGATGGCTTGCAGATCAACATGGACGCCGTTGTGGCAGATTTTGAATCAGTGAACAGTGCCACCGCAGGCTTTAATGTACAGGCAGGCGATGTCATAAAGGTGTTTATTGTGGATGAATTAAGCAACGCCGCCAACCTCAACCCTTATGTTTTACAGTAATATAAGGCTGAAATAAAGAGAGGTGATTTTGAAGGTGAGGAACATACGCAAGCTTAATCTTAGTACAATTGTGCTGCTTACTTGCATTATGATGGTTTTCAGTATGCCGGCTTATACCGCTGATAATACCGTCGACGTCATCAGCACCGTGGCAGGTAATGGAACTCAAGGCTCTAGCGACGGCGAGGGGTATGCCGTCAATGCTCAAATTCAAACTGTTTACGGGATTGCCGTGGATAGTGCTGGCAATCTCTACTTCCCTGATTCTGAATGGCAAAATGATAGGATTCGCAAGATAGATACCGCCGGTAGAATCAGCACAGTGATAGGCGCCGGAACGGATCATAATTTTCTGGATACCCCAACGGCGGTGGCCGTAGATGGAGCAGGCAATCTTTTCATTGCTGATCAAAAGAATAATAGGATTCGAATAATAGGTGCCGATGGCAGCTTGAGTTCAGTGGATTATTATGGGATTGTTTATGCAATGGCGGTGGACAGCTCAGGGAATCTCTATCTTGCCGATTCAAAGTATAAGATAATAAGCAAGATCGACGCCGTTACCAAAAGTGTCAGCATCGTGGCAGGTACCAATAAAAAAGGTGGTTCTACCGGGGACGGTGGTCCGGCAGTCAAAGCGAAAATCTCAGATAGCATTCGCGGGTTGGCGCTGGATAGTGCCGGCAATCTCTACATTGCTGATAGCTTCAATCAAAAGATTCGCATGGTTGATGCCAGCACCCAAATAATAAGCACCGTGGCAGGTACCGGGACCAGTGGGTTTTCCGGTGATGATGGACCAGCCGCCTCTGCTCAACTATCTAATCCGCAGGGTTTGGCCTTTGATGGCGCCGGCAATTTGTATATCGCCGATTATAATAACAAGAGAATTCGCAAGATTGATGCCGCCACAAAAATAATCACCACTTTTGCAGGTAATGGAACCTACAATTCTACTATGTTCGATGGACAGGCTAGCGACGTGGCAGTAAATTACCCGAGCGGTATGACCTTTGATACGACGAATGGCAAACTATATTTTGTTCAAGGCTACAGCATCCGAGTGGTAAAACCCGAAACGATAGATCCAACGGTGCCCTATTGGTCTGATAAAACCCTAACGGTTTCGGACCTGACAGCTGCCAGCCTGACTTTGAACTGGAACCCGGCTCTGGATGATGTAGGCGTCGTCGGCTACAGGGTCTACCAGGGCTCAACTTTGCTGACGCCTGACATAATCACTGCTACCAGTTTTGCTGTTACCGGGTTGACTCAAAATACCAACTACGCATTTACCGTCCAGGCGGTGGATGGGGATGGGAAACCAAGCCGTTTTGGACTTAATGCCACCGCAAGAACGCCGGATGCCACACCGCCCACCTGGCCGAGCGGCAGCCTGACCCAATCCAACCTGGTCGCGGATAGTATAACCTTGAACTGGAGCAAGGCAAAAGACAACCAGAATAAATTACTGGGTTATAAGATTTACCGGGATGGAACCTTATTAACGCCTGACACGATCAGTTCCACCACTTACGTTGTGAGCGGCCTGACTCCCGCCACCCCATATACCTTTACCGTCCAGGCGGTGGATAAGAGCGGGAATGAGAGCACTGATGGGCCCAGCCTCAGCGTGACTACCCCTGCGTATGACGTGACCCCTCCCACCTGGACCGATGGCAGCCTTTCATATAGCGCTCTCGGCCCTCAGAGCGTGACCCTGAACTGGAGCGGGGTTGCTGGTGACAACATTGGGGTGACGGGCTATAAGGCAAAAGTCTATCAGGGTAGTGACACCACCAACCCGGTGGAGCAGAAAACATTTACTGGTGCCAGTTGCACGCTGGATCTGAGTTCCGGCACGACCTATACTTTCAAGGTGGAAGCTTTTGACGCCAATGGAAACGAAAGCACCGACGGGCCCCAGGTAGGACCGATCACCACCTCGCTGCTGCCTCTGGGCGTCGCGTTTCCGGTGGTCACCGGCCACCCCATGGCCTTTGAGGGAGGTATGATCGTCGATTTGGGAACCTATCAATTCACCCCCGGTGCGGTTACCCTATTGGTGAATGAACTGCAACCTGGTTCCAGGTATGGATATCAAATAGGTGGGAAATTTATCGATTGCAACTTTACCGGCGGCTGGGAACCCTCTTATGTCAATGCAATGCGGGTTACCCTCCCATTGAAGGAGGGTATCGATCCGCAAAAGTGTGCCATTTCCTCTGGTGGTTATGGATATTGGCAGGAATTAAGTTTACCATCTTTCGTTGGGTCGCCTGAACAACCCCATAATTTCAGTGCGGAAGATGTAAAAAAGGGGGCTGAGCTGATAGATGTGCCGGGCGGCCAGGCCCTCAGATGTATTTTAGCTGGTCATTGGGGCGGGGGAAGTGATCATCCGGGCGAATTACAAGATTACGGCATCTGGGCGGATACCGAGATATCGCCGAGCAACCTTGAAATAAGGTCATTAAAGCCAAATGAGGTACAGCTGGCGCTACACAGCACTGATCCCTCGGCAATAAAGACCATTAACTTTTACCGGGATGGAGTACTTTTTAATGAGTGTACTTATTTGGATGGTTTTACAGAAAGCGGTACCAGCAGGTATTACTATTATGCCGATCGCACGGTGACAAACGGTCAGACCTACCGCTACAGCGCGCAAGTCGTGGATGGCGAAGGCAATGTGTCGGAGATGCTGCCGGAAATCAGTGTATCAGTTCTCACTGACGCCGAGACCGTCGCCAATATCAAGGCCATGGACCTCTTAACCTATGCCGACGGTGACAGCGCGGCCAGCGTTACCCGGAATTTAAAGAGTATAATGAACGGCAGCGTTGCTCCCTACTCCAGCTCCAGCGTTGCCTGGTCGGCAACACCCTCCGGTATCATTGATACTGCCACCGGGAAGGTAACCAGACCGGCTGATGCCGATTCCGTAGACATTAAACTCACTGCCACCATCAATTCCGGGACCGCAAGCGATACCAAAGACTACAACCTGACCGTGCGCTGGACGGAGACGGCACCCGTCGCTACCTTTACCGAGTTTGCGACTGCTCTGGGCAGGTCCGTGGTGAAAAATATCATTCTATCTAAAGGATTGACTGGGACGGGAACCTTCGACTGTCAGAATAAAACGGTGGTAATAGACAACAACATAACTACCGGGGATATGTTCACATCTGATTCAAATTTGGCCATCGGTAATATGACTGTTGACGGGAATAGTACATCAACTTCGGGCATTCTGGCAGCAAATCCTACTAGAACATTGATTTGTGATACGATTATGTTTGAGCGAACGGAAAACATCAATTATATCATCAATGCTTCAGACTACACAGAATTGGTGAATGAATTAGTGGTTAACAACTGCCGCTTTTCCCCGGCCAAGCGTTATGCGATTTTTGCTTCGACCGCGAATCCCTCTTTTTATGGTAAACCGGGATACGGCAAGAAGTTGACCCTGACCAACAACAACTTTCCCACGGATGCCGACATCCGGATCGAACTGGGCTCGGCGACAATCTCCAACAATATCATCAATTCTAAGTTTATGGCCTATAAAGGCGCAACTTTAAATGGCATTGCCATTACCGATGCTGCCAGCGCAGAGACTGCAGTGGCCGCCTTGTTGGCCAATAACCAGTTTACCGCTCCGACTGACGGCAGTTATGGAATTATCATCTATGATACGGACGGGACTACGGTTCTATACCAGACCCTAAAGATGGCAGCAATTGCCCCGTCTCTGACAGCGGATAGCAGCGACAATTTTGTCAGCCAGCCCGTTGTACTGACATTTGCTGATGATGCCGTCTGGACAGCTGCCATTACCGGGATTACCATCGATGGCAATCCAGTAGAGGCCGGTAAATACACGGTGGCAGCCAATAGTATTACTATAGCTGCTGATGCTTTTGCGAGCGCCAAAGACTATGCTATAGTTGTTAAGGCCGCCGACTATACCGATGCCAGCGTCACTCAGACTGTCGCTGACATACCTCCAGCCCAGGCCCCATCCTTAACATCTGATACATCAAACAACACAGTCGGTCAACCTGTAGAAATTATCTTCACGGATAATGAGGATTGGAGGGTTGCCATTACCGGAATTACCGTCGATGGTAATCCATTAGAGGCTGGTAAATACACGGTGGCAGCCAATATAATAACTATAGGTGCTGATGTCTTTACCAGTTATAAAGACTATGCCATAGTTGTTACGGCTGCAGGTTATACTGATGCCAGCATCACTCAGACCATAGCTGCTCCGCTCATACCTGCGGCCCCATCATTAACAGCTGATACAACTGATAACACCGTCGGTCAGCCTATCGAAATTCTTTTCATAGATGATCCTGCCTGGAGGGAAAGCATTACCACCATCACCGTCGATGGAAATCCCTTGAGCGGCAATTATACTGTAAATGCCGGTTCTGTTTCCTTTGCCGCCGGCGTACTTGCCAGTGCCAAAGACTATGCCGTAGTTGTTAAGGCAACTGGTTATACTGATACAGGTGTAATCCAGAGGGTTACAGAATCTATTCCCACCGGCAGTGTCAGCTTAACCTTAACCCAGAATAAGGCAAAAGTAGGAGACAGCATAACCGCCTATGGAACTGCAGAACCAAATGATTGGGTGTGTATTAGAATAGTGGACAGCACCCCAAATACAATTGTCTTTGATGCTGTAAAGGCAACCGATAATGGGGAATATTCCTGTACTTTTAAAGTACCGGATGTTTCAGATGCTTTTGTAACGGTTGTTGCTGGAACGGGAAATAATATTGTAAATAAGATCCTGACTATTACGTCGGAAACTGTAGTAAGTCCTGAACAGCACTACCAGATCGGTGCCCCGATTATTAAGAACGGCGATCAGGTAGTAAGCTATCTGGAACAGGGCCAGAGCTATACAATAACTGTGCCGGTGACAAACATCGTGGGAGATGATGTCCAGACCTATTCCGCCATTGTCTTGCGCGGCGGCAAAGGAGCACGGGCTGATAAGGGCGGCACCGTTCTGGGCAGCCCCGAGGTTAAACTTGAGGCAGGCAAGCTTGAACTTACCTTTACGGTTCCTTCGAATATGACCGGAAAAGTGTATGGAAGCGTTATTATCTGGAACGACGCCAAGACGTTTCCGGAAGCTGAACCGCTTAGCTTCACACTGAATATTCAGTAGTCGCAAAAAGGTTAAGTGGTTTCAAGGAAAGGAGGAACATTATGAGAGCAAGAAAAACTCTAGCTGCGCTGATTATAGCTCTGATGATACTGTTAAATCCAATGCTCGCCAGTGCGGCGCCGCAAATAATCTTTACCACCAACGGGGCTGCCAGGCAATATGCACCTGGTGCCGTACTCCTGGTGCAAGGTTGGGTAGGGGAGAATCAAGCCGGTTTATCCGGCATCCCCGCCCTGGTAGTAGTACAGAACGGTAGCAATACCATTTATACTTCACAGGTTAACACCGATTCCAGCGGCTTCTTTACCACCAACTTCAATCTGGGGGCGGGAGACAAGGCCGGGGATACAGTTAAGATCAGTGTTCATGCTGCGAGCACGACTCAGGAAGACAGCGTTACTATAGCCAGCCAATCAAAGACTTTTGAATTCCTGGGTGGGTCTATTCCGCTGTCCAGTGCAAATTCGACGCTGACCGCGCAACCAGTTCCGAGCCAAATAGACCTGGTGTTTAACAGTAACGTAAACTTTTTCAATAATAACCAATGGCCGTCAGCCGGCTTGCCAAGTGGAGTTACTAGTTTCCTGGGCTTAAACGAGAGAAACCAGGACTGTATAAGCATATATGATAACAGTTCTGGGAATCAGATAAACTGCAGTGTAGTACTTGGGAGTAGTGAAGCGACTTATGGAGAGTATTACCCACTGGACAGTTCGGTCAAGACTAATAAAGACCCGGTGGATAGCAAGGTAGTAACTCAAAAAAATGTACTGCGTCTGGTACCCTCTGTTGCATTAAGCCAGGGAACTACTTACCGCATTGTCATTGACCAGGATTTGAGTGCAAACAGCAGTGCTTCTCTGGGTGAGAGCAAGACTGTGTACTTCAAGACAGAAGCCGCACCTGTTGTAGTGGTGCCGACCACAGGCGGCGGTGGAGGAACCCCGGCCCAGAACATCAGTACGGTGAAGAGCAGTGAAGGTAAAGAGGAAATCACTGTTGACCCGACCAAGGTTTTGGCTGCCATGCAAAAAGGGGAGCCGCTGGTCATTGACCTTTCAACATTGGAAGGGGCTGGCAATAAGGAGGTAGTTGTTAACCTTCCCCAGGAAGTCATAGCGGAAGCTCAGAGACAAAATCAGGACATAGTTCTCAATGGTCCGGGATATTCAATTGTTATCCCGGCGGGTGCCCTGCCAGCCAATCAGCCATTCAGCCTGAGCATCCAACAGGTGGCGGGATCCGGTTTACCGACAACGCCAACAAATTTAAATCAGATGACTGTTTACGAATACAATGTCGGAGAGGGCGGCAGCCACAACTTTAATCAGGCGCTAACCCTTAGCTTCCCGGTACCCCAGGGGACTGCGAATCCTGAACTTTTGTGCGTTTACTTCCTGAACGAAACTACCGGTCAGTGGGAATACGTGGGTGGAAGAATCGTAAATGGCCGTCTGACCGCTGAAACCAATCATCTTTCCAAGTATATGGTGGCCGAATCTACCAAAACCTTTGCCGATATCGCCGACCACTGGGCCAAGAATACCATAGAAGTAATGGTAGCCCGGCAGGTGATTTCAGGTGTCAGCGACGGTGAATTCGCCCCCGACCGGCAGATTACCCGGGCGGAGTTTGCCTGCTTGCTGACCAGGGCGTTGCATCAGGAAAAAGACCTGTCCGACAGCGGTTTCAGTGATGTAAACATGAACGATTGGTATGCCGGGTATGTTTCGCGAGCGGCCAAGCTCGGTCTTGTATGCGGTTATGATGGCAAGTTTAACCCTGACGCAACGATTACCCGCCAGGAAATGGCCTGCATGATAATGAGTGCCTATAAATACTCAGGAGGCAAGCTTGATGCCCTAACAGATCTGACCTTTGTCGATAAAGACAACGTCAGTGCCTGGGCCGTCGATTCGGTGAAAGGAGCCTATAAACTGGGAATTATCCAGGGCCGGGGACAAGGCTTGTTTGCCCCTCTGGAGAATGCCAGCCGGGCTGAAGCCGCGGTTATGCTCAAATCATTGATGGACAAAGTTCAGTAACAGATATCGCTATTAGACCCAAGAGGCTGTCCCGGGAGGGGCAGCCTCTATTTTACTTGTCATAAAAGGCTTTTGTTCTGGGGTTGCATGCCTCTCCGTGATGGGACAAAGGACGCCCCCAAACCCAATTTCGCTTCGTTAGTTTTGTGCAGATTCTTTTAACAAATTAACAATATTTTTACCGCTCTGAGAAAGGTTGTCCAAGTATAGTGCTGCCTCACCGGTAGGCTCCTTTAACCTCTTTCCACCGGGGAAATAGAACTCGCCCAGGAGGGGACTGTTCATGCTGGCGGAGAATCTCTTTATCCACAATGAGATGACCTCAAACTCGCTCTCATATGGGAATCCACAATTTGAAAGCATAACAAATTTAGGTGACTCGCCTGTTTTCTCGACATGTGGACTGCCAGTTGAAGTAAGTCTATCTATAAAGTTTTTAAAAAGACCGGTAACATTCTTAAAGTATACTGGTGAAGCGAAAACAATTAAATTGGCACCATCTGCGAGAGCAAATATTTTGCCAAAATCATCATCAATAACACATCCGGAGCCATTTATCCAACATGAATAACAACCCTGGCAATGCTGCAAATCGTTTTCAGCCAGTGTTATATGCACAATATCACAATCATCCAGGTATTTTGTAAATGCATCTATCATTATTTTGGAGGTACTATCTCTACCTTTTGGACTGCCGTTAATTGTAATAATTTTCATCTAAATCATTCCTTCTATACTATATTTACTCTAGTATACTACTCATTTAGTAAATTACTAAATGAGTAGTCCAATAAGATTGAATTCAAATAATTATTCCATAAAGCAAAAAGACGGGGTTGCTGTCACTTCTGAGATGTAACAACAATCCCGTCCCCCTGGCGTTATAATGTCTTGCCCCACTGTGATGGACTTACCCCCTTCGTCTCTATTAATCTATGGCATCTTTTATCTCTTTCCAGGGCACCAATTTGACATTGGTACGGTCGGTACAATCCTGTATGTGATCATGAGCAATAAACACGCCTTCGGAATAAGGACCACCTAGATCCACATTACTGACATCACAACCGTCAGTTTCCGTTGTTTCATCAATTGAGTCCGTGGCGCCAACAGTGAAGGAATGAAGATACTTATTACTTTCTCTATCATAAACCTGAAAGGTGCTATTTCCCTGGCTGGAGCAGATAAGGTATCCGGAATTGCCATCTTTCCCATAGTATATAGTCATTCCTTCCACGTCTGCGGTCAGATGCCCTCCAGCTTGCTTGTCGACAGAATCAACCATGGTACGGGTACTGCCGTCACCGGGTTCTGCGCCATATTTCCAAACCCCAACATCTTCTTCGCCAATATAAAAATATCCCAACTGGTCATCGGCAACGCATCCCTCAACTTGACTTCCGACATTGAAAGTTCGAGCCAGGCTTCCTTTGATTTCACCGCTTGCTCCATCAAGTTGCCATTGCTGAACGGTGCCATCTTTCCAGTTGACAAAGAAATAATACTGCTTCGTCGCATCGCTCAAGTACATACATCCGCCGTAGGGCTTTTCCTTATTTAATGGTATGCGGCCTATGTTTCTAACCAGTCTTGTGCCAGAATCTACTGTATAAAAAGTCAGACACTTTCCATTTTCGTTGACAACGCCTATAAGAGGGATTTTTTGTTGGCCAAAATTGAAATCATAACGAATATCCAAATTATTTAATTCACTTTGGCCATCTAAATACTGGTTTTCTGTTCCATCTAAATTCCATACACAAAGTCCGCCCTTCTTATCGTCCCCTATAACCAGACTTAGCCATTTATCATTAGGGTTTACCCAAACGCACATGTCGTCGGCAGTATCACCAACGTGGTGGGCTGGATTCGTTTCAACTGTTGGTTTAACGGTGCTTAATGCATCATTTTTTTGATAACCAAAAATATAGGCAATGAATATAAGCACTGATACCAGAAGTATGCCAAGGAAATAAACTAGTATTTTCCGCAATCTCAATATATACATAAGAAGCCTCCTATCCGCTTATAAAATAATGGAATCGACTAAGCCTATCACCTCATTAATATGCAAGGTTGACGAAAAGAATTATTAACGCCATTATCCAAACGCTTCAGTCAACTTGGTGCATTAGTTTGTCGAAATAAAATAGAAGCATAAGTTTGCCGCAGCGGCAAACTTATGCTTCTAATAACACAGAGATGGGGACGATTAGAGATGCTTAATCCGTCATCTCAACCAGGTAGTATTTTATTATTCGGTTTTTATCATTCCAAACAACGTAAAACTGATCGGCATCTTCGATGAGTTCATAATAAGTACTGAGCCATTTTCGGGTTTTTACTTGATAAGCAAGATTCCCGTCTTTGGTAACAACCACCCACAATACATAGTTGGATTTTTCAATCACGCGGATTACTGACGAACAGACAAAACCTTTTCCACTCTGGCCGCTCAAACTGCAGTCAAAAACGGGCATCTCCTTTATAGATTTGAGTATTTCGCAGACATCATCAAATGTGATGCTGGGCTCTCTGTAATTGCTGCGTGGCAAAGGTAATCACCTCCTGTATGCTTTTTGTTTTCATACCGCATAATATGTGTGCATTGAGAAAAGTGACAATATAAAGTTCTTTCCAAATCCAGCAGAGGTTATGCGGCGGGCATACCGGGCCGTCAAGCCTGGATGCATAATGGTTTTCTCGCAACTATCGGAGTCAACAGCTCATGGAGAGCACGAAGAAGCCTGCTTTTTAGCAGGCTTCCTGAAGTTAATTGATTTATAAGATATTAATAGGTATTTGGGGTGATATACCAATGGCTCCCTTTGCCTCGAAAAACGGTAGTAAAATGCGGGCGGCACATAACATTGCCGCCCGCCGGTTTTGACTGGTTTATTCGTGTTGAAATCCGGTGAGTTTCGTTGCGCTATTCCCAAATCGTTCCGAGAGGAATGATTTTCATCAGGCATATTTCATCGCCCACCTTGATACTTTTCAATAATTCAACATCGACTTCACAACCAAACGCTTCCTCGAAAAGGACCTTGCTATACCCGGTAGTGCATTGACACCATGCGTAGGTGTCCAATTTGTCCACATCGGCCAGCATCGGGCAGGGGCAAAACGGGAACTGCAGATAGAGTTCCCCATCGGTGCAGAACATGCCGGCGGCGTTGGCCTTTTCCAGGCTCCCGAATTCCTCCATGCTGGATGATGCTGCAACCAGCTCCTTTACCAGCGCCAGTTTTTCGTCCATCCCGTATCCGCATTGACAGTTCATTCTGATCTGCTTAACGGCAGAGTGATCAAAGTGGTTTTCCAGTCTGGTCATAGCGGACTTCACCCAGGCAGCATCGTCCTCTTCCTGTGCTCCACAGACAATTCTGGCTGCGGTTTCATTATTACTGGCTGATTTTATTGCATTAAACAGTACCTGTTCTTGGATTTTTCTAATATTAAACATGGCAAAACCTCATTTCTTCAATTTCTCATACAATTGCACGAAAAAAGCACACCAGGATAGTGTGCTGTTGCAATCAGGCATTTTCGCACAGCTAATCCACTATCATATGTTATTCAAATGCATGACAAACTAAGGCTATACTTCATAACCACAGTTATTTGATTACATTTGAAAACTAGCGATAGATTGGATCGAGCACGGGCTTAATGTCCTTTCGTTATTAAGATGTATATTTATGGTACTATATCAAGCTGTATTATTGAAGAAGTTAAGGGTCAAGTTATAATACAGAAATAGCAATATCTTACCCCACAATGATGAACTGTGGGGTAAATACTTGATAAGCCCCCCCTTGCTCTCTCCAACCCCTGAACCCCCAAAATAAACCCTTATTCGAGCTAAAGCCAAATTGTGGAGGTAGTGGAAAGCTTTTAGCATTTTGTTAGTTCAGATAACTGGTATATAAAAACGAAGGGGATAAACAATACCAATAATAATTACTTTGCCAACGGAGAACTACCATGAGCAACAAGGTAATATTATGGTCTATGATAATTGTGCCCTGGCTTTCACTTTTCTTCTTGAGAAAAGAAGACCTAAAAAGATTTGTGCCAGCTGGACTAATTGCTATAATTTCAACCATTCTTATTCTTGATATGGGTGTAGCACTCAATTGGTGGATTGTTAAGGAAAATGTATTCCCTTTAAATGAGATTCTACCTTTAACTTTCGGTTTCTTTTTTGCAGCTGACATTTGGATATTAAAATATACTTATGGTAGGTTCTGGATGTACACCTTGGTTCAAATTTCATTGGGGTTTGTTTTTGTTTTTTTTGTACAGCCTTGGTTTAGTCTCCGGGGAATATGGATTCGCGTCAATGCCACTAACTTTTTAGCGTTTTTACCGGTTATACCTAATTTTCTTGTTATCTACTTGTTTCAGATGTGGTATGAAAACGAACTGGATTTAAGCTTTAAAAAGATTATTTTGCCTGTATTAGGCCCATTTTCAAACAAACCTCATTTTAAAAATAATGATGATAAATCAGGTGATTAACAAGAGAGCCGTCTCTTTTTTTCCCCTTGTGTTTAATTTCGAACCTGTCCCCGCGCCCTCCGAGAACCCTTAACTCAACAAAAAGAAAATTTACAATCTCAAATCTCCCACCTAGGCTAATAGAAGACGAACCCGCTATGGAAATAGCAGGTTTTGAATTACCTTCTGCCTTAAAAGCTAGTATCCTCTCATAAAGAATGTTTCGGGTTTTTCCTTAAGTAGGGGATTCCCTTAAATAATCATTTACCGAAAACAAATATAAAAATGCCTATAATGTCGGAATTATGAACATTTTTCTTGGTTGAAATCGCAGGGATAGAATGGAAAATTATCGAAGACAAATATGAGGCAGCTGATAAATTTTCAGCTAAGGGAGGGGTATTAATGGCAAGTAGAAATCCTAGCGGCTCCGCTTTTGTGGCGGCATTCCTGCGCGGATTCCACGCAGTACATGATAATCCCAAGATATTTAATGATACACTCGCATTTGAATTGGTGCCGGAGGAAGTGCGGGAAGGACTAAAGCGGCATTTGAGCGAATCCGCTGCACAAATGGCCCCAGAGCTCGCGAAAGAATGTATAGATGCTGAAGCATCTTTTCGCATAGCTATGCGTACTATGGCCGGTCCCATGCTAGCTAGAGCACGATTTGTGGAAGAGCGGCTTGAAGAAGCCATTGGGAAAGGAATAAACCAATACGTAATTCTGGGGGCAGGACTAGATACCTTTGCTTTTCGTCGCCTGGATCTGGCTGGCCGCCTGAAGGTATTCGAGCTTGATCTCCCGGAAACCCAGGAAGTAAAACGACATTTATTAGCCCGCATAAACCTTGAAAAACCGGAAAACCTTCACTATATCGCGGTTGATTTTACCCGGGAAGACCTGGCTTCAGCCCTTACCAAATCGGAGTATGATCCGAGACAATTGAGCTTTTTCAGTTGGATGGGTGTAACCCAGTATCTACCGCTTGAGGCGATATGGACGACACTTAAGGCGATTGTCAGTTTATCCAGCAGCGGCAACGAAATTGTATTCGATTACTACGATAAATCAGCTTTTGATCCGGAAAAAGCCTCGTATCGCCTGAAATATATAATGGAGAGAACAAAGAGTACTGGAGAAACTATGATCACGGGATTTGAGCCATCGACACTTGGCATGGAATTAGGTCGCCTTGGACTATGCCTGCTGGATAATTTAGGTCCCCAGGAGATACAGAAAAGGTACTTCACCGAATATAATGAAGATTATTCGGCAAGTGAGCATGTGCATTTGGCAAGTGCTATCGTGAAGTGATTTGTTGGATCTGGACCCGACGGGGACATTTCGTAGAAACGAGGAAGATTGAGTTTGAAAGCAGTTGTATGCAAGAAATACGGGCCACCGGAGGTTCTCCAGTTGGTTCAAGCAGAGAAACCCATACCCGGTGATAATGAGGTGCTGGTAAGAATTGAGGCAACGGTAGCGGCTCCACCGGACTGTGCTTTTCGAAAAGGCGAACCTTTTATTTCGCGCCTTTTTACTGGATTGATCCGCCCTGGAAAAATCCCGGGAGACGTGCTCTCTGGTGTTATAGAAAAGGTAGGAAAAAATGTAACGTTATTTAAAGCAGGTGATGCAATTTACGGTTCTTCCGGCATTAATATGGGCACGAATGCCGAATACATCGTACTGCAGGAAAAAGAAGCGCTGGCAATCATACCGGCAAGGGTCACATTTGAAGAGGCCGCGGCCATCAGCGAAGGTTCGCTCACCGCACTGCCCTTTCTTAGAGACAGTGGGAAAATTAGAAAAGGCCAAAAAATCTTAATTATCGGCGCATCCGGAGGGATCGGCGTGTATGCGGTGCAGCTCGCGAAATATTACGGAGCTGATGTCACTGCCGTCTGCGGTCCCACAAATTTAGAGCTGGTCAAGTCTATTGGAGCTGATAAAGCAATCGACTACACAAAAGAAGATTATACGAAATCCGGCCAAAAGTACGACATTGTTTTTGATGCCGTTTCAAAAAGTTCGTTTTCCAGATGCAGAAAAATCCTGGCGACGGATGGGATATATCTTAATACCGTTCCCTCATTGAATATCATGCTGAATATGCTATGGACCTCATTGTTCAGAAGCAAAAAGGCTATTTTCATGGCCACAGGCTTACGTAAGCCTGCCGAGAAAAAAGAGGACCTGGCTTTTCTGAATCAATTGATAGAATCAGGAAAGCTGCGGGCCGTCATTGATAGAACATACTCATTGGAGCAAATGGCGGAAGCGCACAGGTACGTGGAAACGGGGCATAAAAAGGGAAGCGTGGCTGTCCTTACACATTAATTCATCTTATTAAGGGGACGGGGTTATTGACACATTTAGTTCAATGTCTTGATAATATGGGTGTGTCAACAACCCCGTCCCCCTGTCATACGCCCCTGTCACTACGCATTTATATTCACCTTGGCACTTGGGTGGAGTGGTCAGCAAAAAGGGGCAGCTCTGGCTTTTTCGGCCGTCTGTCCCTAAAAATTACCACCTTATTTTACATCGTCTTGGACTCTTCCCAAGGCTTGGGATACACCGTGTCCACTACCTTTTTTGCTTGATAAAGCGCATCACAGATCCATTAATATATAGTTATTAATGAACCCTTACGTCATTAGCACCGTTATTTCTCAAAATCTCAGCAGCGGTATCGATTTTATCTTCATTCGCCTTAAGAATCATTATAGTTTTGCCTTCTTTGATCTTGGTTTCATAGAAATCACTACGATCTTTGGGAATACCGTAATCAACCAGTGCCCCTGCCACACCACCGGTTGCAGCACCACCCAGAGCGGCTGCTATCGGACCCAGGGCAACGATTGGTCCCACCCCTGGAATAAGTAGTGCTGCAGCACCGAGTGCCCCCAGAGTTCCTGCGCCTGCGGCTAGTCCAGCAACTCCGCCTAGAGCACCGCCGGTTACCGTACCTTTAGTCAGGTTCTGATCATCAAAGCTCAATCTGGTATTGCCGCTACTTTTATGGTTGATGTTTCCTCCCTGTTCGTTCCCCAGGATAGAAATTTCACTAAACCCTTTTGCTTTTAATTCATTTGCAGCCTGTTCAGTTCTCCTGTTATCCTCAAAATAGCCAATAACTCTTTTTTCCATGTCATCCAACCTCCAATCATTCGATATTATTTAATATCTGCGTTGCGCCTGAAAATTATCATTGGTAAATGTTTTGAATAATCACTAATTGAAGAGTAACCATGAACACCCATGTAAAAGGAACGAGGTATAATTTAACTATGCAAAAGCAATAAAGCAAATAAAAGATAAGATAAGGAGTAATCACAATGGAGTATCCTAAAAGCCAAAAGTACAATACCCCCGAATTACTGGCTAAAATCATGGGGCCTAACCCGTTCAAATTGCAGGAAGAAATGCTGCTAAATCATAAAATCCCTGCTGGAAGTGTCGTCTGCGACCTCGGAAGTGGGCAAGGGCTTACAAGCGTTATGCTCGTAAAAGATTATGGCTTCAAGGTTTACGCCGCCGATTTGTGGAGTGAACCGCAAGAAAACCGTAGGTTTTTTTATGAAATGGGGTTAACCCTTGAACAGATTACTCCCGTTAAGGCTGACGCCACCGCCTTGCCCTTTGAGAAAGAATTTTTCGATGCGGTGGTCAGCACCGATTCGTATAATTTTTGGGGACGCGACCCGGAATATTTAGACGCAAAGCTGCTGCCTTTCGTTAAGCATGGCGGTTATATATATGCCTGTGTACCGGGCCTTAAAAAGGATTGCCATGATAACCTGCCGAAAGAATTACTTCTCTCGTGGACGCCGGAGCAGCTTGCCTATCTGCGTGATATTGCTTATTGGACGGAAATAGTGAACAACAGCCACAACGCCGAAGTTATTTCCATATACGAGATGGAAAGCAACGAGGAAGTTTGGGCGGATTGGCTGAACCAGGAAAATGAGATTGCGGTCAATGACCGCAAAACAATGGGCGCAGGAGGCGGAAAATATCTGAATTTTATTGCTTTCGTCCTGCGAAAAAAATAGAGTGATAAAGAAGTGAAAAGAACTAACAAATGGCTTCAAATATCAGGGGGACGGGGTTATTAACACATTTGAGTTCAATGTCTTTATAATATGGGTGTGTCAATAACCCCGTCCCCCTGTCACTATTACTCAAAATGAAACAGCTGTTTATGGTCACGCATCAATAGAAACCCAGGATTACGGAAGCCGTACGTTTATCTTTGATTCCGGGGTTGAATGCTAAATCTTCGGAAAGTCTGATAAGATAAAGAATAGAGCAAAAAGGGAGCAAAACATTTATTAGACCTTGCCGATACGACCTTTGGTCGGTCTGGACGGTTATTTGTGAAAGGAACAAAATATGCCGCAGTTATCAAACAGAACCGCAACATTCACTGATTCCGTAATCCGCAGAATGACCCGCATCTCCTTACAGTATAATGCGGTGAACTTATCGCAGGGTTTTCCCGATTTTGATCCGCCCCGTGAAATATTGGACCGTCTGGCGCAAGTATCTCATGGTGGGCCGCATCAGTATGCCCTTACCTGGGGAGCACAGAACTTCCGGAATGCCCTGGCGGCAAAACAGTCCCGGCTGATGGCAAGAGAAATTGACCCGGAAAAGGAAATCGTCGTCACCTGCGGAAGCACGGAAGCCATGATGGCGGCCATGATGACCGTCGCCAATCCTGGGGATAAAGTAATCGTATTTTCGCCGTTCTATGAAAACTACGGTGCAGATACAATACTGTCCGGAGCGGAGCCGATTTATGTTCCCTTATACCCGCCGTCATTCCAGTTCAACCCGGATGAATTGGAGGCTGCCTTTAAACAGCGTCCCAAAGCCCTAATTCTGTGCAATCCATCCAATCCGTGCGGTAAAGTATTTACCCGCGGCGAGCTTGAGCTCATTGCCGATCTTGCTATAATATACGATGCATTTGTTATAACCGACGAAGTCTATGAACACATCGTCTATGCTCCGCATAAACATACCTACATTGCATCTCTGCCCGGAATGTTCGAGCGGACCCTTTCCTGCAGTTCACTGTCTAAAACCTATTCGATAACAGGCTGGCGTCTGGGTTATATTATTGCTCCGGAGTATATTGTTGACGTCGCCAAAAAGGTTCACGATTTTCTGACCGTAGGGGCTGCCGCACCTCTTCAAGAAGCAGCGGTTGTAGGGCTTCAGTTCCCAGATGACTATTACGAACATCTGAAACAGGAATATACCCATAAACGAGATCTGTTTATGCAGGGCCTTGATCGGGTCGGTATTGTTCACAACACTCCGGAAGGTGCGTATTATGTGCTGCTCGATATTTCGGAGTTCGGCTATCAAAGCGACCTTGAATTCTGCGAAGTTCTCGCCCGTGATGTCGGTGTGGGAGCCGTTCCGGGATCAAGCTTTTTTCACGAAGATATTAACCATCTAATCCGGCTGCATTTTGCTAAAGAGGACAACACCCTGTACGAAGCATTGGATCGGCTAAGCCGAATCAGGACCAAGATCAAAGTACGCCGGTAGTTAATGCTTTGTAAGATGCTATCTATTATCGGAGGATTTTGTAGTTACCAGGGAGAATTAGAAAGCAACCCATAATAAATTAAATGATGCGGGCTCCAGGTGCCCGGAGGAGTTAAGAGATGTTTCGTACAATCATTTGGTTTATATATTTTTGGCTTTATCTGATAAAACTTCTGCCCAAATACTTCAAAGCCAAGCGTCTTTTTAAAGAGGGTAAGATAAAAGAACATGATATCTTAGTGAGTAAAGTAACATCAAAATGGGCGAAAGACTTATTAAGATTAGCCGGAGCATCGGTGACGGTAACAGGTTCAGAAAAGTTGCCGGCAGATCGAACGGTTTTGTTCGTAAGTAATCATCAAGGCAATTTTGATATCCCGATATTATTGGGAACTATCGATAAACCGAAAGCATTTATCGCCAAAATCGAACTGCTAAAGATGCCCCTCATTCGTGATTGGATGAAAGAGATGAACTGCGTTTTTTTGGATAGAAATGATATGCGGCAATCTCTTCGGGTCATGAAAGAGGCTGGAGAATATTTGAGACAGGGATATTCGATGGCTATTTTCCCTGAAGGTACCCGTTCCCAAGGGACTGCTATGGGAGAATTTAAGGCGGGCGGCTTAAGAATCGCGACTAAAGCCAATGTATTGATTATTCCCGTTACTATTAAAGGAAGCTATAAGCTGTTGGAACAAAACGGCTTTAGAATTAAGCCCGCTCACGTTGAAGTTATTATATCCGATCCGATAGATCCTATGGGACTTACCAAAGAAGAAATGAATAATTTGTCTGAAAGCGTTCGTTCTATTATTATGAGCAACCTTTGAACTAATAGAATACGATGCGCCGGCCCCTAGACACTTAGGGTTACAAGGCGCTGGCAGACTGCACCACCAAATTTAGGATTTTGGGTCCAGAAACGCCTCTATACCCAGCGGGAACGGTCCCATTTGTCCCTTTTTGGAAAAGTAGCGGATGGGACATTTTGCTCCGTCCCCCTTGTCCACTGGTTAATCGGTCGCTGAAATATCTCGTGGGGCACCAGAACCGGCCCCGCGCATTGCCTGAAAGCGTGATACTGTTATATTTCAGATCTCAATGAAACCAATTTTGTCTCACTGCCAGCTTTTAGCACAATAATATTATCCGGCTCTGACATAAACCACACATATGTCCCCCAGGCAAGGTTGGGCCCAAGTCTTTTATATTCGGGGCTTTGCCGATCTAGAAAAGCAGTCATAAACATAACGTTATTTTCATCAAAGCCTGCCTCAACTGCTATTTGTTTCAATGATTGCTTCCTTTGCTCATTAATAGGACCATCTGTAGCCACCGCTTCAACAAAAACGATTATAAATTCCTCACCGATGTCAACTAAAATAATATCAGGCAGATTTTTCGACGGGTCGATATGAAGATTTAAAGATGATGCCAGCTTTTCATCATTGGCAATGACTTTATTGCCGCTTTCAGATAACCATAATAAAGCAGGTTCTACCAGGAAGCGCGGGGCAAACTGTTCAATTACTGCTTTGCATATTTTAGAACTCAATCCCGGATTAAGAAGCCGCACTTCTTTATTGGGGAGAGTAACTTGAACTTTATCAGAAGAAACGGTTGTACCCATGCGTAGAAGTAATACTCTAGCTAAGGATTGTTTTGATAGATACTTTTTTTGCCACTTGTCAATTTCTTCAGCCAATTTTTCGCCCTTTAAAGTAGGGGAAAATAGTTCCGCAAAATGTCTGTTTAGCGTAAAGCGTGGAGTGGGAGAAGTGGTTGGTAAACCTTTACGTTCTACAACCGCTCCCAGGGCGATAAGCCCATGGCGAAGTGTTTCATCACGAATTGGTTCTCTGGTATTGTCCGCATACCAATGGGCACCTTCGATCATGAAACCTGGTTTGAGACTCTTTTCATACCATTCTTGACGCTCTTGAAGCTCTATTTTGGCAGCTTGCTCGTTTGTCATAGTACAAACCTGACTGGGTCTTATCCAAAGATCGTTTCCTTCAATGGCCCCGGCATAAAGCATGACAAATATTGTTTTGGCCGCCATTTCTCTTATTACATAATTTCGGTTGTCTATCCCTTCTGGAAAAATGTCTTCAAGCCGTGCACGAATATCATCAACTTGCAATATTTTTGGATAGGTTACCACTTAAATCCACCTCGTACATTTTCATGATCTCTAGTTCGATGTCATCCGGTATAATTCCTTGCTGAATTAACTCCTGGAATGATAGAAGCGATATCAGGTTTGGTAATGGAAGAGAATTGAGTTCATAGGCGCTCACAGCCACACTTCCGGAAATACAGCGCAATAACATATCAAGAGTCTTGCTATTTAGCAGAGTGCAAATAGTAGCTGGTTCAATCCCCTTATTGTCAACACAATAGATCATGTTGATATGGTTTTCTACCACTACACCGCTGTACCTGGAAATAAAATCTTGAGGAATTACTGCGGTAATTAACCTTCTATCCTGTTCTTTTGAGGTGGTACGTTGAGCTAAAATACACTCTTTGCGAGTAAGCAGGTATTCCTGATCGTTTTGCAGCTCTATAAACGGTTTATGATTCTTTTTACCGAAACTATATTTAAAACGATCTCTTGATATCGATTCTGCCCATATTATGGGGAAATTCCTACCATCGTCATTAAAGGTTTCTTTGAGCTGGCTTTTGTGGCGATTCCAAACCAACTGCCCCGTTGAAACCTTGTAGCCCAAATCAATTAACCTAGTATTCATGTGGTTGCATTTTTTCAGGTACTCTACTTGACTAAGCTCCCTAGGCATTAACCAGGGACCGTCTTCTGATATGGAATACCGGCCCAAATTAGTGACTTTGGCATTCTCATTAAGTGAATCACTGGGAGATACCGTATTGACAGACACAGACCTGGTATTAGAGCCCTTTACAAAAACAGACAATGCTGTTTCTTGTAAAACATCATCAAAGATACCTTCACGATCGGTTACGAAATCAATCGAATATAAAGGCGCTTCCCGATATAGTAAAGAGCGAAGGGCTTTAAAATACTGACCGCTCAAGAAGGAGGTAGGGGTAACATATCCGATGAATCCTTTTTTCTTGGTAAGCTGTATGGCCAGATCAGTAAACAATCCATAATTGTTGGCATGCCCAAACAAAGAATGCCGGTATTTATCCCGCATATCATCATCAAGCCGCAGTTTCCCATAGGGAGGATTACCGACAATCAAATCATATTTTCTCTGAACAGGTTGGTTTAAAGAATCGACAATGTCTACAACAACAGGAACCTGAGTGTTATACTGTTCGCTTAAGGGAAGTAAGATAATATCCAAAAATACCTGGGACACCCATCCGGCAAATGCGTCAATTTCCTGGCCCCGGATTCTGCCGCATATTCCTTTTATAATAGCCTCGGGAGTGCCGGTAGCAGTCTCCAGCATCTTAGATACTACGGGCATAAGGAAGGCTCCTCCCCCACAGGCTGGATCCATCACCGACCCTGTCGCCCAATTGAATCCTGCCTTTCCCACTTCATCAAGTAAACGCTTTACCAGGAAAGGCGGAGTATAATATGAGCCGTATTTTGAGCGGTATGATGAAGGAAGCAGTGAAGTATATATAGAGCCTACCACATAACTGCTTACATACAGATCGGATGAAGACAAATCAGAAGCAATATTACTAGCCATTTCTTTTAGATATTCTGAAGAAGAACACACATTCAAATTCAGGTTTCTCAACGGTTTCGAAGAATTGATGGTTTGGCAATAAGAATTCCAAAGGCACTTAATTATTTCAAAACAAAAACACTGGGCAAATTGCGTGCGTTCAGAATCTGAATCCAAATATCGGACTAAATCATTAGTTATGGTTTTATATGTTCCCGAAGTATCAATTGATAGATGTTTTGCATTTACACTTACGTCAATTATGTCCATTTCCGCACTCCTTGGGAAAATACATATCTGTTTTAGCGGGGAAAAGTCGAAATGGTTTCTATCTACATTCTCCATTTTTAGCCTATTTCCTCCCTCTCTAAGAAATAGGGGGGCAGCCAGCCCGCCAAGTTAATATAATTATATAACCGAACAGGCGTTCTGGCAACTGGCGCTTCAGCCAGTGACACGGGGACGGTCCCATTTTCCACTCTTTGATTAGGTAGCAGATGGACCTTTTTGCTCCGTCCATTATTGTCCGTTGTACTTGAGCTTATTACCAAACTCAAATCACAAAAACCACTAAACCGAAGTAGAAAGAGTATGAGCAAAAATATTTTGCTAAAACATAGGTAGGATATGGTTGTGGCAACTATAAATAAGTATTATGCTAATAAATAGATAATTGTGGAGGAATTTGGCGCTTTTGTAGGTTCATTGTAAACTCAATGAAGTTGTCAATAAAGTTAATTGATCTTTAACTTGTAACCTTGCCAAAGGGGGACGCAAATGCCTAACGTAATCAGCATTGTAACCGGCCCAATAATGGGCTTGCAGTCGACCTGGTTCTTGGATGATACTGTAGCTTTTGCCGCGAAATTGGGCAGGACAATTCACATTTTCAACATCTTTGATGAAATCTTTGAACATGAAGAATTTGAACCCCAAAATGCCTATGAGGAGATAATGCATATCGGGGAACTCCTTGAC
>JBEHWI010000034.1:0-28070 GCA_040217815.1 Syntrophomonadaceae bacterium | reverse complement strand
ACCGGCTTTCCCTTAAGCATCAGGGGAGCCGGTTTTTGTTGGGAATGGATCAGGGGAGTTTGATGGTCAATTTGAAGGTTAATACATCTAACCAGGTAGATCCAGAAGACCATGTTTTTTCATTTTCGCGTATAGTGAGGTGCGGTGAATCTGCAGCAGTTCGGCGGCCCTGGAGCGGTTCCAGTGCACGCACTCGAGTGCCTTGATTAGCAGCTCTTTTTCAGCCGTATTCATCTGTGCTTCTAAGCTTAAATCGGTTTTAAACAGCAATTCTCCAGAGGCCTGCAGGATGGTTCGGGGCAGGTGAATTACCTGGAGCGGTCCGCGGCGAGCTTTAATACACATGTGTTCTATGGCATTTTTTAATTCCTGCACATTACCGGGCCAATCATAACTATTAAAAAAGTCAAACACCTCAGCATCCAATCCCGAAATATGGATTCCCAGTTCATCATTGCACCGGTTTATAAAGTAGTCGCACAGCAAAGGTATATCACTACGGCGTTCGCGCAGAGAGGGTATCTTGATAGTATTGACCTTGAGGCGGTAGAAGAGATCCTCGCGAAAGAGATTGTTCTGAACGGCCCTACCCAGATCGACATTGGTTGCAGTGACGAACCGCGTATCGATCAGGTATACTTCGTTTCCTCCCACCCGCTCAATTTCTCCGTCCGACAATACCCTCAATAATTTAGCCTGTATATGGTAAGGCAGTTTATTTATTTCATCAAGGAAGATGGTGCCCCCGTTCGCAATCTCAAACTTGCCCGGCTTATTACCCCTGCGAACACCGGTGAAAGCTCCGTCCCCGTAGCCGAATAGCTCCGATTCAGCGAGGTTCTCTGGAATACCGGAACAGTTTACCCGCACGAAGGGCCGCTCACGCCGGGGGCTTTCCTGGTGAATGGCATGAGCAAACAATTCTTTGCCCGTTCCAGTTTCACCTACCAGGAGTACATTTGCTCGGGTGCTGGCAATCTGCATGGCATAATTTTTGGCCTCGATGATAGCCGGGCTTGATCCGATGATGGCATCAAACGAGTAACGGGCCCCGGATAGTTTGCGTACCTGGTTTTTATAGTACTGCAGTTCAAGATCGAGGTTGTTTAAGCGCTGAAAAAAATCCTTGGCCTCATTTACGTATGGAAAGACAAGGACCCCGCAGGCACCGACTATCTGCCCGTTCCGGATTAACGGTATGCGGGAAACAAAGGTTGTTGTTCCATTCACTTCCCAGAGATCAGCATGAATTGGCTTGCCGCTGAACACCACTTCGAGCATACGGCTGGTAGGAAAGTATTCAATAATTTGCGACCCCAGTACATCGTATTTGTTCAGGCCGGCCAGATCAGCGTATTTCTCAGAGAAAAGGACTACCTTACCGGTTTTATCGATCATGATGGCGCCGTCAAAGCTGTCCAGTACATTTTCAATAGCCTTTAGCCACGCATTTGGAATTAAATTAGTACGCCCCATAGGCGGTCCCCTCCCATACACAACATGGCTTCTCTCCTAAAGGTCGCCAATTTGCACCTTAGAATTGGCTTTGGCATCGGGTAATGCGGTTTTAGAGCCTCTCCAACTTTTATCAAATTATATTAGTAAACACTCCAATTTATTATTTGCAGCATGATTGGAAATCAGCTTTTGTGATGTAGTGAAATCGCATCCTTGACTGGAGAAGATTTTACTTAGCGGCCCACCCGCTAAAGCCAGCAATAGTGGGGACTATTTGCGGTTAACCAGGCTGGCTATGCTTTATGGCAAGGAAAATAAAACCCGTACTTGGTGGGTATTTGTGTTGAAATTAAGCATCAATTTGTCGCGAAATTAATATAATACAATACGCTCGTATCTTTATATGCATTAATTCCGGAGATACGGACGTATCTTCAGATTTAAATCAGAAAGGAAGGAGGAGGATGTTCAAATTATTGTTGTTGTTTGCCATCACGATTTCATTAACGTCTGGACTAATAAGTATGATCTACGTTTTTAAAAGGATGTACCTGGATTCATGACAAGATAAGGAACGCAATTCAGTTGCCAAAGACCTCTAATGGTGGAAAGAAAGCAGGTGATAAGAGTGACTGAATTACAAAAAGTGTTTCTATTTTATACTTTTCTCTACTTTGTCCTTAAAGGAGGGTGTTACGTTGCACTGTATGTAGCCCTTATAATCGTAGAAAAAAATGCCAGGCTGCGACACGCACGATTTCTAAAGTATCATCGGCAAAAAAGAGCTGAAGAGCAAATAAAGTGGAATGTAGCCTACAACTTATACGATAAGAAAAAAGATATTCCAAAGACCATGCCCTTAAGCTTAGCCCAACTTGTCAACAACCCCAATTCATTTTCAACCTATTCTTATGTCAAACCGATTTGGTAATCTGATTACCCTCAAACCGATGATGTTCTGAAAATTCCAATCCAACTTAAAAGGTTCCCAATGTTCACTGAAGCATCGAATAGGAAAAGGTTATTAAACATTTTCAGAATATTGGAACGGTGAAGAAAGGAGGCAATAATATGGGAATAGCCTTAGCAGCAGGTCTGGCAGTGTCAATCGCAGGTATCGGTGGCGGAATAGGAATGGGAATACTGGGCGGGAAAGCATTTGAGTCGATCGCAAAACTGCCGGAAGTAGCAGATGAGATTAAAAAACTCTTATTAATCTCCCTGGCGTTTGTTGAAACACTTACCATTTACGGATTACTGATCGCATTGATGTTAGTGGCAAAAACGCCATAATAGATGGGAGGTGGGCTTCCATTCAAATCTTAGATTACACACGGTATATTTTAACAGGTTTTAAATAGCTCTCTTTTTAGGTTGCAGATTCTTAAAGACTGGAGCCTTCTTTTTTGACAATCATTCCGGAATGCTTCCATCGGAAATGTACTAATTTCCTCATATTCTGTCCAATTAACACTTTTTAGCGACTGGTGAACAATGCCAGTGAAACCGATAGCCAGAACGCAATTTGTGGTTTTTATACTACAATTGTCCCGTAGGTAGCAGTTGAAGTCACAAATAATGCTGAGGTAAAATAAATTTAGGACCACATAGTCCAAAAGTGTTAAAGGAGAGACAGGACTACTGGTCTTTAAACTGGCCAATTTGAAAAACAAAGGAGGTTGTTGTCTTTTTTTGTCGTATTGGTAAATAGTGATATATTCATAAAAATGCATAAAAACAAGAAATAAAAGGAGAAAGGCATGCAAAGAATTCCTATTGACCAGATGAAACCAGGTATGATTACCGCACGTCCAGTTATCGGATCTGAAGGGAAAACCCTGCTGGCCCCGAACACAGAAATGACGGATGCATATATATCAAGGCTGGCAAGGTTGGGCGTAGGATCAATTTATATAAAAGACGGCCTGGACGATATAGAAATTCTCGATGTTGTTGAAGATGATGTAAAGGCGGTAGTAACAGCCAATCTACAAAAGACGTTAAAGAGCTTTTCAACCAACCAGTCATTAGATATTGCTCCATTTAAAAAGGGTGTGGAAATGCTGCTGGAGAGCATTTTGAGAAACCGCAATCATCTCCTTCAACTGGAAGAAATACACGTATTTAGTGATTACATTTTAAATCATTCCATCAATGTGGCGATTTATGCGATGATAACCGGGATAACACTCGGTTACACAGAGGCCAAACTGGCCGATTTGGGGTTGGGAGCTTTACTCCACGATATTGGGATGATAGTAATTGATCCTAAAATAATTAGCAGCACCGCAGCGTTAACCGAACTGGAACGAAAACAAATTACCCTGCATCCCAAGATGGGCTTTAATATTCTTCATAACCAGAACCATGTCTCATCCCTTGTTGCTCATATAGCCTTTCAGCACCATGAAAGGATTGACGGCTCAGGTTATCCCAGGCAGTTAACCGGCGAGCAGATGTTGGACTATGCCAGGATTGTAGCGGTAGTCGATACATTTGACGCAATGGTTTCAGACCGCCCCTATCGCCCTGGATGCACAACAACTGATGCACTGGCTGAGATTAAAAGTCTATCAGGCAAGCATTTTGATCGTGAAGTTGTAGAAGCTTTTTCTTCTAATATAGCGTCATACCCTATAGGCAGCTTATTGAGTCTTAATACCGGACATATCGCAATGGTTAGATCGGTTACCAAGTTTAATAAAGACCGACCGGTAATTACGGTTATCGCCGATGAAACCGGTACCTTTATCAAGCCAAAGTATGAGATTGATCTCAATAGATCTTCAGAGGTTGGTATTGTAAGGCGTATAAACAATGAAGAAACCGAGGCTATAAAGAACCGAATGCTAGCTGAAAATAAGACAGCACATACCGGATAGAGCAGCATGAGACCTGTATATAGAGGTTTTATCTGAACCCATCAACAAGTTGAAGTCCACGAAATACAAAATTTCCTTCCCGGCCTAAATGGGTAAAAGAAGGGGGAAAGAAAACTTTCCCAAAGAGGTGAAGCAAGGCTAATGTTGTACAGCTTCACTTGACTTCCGGTTTGTTTTTACATTTTGGAGGGGATGACCCTTGGAAACAATTAATACCTATTATGTGGATAAAGGAAGTCTAAAGAAATTCATAGATGATAACAAGCGTCTTCTGTCCTCCGGAGCCTGCCGCTCAGTCCTGGTTCAGGTCTTTAGCGGTATTTGTGATGCCAATTATTTATTGACCATTTCTGGGCAGATCCGTGAGCTGCTTCCCCATGCGCAAATAATTGGGACAACCACCAGCGGGGAGATTATGAACGGGGTGGTCAGCGGATTAAAGACGGTTCTTTCTTTTTCTGTCTTTCAGTATAGCGAGCTCAAGATGGTATTCGCAGAAAAAGACGGTATTGACGACTTTGAATTGGGAAGACACCTGGCTGGTGCCGCAAACCCTGCTAAAGCCAGAGTGCTGATCCTTTTTGCGACCGGGTTGCGCTTGAATGCCAGCCAATTGTTAAAAGGGATCCAGGCGATAAATCCCCATCTGCCGATTGCGGGGGGCTGTGCGGGAGACAACCGCACCAATACCGAGTGTTTCGTCTGGAGCAATGAACATATCAGCAGCTGCGGTGCTGCCGGCGTGGTCATTGAGAGTGATAGCATTAGTGTTTCGTGCCACAGCCACCTGGGCTGGCAGCCCATCGGCAAGGAAATGACCATTACCAGGGCCGAGGGAGCACGGGTATATACAATTGACCACCTGCCGGCCTTTGAAATATATCGCCGTTATTTAGGGATAAACACCAGCTCCAATATTTTTAATGTGGTTGAATTCCCCTTGACCATAAACCAACAGGGACTAATAGTGGCCAGGAATCCGTTTTTTAGATATGATGACGATTCGATTTGCTTCTTTGGCGATATTGAAGAAGGGGCCAGGGTGCGCCTTAGCTTTGGTCATGTAGAAATGATTCTGGAACAGATCGACAACCTGCTGAGAACCGTCAAACAGCAGCCTGTTGAAAGCATTTTTGTCTATTCCTGCGCATCCCGGCGAGGCTTTCTCCAGGAATCTGCCCAGATAGAAACTCAGCCTCTGCAAGATATTGCCCCTACAGCCGGTTTTTTCACCAGCGGCGAGTTTTTCGGAAATCAATTATTAAACTCCACTATGACCACCCTGGCCTTGGCTGAAACGGGCGGTGATAAAAATTATTCGAAGACAGGCCAAAAAGAGGAAGTTTCCCCTGCCCGGTCCTCACGTGAAGAAGCCTCCAACCGGGATAATGTAGCTGATCGAAATATCGAAATACTGAGATCGCTGAGCTGTTTGGTGAACACCGTGACCCGTGAATTGGATGATAGAACCGCCGAATTGCAAAGGTTGAATGAACAGTTGCATGATGCCCGTGAAGCAGCTGAGGCAGCCAACCTGGCCAAAAGTCAATTCCTGGCCAATGTGAGCCACGAGATCAGGACCCCTTTGGCGGGAATTATCGGCATGACCGAGGTGCTTATTGATACGCCCCTTAACGAAGATCAGAGGGAGTTTGCCACCTCGGTCCGTGAGTCATCACTGCACCTGATTAACATTATCAATGAGATTCTGGATTTTTCGAAGATTGAGGCCGGTAAATTAACCGTTCAAGAAAGGCCCTTTGACTTAAACCAACTGCTGAAAAGCGTGGTCAGGTTGGAATCCGTCCAGCTTGATAAAAAAAGAGTCAGCCTGACATCCGAGATAGACCCGGGTGTTCCCCGGTATCTGATTGGCGATCCTCTGCGCCTTACCCAAGTATTGTTGAATCTGATTGGAAACGCCATTAAGTTTACCGAGCAGGGTCAAATTACCTTGCAGGTGACTCTTGAGAAGCACACCGGGGCGGACTTACTGATCCGTTTTGCGATCATTGATACCGGTATAGGAATAGCCCGGGAAGATCAGGAGCGGCTGTTTTCGCCCTTTACCCAGGTGGACAATTCCACTACCCGGATTTTTAACGGGACGGGTTTAGGTTTGGTAATCAGCCGCGAATTGATTACCCTTATGAAAGGGAGTATGGGTTTTGCAAGCGAACCGGGCAGGGGCTCCCTATTCTGGTTTACACTGCCCTTTATAGAGATCTCCTCTATTAACTTGGAAGAGGAGGTCCCCGTTTACACCGTCGACAAGCCAATAAATGGCCGGGCCTCTGGAAATCGGTGCCGCATTCTGCTGGCGGAAGATGACCCGGTTTGTAGAAAAGTGGTCAACCTCCAGTTGGATAAACTGGGAATTATCGTAGATCAAGCCCGCAACGGGGAAGAGGCGGTAAAAGCGGCTATAAAAGAAGACTATGCTATGATATTAATGGACTGTCACATGCCGATAATGGATGGATTTACAGCCACCCGGGCTATTCGGGCAGCCGAACAGGAGCACGGCCGTCGTGTTCCCATCGTGGCCATGACAGCCCGTTCTTTGGAAGAAGACCGGGCTCTCTGCACGGCGGCGGGCATGGATGACTACTTGAGCAAGCCCTTCAATTCTCAACAATTGCACAGGCTAATCAAGCACTGGCTTCCCGGAATTAATATTTAAGGCAAGGCTAAAAGAAGGCCTTGGAATATTGTTGGCGGGGCAATCCAGGTCTTATTGGTTGAAGACCTTCTTTTTTTTATTTTCCATGCACCCAAACCGTATCAATTTGATGTCAATGTATAAACTATTTTAAAAAATGACATCGGAGGGCGGCTTTTTGGAGAACAACCACAATATTTGGATGCCAAAGACAAACCTTATCGGAGTGGGTGTTATTAAGGAGCTAGCCAATGAGCTGATGCCCTGGAAGCTCAGCAAGGCGTTAATTGTAACCGATCACAACATGATTCAGCTGGGCTATGTTGAAAATGTTGAAAAAATATTAAAAAGCCTTTTCATTTCCTATAATGTGTTCGACGGAGTAATGCACCCCAACCCCACCGTCTCTTTTGTGGAGGATGGCCTTGGCTACTGTGACCAGGGCATAATAGAGATTCAAAGAGACTACAACTTCATCATTTCTATTGGCGGCGGAACCAATCACGATTGCGCTAAAGCCATAGCCACGGTTGCCACCAACGGGGGCTCCATAATCGACTACGAGGGATGGAACAAGGTCACCAAACTGCCAATTCCCCAGATAGCTATTAATACAACCGCCGGCTCGGGAGCCGAACTCACTATGTCTGCAGTCATCACCGATGAAACGAGAAAGGTCAAGATGACCATCTCTTCTCCGATGATGACGCCTTATATTTCGGTGAATGATCCGCTCTTTATGGCTTCTATGCCCAGAGAAGTAACCGCCAGTTCAGGTATGGATGTAGCTTCCCACGCCATAGAGGCCTTTGTTTCCATTGAGGCCTCCCCGGTAAGTGACTTCCTGGCCCTGGGGGCCTTGGAGACGGTTTTTCAATATCTGCTCCGGGCCTATGAAAACGGCAACGACATGGAGGCCCGGGAAAAAATGATGTTTGCCAATATTATGGCTGCCACCGCTTTTAATAGTGCGGGTTTAGGCCACTGTCATGCCATGGGCCATCAAATAGGAGGCTTTTACTCTTCAGCGCATGGCAATAACATGACCGTTTTACTTCCTCACATTTTGGAGTTTAATGCTCCCTCAATACCCGCTGAACGCATAAGCAAGATGTGCCGGGCCATCAATGTAAAAGCCTCTGGCAAGGCCCAAGGGGTGGAAGCTATTGCCAAAGCTATAACCGACCTGGCATCCCACCTGGGCATGCCGGTCGGTTTAAAGGAAATTGGAGTAAAACTTGAAGACATAGACGAGATGTCCCGAAATGCTATAAAAGACGTAGTTGGTTTTAGTAATCCGCGCAAGCCCACCCTGGAGGACACCATTAATTTATACCGGGCGGCAATGTAAGCTATTTTTCATCCTGGTCCGGGCGGGGCAGTGGTTTTTGAGCCGGCTGGAGTTCATAAGATTCGGCCCCGCGGTGTGCAAAGGCGTTCTCCTGCCACATCTGATATAGATATAATAGAAGCGACAGAACGGTGACGATAAGGAATAAACTCCACCGGCTGGTATTAAAGTCTTTAATACTCCGGCTGACCAGCCAGGGAGTAAAGATAAAAGCGAATCCCAGATTGAACAGGGCATCGACAACCATATAGCGCCAGAACCTGCCATAGGTATACTTGAAAATCCAGATGGATACCACTGGAGCCAGTCCATAGACATAAGACAGGGTCTGATTTAAGGGATAGGTTGTCACTCGAATTTGCCATAGATTCAGACTTACTCCCGCCTCCATCATAATCGAAGTGACCACCATGGTAAAAAGGGCCAGGGGCATAAAACGCCGGATCTCATCCCACTTTAAGAAAATGAGGCTGAACCAGGGTAATATCAGAAGGGACCATACAATTACTTGATTGCTCATAAACAACTCTCAAAGCCTTTTTGGTATATTGTTGCCGCTCGAAATGGGTTTAATTCTCCAGATATGATTTCCGGGGATAGCCATTAGATGATGTGATATTATTGTGATATATGAAAAAAGATGAGGGCCGATAATCAGCCATTCGTGCGAAAGCAGGAATGGCCAGCTTGGCGACAAAGTCGACAGGCTGCCCAGAGCGAGCGACAAAAGCGAAGAGCAAGGCGCGAGATAGTCCTGCGATTGAGGCGTACATAAGTACGTTGATTGAGCAGGACTGTTGAGCAACGCAGCTATTTGCTTTTGTCGACGGTCTGGACATTCGTGCGAATAACAGGAATGGCTATATTGAGCAAAGGGTCAGAAAACCAAGTAGGGCACCGGGGGGAGGAGACTTTGATTATCAACAAGTTCGAGGAATCACTGCGGGATAAAAACACCTTCTCGGTTACCTGGGAACTGGTTCCCGGTCGTGGAGCCCGGGAAAAAGCGCAGGAAGATGTTATAATAAACGCTGAACAGGCGGCCAAAGATGGCCTGGTTCACGCCCTGACGCTCACCGATAATCCGGGTGGCAGGCCGGCCATATCGGCAGCCTGCCTGGGGATGGAAATATTAAAGCTGGGCATAGAGCCGCTGGTCCACTTTACCTGCAAAGATAAAAACCGGAACCAGCTCGAATCAGAACTATACGCCATGGATAGAGTCGGAGTCCGAAACCTTTTGGTAATGACCGGAGACTATCCGACCAGTGGCTTCGCCGGTCGCCCGCAGCCGGTCTTTGACCTGGATCCGGTCCATGTACTGGAGCTGGTGTCTGCTATGAACCAGGGACTGGCGGGGGGTGATGCCAAAGGGACGACGTGTAAACCGGGTGAATTTTGGGCTGGAGCGGTGGTGTCCCCCTTTAAAGCAACTGAATCCGAGCTGATGGGGCAATACTTTAAGGTGAAAAAGAAAATCGATGCCGGAGCCAGGTTTATTGTTACCCAGCTGGGTTATGATGCCAGAAAGTTTCACGAAGTATTGCAGTTTGTCAAAAGTTATAGAACTGATATGCCGGTTATAGGGAATATTTACATTCTGCCCTTTGGAGCGGGCAGGATGATGAACGCCAACCAGCTGCCGGGATGCGTAGTCACCGACCGCCTGTTGGCTGATCTGGACCGGGAAAAGACCGCTGCAGACAAAGGGGTAGAGGCCCGGCTGCTGCGGGCCGCTAAAATGTATGCCTTTATGAAGGGTATGGGCTTCGATGGAGTGCACCTGGGAGGCCACAATATTAAATATGAGCAGGTCAAGTTTATTATAAACAAGGGTGAAGAACTGAGCAGCGAATGGGTTAAATTGCTGCCGGAATTCGATTATCCGCAGGATAACGGGTTTTACTATTACCACCGTGATGAACAAACCGGTTTAAATACAGGTGAGCCGGTAAATCGTGCCGGGCTGGCCCCGGAACTGCCGGTGGGATTCAACTATCACCTGATGCGTTTCATGCACCACCTGTTTTTTACCCCGGATAAAAAGCTGTTCCCCATAATGCAGCGCTTTTACAGTAAAAAGGACCCCCGGAAGTATGGAATAGAGCATATGCTCAAGGTGATCGGAAACGACTGCAAAGACTGCGGAGATTGCGCCCTGCTTGATATGACTTATATCTGCCCCATGTCGGGGTGCCCCAAGAAACAGCGTAACGGCCCCTGCGGAGGGAGCTTCAACGGCTGGTGCGAAGTCTATCCCGGGGAAAGGAAATGCATTTGGGTAAAAGCCTACGCGACCCTCAAATCATACCATCAAGAATCCGAATTGGATAACCTGGTACTGCCTCCACCAAACTGGGACCTGTATCAGACTTCTGCCTGGTATAACTACTACACGGGCCTGGATCATTCGGCCTTAACTAAAAGGGATGGCCAAGTAAAATCAAGTAATTCAAAGAATTCGTAAGAATGTTTGAAATAAACGGCTTATATCAAAAAGCACCATGAACGGCACGAGAAAATTTAATAATATAAAGCATCCGGCAAATAAAACTTTACAAAATGCAAAACAAGGTAGACAAAGAAAAAACTTTTGGACAAGCCCTTAGCCAAAAAAAACCAGAAGACAATCGCCTCCCCAAGCATAATACTTGTTTCAGGAGGCGGTTTTTTATTTAGCCTTATAGAAGCTGTTTTTGGGAACAAATATATGATTTAATCTAGGGCTGTCCAATAATGTTGTTTTTGCGGTAATATTTAACTATAAATTTAGCATTTTTCTGGTATTTGACCAAAATTAAGCTATAAAGGGGGCAGTAGCCGCGGTCAGTTGAACACTCATTAATGGTTAACAGTTCCTGCATCAGTAGGGGAGGTTTGATAATGAGTCTGATTTATCTCAGTGTATATTTCCTGGGTTTCGTGCTTCTGGTGTTGTTGATCTGGGCGTCCAATTTTTTAGTTGTCATCGGTGGAACCCAGATCGGCGTCGTGGAGAGAAAATACATTGGGCGGGAGCTCCCCCGCGACCGGGTTATAGCCCAAAAAGGCGAAGTCGGGGTACAGGCGCGAACTATCGGACCGGGCATCCACATATTTTTTCCTTTCCTATATTCGGTAAGCAAACAAAACTTCATTGTCATTCAAGAGGATGCTATAGGTCTGGTTGAGGCCATTGACGGTGCGCCGCTGGAAGCGGGCCATATATTTGGCCGGTCCGTCCAAGGGCATAACTACTATCAGGATGCGGAAGCGTTTTTGCGAAACGGCGGGCAAAAAGGACCCCAGGTCGATTACATCCCTCCGGGGACCTACCGGATTAATATTCGCCTGTTCAAGATAACCCTGGTGCAGGCTTTGAATATTCCGGAGAATGCCATAGGTATAGTTGAAGCGGCTGATGGTGAAGCGATTCCGGCCGGCAACATATTCGGTCGCTCCGTCCCCGGTCACAACTTTTATCAGGATGGGGAGTTATTCCTGCAAAACGGAGGTCAGAAAGGACCTCAAACCGATTATATACCTCCGGGAACCTTCCGTATCAATACCAAGCTGTTTAAAGTGACCATGGAGCCTATAACCAACATACCCCAGGGATTTGTGGGTGTGGTTACGGCCACCGATGGTCAACCGATAGACGCCGGCCGCCTTTTGGCCAGATCGGTTGGTGGACACAATAACTACCAGGATGGAACCGGCTTTTTACACCACGGCGGACAAAAGGGTCCGCAGCTGGATATACTATTGCCGGGTAAATACCGCATCAACCAGAGGATGTTCCAGGTCGCCCAATTCCCGGCCATAGTAATTGATTCCGGAAAAGTTGGTTTGGTTACCGCCCGCGATGGCGAACCGCTTCCTGCCAATGAATTGATAGCCGACTCCATAAGCGGCCATGACAGCTATCAGAAGGGCTCGGCCTTCCTGGAGAACAAGGGACAAAGGGGGCCTCAGTTGGACGTTCTGCCGCCCGGTACCTATTATATAAATCCCTATATGTTCACCGTAGACTTGGATGCCGCGGCGGTGGTCAACCAGGGCGAAGTGGCCGTGGTCATCTCCAACGTGGGCAAGCGGCCCGGCCAGAGTGCGGCCGTAGGCGAGCCCGATATAAGCGGGGAAAGGATTGAATCCTATGTAGTTGAAAAGGGCTACCGGGGCATCCAGCTGGATGTAGTCGGCCCGGGAACCTACTATATCAATAAACGGGCTTATATACCGATAATAGTTCAGACCACCAACATTACCATAGATTGGGATGATGAAGCCTCGGGCAATGCCTTTAATCCATTGAGCGTCACATCCAAAGACGGCTTCATAATCAAGGTGGGAGTAAAAGTTGTCATCCGGGTTCAGCCGGAGCAGGCTCCCTACATGGTGGCCCGGATCGGCAGTATTGAGAATCTGGTTATGAATGTGATCCATCCGCTGATTGACAGCAGTTTCCGCAACCAGGCATCGTCCACCGAGGCGATGAAGTTCTTGCAGGACCGTCATGAGCAGCAGGATAGAGCCCTGGATCGGGTTAGAAATGAACTGGAAAAATATCACGTAGAAGTTCTAAGCGTGCTTATCTGCCAGATTCAGATTCCGGAAGACTTGATGGAGACGCAGACCAATAAGGTCATTGCCGCCCAGCAGCAGGATATGTACGCACAGCAAAGAGAAGCCGAAGTCAAACGCATCGACATGGAACGCACCCGCGCCCAGGCTAATAAACAGGGTGAAATCGTCTCGGCTGAAGTGGGAGTTAAAGTGGCCGAACAGGATAAGATCAAAACCGTCACTATCGCCGAAGGAAACTCGAGCCGTGTCAAACTGGAAGGTGTCGGTGAAGCTGAAAAGATCCTCGCTATAGGAAAAGCGACTGCTGAAGCCTACCAGTTGACCAGGCAGGCTATCGGCCCGGACAGCGTGGCCATGATCGAATTGATGAAGTTGATATCAAGCGGCAGCGTAAAGATTACCCCGGATATCGTTGCCGGAAGCGACAGCGGATCACTGATAAATGTATTACTGGCCAAGATGCTTAAAAAGGATAATGTGGTTCTGCCCGAGCAGGTGCCAAGTCCAGGTGGTCCACCCACTGTGTAACATGAGTACGGGGGTTGACCAGACCCATGGTCAACCCCCGCTTTGTTTTATCTGAAAGAAGACTATAAGTTATCCCAGGAAATGAATCGAATCGTCAGTCATATCCCACTCGTACACATCACCCGTATACATATCCACATAATACCAGCCAATCGTTGAACTGTGGCTTAAACCGCCGCCATCGTAGATATCTTCGTAGGCTTTAATTATGTAGTAATCACTACCATTTCTGCGTTCGGTGCTATCGACCAGGTAATTAACACTATCCGGCAGGTCGGCGATATATCTAACCCGGTATATAGCTTCCTGCTCGGTAAAGAACGCTGTTGAACTTCCTGAGCCAATATACACGGTGCGAGTGACTGCATCCCAATCTACGTTTTCGCCCAGGGCCAGGGCAATAAAAGCAGCCGGGACCATGGTTCTTCCGGAATAAATGAAAGGGGCCACATCCATTTGTTTAACTTCCCCGTTTATGGTCACCAACGAATTCCCGATCTGCAAAACTATCACATCAGTGCCGCGGCGTCCCCAGACTTCCTGGTAGACCGGATCCCAGGATACCTGGGCATCCAGAGCGGTGAAAATAGGGCTCATCGGTACAAAGGTTCGGTTGCTTACGATCATGGGCGGAACATCGCTATACAGGGTCACCCCATTGACTACAACCTGTATGTCTGTTGCTGCCTGAGCCGGACCAGTTGGAACCATACATAATGGTATTACCAGGGCGGCCGCCAGCATCACTGCCAAGAGCCGGGACCTCGATGCCTTTCTCATATTCATAACTCCCTTCTATTTCTAGATGTTAAATAAGCAACTAGAGGATGTGGGGAAATAAGCGGGGAGTATGCAACTCCCCGTGATTAGATCATCTTAGTTTAATTGTAGATTGTTTTGTTTAGCCTTCTCCTTTTTCTTCAGAAGAGGTTTCTTCAGCATTCCAAACAAATTTGTCACTGCAGAAGGGAACAAAGACCAGTTTACTTTGCCCCAGTTCGATAACATCAAAGGCTTTTAGTTCCATGGGGGTGATCACTTCTTCTTCGTTTAAGTAAGCCAGCCCTCGGGACTCGCCGGGGTAAATCCTGAAGATGTTCTGTTTCGGATTGTAACTGACGATGGCATGATTGTCGCGGGAGACGCTTTCATCGCCAGCTATCGAAATATCCATTTTTTCTGAACGACCGATGAAATTGCGCTCACTGTGGATGCGAAAATCCTTGCCGCGGTCAGGGCCCACTACACAGACCAGCCACCCTACCACCGGATCAATTCCCATCTTTTTATGGAACATACCTACGGTTTTGCCTTCCCCACCGCCAGCCTCGGCCGGGCGGCCGCCTGCGTCGCTGGGCCGTTTGGCCACCGTCTTTTGAAAATCAATGTCAAGGTTCTGCACACCGCAATGGGGGCAGGAACTGTGTTTGGAGGCATCATAATAGTGCCCGTTGTCACATCTGGTAAGTTGCATCATTTGCCCTCCCATCTATTACTCCGCCAAAAGCAGGCTGCTGGACCAGATCAAGATATCATGACAGCCACAGCTGAATAATTATCGTTTCCTGGCTTGGCTGCTTTAAGCAGGCGTTTGTGCATAAGGTCCAACCATTTGCTGGAGGAGCCTGCTTTGTGCAGATCTTGCTGCATTTCGCCCTCCAACACCCATTCCCAGAATCCGTCGCTGCATAACAAAAAGGCATCTCCCCTGCTTAAGGCCACCGTTTTTGGGGCCAGCTCGAAGCGGGGTGGATTTTCACTGCCAAGAGCCTGTAACAGGCGGTTACGGTCTTCGTGAAAGCGGATCTGTTCATAGCTTATCTCTCCCGCTCGCACCAGGGCCTGGGGGACGCTCTGATCCAGGGTGTAATCTGACAGAACCCCGTTTCTAAAGTAGTAGAGACGGGAGTCGCCCACATGGATCCAACGCGCCTGCTGTCCGTCGCTAATAAGGAGTATTACCGTGGTCCGCATGGCCCTATACTTCGGATTGCTTTTCTGCAGCCGCAGGACTTCACTCTGGGCTCCGCTAAGGTATAAATTCAAAAGTTCGTCGCTCATTCCGGGACGACTTTTAAAGAGCGATTCGATGGCGTGAACAGCAGCCTGGGAGGCTACATCTCCTGCCCCGTGTCCTCCCAGGCCATCAGCCACCACAAAGCAGCCCCAGGGAGGCTGGCTGAAAATGGCGTAGCTATCTTCATTTACTTTTTTTCCGCCAACCTTGGAAATGCCGGCTGCGTCAAACTTCATAACAATTAACCTACCTTAACCTCAAAGACGTGTTTGGGATCGGCTACGTAGAAGCGATCGCCGGGTTTCAAGGTTACCGGTTTGCCCTGCTCCAACTTCTGGCTGGAGGACAAGAAGGTTCCGTTGGAAGAGAAATCTTCCAGGGTAAAGGTATTGCTGGCTTCATCGTAACGAACCGTACAATGCTTGCGGCTGATATCGGTTTCCGACTGCGGGAAAACCACCTGGCAAAGGCGCGGGTCGCGGCCGATGGTAACCGAACCGGTGCTGAAGTCGACTTCCTGACCGGCAAACTGCCCGGAAATGCCTTTGAGAGCAGCTTTGGATTTGGCCTGCGTCCTCTGCACCGGAGTTGTAACCGGACTTGCTGCTGCGGTAGGAGGAGTGAAGCTCTGAACCGGAGGAGGAGCCATGACCGCAGGCCCTGCAGCCACCGGGGCAGCCTTCTTCTTTCCAGCCATGACTACCACCGCTACGATGATGGCCAATGCGGCAACTCCACCGATGCCCAGGAATAATGGCATATTGTTGGAGGAAGAAGATTTGCTCGAAGCAGGAACTGTCGTGGTTGAGCTCGTGCCCGCCGCCCCGCCGCCTGCAGAGGAATCCATGGGACCACCAGCTCCACCGCCTGCACTGGTTCCAGTGCCAGTACCCACCTGCTGGGCCTGGCCATTGCTGGTATCGGCTTTTTTCAGAGGAATACCGCGGCTGTCCATGACGTCGGTCATGTAATCGATAAACACCGAGCCGTTGATATTGTCCTTATTTCTCATTTTAAAGGTATTGATGCCTATAACGTTTCCGTTTTTATCAATCAAGGGACCGCCCGAATTGCCGGGGTTAATAGGGGCGTCGATCTGGTATACATTGGTTCCGTTCCAGGTGCTCTTCTTGCTCACAACTCCCTTTGTTATCGTAACGTCCTTGGCATAGGAAGTCAGCCAGTCAGCTACGTCTCCACCCGGGAAGCCCAGAGTATAGATGTCCTGTCCGGCCTGGACCATGTTTTGATTACCTATAGCCAGGGGCGGTATCTGATATAGGGGTTGGCGCAGCTGCAGGATGGCTACATCGGAGTTGGGGAGGACCTGGAATACGTCTGTGGGCAGCAGGTCGTCGGCAGAGCGGAAAACGCATACTCCGTAAAGGTTGGGTGCCACGACATGGTAGTTGGTGACAACGAATTTGATCGGTTCGCTGGCGCCAACGGCAAAACCGGTTCCCAGTGCTATGGGATTGCCACGGTCGTCGAAGGTGACTATGCGAACAATACTTTTGGTGTAATTCTGAATGTTGCCCGACGCTTCATCCGCCGCAACTGGTGCCGGGCAAGAGAACTGAACCAGGAAAAAAAGCAAGAGCATAATATTGGTAAATACCGTTCTTTTTTTCATATTAGATTCTCCCTTTCTCGAAATTAAGAAGTCTGTTCACAAGCAAGAATGGCTATAGTGACATTGTCTTGATAGGGATGGTTTTTCAACAATGTCAAATTCAAAAGAAGTTCCGCAGCCTCCGGTGCGGGTAAGGCAAGGGCTTCCAGCATTTCTTCCTCACTGAGGACTCCATGCAAGCCGTCACTGCATAATAGGATTCGATCTCCGGCCTTTAACGGCTCGGCCTGCTTGCTAAAGTCTACTTCCCTCAGATAGTCCATACCTATATAGGAAGTCAATGCGTGCCTCTCTGGATGGTTGTCGGCTTCTTCCTGACTGATAACGCCCTGCTCCACCTGGGACTGCAGTTCATTGCCATAGTTGTGGTCACAGTTGAGCTGCTTTAAAGCTCCTTCGCGGTACAAATAAATCCGGCTGTCACCGATGGAAATCCAGAAGAGTTCGTCAAGATCAACTACCGCAGCTACTAGAGTAGTGCCAGTATTCCAGGCTAGGTTGGCGCGGCTGGCCATATCGAAAACTGCTGCATTAGCCACCTGGGCTGCTCGCAACAATTCATCGTTAATGGTTTCTTCCGGAGTTTTAGTGCAGTATTCCACCAAAAAGGTTCGAACGGCCAGGTCGCTGCTCTCGCGGCCCATCATAAGGCCGCCCATTCCATCTGCTAAAACAGCTAAAATACCGATCCGGGCTACAAGCTCTCGATTTTCCATATCAGAAAAAAGGAAAGAATCTTGCTGCTCCTCGCGAGAGCCTATGTTTTGAGCGTTGCCCGGAACCATATTCAGCCTTCCATTTACCTGGGCATAGACTGTTTGAAATGAATTTGCAGCATTTGGTGGGTTATTTTTTTTAAATAAACCAAAAATGAAGATCACTCCCAGAAGACGGATTTCTACGAATAGTCAGTGCCAACCTATCGGGATGCGCCAGAACCGATATCTTGGGACCGGTACCGGCAAAATGACATGCACCTCCCTCCTGCAGCTACGAGGTTTTCAGGCTCCTCCTGAAAGGGGTTTCAAATTAAAGACACTTGAAATATATCGTAAATATATCAAAAATATATCAAGTGCTGGTTAAATTCGCCTCGTTTTCCCCAAATTCCTTCTTTAAAATCAATATGGCGACGTTTCTCCAGGGCTGTAAATCCTGGGAAAGACATTTACGGGTAACCCGAGCTCAGCCCGTGGATATAACCTATATATCATTTTATAAATGATAAGATGACATGTGACTAATGAGAGGATTAATATTGATTTGAATTGTTATAGTTCCGTTTCGCCTAATAGAGACACGATCGTCCAACGACCGCCCTTATTTTCAACCAGCCAGACATCTCTAAAATGAATTTTCGGTTGGTCAACAACGGTTAATTGCACTTCAGCCGTGACCCTTACCTGATTGGAATTTACACTCTGTACATCAGTTATACGGTATGACAGGGTAAAATCTGATGAGGTGAATTGAAAATCAGACCATTGCCCAAGAGCGTCCCCGCTTAGCAGCGTATTGACGGTTTTAGCATCCTTTTTGGACACACTGTCGTAAAAATCTTTGACAACCTTTTCTGGTCCAGATGAAGAGAACTGGTTGGAAGTATTAGAAGAAGTAGAATTAGTAGCAACACTGACCTGACCGGGATTGGATGGTTCTTCAGATTGATAGTAGTATATGCCCACTATAATAAGGAAAACACATATTAATCCCGCTGCAGCGAAGAGGATTATATTTCTGTTACCGGGGTCGGCACCTCCTTGAGGAGCAGGCGGTAAATATTGACTTTCGACCGGTGCGGCTGGTTGAACCTGTGGCCCCGGGCCTGAAAAAACCTGGGGCATGGAAAACAACGATTTCGATGCTTGGGGTTCAACCTGCACCGGTTGCGGCGCGGTATAAGATGCCGGCCCGGTACTTTGGGTCAACCCGGCATATAGGAACTGTTGAAATTCTGTTATGGTCTGAAAGCGGTGTTCAGCCTTTACAGCCAGCCCCTTCATCAAGGCGGCTTCGCCGGTGGGGGAAACAGCCACGCCCATTTGGGAGGGTGTATATATGGGTTCCCCACTCATTCGATCCAGGGGCTCCGGGGGAGTCTTTCCGCACAGCATCAAATACATAGTGGCAGCCACCGCATAAACGTCGGTCCAGGGGCCTTGACGCCCCTTGCTGCGATACTGTTCCTCCGGAGCGAAGCCGGGTTTTAAAATAACCGAAAGGCTTTTACTGTGCTCGCCCAATGCCTGCCGGGCGGCTCCGAAATCCAGTATTTTGACCATGCCGGTATCGGTGATAAAGATGTTATCGGGGCTGATATCACGGTGTAGAATGCCGTAGGCATGAACCTGTTTGAGGCCGTCCATAACCGGAGATAGAATTTGAAAGGCGCTGGCGAAATCGAGGACCGTGCCCCTTCGGTTAAGATATTCTTTAAGGGTCATGCCTTCCAGGTAGTTCATCACCAGGTAGGCGGTGCCGTTCTCTCTGAAGAAATCGCGCACCGATACGATATTGGGGTGGCCTTCTAAGCGGGCCAGGGTTTTGGCCTCGTCAAGAAACTTTTCCAGCCCCTTGGCAAAGAAATTGCCGGCCTCGCCGGAATAAGGCGTAATTGACATTTCACCGGTACTGCGTCCGGCGAATTCGCGGGGCAAATATTCTTTTATAGCCAGTTTAATTCCTAAATCCAGATCCCACCCCAGGTAGGTGACACCAAATCCACCTTGTCCCAAAACTCTGCCCAGGAGGTATTTTCCCCGCAGAATGGTCTGAGCAGGCAGATAAAAAGGAGAATTGGGCTGTATGCCAACCCTGAATCCGCAATAGGGGCAGGTTTCGTCTGAGGTCTTTTCACTGAAACAGCCCGGGCAAAGCCTGCTAATCTGCACTGCGCAAACCTCCATCTAGTAGGAATATATTCCTGCTCCTATTTTGACATAGGCCAGGCTGCTTCGACAAGCTTAACTCAGCAGTTTATATTCCCTCTTGAAAAGCAAAGATTTGCCAGCAGATAATCGGTTTAAACCCTGGTAGTATAAGGGTTGAAAAGTCATTTCCGAGCGCTTGCCAAGCAGGTAAAAAGATTGTACAATATACTGACTAATGATATACGTTTTGCCGTGCTAGATGGGGAATTAGCGGTGCCCTGTAACCTGCAACCCGCTACAGCAGGATCGAATTCCTGAGCCGAGGGTCTATCTTGTGGGGTCTGGCTTGAATAAGTGGCGTTGAAATTCGGGTCTCGCGCAATGGGACATTCTGAACCGTGTCAGGTCCGGAAGGAAGCAGCACTAAGGGATCAATCTCGTGTGCCGCGGGGCAGCCTGGATGGAGCTAACTGTTCAAGTAACGCCCGGAAGGTATTCTCGAAGCCAGGTGCACGGCAATTAATTATTATATGATCAAACTGGCAGAGCGTCTACGCAAGCTAAGAGCAAGGCATGCAACCTTAATTGTGAGCGAAGCGAACATGTGTAGTGCCTGTGGTAAATTAGGCCCGCGATTGAGGCTACTAAGGAATGGGGACACACCTTCCCTTTGGGTAAGGAATGTCCCCGTTGTACGTTGATTGAGCGGGCCTAATGAATAACGCAGCCGACGTTCATGGACGAACTAGTGCGGCGGTGCCAGGATGGCAAAGAGCCGCGAATTAGCTTGCGTAGACGTTCTGGGTCGTCCTTTTATCTTACAAGCAGGAAAGACCGGCATCATTTGCCGAATATTATACAGTGGTAGACAGCCTATCAGGTCATCGGCTGGTCAAGGGGGTTATGGAAATGGCTTACCTAGCACTATACCGTGCATGGCGTCCCCGAACCTTTGAAGAAGTAGTTGGACAGGAGAGCATAGTCAAAGCGCTCCAGAACGCAGTGACTGAACATAAAGTGGCCCATGCCTATCTTTTTTCCGGACCCCGGGGAACCGGCAAGACCAGCATGGCCAAAATTATCGCCAAGGCGCTGAATTGTGAAAAGCCGGTGGCCGGCGAACCCTGCAACCAGTGCTCTTCCTGCAGTGATATTAACCAGGGGAGCTTCATGGATGTGATCGAAATTGACGCCGCCTCCAATCGGGGGATCGACGAAATAAGAGACCTGCGGGAAAAGGTCCGGATTGCTCCGGCCCAGGGCAAGACCAAGGTGTATATCATCGACGAGGTTCATATGCTAACCACCGAAGCCTTTAACGCCCTGCTAAAGACTATTGAGGAACCCCCCCCGGCTGTAGTATTCATACTTGCCACTACCGAACTGCAGAAGATTCCAGCCACCATTCGTTCGCGCTGCCAGTCTTTCAACTTCAGGCGTTTAACCACTCAAGAAATTGTAGAGCGCCTGCAGCAGGTGGCCGGCAGCCAGGGCATCGAGCTGGAGGAAGCCGCCGGGGCACTTATCGCCCGGCGGGCCAACGGAGGGCTGCGCGACGCCTTGAGCATACTGGATCAGGTTCAGGCCTACCGGGGCACCCAGATAAGCAAACCGGATGTAGTTGACACGCTGGGACTGGTCGACGATCTGTTTCTGGCCGGATTGGTGGATGCCGCCTTTAAAGGGGATGCCGGCGTCCTGGTTCAAAAGATAGACCAGGCATTGATGCAGGGAAAAGAAGCCGGGCAGATTGCCCGGGAAGCCAGTTATTATTTGCGCGACTTGCTCCTTTTTTCCCAACTGGGCAAACAGGCTTCTCTGCAGATAGCCAGCCAGGAGGCCCTGACTTACCTGGAGGAACAGAAAAAGCAGGTTAAAACCAGCCAGCTGATTGAAGCCCTGCGCATCATGATGGAGGCCGCCGACCGCTTGAGATTCAGCGAGGGCAATAAGATCCTTTTAGAACTCGCTTTCTTACAAATCGCCAACCTGTTTCATCTGCAAAAGGCCAAACCGGCTGAAGAAAAACCGGTCCAGGCCACCCGAACACCACGTCCGGGAGCGGACAAAAAAGAAAAAGAGCAGGGGAAAGACCAGCTCTGGACCTACCTGCTGGCCGGAGTCAAAGAACAAAAGATTCCCACCCATGCCCTGCTGTCCCAGGGTAAATTCCTGGGCCTGCGAGATGATATATTATATGTAGGTTTTCGCAAAGGCTACAAATTTCATAAAGAACGCCTGGAGGAAAAAGGGAACCGAGAAATCGTTGAGAACGTGCTAAAGCAGATTCTCAAACGGGAAGCGAAGCTGGAGTTGATTTTCCTAGATGAAGAGCAGCATAATGATATCATCGTCCGAAAAGCGAAAGAGTTATTTGGCGATGAGATCGTCGAGATTATCGAATAGGAGGAACATCAGATGAAGTTCAATCCCGGGGCGGGAGCCTCAATGAGCAAAATGATGAAGGAAGCTAAAAAAGTCCAGGAGCGGATTACCCAGATGCAGGAAGAACTCAAAACCAGGGAAGTTGAAGCATCCTCGGGTGGAGGAGCGGTGACTGTAAGGGTCACCGGCAAGCAGGAAGTGCTGAGCATAAAGATCAAACCGGAAGCGGTAGATCCCGAAGATGTAGAGATGCTGGAAGATCTGGTTTTAACAGCGGTTAACGAAGCTATTCGCCAGAGCCAGGACATGGTCTCTTCGGAAATGAGCAAAATCACTGGTGGATTCAATATTCCCGGATTATAAACCGTTTTCTAAAAGGAGGATATACTTATGAGGCTGGCCAGGCCCCTGGAAAATTTGATCGATCACCTGGCGAAGCTGCCCAGCATCGGACCCAAGACAGCGCAGCGCCTGGCTCTCTACATCCTCCGCCTGCCTGCTGAAGAAGCCCGCCAGTTGGCCCGGGCGATTGTGGAAGTGCAGCAAAAAATAAAGCCCTGCTCAAAGTGCGGCTTTCTGACCGAGCTCGATCCCTGTGTAATCTGTGAAGACCATAACCGGGACGGCCAAGTGCTCTGTATAGTCGAAGAGAGCAGTAATGTAATCGCCATTGAAAAGAGCGGGTTCAAAGGGCGATATTTTGTTTTAAACAAACCCTCCAGCCTGCTGGAAGGCAGCGGACTGGAAGAGCTGGACGGCCGTGCTCTTGAGGCCTTTCTATCCGAAGGGGATTTTAAAGAAGTCATTATGGCATTAAACCCGGACATAGATGGGGAAATTATGGCTCGCTACCTGGCGGCCGTCATACAACCGAGAGGGATAAAAATAACCCGTTTGGCTCATGGCCTGCCGGTGGGAGGAGACATCGAGTTTACCGATGAAATTACCCTGCGCCGGGCCATAGAAGGAAGAAGAGAATTATAGCATAAAATTTCCATCTCAAACATATATTTCAAATAGGTTTGAATATATGCAGGGGGTGGAGCATGAATTATAAATCTCTGGTCATAAAAGTTCGCAGCCTGATTAAACCGGTGGACGAACAGGCCCAGATGTCTGAAGAACAGCCCTTCTCGGAAGAACAAATGGTTGAAGAGGCCCATCAAGCACTGATTCAAGCGCAAAACCTGTTTGCCCGGGTGGAAGATCCAGATATGATCGATTACGCTATCTATTCCATGAAGGCTGCCGAGGAAAGGTTTGACTTCCTGGTTAAAGCGATCAAATCACATCAGGGCCAGGCTCCCGCTACATAAAAGCCGAAGGCAGGTAGAAAGCCATGCAATACTTTAACATCATTCTAGGCATTCTGGTTTTGCTTTTGATAATTTACTTCGCTTCGCAAGTTTTTTTAAAACCTATTAAATTATTATGGAAGCTAATATTAAATTCGGTGCTGGGATTGATTCTGCTGGTGGTGGTTAATTTCGTCGGTGGTTATTTTTCTTTTGCGCTTCCTATTAACGTCGTGACCGTATTAATTTCCGGTTTTCTAGGAATACCCGGAATCCTGATGTTGATATGCTTCCAAATTCTCATTAAATAAATTGCGTTTATCACCTAGTCACTGCAATATAAGACCATACATAAAGGTATCCACAGGGATTAACAATGTACTGTTTTCGTTTTGCCTGTGGTGCATTGTTGTCAGTTCAAAAAGGCCAGATATGGTCTTTTTTTTATTACGCGGATTATTAACTAAGACAAAAGAAAAGCTATTATCGATCAGAAAAAAGCCGTTAACATCTTGTGAAGATATTGTTGAACATATTTCGAGAAATGTGAGTAACATTTATTTGGTGAAATAATATTATTGACGCACAATTAGGGCTGAATTATACTTAATTCAATCGACTGTTGGCGAGACTGTAGGAGGTGTTGTTTTTCTATTAATTCTAATCGAGTAGTTGAAGCATTTATTGGCGAATATGCAAGCGGAAAAAGTGAAATCGCGATTAATAGAGCACTGGAACTCCAAGCAGCAGGACACCGGGTCACACTGGCCGATCTTGATACGGTAGAGCCCTTTTATACCTTGAGGCCCTTAAAGGAGTTTTTGGAGAGTAAGGGTTTGAAGGTAATTGGCTTTTCCCGGCAGGATTCCTTCGGATTGGGGGAGACCGGAGCTATGTTGAATCCGCAAGCCAGATGGATCCTTCGTCATGAAGGTGACATCATTATGGATGTCGGGTACGGCGTACATGGGGCCAGAACCTTAAACCTGGTTGAAGGAGCTGACGAGTCGCCAGAGCTTAAAGTATTAGCGGTAGTAAATTACACCCGGCCTATGACCAATTCGCCCGCGCGAATTATTGATTTTTTAACCGGTCTGGGTCGAGTCGACGGAATTATAGCCAACACTCATCTGGGGGATGAGACTACACTTGAAATCGTCTGCCAGGGAAACCGGATGATCCGCGACACAGTACGCCAATTGGGTATGGATGTCATGTATGCGGCAGTAGACCAAAAGTTTTCGAATATTATCAAGCCCGGGGACTGTGAGATACCGCTGAAATTAATTGAGCGCTACATGCCCAATGCAATATGGTAAGAGTATCATCCGGGATTTTCATCGGGAGGAGTAATAAGCAATGGATAAAGTCATTGGTGAAACAAAAAAGGCTTTTCTAACCGGCAATGAAACGGTTGCCTGGGCAGCCCTTGCCGCAGGCGCCGAGATCATGTTTGGATATCCTATCACACCTCAGAATGAGGTAATGCACTATTGGACACGCATGGCACCCAAGTACAACCGCAACTTCCTGCAAACGGAAGATGAGCTGTCAGCTGGCTTTACTACCTGCGGTGCAGTTCAAGCAGGCAGAAAAGCATTCACCGCTACGGCCGGCCCAGGAAACGTATTAATGCAGGAACCTTTCGGTATGGCGGAAGCCATGCGGCTGCCCCTGGTGGCCGTAATTCAACAGCGGGGAGGACCTTCGTCCGGTACCGTGGTTTATTCTCAGCAGGAAGTGACTCTAACCACCTTTGGCGGCAACGGTGAAGGCATGCGGATTGTGTATTCCACCGCTACTCATCAAGAAATTTATGATTATACCATTAAGGCTTTTAATGTGGCCTGGAAACACCGCTTCCCCACCTTCGTTTTAGGGGATGGCTATCAGGCCAAAATGAGAGAACCCATGGAGATGTATGATCCTGAAGATAAAGGCATTGAAATGGTTGCTCCCTATCCACTCATCGGTCTGGGGGGAGAGATCGGCGCTGAGAGAGAGCCGGCTCATCTATGCAATATTTACAGCCTGGAAGAAGAACTCTATGAAGTAGTATTGAAACATGCGGCTGAGTTCGAAGCCTTAAGCCCTTCCATTGTTGAATGGACGGAGGGTGAATGTGACGATGCCGACATCATTGTAGTCTCTCATGGAGTAGTATCGCGGGCAGCCGATGATGCTGTAAAAGCCCTGCGGGCTCAGGGAATAAAGGCCAGCTACTTCCGGCCTATTACCTTGAGACCGTTCCCTCAGCAGGCATTGAGGAATGCCATTGCCAGGAGTGGGGCTAAAAAACTCCTGGTTGCCGAATCAGCTTACGGACAGCTGGAAAGGCTGATCAAGCAGGAAATATACGGAGAGACCATAAAAATTGAAACGCTTTTTAATCCGGGTGTAGGCATTATAGATTATGACATTATCAGCAAGGTGAAAAGCGTTCTTTAGAAGGGAGGAGCACAAAAGTGGTTGCACCAGTAACACCAAAATCATGGTACTTACCTAGTAAACCGCACAAGTTCTGTCCCGGCTGCGGACACGGAATCGTGCTCAAGGCTTTGGGAGAAAATATAGATGAACTGGGCATTCAAAACAAAATTATATTCGGCTGTGACATTGGCTGTTCACTATTATCCTGGAATTTTTTCGCCTGTGACAGCACCCAGACCCATCATGGTCGCACCACTCCGGTGATGGTGGGGATAAAACGGTCCCGCCCGGAACTTATCACTGTAGGCTATATGGGAGACGGGGGTGGGTATTCTATAGGCTCCCAGCACTTGCTTAATTCTGCGGTACGAAACGAGAAGGTAACCCTTATCCTGGTTAATAACGTTAACTATGGAATGACCGGCGGGCAAATGGCACCCACCACTCTGCCCGGTCAAAAAACCGAGACCACGCCCTATGGGCGCGACCCGGAGCTAACTGGATATCCGACCAAAGGGCCGGAGTTTATATCGACATTGACCTCTGATGGAGCCTACGTAGCCAGAGCTACCGTATCAAAATACATGCAGCTGAAGCGCTTCATTCGCAACGCCCTGCGCAATCAGCTTGAGGGCAACGGGTTTTCCTTTGTTGAAGTCCTGTCAACCTGCCCCACCAACTGGAGAACCAATGCCCAGCAGACCTGGCACTTTCTAGAGGATGAAATGGAAAAATTCTTCCCGGTGGGGGAAATAAAGAGTCCTTTTGGGAAGGGGGAAAAAACCAATGTCGCTGATTAGAGTAGCACTGGCCGGAGAAGGCGGGCAGGGAGTTCAATCAGTAGCGGAAATTCTGGCCGAAGCGGCCTACAATCAGAATAAACAGACCATTTATATTCCCAACTTTGGCCTGGAACAACGGGGTGGCGTATCCATTGCTTTTATTCAGGTCAGTGACAAGCGCATCGGTGCCCCCAAATTTTTCAAAGCCGACATTGTGGTGGCCTTGAGTGAGCGAGCCGTTGAAAGAACAACCATGTATTCGGACCAAAACACCATATATGTCTACGATTCCGGATTCAAGATTCCGGAAGAGGATCTGCCCAAGGAATCCAAAAAAATAGTAGGAATTCCCGCTCTGGAGACCGCCAATCGCGACCTCCATCCCCGGGTGTTTAACATTATTATTATGGGGGCGGTTATAGGACTCTCCAATATTGTACCGTTCGAAGCGGCTAAAGAGGCCCTTGACCATAAACTGGCCTATAAGTTTGAAAAGAATCCGGACTTGCGCGAGCTAAACTACCGTGCACTGCAGATTGGGAAAGAACTAGGGGAAAAAGCCCTTCAGGAAGGGGTGGCAGTTTAAATGCATAAAGAGATTGAATCAATCGAAACCCCTATGGAAAAGGCCCATTTTTATATATTCCCAGAGTACTGTAAAGGCTGCGGTCTGTGCAAAGAAAAGTGTCCCAACGACACCCTCATTTGGTCAGATAAGCTGGGGGTCTATGGTACACCTACGGTAACCCCCAAGGATGAAGATAGCTGCATCGCCTGCAGGATTTGTGAAATGGTTTGCCCCGACTGCGCTATTAAAATAGAAAGAATCCGCAAAGGCAAATAGCAGGGCAAGTGCCAATAATAGGCAGGTAGGGATGGGCAAATGGGCAGTTTTGGGCTCCTGCCTGGAATATATATACAGGGGCCGAATATTTTAGCGTATTACATTCATATTTTTCCCGATTTATAGGGCAAAATATCTTGACACAAGTTAAGGGGCATGATAATATTACTATTGCGCGCCGGGCGGCGAAGTTCGGCAAATACTGGTGAGATGAGATACCTTAAGGTTAAAATCGAGCCGGAATTAAGCGCCGAAGACCTGAAAGGGTCTTACCAAAAATTAACGTGTTGACTAACCGGCCAGATGGTGATAGGATAGTCAATGCGCGCCGGACGGAGCAGCCAAACGAAAAGCTCGAAGAGCTAAG
>JBEHWI010000033.1:0-28693 GCA_040217815.1 Syntrophomonadaceae bacterium | reverse complement strand
TTTAGGTGGGGATGTTGTTACGGTTGTTCGGTGGGGACTTACTTTCTTTAACTTTAATTTCCTTTTACAGAAACAACGTCCCCACGTAACACTAGCCCGTCCCTCTGTTATACTGCGCCCCACTGTTGTAAATCCCCGTATTTAGCCTATTCTTGCTTTCAGGTAGTCTATTAAAGCTTCGCCTTCCGGGCTGGTGTCCAGCTGCTGGCTCAGCATCTCGTGCAGTCTTTGCTTTCCATTATCCTCTTCCATAAGCTCGGCCGGGGTTCTATCGTTCAGTTCCAGATGTGGAGTACGCAGCCATTGTTCAGCTTCCCGATCCCTTATCAAAAGGAACCAGTGGTTGAAGTATTCATCATTAGGCGGTTGGTCGCTAAAACGGTTTTGAATGACTACCGATTCCAAGCCGGGCAGAGCCTGGCTCAGCAGGCTCCTCATTTTCTCGATGTCATCCAGGACTTCGGCTGACCAGATCAAATCATTCTCTCCCAGGGCCAGGCGTACGTAGCCGCTTACTTCATCATTTAATTGATACCACCGGTAGCCCTGGGTAGTGTGCAGATACTGCCAGTCGCTCCCGTCATTGATAGCTTTAGAAAGTCGCTCCTTTTGAGCTTTATCCAGCCAGGCGGCCTCCATGTGATCGAAGTTTACCATGATCTGCTTGGAAGCATGGTCAAACAAGCCGTAGACAATTTCTTCGTTATCTTTTAAGAAAGAGGTTTTATCTTCATTGTGCAGAGAACTTAAGAAGTCCAGGTGGCGGACCAGGAAATCTTTTTCGCCGGACCTGTTATTAAGGGATACAACCATGCCGGAAAATAGCTCGTCTTCCTCCATTGCAACCAGGCGCCCCATGAACAGTGGGGCATTCTGGTTTAATTGGTCGTCCCAGGGTTCATTCAGCAGGATGCGGTGGTTGGTGCCCAGCAAAATATCCCGGATATTGAGGTACTGATACTCGGAATCCTGAACTTCATAAATCGAAAGAAAAGAATTATTTAAGGTAACCAGACAGTCCTTGAGCAGGGTATCCATGTATTCGCCGTTGCTATTCAGGTATTCTTCACCCAGGGTTGGACTGTCACTGACGCGGGCACCAAACCACAACCATTCACTGAACACAGCCTCATTTTCCCTGGGAAGAACGGGATTTATAGTAAAACGCAGATAGTGGCCGCGCAAGTCGCGGCGCAGCTTTTTGATACGCTGCTCGTAGTATTGATCCAGTTTAAGTTTTACAGCTGTAAATAGCTGGCTATAACGGGTAAAGGGATCTGGAGATATGTCCACCTGTTCACCCAAGCGACCACAGCACTTTTTATACTTTTTGCCGCTGCCGCATGGGCAGGGAGCGTTTCGTCCTATTTTCAGGTTGCTCACCGATAAACCTCCTTAAACCAAGTTTGAACTTTTGGGGTCTCTTAAATCAAAGTTGAGCACATGACCTTAAGGCCAGTTTCTATATTACATTAGCATAGGACAGGGCGGCAGGAAAAGCAAGTCTGTGAAAATGGCCAGGGGGACAGGGACCGCACATCTTCTTAAGGCATTTAAACTTAAAAGTCGATAATACTTGTATATATAAGGAAAGTGTACTGCAGTTAAACTATATTGATGATATAAACAATGGTAAAGAAGGTAAAATCATGGAAAAACCAACCCGGGCCCAAACTAAAAAAATTGCTGTTTTCGTGATGATTATATTAATGATTCCGTTTTCCGCGGCAGCCGCAACGGCACCTACCCCGGCAACCATTGACTATGAACTGGACAGCGGCGATATCATTCTCAATGGGCAGATTGTTTCTGACGGTGCGGGGACTATCAGCGAATACGGCTTTTATTACGCCAGGACGGCCGATATAAATAATTTTAGCCCGGATGCAATTGCGGATGATTCAGACTCACATAAGGAAAAGGCGGGAGCCTTCATTCCTCAGGGCCAGTATTTTTCAACCAGCCTGGTCGGTCTGGAAGGTGATACCGAGTATTTGTATTTTGCTTACGCGACCAATGAACAGGGAACGGCTTATGGAGCAATAAAATACTTTTTCACAGAAAATGATTGGGATACTCCCGATGTAAGAACCAAGGGAGCTTCGGTTTATTACGATGAAGCCAGGCTTTACGGTAGAATCACCTCGGACGGGGGTGAGGCTATTAGCGAATATGGTTTTTACTACGGACTTGATAGGAACTGCAGCATTCAAGTGGTGCAGGGCACCAGTGACATAGGTGAAAGCAGCTTTAACGCCTATCTGACCAATTTAAGCGTTTATACCACTTATTATTACCAGGCCTATGCCTGCAATGCCTCTGGTACTCCTTCCTACGGTTCGATTTTTAGTTTTTCAACCGGGGATTATTACGATTACTATGATGATGATAGTTACTATTACAGCTATGGCAAGCCAACCGTTTCCACCAAAAAACCGGTTGACCAGGCCGGTGGAACCGTCCTCTACGGTGTCATTACTTCCCGGGGGAGCGCGTCATTAACGTCGTACGGCTTTTACTGGGGGACCCAAAACAGCCCGGGAAATAGAGTTGAAGTAGGCAGCTCTATCGCTGCCAACCATACCTTCAGCTACCAGCTGAACTATTTGGAGCCTGGAGAATATTATTATGTTCAGACCTATGCCAGCAACTCATACGGAACCACTCGGGGAAACGCGATTCGCTTTAAGGCCGGTTATAATACCCAGCCGACTTTTACCACCCTGGTGAGCAACATAGGATCATCCGAAGCTATCTTCAGCGGTAAGATCGGGGCTGTCGACGGGAGCCGGATCAGAGAATACGGGTTTATTTACGGGCAGGTTCCGGGGTTGGAAAGCATGGTTAAAGTGGGTTATTCTATCAAAAGAAACAAGGTGTTTAATTACCATGCCAGCGGCCTGCAAAAGGGCGCGCTCTACTATGTAAAAACCTATGTTATAACCGTCTCGGGCGTTGCCTATGGTCCCCAGGTGGTGTTTATTGCCAATTAAATCTTTTAATAAACATGCTTCATAGGCTTCGGCTGAATAGTAAGGCCGGGGCCTTTTTTGCACACAACTTGCACTGCTTGGGAGTTTTTCAGTACAATTAAAACTGTACAATTGTCAATAATTATCATGATAATATAGCAGAAATGAGGAGGAGTCGCTAATGGGTGCCGACAACAGACTGCCCAGCGTCTATGACCCCGCCCAGGTTGAGGGGAAATGGTACGAATTCTGGAAAGAGAATGGATTCTTTAAACCGAGCAAGGATTATAATAAAAAGATGTTTTCGGTAGTAATGCCCCCGCCCAACGTTACCGGATCGCTGCATTTGGGCCACGCCCTGGACAACACCCTGCAGGATATTCTGACCCGCTGGCGGAGGATGCAGGGTTACAATGCCCTGTGGCTGCCCGGAACCGACCACGCTGGAATTGCCACCCAGGCGCGGGTGGAAGAGGCTCTGGCCCGGGAGGGGTTGAGCAAACACGACCTGGGAAGGGAAAAGTTTGTGGAGCGAGTCTGGGAATGGAAACATCTATACGGGTCCAGGATAACCAACCAGTTGATGCTCATGGGATCGTCCTGTGACTGGAGCCGGGAACGCTTTACCATGGATGAGGGCTGTTCGCGGGCGGTCCGCGAGACTTTTGTGAGGCTTTTTGAGAAGGGTCTTATTTATCAGGGGGACTACATAGTGAACTGGTGCCCCCGCTGCCACACTGCCATCTCGGATATTGAAGTTGAGCATGAAGATAGCGATGGGCATCTATGGCATATACGTTATCCCATAGAGGGCAGCGACGAATATCTGGTAGTAGCCACTACCAGACCGGAAACCATGCTGGGCGACACGGCTGTAGCCGTTCATCCCGAGGATGAGCGCTATATGCACCTCACCGGCAAACAGGCCAGGCTCCCCCTGATGGACCGCCTGATTCCCATAATAAGCGATACCTATGTTGATAAGGAATTTGGGACTGGTGCAGTGAAGGTCACTCCCGCCCATGATCCGAATGACTTTGAGATGGGCCTGCGCCATGAACTTCCCCGGGTTGTGATAATGGACGAAGCCGGCGTCTTGAATGAAAACGCCGGGCCTTATGCTGGACTGGAGCGCTATGTCGGCCGCCAGGCGGTTGTAAAGGACCTGGAAGCCCTGGGTCTTTTGCTCAAGGTTGAAGACCACCGGCATGCGGTGGGACACTGCCAGCGCTGTGACACGGTGGTTGAACCGCTGGTTTCCAAGCAATGGTTTGTGAAGATGAAGCCCCTGGCCGAACCGGCCATTGCCAGGGTCCTCTCCGGGGAAACCCGGTTTGTACCGGAGCGCTTTACCCGCATCTATATTCACTGGATGGAGAATATCCGGGACTGGTGCATCTCCCGCCAGCTGTGGTGGGGGCATCGAATCCCGGTCTGGTACTGTGAGGATTGCGGTGAGGTCATTTGCAGCCGCACCGATCCGGACCAGTGCCCGAACTGCAGCTCGATTAACCTGAGGCAGGACGAAGATGTTTTGGATACCTGGTTTTCCAGTGCCCTGTGGCCTTTTTCCACCCTGGGCTGGCCGGACGATACCGAGGATCTGCGCTATTTCTTCCCCACAACGGTTCTGGTCACGGGAAGAGACATCATCTTTTTCTGGGTGGCGCGCATGATCTTTTCAGCTATTGAACAGACCGGACAGGTGCCTTTTTATGATGTCAACATTCACGGACTGATCTTGGACGCCCTGGGGCGCAAGATGAGCAAATCCCTGGACAACGGGGTCGATCCGATCGAAGTGATTGAGAAATACGGGGCTGACACCCTGAGGTTCTCCTTGATTACCGGGGTGACGCCTGGCAACGACGTGCGCTTCCACTGGGAAAAGGTTGAAAACATCCGCAACTTCGCCAACAAAATATGGAATGCTTCACGCTTCGTGATGATGAACCTGGATGGTTATAAAGCGATTGATATCAAAGAAGAGGAACTGCAGTTGGCCGATAAGTGGATCCTTTCCCGGGCCTCGGACCGGGCCCAGCAGATCACCGCCTTATTGGAGAAATATGAATTGGGTGAAGCAGCCCGCATCCTGTACGACTTTATCTGGGATGAATTCTGCGACTGGTATATCGAGCTCTGCAAACCGCGCCTTTCCAGCGCAGCGCTTCCCCAGGAGAAGATTTTGGTCCAGAATGTTCTGGTTAAAGTTCTCACAGATATTCTGCATCTTTTGCACCCGTTTATGCCTTTTATCAGTGAGGAAATATACCAGAGCCTGCCCGGAGCCAGCCGGACTATAATGCTCAATCCCTGGCCGGATGGAAATAAAGACAAAATATGGCCGGAGGCGGTGGCCGACATGCAGCGCATCATGGCCATAATCAGAGCGGTTCGCAATATCAGGGCCGAGTTCAATGTGCCTCCCGGATCAAAGATAAAAGCCCTGCTGGTTGTTCCGGAGTCCGGCCTGCGCAGCATGCTGGCTGCCCATCAGGCTTACATCCGCACCATGTCCGGTGTAAATCAACTGGAACTGCTGGATAAAATCGATGAGAAACCTGCCCAGGCTGTGTCTGCCTTGAGCTCATGGTTTGAACTGTACGTTCCTCTGGAAGGCCTGATCGATGTCAACAAGGAAATCCAGCGCCTCAATAAAGAACTGCAAAACACGATGGCCGACCTGGCCAAGGCGGAAAACAAACTGGCCAACCAGGATTTCCTGGCCCGGGCACCGGAAGCGGTTATTGAAAAGGAAAAAAGCAAGGCCGAAGAAGCCAGAAGCAGGAAAGAGGGTATTTTACAACGTCTGGAGATCTTGAGCAAATAGTCGAAAAAAAACTGCAGGATCTGCTCCTGTTGGGCAGTCGGCCCGGAATGGAGCGGATTGAAGCTTTATTAGAATTACTGGATAATCCGCAAAGTGATCTCAAGTTAGTACATGTAGCCGGAACCAACGGAAAGGGTTCAACCTGTTGGATTATCGCATCAATATTAAATAAAGCAGGATACCGGGTGGGGAGTTTTCTATCTCCCCACATTTCTTCTTACCGGGAGCGCTTGCGTATCAACGGAGAATATATTGATGCGAAAGACATGAACGACTACCTGGACCGGGTTATGGCGGCGGCCGAACGGTTAGTTTTATCTGGAGGGGAGCACCCCACTGAATTTGAGATTTTAACCGCCCTGGCATTTCTATATTTTAAAGACCAGCAGGTGGATATTGCAGTTCTGGAAGTGGGGATGGGCGGCCGTTATGACTCCACCAATGTAATTACTCCACTGGTTTCAGTAATAACCAGTATAGATTACGATCATATCGCCTATCTGGGAGACACCCTGGAAGAGATCGCCTTGAACAAGGCGGGGATAATTAAGCCCGGGGTTCCGGTGGTTGTCGGTGAATTACCCGAACCAGCCCGCCGGGTTATCGAGAGTGAGGCCGGCCAAAAAAGTGCCCTCCTCTACCATGCTAATTCAACCGTCAAAGTAGTTAGAAAGGGCAATCCCCTGGAATGTATGGTTGAAGTCACTCTGCCAGGGGACATTCTGGGAATCCTGCCCTTTTCCCTGCTGGGTGATTACCAGTTGGTCAATCTGGCTACAGCCTTGACCGCCATTTACCTCCTAAAACAGCAGGGATGGCCGATAAGCGCCGTCCATATCAGAGATGCTCTGGCCGGTCTCAGCTTTCCAGGCCGGCTTCAGGTGATGTGCCGCAATCCGCTGATTATTGCCGATGCCGCCCATAATCCCCATGCCTGCCGGGCTCTGCGCCGTTCTATTGAAACGCTCCTGCCGGATAAGGAGCGGGTCTTACTGCTGGGAATGCTGGACGACAAGGACGCTCTTCTATCTATTCAGGAGTTGGGACCGGCGACCCGGGCGGTGGTGGTAACCCGTCCTGATAAAGACCGGGCCTCAAACTGGCGCCGCCTTTCCTCTCTATATACTTCACTGTTCCCCGGAGTTCCAATCTATGAAGAGGAAGAACCCACCAGAGCTCTTGATATGGCATTGGGTATACTAAAGGAAAATGAGTATATGCTAATTAGTGGATCTTTCTATTTATTGGGAAAACTTTGGAGCAGTCTGGCGAGAAGGTGCTAGATTCTTAACATATTCTTAACACAGTCTTAAAGGAATGTTTTGTATAATGAACACAGAGACCGGGTGTTAGATATATAAGGAGGTATTTTGAGTGGTTTTTCGCTTGAAGCCACGGGAGGAGAAATTTTTTTATTGTTTCAATGAGCTGGCTGATTTTATCTGTGAGGCCAGCGGCATTCTAAAGAGCTACTTTGAACAGCCCATGGATCCAACTCAAAAGCTGGAGCTTTTAACCGAAGTCGAGGAAAAGGGAGATAAAGTCCTCGGTCGGGTAATGCAGCAGATAAACAGTTCGTTCATCACCCCCTTTGATCGGGAGGACATCTTGATGCTGGCCCGCGAGTTGAACAATATTCTGGATCATATCCAGGGTACTTTGGAAAAAGTGGTTATCTATAAAGCAGGAATTCCCAAAGATATCTATGCCTTGAAACTGGTTAAGGTCCTAGAAGAAGCCGCCCAGGAGATACAGGGAGCGGTGCGGGAGCTGCCTGACGTCAGGACCAGGCATTCATCAATTCTAAAAGCCTGTGAAGTAATAAGATCCTATGAACACGAAGGGGATTTTTTATACCGGGCAGGCATTGCCAAGCTCTTTGAAAACACCGAAAACCTGGTTGATATCATCAAATGGAAAGAGATCTACGAACATCTGGAGACCACCCTGGATTATTGCGAGAATGTAAGCAACGTTATCAAGGGAGTAGCGGTTAAATATGTTTAGTGCCACTATTGTACCGGTATTATTTGTTATTCTATTTGCCTTGACTTTTGACTTTATTAACGGCTTTAATGACACCGCCAATGCCATTGCAACTTCTGTTTCAACTAAAGCACTTTCGCCGCGTAAGGCCATTGTAGTCGCGGCTGTTTTGAATTTTACCGGAGCATTGACCGGAACTGCGGTTGCCTTTACAATCGGCAAAAGCATTATCGACCCCCAGATGGTTACTCCGTTGATTTTGATTGCAGCCCTCTCTGGAGCCATTTTTTGGAACGTTTTTACCTGGTATTTTGGAATACCCAGCAGTTCTTCACACGCTCTCATCGGGGGGTTGACCGGGGCGGTAATTGCCTCCCTGGGCAGCGCTAGCGTTAAATGGCATGGTTTTCTGATGATTTTGGCGGGCTTACTGTCCGCACCGGTCGTAGGAGTTATTGCGGGGAGTCTGATTATGACTCTCCTTTTTTGGCTTTTTAAACGTGCGGCACCGAATAAAATAAACAACAATTTCAGAAAGCTGCAGATATTATCAGCCTGTGCCTTATCTTTTTCCCATGGTTCTAATGACGCCCAAAAATCTATGGGCATTATTACTATGGTACTGGTCGGAGCCCATTTACTTGGCGAATTTAGTGTTCCCATATGGGTAAAAGCAGCCTGTGCACTATCCATGGCAATGGGTACTGCGCTAGGGGGATGGCGGATAATAAAAACCATGGGTGGGAAAATTTTTCGCATCGAACCGATTAACGGCTTTGCTTCCGATTTTACTTCCTGTGCAGTCATACTGGTTGCCAGTCATTTTGGCTTTCCGGTGAGCACCACTCACGTGGTGTCTTCTGCAATTATGGGTGTTGGAGCTGCCAAACGCTTTAAAGGAGTTCGCTGGAATATTGCCCGTCAGATATTAATTGCCTGGGTTCTGACTATTCCTTCCTCAGCCCTGGTAGCTATATGCATTTACAATTTATTACGATTTTTTGTATAATGGTACACAGACTTGTTTTTACAATTCATTATTTTTTTGTTAAAATCGCAATATTAGAGGGATTATTAGGTGGAAATTTGAATTAAGGGGTGGGGGGCTTGAAGGTCTACAAGATACCTGAGGCCACAGTTATGCGGCTCTCTATTTACTCCCGGTATTTGCACCAGCTCATTGACGAAGAGGTTGATACAGTATCCTCTGATGAAATAGCCCGGGGAGTAGGGGTTAGTTCAGCCCAGGTACGCAAAGACCTGGCCTATTTTGGCGAATTTGGCACCCGGGGAGTGGGGTACAAGGTCGAAGAGTTGTATGGCCACCTCATGAAGATCCTGGGGCTTGATCGAAGATGGAATATCATAATTATCGGAGCAGGAAAACTTGGCTCGGCCCTGGCCCTATACAATGGTTTTATTGACCGTGGTTTCAATATCAAAGCAATATTGGATGTAGATAAAAACAAAGTAGGGAACAAACTGGGTCCGGTTGAGGTTGAGCCTTTAGTAAAGCTTGAGGAGCGGGTCAAGGAACACCAGATTAGTATCGGAGTAGTTACCGTACCTGCCGCCGTAGCTCAGGAGGTAACCGACAAGCTGATCGCTTCGGGGGTAAAGGCTATATTAAATTTTTCGCCCCGGGTTTTAAAGGTTCCCAACCACATCGTCTTGCGCAATGTAGACCTTTCAGTGAATCTGGAGGTTTTAAGCTTCAATCTGGCCTATAACAACAGATAGTAGATGTGCGCCGGGAAGCTCCGTTGTAGGTGGGGCTTCCCGTTTTTAACTGCCTTGTCTTTGCTTCCCACTAGTGCTACACTGATAAAAATCATCCACTGGAGGTTATATGGTGGTTAGTAAGGGGCGCAGCCAACCTTCCTGGCCGGTTTTACTATTGCTTTTGTGCCTGGGCGGTATTGCCGGCGCCTTAATCGGGGAACTTATTCAAAAGCTTATTCCTTCTCTAGCCTTGCTGGGCAAGGTCCAGAGCGTCGGGGTTCCTCAGTTTACTGTTGATTTACATGTTTTCAGCCTGACTTTTGGCTTTATGTTGCGCCTTAATCTTTTTGCCCTACTGGGCTTTTTAGCTGCTTATTTGATTTATCGAAAGCTTTAGAGGCGTGAAACGATGCATAGAATTATATTGGCCTCTCAGTCGCCAAGGCGAGAAATGCTGCTCAAGCAACTGGGGCTTGATTTCATCAGCATGCCTGCTAATATAGATGAAGAAACCTCGCGATACCCGGATCCCACAGAAGCTGTCCGAGGAATTGCAAGAAATAAAGCAGCCTGGGTGGCCGCCAGATGTCGTTCTGGTTTGGTGCTCGCAGCTGACACGATTGTGGTTTGTGATGGACAGGTGCTTGGCAAACCGGTTAGCAGCCAGGACGCCTATACCAAACTAACCCTGCTGTCCGGTCGCAGTCATGAAGTTATAACCGGAGTGTGTCTGCACAATGCACTGAGTTCGGAATTTGACCTGGAGCATGAAGTCACGCGGGTTTTTTTTCGTATAATTAGCGAGGAGGAAAAAAAAGCCTATATTGAAAGCCGCGAGCCTCAAGGCAAGGCGGGCGCCTATGCTATTCAGGAACGGGGAGCGGTTTTTGTGGACCGAATTGAAGGATGTTATTTTAACGTTGTAGGCCTGCCCCTGGCCAGAGTCTACCGCATGCTAGTAAGGCAAGGGATTGCAATACTTTAAAGGGGATACAATCCTGAGCGAATACCGGGTCACTATCAAGGAACTACCCGAGAATATGCGCCCGCGGGAAAAAATGCTGGCCGTCGGCGAGCTGGCTTTAAGTGAAGCCGAACTCCTGGCAATTATTATAGGAAGAGGCACCAGCAGCCTGAACGCCATTGAACTGGCCACTGTCCTATTAGCATCGTTTGGCGGTATGCGGGGGCTTAAGGAGGCCAGTTTAGAGGAACTTACCTCCCATCATGGGATTGGACTGGCCAAGGGAGCCGGTATAAAAGCGGCCCTGGAACTGGGGCGAAGAGGAGCCCGGGATATTTGGAACAAAGCTCCCATAAAATCACCCGAGGATGTTAAAAATATAGTATTGGAAGAAATGCGGTATTATGACCGCGAACACTTTCGGGTTTTATACCTGGACCGCAAGGGTGGCCTGATATGTATGGAGGATGTTTCCGTTGGCGGGCTGCACAGTTCGCTGGTTCACCCCCGGGAGGTATATAAGACAGCAATTAAGAGAAGCGCCGCTTCGATCATCCTGGTGCATAACCATCCCAGCGGCGATCCCGAACCCAGCAAAGAAGACATCGAAGTAAGCCGCATGCTCATTGAAGCGGGGCATCTGATGGGGATCGAGGTTCTGGATCATCTTATTATCGGAGAAAACAATTACACCAGTTTGAAAAGCAGGGGTTTGATTTAAGGAGGATGACATGGTTTTTGGCAAAGACTTGGGCATAGATCTGGGCACCGCCAATACCCTGGTTCATGTAAAGAGCCGGGGAGTAGTTATCAGAGAGCCTTCGGTTGTGGCCATTGAAAACGATACTGGCCGAGTTTTGTCCGTAGGCGATGAAGCCAAGCAAATGATAGGAAGGACTCCGGGGAACATAGTAGCCATCCGGCCGATGAAAGACGGGGTTATAGCTGATTTTGACATTACTCAGGCTATGCTGCGTTACTTTATCAACCGGGCCCTGGGGTCAAGGACCCCCTTTGTAAGACCGCGGGTTATCATAAGTGTTCCGACCGGCTGCACTACGGTGGAGGAGCGTGCGGTTCGTGAGGCCGCGATTTCCGGTGGAGCCAAGGAAGCCTACCTGATTGAAGAGCCCATGGCCGCCGCAATAGGCGCCGGCCTTCCGGTACATGAACCTACCGGTAATCTTATCGTAGACATAGGCGGGGGTACTACCGAGGTGGCCGTCATATCTCTGGGGGGAATTGTGACCTCCAAGTCCATCCGGGTGGCCGGAGATAACATGGATGATGCCATAATTGCCCACCTGCGAAAAAACTACAATCTGCTTATCGGGGAGAGAACTGCTGAAGATATGAAGATTTCTATCGGCTCGGCACTGTGGGAGGGGTCGGAGGAGTTCTATGAAGTCAGAGGGCGGGATCTGTTGAGCGGGCTGCCCAAGACTATAAGGGTTTCTTCCGAAGAAGTGCTTAAGGCTCTCAAAGAAACGGTGGAGCAGATTATTGATGGAATCAAGGTTTGTCTGGAAAAGACTCCTCCGGAACTGGCTTCGGATATCATGGACCGGGGCATCGTTATGGCCGGAGGCGGGTCTTTGTTGAGGGGACTGGATAAACTTATTAGCCTGCATACCAATATGCCGGTATACGTCTGTGACGACCCGCTTTTAGCGGTGGTGAGAGGAACAGGTATTGTTCTGGAAAACATTGAAGTGCTCAAACGGGTTTTGATATCCGTAAAGAAATCTTTTTAACCGGGTGAGGGTTGTTGTTAAAATTATTACGCAGTAAATTCTTATGGTTAATCCTGCTTATTTTGCTGTCTGCGGTGGGTTTAATGATTTTTGGCGCTTCCGGTTACACGGAAGGTAAAAACTTCGGCCCCCTGCAGGTAGTCTACGCGCCTTTACACCGGGCTGCTGCCGGAATAACCAATGGATTCAGCAACTTTTCCAGCATATTCAGCAACAAGAAAGCCCTTCAGGCCCAGGTGGCTCAAATGCAGCAGCAATTGGACGCTTTGCAGATGGAAAACCAGTCACTGAAGGAATATCAGAGTGAAGCGGGGCGGCTGCAAAAACTACTGGCCTTCAGGGACACCAATATTGGCACCCTGCAGCTGCAAGCCGCCCACGTAATTGCCCGCAGCCCCAACAACTGGTACAAGAATGTATCCATAGACCGGGGGAGCCAGGACGGCGTGGTCAAGGGGATGCCTGTCATTTGCCCGGAAGGCCTGGTGGGCAGGGTTACCTACGTTACAGCGCATTCAGCGCAGATTACCCTAATTACCGACCGGGAGATAGCAGTCGGTGCCATCCTGGAAAAAGACCGGGAGACCAGTGGGATCGTTGAAGGATTGGGCAACAATACCGAACTCAGAATGCAGAACATCCCTTTTTATTCCCAAATTCAGGTGTACGATGTAGTTGCCACCTCTGATCTTTCCCAGACCTATCCTAAAGGGATACCCATCGGAACAGTAACCGAGGTAGTCAAAGAACCGGGCGGATTGCTGCTAAAAGCCACCCTGAAACCAGCGGTTGATTTTGACCGCCTGGAAGAAGTTCTGGTAATCATGTCCTATCACCCCCAGCAAGTCCCCCAGCAAGAAGTAAAGAGGTAGAGGATATTGCGCTGGTTATTACATATTCTTTTACCAATTCTGGCTATATTTTTGCAATCGACTTTCTTCAGCTCCTATAGTATAAAAGGAGCGGTACCTGACTTGCTTCTTATTCTGGTTATATTTTTCAGCCTGCTAGGGCCCAGGAGACAAGCTCCCCTATACGGTTTTTGCTGCGGCTTATTTGAAGACCTATACATGGGTCGGTTTATAGGTTTAAACGCTATTTCCAAAGCCATCACCGCCTTTTTGTTGAGTCATCTACAAGAGAATGTTTTCAAGGAAAACATTCTGGTGGGAATGGCGGCTGTTTTCATAGGAACTGTTTTAAACTCCGGTCTGGTTCTGCTACTCAGCCTTTTCAAGTTTAAAGGCATCCACTGGGATGACAGCGTATTTATGACTATCATATTCCAGACTCTCTATAACGCCCTGTTGTCGGGACCCCTGTACATATGGTATTATAATTCTTCTCATTACGGTGTTTTGCGGGACCCAGAGGTGAGGTAAATGAAACCTATAGAAATGAAAAGTAAACTGCGCTTTTATACTATTCTGGTCATATTTTTGATGGTGTTTTTATCGGTTCGGCTGGCCTTTGTACAGCTGTTTCGAAATGAGGCCTACCAGACCCGGGCCAAGGACAACAGCATCCGTTTGGTGACTATCAAGGCCTCGCGAGGTGAGATATACTCCGGCGACAATGAACTTCTGGCTACCAATAAACTGGTGTATACGGTGAGCCTCAATTATCTGGAAATAAGCAAAGCGGATACCGATACGGTAGCCGCCAACCTGTCCGCCAACCTGATCGGTCTTTATACGGAAATGACCCCGGAATTCATTAAGGCCAAGTTAGATGAGCAAAAATTCCGGCTTTTTGAGCCGATCGTCCTTTTGCGCGACATACCCTGGGACCTGGTGGTCAAACTGGAAGAAAACCGTATGGATCTACCCGGTGTTACCATAAATGTTGAGCCCTTGCGCACTTACCCGCAGGGATCGTTGGCTGGCCATGTGTTGGGCTATATTCACTCCATAAGCGAGGAAGAAATGGCCAAGGAAGAGATAAAAAGTCAGTACAGCCTGAACAGCCTCATAGGAAAATCGGGAGTTGAAAAGCAATATGAATCCTATTTGCGGGGAGCCGATGGCGCCCAGCAGATAGAAGTAGACGCCAATGGACGTCCGGTCCCCAGCCGGGATATAACTACCAAGTATCCCGTAGCGGGTTCTAACGTTTATCTTACCATTAATTCCCGCCTGCAAAAGGTTATGGAGCAGAGCATGGAAGCCACCCTTAAACAACTGCAGACGGCTCATCCCAAGGCCCGGGTGGGTGCGGCGGTACTCATCAATGTCAAAACCGGTGAAGTTCTGGCTATGTACAGCAGTCCGGCTTTAAACCCGGACGATTTTAAGGGAAACCTGAGCAAGGACAAGGCGCCTTACTATCTACCCCAGGGGGATTATAATCCAATGGAACCGGGGGCTTTAAAAAACCGGGCCATACAGGGAAGCTATCCCCCCGGCTCTACCTTTAAGCCGATTACCGGAATGGCCGCCCTGGAGAAAAGCGCAATGAATCCCCTGGGCGAATATGTAAACTGTGCGGGGGCTTATTGGGTTGAACCTTTCATCAAATGCACCGGGGTTCACGGCAATGTAAACTATTATTCGGCCATGGCCCATTCCTGCAACACCTATTTTCAGGAGATGGGACGCCGTGCCGGTAAAGACGAAATTATCCGGGTCGCCAACGAGTTCGGCCTGGGTACTAAAACCGGGATCGATCTGCCCGACGAGACCAAGGGTTTGCTGCCTACCCCGCAGTGGAAATTTGAAACTAATGATATAGGGTTTAAACAACAGCACGAAGCCAATCTCAATAGTATTAACGCCAAGTATGATGCGCTGTTGGCTCAGGCCCATAGTGAGCAGGAGAAGCAGGAACTGCTCAAGAAGAAGCAAAAGGAATTAAACCAGATGGAGACCCAGTTTAAAATCGACTATAATTGGAGCACTGAATGGAAGCCGTATGACACTTTCAATATGTCCATCGGGCAGGGTTACAATGACTTTACGGTAATTCAACTGGCGCAGTATGTCTCTACTCTGGCCAACGGTGGCTCTCTATATAAGCCCTATGTAGTAAGCAAAGTAATCAACCCTCAAGGTAAAGTGGTCTTGGAAAGTAAACCTACCTTGGTGCGCAGCGTGGCCGTATCGGCCAGGAGTATTGCCGAAACCAAGCGGGCCATGCTGGAAGTAAGCAGAGGAGAAGGCACCGGAGCGGCCCTGTTTACCAATTTCCCGGCCAATATTCAAGTGGCCGCCAAAACGGGAAGTGCTGAATCAGGTAGAACCGGAGATGATCCTTTAAAAGATACCCACGGTGTATTCATAGCGTTTGCTCCCTTTAACGATCCGGAAATCGCTTTTGCCAGTGTTATTGAATATGGATTTAGTGGTGCCATTTCCGGGGGGCCGGTCTGCAAAGCGGTCTTTGAACAATACTTCGGTATAGTTGATCACCTGGCCGCAGCAACCAATACGGCAACTCCATCTGCATCAACCGCCACACCACCGGCGGGAAATACTACGCCGCCGGCTGGCAGCAATCCCCCGGCGGGCGAAACCACGCCCCCATCAACCACGACACCGCCGGTTGCCACAAAACCCAACCAGGCCACCCCGCCAATTACGGAAGTGAAACCATAAATAAAAACGAGCGCCTATTTAAAGCCAGGGGATTACACCTCTGGCTTTGCATTATTTACCCGCCAATTTGCACAGATAATTCGATTCTATCAACATTAAGGCCGTAAAGGCCAAAAAACATTATATTTGTCGAAATGTAAGCATAGAAATTGGCATATTTTTGGTGCTCGCAAACGACGTACTCTCGGGAAAAAACCCAGGGAAAGCGGATATTTCCTATTTTTCTACGCAGGAAATATATGTAATAAATAGAAAATAATAAATAACCATGCAATAAGAGCCGGCAATTGATAGGAGGATTGTAACATGCGAGCGGCAGCCAGAGAATACGGTGAGGAAAAATTCATAGACCTCAAGGCCTTTCATACTTTTCCTGAAATCAAGGCCGGATTAGAGCGCCGCGTTTCCGAAGTTGAAAGTTTCAAACCCGGCACCAGCCTGATCATCGACCTGGGAAATAAGCGGCTGACCAGCAAACAGGTGCGTGAATTGGAGGATATACTGCTGGAACGAGGCCTGTATTTGAAGGAGGTTTTGTCACGGGGCCGGATGCCCTATCCCATTAATGAAGATGGTTTGCCGCCGGTGGTCGCAAATATGCCGAGTTATGACGAAACCCTGTTGGTATGCCGTCATTTGCGCTCCGGTCAGCGCTTCTTCAGTCCGGGCAATCTGGTGGTCCTGGGGGACGTAAATCCGGGAGCTGAGGTTATAGCAGCCGGAAATATCCTGGTTATGGGCTCGCTTAAAGGGGTGGCCCATGCCGGGTATTTTGGAGACGAAAAAGCTGTTATTACCGCCTATCGTCTCAACCCCACCCAATTGCGTGTGGCGAATCACATAACCCGTCCTCCGGATGGTGACAACTTCATCGGCAAGCAACCGGAACTGGCACGTATCAGGGCGGGCAAGGTTATAATCGAAAAGCTAAAAATATGAATGGAGGTTTGGCAATGAAAAGCAGGGTGTTGGTTATTACATCGGGAAAGGGCGGGGTAGGGAAAACCACAACTACAGCCAACCTGGGTACGGCTCTGGCCATGATGAATTACCGGGTGGTGTTGATTGATACAGATATTGGCTTGAGAAATCTGGATGTGGTAATGGGTCTGGAAAACAGGATCGTTTTTGATATTGTCGATGTTGTTCACGGCAATTGCAAACTAAAACAAGCCCTGATAAAAGATAAACGGATCGAGGGGCTGCACCTCCTGCCAGCTGCTCAGACCAAAGACAAGACTGCAGTTACACCACACCAGATGAAGAATCTGACCAACGAGCTGCGTAAAGACTATGATTTTATTCTGGTTGACTGTCCGGCTGGAATCGAACAGGGCTTTAAGAACGCTATAGCCGGTGCTGATGACGCGATAATAGTCGCAACCCCGGAAGTGTCATCGGTGAGGGACGCGGATCGCATCGTCGGACTCCTGGAAGCGGCGGGCTTAAGCAACGCCCGGCTTATAATAAACCGGCTGCGCTCTAAAATGGTTAAGCGCGGTGATATGATGGATATTGAAGATATTCTGGACATCCTTTCCATAGACCTTTTAGGTGTGGTGCCGGAAGATGAATCGATTGTCATTTCTACCAATCGAGGAGAACCGGCGGTCCTGGATGACAACTCTCGCGCCGGTCAGGCCTATCGCCGGATAGCTAGAAGGATTGACGGCGAAGAAATTGCAATCCAGGCCTTTAACGACCCCTCCTGGCTGATGGACCGGTTTAAAAAGATCCTGCGGCTGGCCAAATAGGAGGCGGTTATATGGCTTTATTGGATTTTATCTCTCGCTTTTTTATGAAGGAAAATCCGCCCAGCAAAGAAGTAGCCAGGGAAAGGCTGCGCCTGGTTTTGGTGCATGATCGGGCTTCAGTGTCGCCCGATTTCATAAACCAGTTGAAAGAAGATTTAATAAGAGTTATCCAGGAGTATCTGGATATTGATGAGGATGCCCTTCAAGTGAGCCTGGAGAATGAAGAAGACTCGATTGCCCTGGTTGCCAATATACCCGTAAAGGGTTTAAAGAGGGTGATAAACCAGTAATTAGCTTGACTACCTGGAAAAGCCCCGGGGATTTCAAAATCCCCGGGCTTTTTCTTTCTATTTGGAAAAAAACGTTTGGTGGACAGGGCCAGACCTGAGCTTTATAATAGGCGTGAAGGAGGGTTAAGCTTGTGGAACTCAAACGCTTGAAATTTATGGACCGGACTTTTGTGTCGGTTTTAATTATATTGATCTGTTTTGGATTGGTAGTTTTGAGCAGCGCAACTGCCGCATCCACTACCAACTATTTAAGCAAACAAATTGGCGCCTTTGTTCTGGGTATCATAGTCGCTATATTTGTAATTCGCTACGACTACATCCAGCTGCAGCGCTACAGCTGGGCGCTGTATGGCATTTCCATTGCTCTGCTGATTCTGGTTTTGACCATCGGCAGCGAGGTCAGGGGAACCACCGGGTGGATTAAAATCGGGCCCTTACCGCAATTTCAGCCGGCCGAGTTCACCAAAATAATGTTCATTTTGGCCTTTGCCGATTTTTTGAGCAAGCGCAAAGGAAGCCTCAATACCTTCAAGGAAATGCTGCCCTGTTTCTTGTATATGGGGGTGCCCTGGGCTTTAGTCATGGCCCAGAAGGACCTGGGCACCGGACTGGTATATATTGTAATCACCCTGGTGATGATGTATTTTGCTGGAGCTAATCCCAAGATATTGTTTGGACTGTTTGGGGGGGCGGTAGTTGCAATAGCATTAGCCCTGTTTCTGCACTTTCACTATCAAATGCCCATACCATTACAAGAATACCAGCTAAAGAGATTGACTGTTTTCGTAAATCCCACCAATGATGGTGCGGGAGGCAAAGATGCGGGCTGGAATACCCTGCAATCGCTGATTGCCATTGGCTCCGGGGGAGCCACCGGCAAGGGCCTCTACCACGGCACCCAGGTGCAGCAGAATTTTCTGCCCGAACACCATACTGATTTTGTCTATGCCGTAATTGGAGAAGAACTCGGCTTTTTGGGAGCGCTTTTTGTCATTGTTTTATATGCTATACTACTGGTGCGTGCTATAGCTATCAGCTTTGAAGCCAAGGAAATATATGGAACTCTTTTGGTAGTGGGGGTTTCGGCCATGTGGCTATTTCACATTTTTGAGAATATTGGCATGTGCCTGGGGGTCATGCCGGTGACTGGAATTCCTCTTCCGTTCTTAAGTTATGGTGGTACCGCTATGCTTACCAATATGATCGCTGCCGGGCTGATACTTGGGGTTAACCTGCGGGGCAACCAGATCGTTTTTTAACCGGCTTCCTAAAGTTGCTTTCGATTGATATATATCCACAAAACTAAACAATAATAATCCTAACCGGGCTATTTCAACAGCAATGAATTAAAATATAGCCTGGGCAGGATTATTCTGTTATTATGGCGAAAAATACAATAGACTTAACAATGCTCACCGAGCCGGTCTGCCTAAAGTTGCCACTAGGGTGCAATGGGAAACAATTGCGCCTCCCACTGGAAAGGCGAGCAGGTCACTGACAGCCAAAGGTCGGGGCGTCTTTCCGGGGAGCCCTGGCTTTGTTTTATCAACCTTTTAGTGATCACGTTTAGCTTTATAATAAATGTCGAAATGTGTCCAACGGCTGCTATAAGTGGAGAATATAGAATTATTTGCCAGAAACAATATTGAAGCTTGGGAATTGACCGGTATCTTATTAAAGATGCATCAGGATCTTTCGAGTGTATTTTTTGTGGTACCGTGACTTTAACAGAAAGGAGGTTTGGGCAAAGTACTAAAGGTGTTTTAATCCAAAAGGAGGGACTGTAATGTCATCAAAAAAGAGATATCTACCACTTATCATCCTGGTTTTGTTTGCTGTAAGCCTGTTTGGCTGCACAAAAACTACCCCCACTCCAACCACCCCGGAAAACAAAGATATTATTCTGGCCACGACTACCAGCACCCAGGACAGCGGTCTGCTGGATGTTTTGATTCCCGATTTTGAAAAGAAGAGCGGCTATAAGGTAAAGACGGTTGCAGTTGGCACCGGTGCGGCCTTAACCATGGGTGAAAAGGGCGAAGCCGACGTGCTTCTGGTTCATGCTCCCGCCGATGAAAAGAAACTGGTTGCCAGCGGAGTCGGCATAAACTATCAACTGGTTATGCACCAAGACTTTATTCTTGTCGGTCCGGAAAGCGACCCGGCCGGCATCAAGGGCACCAAGAGCGCCTCCGAAGCATTTAAGAAGATCTCCGAAAAAAGCAGCCTATTTGTCTCCCGCGGTGACAATTCCGGAACCCATAAAGCCGAACTGGCCACCTGGAAAGCGGCCGGCATCACTCCGGCCAAGGGAAGCGCCAGCTACCAGGAAACCGGCGCCGGGATGGGACAAACTCTGACTGTGGCCAGCCAGAAAGAAGGCTATACGCTTACCGACCGGGCTACTTATGTGGCCCAACAGAAAAATCTAAAACTAAATATTATGGTTGAAGGAGACAAGTCCTGGCTCAATATTTACCATGTGATGCAGGTAAATCCGGAGAAGTTCCCCAAAGTGAACGCTGCCGGGGCCAGGGCTTTTGTTGAATATATGATTGCGGCTGATACCCAGAAACTCATCTCCCAGTTTGGTGTAGACAAATACGGCCAGGCTCTGTTTTTCGTTGATGCCGGCAAGAATGAAGCCGACCTGGGCAAATAAACGGCCAACATTTATAGGAGTGATTTAATTTGGAATTGATCTGGCAAGGCCTGGTCAAAGCACTCAAAATGCTGGTCGGTTTGGACCCGGAGATTCTTGAGGTGACCTGGTTGACTCTCAAAGTATCGGGAACGGCTACCCTGATTAGCGTTTTGATCGGAGTTCCATTGGGAACCCTGCTGGCTTTAACCCGGTTTCCGGGCCGCAATTTCCTGGTCAGCTTGTCCAATTTTGGCATGGGCCTTCCACCTGTAGTAGTGGGCTTATGGGTGAGCATATTTCTGTGGAGATCCGGGCCTTTTGGGTCTCTGCGCCTGATTTACACGCCCGTGGCTATCGTGATAGCCCAGGCGGTTATTGCCTCCCCCATAGTCATCAGTTTTACCCTGGCGGCTATTCAGCAGATCAATCCCCGCATCCGCCTGCAGCTTTTAGCCCTGGGGGCCAACCGGCTGCAGCTGTTGTGGAGTCTGGTAAAGGAAGCCCGTATGGGTCTGCTGGCGGCGGTGATGGCGGGCTTTGGCGGAGTGGTATCCGAGGTGGGCGCTTCCATGATGGTGGGCGGAAACATCAAGGGCGAGACCCGGGTTTTAACTACGGCTACGGTTATGGAGGTAAATAAAGGCAACTTTGACGTGGCCATCGCCATCAGTGTGGTCTTACTGCTGCTGGCCTATTCGGTAACGGCTGCTCTGACCGCTCTTCAGCAAAGGAGGAGCGGTCAATGAGCAGAGTTATAAGCATCGACAATCTGACCCTGGTACTGTTGGGCCGGACCATATTGGATATACCGCAGTTCGCTCTTGAGGAAGGGGATGCCATTAGTCTAATGGGCCCCAACGGAGCCGGAAAAAGCAGCCTTTTAATGGTAATGGCCGCTCTGCAGGAGCCCACCAGTGGTAAAATTTATTACCGCGACCGGGAATATCCACAATGCAGTCAGCTCAGCCTGCACCGCAAAATGGCAATGGTCTTCCAGAAGCCGATCATGCTCGATCTAAGTGTAATAGAAAACGCTGAACTGGGCCTTAAGTTCCGCGGGGTACCTCGGAGGCAGCGAGTGGCCAGAATCAGGCCCTGGCTGGAGATGCTGGGGGTGGCCCACCTGGAAAAAAGCCGGGCGCGCAATCTTTCCGGGGGCGAGGCTCAACGAGTGGTCCTGGCCCAATCCCTGGTTTTGGAGCCGGAGGTAATATTTCTGGATGAGCCATTTTCCAACCTGGATAAGGAGATCCGGGAGGAATTGATGGCGCAGACCGGAAAATTGCTGAAGGAACATAAGATTACTACTGTATTGGTAACTCACCATAGCAAGGAGGCGCAGGCCCTTAGTGATTCCGTATACTTCCTGGAAGATGGGCGGATAGTGGGTTTCGAAAAATTTAGGGATCATGGTCGAGCTTACAGCTACGAAAGGAAAGGTGAGATCGGTGGGCAAACGTAGACCCCTGATTTGGTTTATAGTTCTCTTGTTGATGGCCAGCATGCTTTTGGTGGGCGGCTGCACTCAGACCGCACAACAGAATCAAACAGCCAAGCAGCAGGTCTTGATGGCCAGCACCATCGGACCGATTGACGCTGGTATAGTTAAAGCACTGGAAGACGCCTATGAGCAGAAGACTGGTGTAAAAGTACGCCACGTAGGAGCGGGAACCGGCGAAGCCTTGAAGATAGCCCAAACCGGAAGCTTTGATCTGGTTCTGGTGCACGCCAAAGCCCTGGAAGAAAAATTTGTGGCTGACAGCTACGGCACTGAAAGAATTGCTATGATGTACAACGATTTTGTAATCATGGGACCGGCGGATGATCCGGCCAAGATCAAGGGTGAGAAATCAGCCACAGCCGCATTGAAAAAGATAGCTGACAGCAAATCGTTATTCATAAGCCGGGGAGACAAGTCCGGAACCAATGTCAAAGAGATTGAGGTATGGGATGCGGCGGGGATCAAGCCATCGGGAGACTGGTACAAGATCTATGAAAAGGGAGCTACTGGCAATGTTCCCACCCTGCTCTACACAGATGAGCAGAAGGCCTACACCCTGATGGACCGGGCAACCTATATAACCACTAAGGATAAACTTAAAAACCTGGCGGTTCTGGTGGAAAGTGATGAAATACTGATAAACTACATAAGCCTGATCCCGGTAAATAAAGCCAAGTTCCCCAATATCAACGCCGATGGGGCCAGGGCCTTTATCGACTGGATGGTGTCTGCCGAAGGCCAAAAAATAATAAAGGAATTTGGCAAAGACAAGTACGGGGAGCCCTTGTTCTTCCCCAACTCGCCTGAAGGCAAGAAACTTCAATAATATTTTTTTCAAAACTAATTTTTCAAATGAACCAGTATTTAGGGGCTGTCTTAATATTAAGACAGCCCCTATTTGGTTTGTCCGAAAAAAATCCCCCTTATTACCATTTTTCTGGTATAAGCGGCCGGGTCGGAATATATATTTTAAGGAGGGTCGACTGCCATCAGCCTGCGTTTTTGCTGGCGATGAAGGGGGATTATCTATGGTTAGACAATTTAAACTGCGGCTTCTTCTGGCTATCTTATTAGCGACCATGGTGTGTATTTTAATGCGCAACGCTGTCAGTCAGGAGAAAACCAGAATAGTTCTGGATTTCATGTTAAGGGATTATGGTGTTGAGGACCGAATTATCGCCTGGGCTTCGCAGTGGTCCGGATATGATTTTAAACGGCCGGTTACGGCTGTGAGCCTGAAAAATTCCCAACTGCCCTGTGAATTTGTGGCTCTGAAACAATCGTATGGCTGGTATTGGAGTAATGATACTAAAAAGGAGATCTTTTTCCCCGGGCTGCTGCTTACGGTGCAGGATAATACTCCGGTCAGACCGATAATGGATGGGAAGGTGGTTGAAATAAGTGAGGGAAACGATGGCAGAGCCGTACTTATAATGCACAGCCAGGACTTCTATTCGTATTATGGCGGTTTAAAGGAGGTATTTGTCTCCAAGGGAAATAGCATAACCATGAATCAAGTATTGGGCAAGAGTGCATCCCAATTATACCTGGAACTGAGGGGGAGGAACGGACCGGTTGACCCGCAGCTCATGCTGGAATGAGGCATGGTAATAGGAAAAATCGGCGGAGTTAAGCTGCGGCTAAACATACTCTTTTTGCTGCTGGGACTGCTTTACGCCTGGCTGGGTTATCTGCCGCAAATCCTGGTAATCTTTTCAGCGGTTATGCTGCACGAGCTGGCTCATCTTTTAACCGCTCATCTCCTGAAGGTCAAGATTGCCGAAGTGCAGTTATGGCCTTTCGGAGGGCAGGCTCAGTTGGAGGACTATCTGGCCCTGGAGCCCGAACGGGAGATTTTGGTGGCCATCTCCGGCCCCCTGTTCAGTCTGTCTTTGGCTGGCCTGAGTTATTTCACGGATATTTTCCAGGCCAGTTCCTGGAAGTTGGTTTTCGTGAACATCAACCTGCTCATGGGCGGGTTTAACCTCCTTCCCGCCCTGCCCTTGGACGGCGGGCACGTGCTGCAGGCCGTTCTGGCACGGCCTCTCGGTTATCGTAAGGCCAACCAATGCATGACCGCGCTGGGCTTGTTCCTGGGAGCCGGGATAGGAGCTGCCGGGATTTATTTAGGGGCGCAGGGCTTCTTCTCCAGTATAAATTTAATACTGGTGGGGGCCTTTTTATTTTGGGCAGCCTACCGAGAGAGGCGTATGCTGGGTTACGCCTTTGTGCGCTTTTTGGTGCGTAAAAAAAAGGAACTGGCCGCTGCTGGCTTTTTGCCGGCCAGGCAGCTGGTAGCCACTGCGGCCACTCCGGTCAAGGAATTGCTCAAATCCGCAGCCCCGGCCAATTACCTGGTTGTCCTCATAGTCGATGAAAAAGACCGCATTACCGGTATGAAGAGCGAAGCCGAGTTGATCGAGCTGCTTCTAGAAAAGGGCCCCCTGGCTCTTTTAGGCGATTCTCTGTTTTAACCAGGCCAGGGGTTTACTATAGGATAATGTGGTAAGATATATAAGATCGGGATCTAATATAGTCGGAGGAATCTAATGAAAGACAAGTTGTTTAGAGATATTTTACCCCGGGTGTCTAAACCGGCCAGATACAGCGGCGGGGAATACAATATGATAAAAAAGGACTGGAATCTGTGCCGGACCCGCATGGTCCTGGCCTTTCCCGATGTCTATGAAGTCGGCATGTCGCATTTGGGCAGCCGGATACTCTATGGTCTGGTAAATGAAAAGAGCGAACACCTGCTGGAGAGAACATTCGCCCCCTGGCCGGATATGGAGTCCTTAATGAGAGCCGAAAACATCCCCCTGTACAGCCTGGAGTCATTTCGCCCCCTGATGGATTTTGAAGTGATCGGGTTTTCCCTGCAATATGAGCTGTCCATCAGCAATGTTTTGAATATGCTTTCCCTGGGGCAGGTACCTCTATGGGCCAAAGAGAGAAGGGAAGAGCACCCGCTGGTTATAGCCGGGGGGCCGGTGGCTTTCAATCCTGAACCAATGGCAGAATTTTTTGACCTTTTTATTATAGGAGACGGGGAAGAGGTTTTACTGGAGCTGCTGGATATGGTAGAACAGACCCGCGGCATGAAACGCAGTGAGCGGCTCTTTCGTATGGCCGCCATCGAAGGAGTATACGTGCCTTCCCTCTACCAGGTGACCTATAACGAAAGCGGTTCAGTTGAGCAGAGGATCTCTTTACATCCCCAGGCACCGGAGAGGATCCGGAAAAGAGTGGTCAAAGATCTCGACCGGGCCTATTTCCCCAACCAGCCTTTGGTGCCGCACCTGGGGATCATTCATGATCGTGCGGTTCTGGAAGTGATGAGAGGCTGCCAGAGGGGCTGCCGCTTTTGCCAGGCCGGCATAGTCTACCGTCCAGTCCGGGAACGCAGTCCGGGGCTTTTAAAAGAACAGGCCCGTATGCAGCTGCACAGTACCGGTTACGATGAAATATCCCTGGCATCTTTGAGCACCCTGGACTACTCTTCGGTTCTGTCTCTGGTTAAAGATTTAGTAGCCGAAAACCAGGCCAAAGGGGTGGGGGTGGCCCTGCCGTCTCTACGGGTTGACGCCTTTTCGGTTGATATTGCCAATGAGGTGCAAAAGGTTCGCAAAACCACTCTAACTCTGGCTCCTGAAGCTGGAAGTCAGCGATTGCGTGATATTATCAATAAAAATGTCAGTGAAGAGCAACTTTATGAGGCGGTGGAATCAGCTTTCAGGTCGGGCTGGCTTTCTGTTAAACTCTATTTTATGTATGGACTGCCCACTGAAACCGAGGAAGACCTACTGGCCATTCCTGATATTCTGCAAAAGGTTCAGGCTATTGGCAACCGCTGTTCGCGCCGTCCGGTGGAAATAAGGGCCAGTCTGGCCTGCTTTGTGCCCAAAGCCCACACGCCATTTCAGTGGCAGGGCCAGGACAGCATTGAAATGCTTGATGAAAAGCGGCGTCTTATCAGTCAAAAACGACGTAAAAATATAAAAATAAGTTTTCACGACAGCCGGGTCAGCTTCCTGGAGGGGGTTATCGCCCGAGGAGACAGGCGCCTGGCCCCGGTTATTCAACGTGCCTGGGAAAAGGGCTGCAAATTTGACGGATGGTCGGAGTATTTTAGTTTTGAACGCTGGATGGATGCCTTTGCGGAAATGGACGTTGCCCCGGAATCATACACAGCCGGGCGCTCCTATTGGGACAAGCTGCCCTGGGATTTCATCGATATAGGTGTAAGCAAAGAGTTCCTATATGAGGAGAACGAAAGGGCCATGATGGGGGAACTGAGCTGGGATTGCCGGGAGACCGGCTGCAATGAATGCGGAATTTGTCCGGCCCTGGGGGTTGCCCTGGATATCAAGGGGGAAGAGTCATGCGTTTAAGAGCTTGTTACCGGCTGGGACCAGATCTACGATTTTTGTCCAACCTCGATACAATGCACTTGCTGGAAAGGGCGCTGCGCCGGGCAGATCTGCCCTATGCCTTGAGTCAGGGATTTAACCCCCATATCCGCCTGTCGATGGGTACGGTATTGCCGGTAGGGCTTTGGAGTGAAGAAGAGTATTTTGACCTGGAGCTTGCCGGGGAGATTCCCATCCCGGAATTCATCCAGCGCTTAAATTCGGTCCTTCCCCCTGGTTTATACATAAGACAAGCTGTTCAGATAGGAACGGATACGCCCGCTTTGATGCATTCGGTCAACGCGGCCGCTTACACTTTGGTATTAGATGAGACAGACTTTCCAGCTGCCGAGTTCTTTGCCAGCCTGCTGGTGGAGCAGCACCTGGTCGTAAAAAGCCGGGGCAAGAAAAAGGATCTTGACAAAGACCTGCGGTCTGGTATTTATAAAATAGACATTGAAGAGCATAGGCCGGGATGGACAGCCACCCTGTGGGTTGCCGCAGGCGAGCCGCTCAATGTTCGCTATGATGAATTGTTGGACCTTCTGGAAGCCCGGGGGCTGGCCAGAAACCGCATAAAAGACGTTTACCGCCAGGGCAATTATATTTACCAGGCCCCGGCGTTTGCAAGCCCTATAGAGAAGGTGAAGTAGTTGACAAAAGACCTGATTGCTGAAGTATATCCCTGGGAGTCAAGGGTGGCGATTGTAGAAGACGGCCGCCTGGTTGAAGTATTCTGGGCCAATCAGGACGAAAGTGTGGGCAATATCTATAAAGGAAAAGTTAAGGATATCCTACCTGGACTGTCCTGCGTTTTCGTGGATATCGGCCTGGCTAAAAACGCCTTTTTATATGCCGGAGACGTGATCTGCCCAGGGCAGGTGAAAGGGGTAAACTCTCTGGATTTACTGAAAAGCGGCCAGGAAATGATGGTGCAGGTGAAAAAGGAGGCCTTTTCTGAAAAGGGGCCGCGGGTTACCGGCAATATCACCATTCCGGGACATTTTCTGGTTTTACTACCCTATTACCGGGAGGTGTCCATATCCCGCAAGATTACCTGTGACCAGCGCCGGCGGGATTTGCGCTCCATGATCAGTGAAAATAAGCCGGAGAATGTGGGAATTATCGTGCGGACCGCCTGTCTGGAAGCCGAGGATGCCGAAATCATGGCGGAATTGAAGCAGCTGGTTCAGGTGTGGGAAGAACTGCGCCAGCGTTATAGAAAGTCGCGCGCCCCCAGCCTGATTTTTGGGGATATGGATGTGCTGGAAAGGGCTTTACGGGATTACCTGGACGCTGAAATTTCCCGGGTAATTATCAACAATGAACGTTTGAAAAACAAGATTATGGATTTTACTAAAAACAAGACCTATTGTTCTCGGATCCTGGTTCAGTATGAGGAAGGCGATCTTTTTGACAAATACAGCCTGGACAAGGATATAAGACGGGCAGTACGGCGCAAAGTCTGGCTCAAAAGCGGCGGCTACCTGATCTTTGACGCTACCGAGGCCATGACTGTAATTGACGTGAACAGCGGAAAATACACGGGCAAGACCAGTTTTGAAGACACTGTCTTGAAGCTCAATTTGGAGGCGGCAGTGGAAATACCGCGGCAGCTTCGGCTGCGCAGCATAGGCGGAATTATCTTGATCGATTTTATCGATATGAAGGAAAAGGAGCATGAGGAACAGGTTATTGCGGTGCTGCGCAAGGAACTGGCCAAGGACAAGGCCCATACCCGCATAATTGGCATGACCGGCCTGGGATTTCTGGAAATGACCAGAAAAAAATCCCGCTATGGCATAGCGGAGTTCTTTACCGAAGAGTGCAGTACCTGCAACGGCCGAGGCCGAACCTTGAGCCTGGCCGCCCTTTCCTGTGAAATCAAGCGCAAAATACTGAATATGGGGTATATGGAAAGCAAGGAGCTTATCTGTGAGGCCCATCCCCAATTAATTCAGGTGCTGGCTGAAGACCAGGCTCATCTGGATTATATCGAGAAGAAGCTGGGGGTAAAGATCAAACTTCATGCCCAAGCTCTGGGTTTGGCAGAATACAAGATATATGCCGGGGAGCATAATTAATAATTCAACTTTCGCAGTTGACAGAATCATGGCTTCTTCGTGCCGGCTTCGTCGCCAAGTGATACCTACTGCTTGCTCGAAGCTCAAGAGGCAACGCGCTAATTCGCATCCATGCGACGCCGACGGTGTTTCGGCTAGTGCCGATGGATCGAAAGGCGACGGCAACGATGTTTTGCCTAGTGTCAGC
>JBEHWI010000032.1:0-29754 GCA_040217815.1 Syntrophomonadaceae bacterium | reverse complement strand
AGGGCCGGCATGTCGAGTTCCACTGCCCTTTTCACCATATTTTTCACCCGACTGGCCCCGTCCAAAAGGCTGTATTCGGAATGATTATGTAAATGAACAAATCCGCTCATCAACGTTTTCTCCCCTATTCAGGCGGCAGCGTAACCATACAGGGAAGACCCCCGGTTACACTCTTGAGCTGGTTAAAGGTGGCTGGAACCGCTGTATTGGAGGTGCCGGCGGCTGCGTAGGTAACCCCATATCTTTTAAGGCTTTCGTCCAGGTATATGGGGATTGGATTAGGCAGAGCAAAAGGACATACTCCGCCAACCGTATAACCAGTCATCTCTTCAACCTCATCACCGGTGGCCATGCGGACCTTGGAACCGATCAGTTCCTTCATGGCCCGGGTGTCAACCCGCACATCTCCGGCTGAAATCACCATAACATATGTATTCTGCCTGGTTTTAAACAGAATCGACTTGGCGATCTGCCCGACCTCGGTGCCCAGAGCCCGGGCTGCCAGCTGCGCGGTGCTGGTGTCGTTATCCATTTCAATAATCGTGAGATCGCTCTGTTTTTCAGCAAAAAAGGCTCTAACTCTTTCAATAGGGCTCAACTGTTACTCCACTCCTCAAATTTACTACCTATTATTATACCTTTTTTGCAATATTGCAGGATGAAACAAATAAACCCGGACTATACCGGGTTTACACTCTATTTACATATTCTTTTCTTTCATTCGTCTATTAAGCAAGCCGCCAATCCTCCCACATTGAGCATTGGTTAAACCACCCCAACCGGAGCGTTCAACCTCCTCCCAGAGGCCCAACTCTTTTGCTATTTCTATTTTCATCAGGTCTTTCTCGGTAAGTGTTTTCCGTTTCTTCTTAGGTATAGCGCTTCCCCCCTTCGACAGGGCGTTTATAGGTTCTCCAGGAAGACGACCAGCTGGGAAAGAGTGCCCTGCCAATCAGGCCTCAGGTCCGAACCCCGATCAATTAGGCCGTCCTCCACCAGGTAGGTTTTCATTCCTATCGATGCCGCAGTAAGATCTTCCTCCCGATCGTTGCCCACCATCAGGCAGTGCTCGGGCGGCACACCTATCATGTCCGATATCTCCTGGTAATATTCAGGGTGTGGTTTGCAAAAATGCATCACTTCATATGATGTAATCAGATCATACGGAAAATGACCGATGCCTGCCCAGTCCAATCGATGCTGAATAGCTTTGATGGGAAATACGGGATTGGTGGCGATAACTACCTTTCTTGACCTTGTCAAAAGAGACTCTATCATGCCGGGTACCAGTTCATGACCCTGGCACAAATTATGTAAAAGCGGAAATGACCGGTCATAATAATCATCAAAGAATTCCCGGGTGCCTTGTTCAGGAAAACTTCCGGCCGCGAAAAAATCCTTCATAAAAGCATCTTCGTTGGATACGGCGGGATCCCGGTTCGCGATCATGACATCGGTTGATTTCCATACCTGGGCAATCAACTGTTGGCTGTCTTTCAACCCGTAGTCGGGGGCCAGCTGTGCCATTCTTTTAAAATAATGCTGCAGAAAGACATCCATATCAATATTCAGCAAGGTGCCGTCCAGGTCAAATAAAATTGCTTTAAACATCTCATCTCTCCCAATATTATTTATAGGCATTTAAAAAGGTTTTTACAAAGCTCATGCTCCCGGCAAAGTAGGCCAGACGCAATACCTCCTTGATCTCCTGTTCAGTCGCTCCGGCCTCCCGGGCCTGTCCGGCCACTACCCGCACTCCCTCGTCGGCGCCTTTTAAGGCATCCAGGGCCAGGACCACCAGGTGTTTGGTTTTGTCATCAAGGGCCTGGGTCTGCATGGCCTGGTTGGTAACGTCGACTATAACCCGACCGTATTCCGGATCTATCTCCTGGTACTTTTCGACGAACCAGGGCTGTTTAACGCTCATCTTATTTCCTCCTTATATTGGCTGTCTATAAAAACTATTATAGGTAAATTAAGTCATTCCTTTAATGGCCATCCGAAAATTTTTTATTCCTAAAAGAGGATTAATTGTAAATATATAGAATTACGTTATATTAATCCATGGAAAGGTGGCCCGCTAATGTTTATAAGCTTTCTGAATAAAAGCGCTCCCCAAAGTCTTGACTTGAGCATACTTACCACATACCGCCCCGAGCAGGTGATATTTTATTTCTTTTCAGATGATCTAAGCATTACCCTGGATAATTACTTGCAGCTCAAAGAGCTTCTAAGTGATGATGAATTATCCCCGCTTGCTTCCCTTTGGGTTGCTCTTATTAATGATATATTGAAAGCAGATGAAGACCTGCAGCTCCTTGCCAATAACGAATACCTTGATTTTATTGGTCCGTATTATTATCCTGCAGCCAATGTCCGGTTTTATTTCTGTAAAACCCCACCCGGCCCGGCAGAAACCCTTACCTTACAGGATATGGGGCTGCTCGAGCAGCTCCAGGAGATTGACACCCCGGAATCATCCGTACAGACTTATGGACGCAACAAAAAAGGTGCCCGGCGCTTTTCCCGCAACAAAGACGAGATCCTGCGCGATGTAAGAATGTGTTTGATATCAATCAGCGAAATTGAAAAACTCCATAAAAAGATAAATTTCTGGGAAAAAGTCTACCAGTGTCGCTTGCATTTTATCGAAGAGCCAGACCTGCTTCCCGTCGAGCCGGACCAGGCCCCAGTTAAACCGGATAAACCTGGCGCCGATACAAAAGGCAAACTCCTGCTTTTTACCCGTCAGCGCTCCGGAAGCCAGAGAAGTAAAAACATATACCAGCACCAGCTGAAAATTTACTATATCCGTTACCGCGAATATGAAAAAGCCTGCGACAGGTTTAAGGTAATCCTGGAAAAATGGCCGGAGTTGAAGACCGATTTTTTCAAACACTGTGGCCAGGACCTTGATCTGGCTGCGGAAAAACTGCTGACGGCTCGTCAGCACATGGAACTCTACGAAGCTATCATCGCCAAATCAATGGTTCATCAGGACTATCAGGACGCCAAAACCCTGAATATTTTTCAATCCTATCTCGATACCGGCCGGGCCAGCGATCTCCAGGAATGTATGAACCTATTTGAAGAAGAGTGCCTGTGGAACGAGTTAAAAGCTGGTCAGACCAGGATCGAAAACACTATTTACCTTCTTCAGAACGACAATGTTCACCTGAATCAGGCCCAAGCCCATATTGAGGACTATTTGGTACAGAAAGAAGAGGACAGCCAGCTTACCAGTGTTTAGCACAGCTTTCCATATATTCGTGCATATAATTTGCAGAACGTGTACTAGGCCGGGATTTCCGGTTCGGTTTCAGGCCCTTGGCGCAAAAACCAGCGGTAAATTATCATTCCGACAATGAAACCGCCAATATGAGCCCAAAAGGCAACCGATTGACCGCTTCCAGAAACAACATACCAGACTTGTGATAAGGCCCAGAACCCCAAAAAGATCCAGGCCGGGAGTGGGAAAATGAATATGGGCGGTACATAAGTAAGAACCCGGGCGTCGCGAAACATGAGGAAATAGGCGCCCATAACTCCGGCAATGGCACCGGAAGCCCCCACCACAGGAACGGTTGATTGGGGGTTGATAAGATAATGTGTAAAACCAGCTACCAGACCGCAGATCAGATAAAAGGTCAGAAAGCGCCAGGGACCCATGTTGTCCTCCAAATTATCGCCAAAAAGCCATAGACTCCACATATTCCCTATCACATGCATCCAACTGCCATGAAGAAACATAGATGTTAGAAGAGGGCTGTACGCAGCCAGTGAATACGATTGCTCGCTAATAAGGGCAGGAATTAATCCAAACTCCAGTAGGAGCTGGTTTAAACCCCTGGCATCAAGTGACAATTCAAAAAAGAAGATGAGCAGATTAACGACTATCAGGCCAACCGTCAAATAAGGGAAATTATTATTGGGAGTACTGTCCCTCAATGGGAACATTAAATCACCTTCTCCCACATTTTATTCATCAGTAGTTGTTTTTTAAGGACTAATAGGCTCTTAATTCAGTGTTAGTTTGCCAAACATAAATTTTTTTAATCACTGGCATGTCCCAATTTTAGGGCTTTTTGAAAAATGATTATTTTTTTACATGAATAAAGCTGATTCTGCAAATTAATAAACTGAGGGCTCGAGAGCAACAATGCTTCTACGCATTATTTCGATGCATTATGGCATTATTTGAGGGGTTTTATAAGTATATGTAGCGACTTTTGCCTATACTATCGAATGACCTTTTTTTCCAAGCGACCGTCGCATTTCGATGCTTGTTTGCATTATTTTAATGTTCTAATGCATTATGAGTATTTTTTCACTAAGTTTCCAAACGTCTCTTAAAGAAAAGGATCCCTATTTTACGGGTTTCTCTTTTAAGGCTCATTAATATAAAGCTGGCATGCAAATTGCGTTAACTAATAAGCAACAGGATCAATTTAAATTTGGAACCCCCTTATATTAATTTTTTATACACGGCGCTACTGTCATTAAATGACGGTATTCAATTTTAGCTTTCATCGCACCAGTCCGTTTTTAACGGCAGTAGCACCCCCCTTTTTTTTTCACTTTAAACAAGCCTTTCCATAACGGGATTCCAGCACAAAAGCTTTTTAGTTATATATTCACACCGCGTAGAAAGGAGGGTAACAGTTCTAATTGTACCATATTCAGCTCATTTAGAGAGAGACAGCCCTAAAGCATGAGGCAGATAATAGAGCTTCAGGCGTTAGATAATCAGATGGGCTGATATGAGTTGTCCTAAGGGAATGTGAGGGGAGTGAAAACTGAAATGGCGTTCCAAAACGTAATTCTGGAAAAAGAGGACAGAATTGCCGTTCTATACGTCAATCGTCCCGCAGCGCTAAATGCCTTGAACAAAGATACCCTGGTTGAAATTCAGGCAGTAGTGGATGATATCAAAAGCGACGCCAGCATCGATGTGATGATTGTCACCGGTGGTGGCGATAAGGCGTTTGTAGCTGGTGCCGATATCGCTTACATGCAGAATATGACTGCCATGGAAGGCCGGGAATTTGGCGCTATCGGACAAGCAGTGTTTTCAGCGATTGAGAGTATGGAGAAACCAAGCATAGCAGCGGTTCACGGTTTTGCCCTGGGCGGCGGCTGCGAATTGGCCATGTGCTGCGACTTCCGTATAGCTTCAACCAAGGCTAAGTTTGGCCAACCAGAAGTTGGACTGGGCATTACGCCGGGTTTCGGGGGAACCCAGCGCCTGCCAAGACTGGTAGGTACCGGAATGGCCAAACAATTACTATTTACTGCCGACATCATTGATGCTCAGGAAGCATTACGGGTTGGTCTGGTCAACCAGGTTGTTGAACCAGCCGAATTACTTAACACTGCCAAAGCGATTGCCAAACGCATAGTAAGCAAGGCGCAGGTTGCAGTTCGTCTGAGTAAAGCGGCCGCTAATGCAGGCATGCAGGTCGATATCGACCGGGCCATGGCCATCGAAGCAGACGCTTTCGGCCTTTGTTTCGCCACAGCCGACCAAAAGGAAGGCATGACCGCATTTGTGGAGAAAAGAAAAGCCGGTTTCATTGGAAAGTAGATCCGAATTAAGATTGCCTATCATGCAATAAATTTAGGGGGAATATTAGTGGGTATAAACAAAATAATGGTATTAGGCGCAGGAACCATGGGCGCAGGTATTGTTCAAACAGCTGCACAGGCTGGCTTTCAGGTAATTGTCCGGGATATCAAACAGGAATTTGTGGACAAAGGTATCGCCGGAATCGATAAGCTTTTAGGCAAGAATGTTGACAAGGGCAAAATGAGCGCCGATGACAAAGCCGCCATCATGGGTAGAATTTCCGGAACCGTAGATATGGCAGCTGCAGCAGATTGCGATCTGATTATTGAAGCCGCTCTGGAAGTAATGGAAATCAAGAAAACCATCTTTAAAGAACTTGATGAAATCTGCAAACCCGATTGCATTCTGGCCAGCAACACTTCCGCACTAAGCCTCACCGAAATAGCAGCCGCCACCAAGAGAGCCGACAAGGTTATCGGCATGCATTTCTTCAATCCCGTACCGGCCATGAAACTCGTTGAAGTTATTCGTGGCGCCGACACCAGCCAGGCAACCTATGACGCCATTAAAGAAATGGCTGAAAAAATGGGTAAAGCTCCTGTTGAAATCAACGAAGCTCCTGGCTTTGTTGTAAACCGGCTCCTCATCCCCATGCTCAATGAAGGTATGTACTGTGTAATGGAAGGTGTCGCCAGCCCGGCTGACGTTGACACTTCCATGAAGTTTGGTGCTGGACATCCTATGGGACCCCTGGCCCTGGCTGACATGATCGGTTTGGACATCTGCCTGGCCATCATGAACACCCTGTACAAAGAATTTGGCGATCCCAAATATCGCCCCTGCCCGCTGCTTGCCAAACTGGTTCGCGCCAACAAGCTGGGCCGCAAGACTGGCGAAGGATTCTTCAAATACTAGAATCTAAAGCCGGTACTATTAATGGGACAAATGGTCCTGGAACCCCTAAATCTTTAGGGGTTCCAGTCAACTCCCAATGAAAAAAAGGAGGATTTTATAATGTCAAAAGAAGTTGTAATCGTAAGCGCATGCCGTACACCGGTGGGTTCCTTTGGTGGAACCTTAAAAGACACCCCTTCCAGAAAACTGGGTGCCATCGTAATGGCAGAAGTAGTGAAGAGAGCCGGCATTAAGCCCGAGCAGGTTGAAGAAGTAGTTTTCGGCTGCGTTCTGCAGGCTGGCCTGGGCCAGAATATCGCCCGCCAGTGCATGATCGATGCCGGTCTGCCCATTGAAACCACCGCTTTTACCATCAACAAGGTTTGCGGATCTGGCTTAAGGGCAGTCAGCCTTGCTGCCCAGATCATTAAAGCCGGCGATGCTGACATCATAGTGGCCGGTGGCGTCGAGAACATGACCATGGCTCCTTACGTCATTCCCAAAGCCCGTTATGGCTACAGAATGGGCAACGGCGTTATGATTGACGAAATGGTATTCGGCGGCCTGACCGACATCTTCAACGGCTACCATATGGGCATCACCGCTGAAAACGTAAACGAACTTTATGGCATCACCAGAGAAGAGCAGGATGCTTTTGGTCTGCGCAGCCAGCAGTTGGCTTCCGCCGCTCAAAAAGCCGGCAAGTTTAAAGATCAAATCGTACCAGTAGTCATCCCCGGCAAAAAGGGCGACACTGTGTTTGACCAGGACGAGTTCATCAAGCACGACGCCAATGCTGCAGCAATAGCCAAACTGAAACCCGCCTTCAAGAAAGACGGAAGTGTAACCGCTGCCAACGCATCCGGTATCAATGATGCCGCTGCTGCATTACTTGTTATGTCTGCCGACAAAGCCAAGGAACTGGGTCTTACCCCCATGGCCACTGTTGTAAGCTATGGCTCCGGCGGCGTAGATCCCAAGATCATGGGTGTTGGCCCGGTACCGGCGGTTCGGAAAGCTCTGGCCAAAGCCAACATGACCATTGATGACATTGATTTAATCGAGGCCAACGAAGCTTTTGCCGCTCAGTCCATCGCTGTCGCCAGAGATCTGGGCTGGGATAAGACTATGGACAAAGTCAACGTCAACGGCGGCGCCATCGCCATTGGCCATCCGATTGGCTCCTCCGGCGCTCGCATCTTCGTTGACCTGCTCTATGAGATGAAGAGACGCGGATCCAAGACCGGTCTGGCCACTCTGTGCATCGGCGGCGGCCAGGGAACTGCTCTGATAGTTAAAATGTAACAACCTTTAATTCGTCTTTGGGCCGGTGGGGATCGCCATTATAGAGATAGAGGAATAGTTGGGGAGGGGGTTATATCAATGGATTTCGCATTATCTGAAGAGCAAAAGATGTTCAAACGCACCTTTGCCAATTTTTCCGATGAGCAGGTAGCCCCGGGTGCTGCCAGGCGGGACGAGTCCGAAGAATTCGATGTGGAATGCTGGAATAAAATGGCCGGCCTCGGTTTAGGCGGTCTGATTGTTCCAGAATCACTCGGCGGCTCTGATGCCGGCGCCTTGGTATATGCCATGGCGGTTGAGGAAGTCTCCAGAAATTGTGCTGCCATGGGTGTTACTCTTTCCGCTCATAGTTCTTTATGTGTATGGCCTATCCTGCACCTGTCCAACGACGAACAGAGGAAGCGATTTGTGCCACCTCTGGCCAGAGGCGATAAACTGGGCGCCCTGGGTCTGACCGAACCCGGTGCCGGATCCGATGTTGGCGCCACCGCCTGTACGGCTATTCCTAATGGCAACAATTATATCGTAAATGGACACAAGGTATTTATCACCAACGGCTATTATGCCGATACCTATGTCATCCTGGTCCGCACCGGGGCCAGGGATAAAAAGCATAGCAACAGCAGCTACCTGATTATTGAAAAGGGCATGCCGGGTTTTAGCTTCGGCAAGTGTGAAAGAACCCTGGGTATAAGATCTTCGGCATGCTATGAACTGGTCTTTGAAGACTGCATAGTGCCCAAAGAAAACCTGATCGGTAAAGAAGGCGACGGATTCAGACAGACCATGCATGTTTTGAACGGCGGTCGAGTCGGGATTGCCGCCCAGGCTTTGGGAATTGCAGAAGGTGCTTTCCGCCATGCCCTGGGCTACGCTCTGGAGCGCCAACAGTTTGGCAAACCTATTTTTGCCAACCAGGCTATTTCCTTTAAACTGGCTGATATGGCTATGAAAATTCAAGCCGCGCGCAACCTTGTTTACGAGGTGGCCTGGAGAGAAGATGCCGGCCTACCCTATCAGATGCAGGGAGCTTTTGCCAAGTGCTATGCCGGTGACGTGGCTATGCAGGTGACCACCGAAGCTGTTCAAATTTTAGGAGCTTACGGCTACACCCGCGACTATCCGGTAGAGAGAATGATGAGAGATGCAAAGATCACTCAGATCTACGAAGGTACCAATGAAATTCAACGCCTAACAATTACTAACTGCCTCAAACGTGGCGAAATTAGTAACTACGAGTACTAGAAAATGCAGCAAATATAGAGCGGAATTCTAGAATTCCGCTCTATATTCAAAAAAAGATACTGCTGAATTGAAAATAGAATTAGTGAGGGAGGCGACTAAATGTATCAGACATGGTTAGATTTGTATCAGAGTAAACTGATAAGTGCGGATAAAGCAGCCACATTGGTACAGTCCGGAGATTGGGTGGAGTACGGCTTCGGAATTAACTGCGCACGGGAATTTGACGAGGCCCTGGCCAAACGTAAGGATCAGCTCGAGGACGTTAAAATCCGCTGCGACATAGGTGCATACCAGCATTTTACCGCGGAAGCTGACCCCGACCAGCAAGCATTCACCTGGAATAGCTGGCATGTTTCTGGACATGACAAAAAGTTTATCGGTAAAAATTTGTACTATATACCCATGAAATTTCATGAAAATCCTATGATGACCAGAAAAGACTGCGCCCCTACGAATGTAGCTGTAATTCAGGTAACATCCATGGATAAGCACGGCTACTTCAATTTTGGAGGCAGTGCCGTAAACTGCTGGGCTATGATGGAGCAAGCCCGGGTCACAATTTTGGAAGTCAACAACAAGATGCCTCGCTGTCTGGGTGGTAATCAGGAATCTGTTCACATTTCACAGGTAGACTACATTATCGAAAGCAAAAATGATCCTATTGCTACTATAGGCTCAGCTCCACCCAGCGCGGTTGAAGCAAAAATCGCAGAATACATTATTGGACGTTTGTACAACGGCAATTGCCTTCAGTTGGGTATAGGTGGTACTCCAAACGCAGTAGGCAGCATGGTAGCAGCCTCTGATTTAAAAGATTTGGGTGTACACACTGAGATGTATGTAGACGCCTATCTTTTAATGTTCAAAGCCGGTAAGATCACTGGCGCCAAAAAGAACATTGATAGGTACAAACAGGTCTACTCCTTTGCCATGGGAAGTCAAGAATTATACGATTATTTGGATGACAACCCGGGCTGCGCCTCCTATTCCGTAGATTATACCAATAATCCTTTTGTAGTGGCCCAGTTAGACAACTTTGTATCCATTAATGCCGCTATTGAGATGGATTTATTCGGTCAAGTATGTGCCGAAACGGTAGGCACCAGACATATAAGCGGAACCGGCGGACAACTGGACTTCGTAGAAGGAGCTTATAAGTCCAAGGGTGGTCAGAGTTTCGTCTGCTTGCCTTCGACTATTGATCTTAAAGGTAAAGTTGAATCAAGGATTAAACCGGTTCTATCTCCGGGCGCCATTGTAACCGATCCCAGGACCGCTACCCACATGATTGTAACTGAATATGGAATAGCCAATCTTAAAGGAAAGAGTACCTGGGAAAGAGCGGAGGCTTTAATTTCTATAGCCCATCCAGATTTCCGTGATGAGTTGATCGCTGCCGCGGAAAATATGAATATCTGGCGTAAGTCCAACAAGAAGTAAAACCCTCCACGGCTTTTTATTATTTGCTTTACACCAGCCAGGGGGAAAAAAGGAACTTTTTTTAAAGGCAGGAGGTGACAAAACTACATCGCTTAACCGCTGCTTAAGGGGGATAGCGAATCCATGCGGGGCGACATAGCCTAAGCATTATTAGCACCACGTTAGTATCAATTAAACAATCAGAAATGGGGGAATTGTTTTGCCACATAATCAATATCTGTTAAACACCCGCGATATTAAGTTCGTAATAAAAGAATGGCTTCCCATGGACAAGCTTTTGTCCCTGCCCGCTTATAATGAATACTATGGATTAGACGACATCGATAATTTCCTGGATGTCAACTTCAAAATCTGCCGCGACGTTCTCTGCCCGGCCAACAAAGATGCCGATGAAATCGGTTGCACCTTTGTGGGCGGCGAAGAGCATGCCGTTTTAACCCCCGATGTTTACAAGAATGTTTACAAAACTATTCAAGAAGCCGAGTTAGGACAGCAGTTCGGATATCGTGGCGATGGTAAGATACCCCTGGCCTGGTATGCTCCGATCCTGGAAATGCAGTCCGCTGCCTCTGCAGCTATCGTAATGTTCTGGTGTCTGACTCAGGGTGCTACCACCGTGTTGCAGGACTACGGCACACAAAAACAACAGGACATTTACCTGGCTAAGATGTTTGCCGGTGAATGGGGCGGAACCATGGGTCTGACCGAACCCGGCGCTGGCTCCGAGGTCGGTGCATGCGCCAGCAAGGCTACCCCCACCGATACTCCCCATATTTATAAGATGAAAGGCCAGAAGTGCTTTATCACCTCCGGCGACCATGACCTGGCCGAGAACATCGTCCACCTAATGCTGGCCAAGACCCCGGGCGCCCAGGAAGGCACCGCCGGCATCTCTCTGTTCATCGTTCCCAAGTTCTGGGTCGACCCTGAAACTGGCGTCATGGGCGCCTGGAATGATGTGACCTCTGTTGGCATCGAACACAAAATGGGCATCCACGGTTCTTCCACCCTTACCCTGGCCATGGGTGAAAACGACAACTGCCTGGGTTGGATGGTTGGCGAAGTAGAAGTCAAAGATGGCCGCGCCAAAGGTATGTCCCAGATGTTCGCCTATATGAACGAAGAACGTCTGAACACCGGTCTGTTCACCCTGGGATGCATCACTTCCGGATACTATGCATCTTTGGAATACACTAAAATTCGTGTGCAGAGCAAGCACTCCACCAATCCCAAGGGTCCCAGCGTCCGCATCATTGAGCATGAAGACGTACGCCGCATGCTGATGTACCAGAAGGCCGGTATGGAAGCCATCCGTGCTTTAATCTACACTTCCTATCTGTATCGCGACTTGGAAGTCGATGCTGCGACTGAAGAAGAAAGAGAATATTATGGCAACATGTTCGCCATTAACAACCCGCTGTGTAAGGCCTATTCATCCGACATGGCCAGAATTCTGACCGGGGAATGCATCCAGGCCCATGGTGGCTACGGATTCATGGAAGAGTATGCCGGCGCTCAGCTCTACAGAGACTGCGTCATCCACGGCATTTGGGAAGGCACCAACTTCATCCAGTCTCAGGACTATACGGGCCGCAAGTTCACCATGAATGGCGGCGAACCCTTCAAGAAGTGGGTTGCTGAGATCGATGCTTTCGTAGCCAACGAAAAGACCGATGCCTTCGCGGCTGAATTCGCCATGATGGCTGATGCCATGGTAGCTTTCAAAGATATCGTAGCTATGAATGATGCCTGGACCAAAGGCGACAAGCAGATGAAGCAGCTCTTTGCCACCCGGACCATGCATTCCGGTGCTAGAGTATACTGCGGCAAACTATTGCTCTCCCAGGCCATCTTAGCTGCCAAGAAGCTGGCCGAACTGGGCGATGACCACTACGATGCCAATTTCTACAAAGGCAAAATCGCCAGCGCCAAGTTCTACGTCATGAACCATGTCACCGATGTCTTCGGCTTCGAAAAGGCTATGAAGGCCGGCGACAGAAGCGCTATAGACGTTCCCGAAGCAGCCTTACTTTAAAAACTAAGAATCAATTTGATGTTCTGATCGTTAACCCTCTCCCCGGACCTTCGGGTCCGGGGAGGACCGGGTTAAATAGCGGTAAATACTGTTACTCATCACAGCTTACAATTCTACCCGGTTTAAATTGGAGAAATAAACGAAAGATTACAATCCCTAGAAATAGCCCATTTGTGAATATCTGCACAGCTTTTCGGCAAGGAAAATAGTTTTGCATAATCGAATGAGTAATAAGGGTTTAATTTAATATTTCTACCAGGGCCGCATTCCCCTGGCATAGCATTAGGGGATTATCGAGCTTGTTCGCAGGTAGGAGGTGATATGGAAGCATTTACTTTTTAATCCATTCCGCCGCTGGTGATCCTACTCCGAGCACTTGGTGTCTTCCCGCTATTTAGTAATGAATCCAACATATATTTCAACATATATTTCATCATATATTCAGTACCTATTTAACACCATTCAACACCTATCAAATTCGCGGGTATGACTAACTCTTGTCTAAATCATTGGTGGTAATTAGACGCAACCGAATAAGCCAGGCAAATTGGAGGAGTAATGATCGTTTGCGTCTAAAACGCCGGGATATCCTAATATCAGGAAACCCCGGCGGAAGACCAGATATCCTCGGTTTAAATGAGTTGATCAACAAAAATTAAAATTGGGGGGAATTAATTTGCCACATAATCAATTTCTGATGAATACTCGCGATATTAAGTTTGTTATTAAAGAATGGCTTCCCATGGACAAGCTTTTGTCCCTAGACGCCTATAAAGAATATTATGCAATCGATGACATCGATAATTTCCTCGATGTCAACTTTAAAATCTGCCGCGACGTGATGTGCCCGGCCAACAAGATAGCTGATGAAGTTGGCGCGACCTTCGTGGGAGGCAACGAGCACGCCGTCGTGACCCCTGATGAGTTTAAGAACGTATACAGGACCATTCAGGATGCTGAGCTAGGCCAGCAGTTTGGTTTCCGCGGCGACGGCAAGATACCCCTGGTATGGTATTCTCCGATTCTGGAAATGCAGTCCGCTGCCTCTGCGGCTATCGTCATGTTCTGGTGTCTAACCCAGGGCGCCACCACAGTGCTGCAAGATTATGGCACACCAAAACAGCAGGAAATTTACCTGGAAAATATGTACGCTGGTAAATGGTGCGGCACCATGGGCCTGACCGAACCCGGCGCTGGCTCCGAGGTAGGAGCAGTCCAAAGCAAGGCCTTCCCAACTGAGAAGCCGCATATATATAAGATGAAAGGCCAGAAGTGCTTTATCACCTCCGGCGACCATGACCTGGCTGAGAACATCGTCCACCTGATGCTTGCCAAGACCCCGGGCGCCCAGGACGGCACAGCCGGCATCTCCCTGTTCATTGTGCCCAAGTACTGGGTCGACCCTGATACTGGCGTCATGGGTGCTTGGAATGACGTTACCTCGGTTGGTATCGAGCACAAGATGGGCATACACGGTTCCTCCACCCTGACCCTGGCCATGGGCGAAAACGACAACTGCTTGGGCTGGATGGTTGGGGAAGTTGAAGTGAAAGACGGCCGCGGCAAAGGTATGTCCCAGATGTTCGCCTATATGAACGAAGAACGCCTGAACACCGGTCTGTTTACCCTGGGCTGCATCACTTCCGCCTACTATGCAGCTCTTGACTACACCAAAATTCGCGTACAGAGCAAGCACTCCACCAATCCCAAGGGCCCCAGCGTACGGATCATTGAGCATGAAGACGTACGCCGTATGCTGATGTACCAGAAGTCCGGAATGGAAGCCATCCGTGCTTTGATTTACACCTCCTATATGTATCGCGACCTGGAAGTAGATGCTGCCACACCGGAAGAGAGAGAATATTATGGCAACATGTTCGCGATCAACAATCCGCTGTGCAAGGCCTATTCATCCGATATGGCCAGAATTCTCACCGGGGAAGCGATCCAGTGCCACGGCGGCTACGGCTTCATGGAAGAGTATGCCGGAGCCCAGCTTTATAGGGACTGCGTCATCCACGGTATCTGGGAAGGCACCAACTTCATCCAGTCACAAGACTATACGGGCCGCAAGTTCACCATGGGCGGTGGCGAACCGTTCAAGATTTGGGTGAAGGAAATCGATGACTTCGTAGCCAATGAGAAGACCGATGCATTTGCAACTGAATTTGCCATGCTGGCGGATGCTGTAGCTTCCTTCAAAAACATTGTTGACATGAATGCAGCCTGGACGGCCGGCGACAAGCAGATGAAGCAGCTCTTCGCCACCCGGACCATGCATTCGGGTGCTAGAGTATACTGCGGCAAACTGCTGCTCTCCCAGGCTCTCTTAGCCGCCAAGAAACTGGCCGAACTGGGCGAAGACCACTTCGACGCCAACTTCTATAAGGGCAAGATCGCCAGCGCCAAGTTCTATGTTATGAACCATGTAACCGATGTCTTTGGATTCGAGAAGGCCATGAAGGCCGGCGACAGGAGCGCCATTGACATTCCTGAAGCAGCCTTAATGTAAAAGAAGTTATGCATATCAACGCCCACCTGCCGGTGTCCTTTTCGGGCACCGGCAAACCCGGGCTTTAAAGGCAGAAAAGGAGAGCGGAGGCTTTAATTTCTGCAGCCCACCCAGAGTCCGCGATGAGTTGATCGCCGCCGCGGACAAAGAGGATCTGGATAAGTCAACAAGAAAATAAAGCCTCCTCAATTTATCATAAATTATGAAGGCTTTGTAAATCAATAACATTTTAATTATTTATAACTAAATTAACCCACTCCTGGCGGTTGGCTATCTCCCCTTGCCTGCCGCCTTTTTTTATTGTATCCCCTTACTGATTCCATATTTGGCTGCTTTTCTAACAATTGTCGACTGGTTAACTCCCAGGATTCTGGCAACCTGATAGGTAGATTTGCAGGCGGAAAAAGCTTTTTCCAAAAGCTGGCGCTCGGTATTTTCCAATGCTTCCCGCAATGGTACGAGATCGGTGCTTCCTTCCATAGACGCCATAGGCGCTTTGGCCTCAAAGGCAGCCGGCAGGTCGCCAATTGAAATAACCTCATGCATACTGGTTACCACCAGGCGCTCCAGAAGGTTTTCCAATTCCCGGACATTGCCCGGCCAGTCGTATTCCAGGAAGCAGTCAATAACACTGCGATGGATGCGCCGGCTCATCTGGTATTTGTTGTTGAACATATTGAGGAAATAGTTGGTTAAGACCGGTATATCGTCCTTTCTCTCCCGCAGCGGCGGCACGATTATGGGTATAACATTCAGCCGGTAGTACAGGTCCAGTCGGAATGTATTATTGGTTACCATCTCCTGCAGATTGCGGTTGGTCCCGGCCAGAACCCTTATATCCATGGCAATCGGCTTGGTTCCACCCACCCGGTTTATCTCTTTATCCTGTAAGGCCCTGAGCAGTTTGACTTGCAGACCAAGGGGCAGTTCACCGATTTCATCCAGGAACAGGATTCCCCCGTTGGCCAGTTCGAAAAGGCCGGCCTTACCATTTTTACTGGCACCGGTGAAAGCCCCCGCTTCGTAGCCGAATAGTTCGGACTCCAGCAGGTTTTCCGGGATGGCCCCGCAGTTCACCTTGATGAAAGGACCGTCTTTGCGGCTGCAGTTGGCATGAATTATTTCCGCTATCAGCTCCTTGCCCACACCCGATTCACCCTGGATAAGCACCGTGGAATCAACCGCGGCAATACGCAAGACCATGCTGACCAGTTCATTCATTTTGGCGGAACTCAAGACCATCTTGCGGGATTTCAAGAGCTTGACCTGCTGCAGTTCGCTCTCATACATCTGGCGCAGGCTCTCCATGTGCTCCAATTTATGCTGCAGTTCATTTAATTCGGTTATATCGCGAACGTTGGTAACCACCAGAATAATATTGCCGTATTCATCAAATATGGGGTTGCTGGTGACCAGAACCTCTTTGCCGGTATTACCCACCAAGGTAATGGTAACCCGTTCCCTTTTTTCCAGGGCCAGCAGGGTTCCAGACCTGGAAAAGACTCCTTCTCTGACCAGATCGGCCATATTGCGCCCTTTACATTGTTCATGGGTTATGCCCATGATGCGTTCAAAACCTTTGTTAATTCTAAGGGTATTGGCCTTTCCGTCAGTGACATAAATACCATCAAAAGACGATTCGATAATAGCGTCCATTTCTTTATTTAGGTATTTGTAGTATTCTGATTCTCTTACCAGTTCTTCAAACTCGGATATTTCTCTTAAGACCAGAACAGCGCCGATTATGCGGCCGTTCTTTTTAACATCGGTGCGATAAGGCAGGAAACTGCGGTTGCTCAAAATGATTTTGTTGCCGAAGACCGGCCCCTGACTGGAACGCAGTAAATGGTCCAGAATGCGGCTGCCTCCCAGGACTTCATGTACATTGGCCCCCCGGGCTTTTTGCTGATCAACTCCCAATACTTTGGAGGCGGCCAGGTTAAAGATATTGATCCGCCCTTCGTTGTCCACCTGGATTACCGGGTTGTACACCGCATCCAGGGCAGCCTCCAGTTCTTCTTTATCCTCCTTGATCTGGGTGGCCTTAAACCTGTCCAGATCGGACGGGTAGAGCATCCCCACCACTTTATCCTCTTGAAGAATGGGACGGTAATGCAGGCTGTCAATAATAATCTCGTTCAATTCGTTGTCAAAACTGATGGTCCGGGGCTGGGTCAACATGATCTGGTTCACCGGAGTGTCAAGGTTCATACCCTTGTCGATCGCTTCCAGGATCAAGTCTTTATTGACAACCCCCATAAGCCTGGACTTTTCATTGATTACCGGGGCGGCTTCAACCCGGTTGGTGCGTAATAATCTGGATACCTCACGCAACGAATTGGTAGGGTATACCAGCAGGCAGTCCGGTCGTATAACATCTGCTACCTTCACAGACTCCCATCCCCCTTATATTTCTTGTCTTTCTTTATAATATATCAATTTGCTTCCAGGTTGAATGGATTTAGGCAACCATTCCCACATATTACTCCCATTAAAGCCATAGGACAGTACTCAGTTAATCCTAATTGCAGCAATTCGTTGCATTTCCGCAATTTTGCTGTTTTGCAACATTTATTGCAATATCTCAACGTTTTTGCTTGTTTCTTTCAAGCCTTCCCTTAACTTCGCCTTTTCTGAATGCGGAAAAATTCACATTTTACAGCCCACTATTATTGGCATGCAATTTGCATGAATAATAGTAAAATCAACTTTGTGCCCTGGTTTCTTTATATAAGCTACTGTCCCTCGGTTGTTAACAGGGGCTGTACCATCCCTCCCCCCCCATCCGAGGTATACTCTTGAACCGTTGGGCAGTAGCCTTCTCCCCTTTTTTTAAGAAACATTATATAAAATTTATCCGGGAGCTTACAGCTCCCGGATATTATTTTATTTATCTCGGCCCATAAGAAAAGACTGAAAACATGGCTCTAATAAGTCCGCCAACCGCGTCGATGATCACTCTTCGATCTGACGGGGTATTATCGGAGAGCGTGTTCCATAACCGTAACCTGCATTCCTGCACCAACCATTTCAAACAACTTCTCTTTGGCGGCTTCGATCAAAACCCTTATCTTTTTTAAAGGCTGGCTAAACCACGGAGTTTGGGAATATCAGCTTGAATATGTCTTCCTGACAGCTGTTCCCAAACTGTAATATAGCATTGTGGCGGGCGGCGATACTGTGGCAGAGCGACAGGCCGTTTCCGGTTGCCCTCTCTGACTCTGATCCCCGCATGACAGGTGGCATAATGATGTCATCATCAACCCTACTTGTGCCAATAAGTATGGTTTGATCATTCTGGCGCAATGTCGCTATTACCAGCTTATATCCCGGGGATAGAACTTCGAGGCTGTTGTTGACCAGGGTGATTATCAATTGGGTCATTTCCTGTTCATCCATGGGGAAGGAATTGATGTCATGCAAAACTGCTTCAATTTTTTTGTTTTGCCGGGTGGCACTGTTTTCCAGCAAGGGAAGGAGTGCTGTTATGAGCCTGTTTAAACAGCCTGGTTTGAGCTCCAGGGTCTTTTCCCGGGCCAGATACAAGAGCTGACTGATCGCCCGGTTGGCCTGATCAATTTCGGTCAGCATGAGATCGATATCGGCGTAATCAACAGCGTACTCATCTTTCTCACGCATTATCTGGAGAAAACCGCGTACCGTGGTCATAGGATTGCGCACTTCATGAGCCAGGCTGGCTGCCAGTTCGGCCATCTGCTGAAGCTGAAGCCCACTGTCGTCCCTTGCGCTTTGCCGGGGCTCATTGACTTCGAGCAGGGCTGACAATAAAAATGATTCTTCACGAAATTGGATAAGCTCAGAATTCAAAAGACAGTGGCGTTCCAAGCTGCAGTAGTCATAAAAGGATACTTCCCGGTTGACAACACGTCCCCGGTTCATTATTTCGTGAAGTATTTGTCGGTGGGTTCGCTTATATAAGGTGTTTCGCGCAAAACCGGCATCAAGTAGTTGTTCCCTGCTGCAGCCGCTCAGTTCGCAGAACGGCTTGTTTACTTCGATAATGCTTCCATCCTCAGCTCGGGATATCAACATGGCCCAGGGACTGTCATAGAAGATTTGATTGAAGGTCTCTTGGGGAATAAGCAGGGCATCCAGCACCCCTATTGGCTTCTGGGTAGCTGTCCGCCAGTTTACCTGCCCGCCTTCTTTACCCAGCATATCCAGTCCCTGGTATACCCTTAGCATGTCGAATAATTCCGAACTGCACATTATGGATTTCCCCATAATGGCTCCTCCTTAATTCGAAATCTCAACACTTCTCTATCTATAATTCATATTATACACAAATTTTGTATACACTTTAATAAATTTGGTTTTATTTGCCTTATATGGCCGAATGTTATACTTTCAATAATTTGACTTTATATTCTGGGTTATAACCTCAAGAACTGCGAACGTCCACTGGAAATTATTTGAAAGAAAAGTTCCCGGCCGGCTTCATTGGCCACCGCCAGGGATCTTATCGAGAATGCCCGCAGAGCGTCGCTAATGGAAAGGGTGCCTTCGGCCGAATCCTTGCGCCCTGTAAAAGGCAGCTCATCAGGACTGCGCTGGCACCTTATGTTGAGGTTGACCCGGGAAACCTGGTTTACCAGAATGTCTAACAGGGGGGCCGCTTGGGCTGATGATGCAGCAAAAAGACTGGCTTGCTGCCCATATGAACTCTGACGAAAGTAGGGATAGAGATCTTCCAGAGAATTAAAGGTTGAGACTGGGATTACCGGTCCAAACTGCTCCTCGTGATATACCTGCATCCCTTCCGTCACCGGATACAGAATTGCAGGATAAAACAAAGAGGCGCTGTAAGAACCTCCCTTGTGGTTTATCACCCGGGCTCCTTGCCGGCAGGCATCCTCCACCAGTCCCCCGAGGTATTCAGCTTTATTGGCTTCGGCCAGGGGGGTTACCATTATATCATCCTGCCAGGGCATACCTATGCCGGCCTGATCAATTTTTTCAGCAAGCCCGGCCAGAAAGCGGTCAAGCAGCTTTTCATGCACCCAAATATGCTTTAAGGATGTGCAGCGCTGACCGTTAAATTCCAGGACACCGGAAGTGCATTCCGCCAGGGTTGTTTCCAGGTCGGCATCAGGCATAATAAAAGCCGAGTTTTTCGCTTCCAACCCTAAAATCGTCCTGAGCCGGTTGTTGCTGGGATGCTGGTTGATGAGCAGATTGGCTACCCGGGTGGAACCGATAAAACCTAAAACGGCTACTTTTCCGCTCTTCATAATCGGCCCGATTATTTCTTCACCTTCCCCGTTGATGATGTTTATGGTGCCAGGTGGAAACAGGGCAGCAAAGTCCTCCATCAGAGGCAGAGTGCACAGGGAGCCGGGCTCGGGCAGCTTTAAAATCACCGCATTGCCCATCAAAAGCGCTGGAATAACCAGGGCAAAGGTCTCGTTTAATGGGTAATTAAAAGGGCCCATGCACAGAACAATTCCCAGCGGGCAGCGCTTTATCTGGGCCACAACCGGACCCACTCTTTCTATATAGGAAGAGTCCTTATCCAAAACCCGATAGGCTTCGATCGTATTCCTTATATATTGCTCAGTGCGGCGAAACTCAGCCAGGCATTCGCTGTATTTCTTGCCCAGCTCCCACATTTCCATCAAGGCAAAGGCTTTTTCATGCCTGCCCATTCGCTCCAAAAAGGCCTCCATCCTTTCCAGACGCTCTTCTACATCCATTTGCGGCCACAAGCCCATTCCACAGTCAAAGGCGCGCTCGGCCGCGTCAAGAGCCTCCAGGGCGGTTTCACCGGAGAGAAGCGGCAGAGTGCCGACCGGTGGCGCTTTAAGCTCCTGCACTTCGCGCACCATAATTGGAGAGAACACGGGCCGGGCCGGGCCTAGATGGTGGTGGATGGAACCGTCCAAAAGATAAGTAGCTCCGTCAATTCCGGCTGGAATCCGAAATTGTTCAGGAATTTCTCCGGGTTTGGGGAAAAGGTTGTTAAGCTCTTCTTGCATCTTGACCCTCCTAAATTTTCACTTCGAGCTTAGTTTTGCTGGTAAGGCCTTTTTCATTCCGTCAAATATAAATTTAGGATCTTGGCAAATGGAATCAAACCGTTCTATAATGAGAAAAAGTTAATTAAATCACAAAATACAGCCCTGATAATGAGGTGCCATAACTGAGTTTAAGGGGTCGGGATTATTCTTAAGATGGTATCGCCTATCCTGAACCTTAAACCACGGGATAGGCTTTTTATATGGGCTTCGAAGGGAGTTAAAGGCTTTGTCTGATAAACGATTGGGAGTAATCGGTATCGTAATAGAAGACCGAAATTCCGTTCCCCGGGTAAACCAGATCTTAAGTGAACACGCCGATATTAACGTGGGCCGGATGGGCTTGCCCTATCGGGAAAAGGAAGTAAACGTCATAGCCTTGATTGTAGATGGCAGCACCGACCGCCTGGGTTCCCTGACCGGCAAACTGGGGGGGTTGCCCGGAGTTACGGTGAAAAGCGCCCTGACCAAAGGCAAGTAGATCAAAGTCTCTAATTAAGGCGTTTAGCTGATTTTAGGGATTTATAAAACTGCATATTTGTCGCCCTGACAAGGAGGTTGTCGCACTGGTTTGAAGGGGGGAAAGATACATTTCTGGTTGTATTGAACCGCCTGTTCCACCTTGGGGCTGGCGGTTTTCGTTTTTAGTTTTACGGAAAAGAGGAGGATTTAAAATGGCGGAAGTAGCACAGGAGAGCTGGATTAAACGGGTTATCAAACCGGAGGAAAACGAGAAGTTTAAAAAGAACGGAAAGGACTTTATTGATGAGGCCAGGATTCAGGAGACCCTGATGGCCCAGCGCAATCCGGACCGGACCCATATCCGGGAGATCATGGCCAAGGCCCTGGAACTAAACCGTTTAGACCCTGAAGAAACAGCCGCCCTGCTCAATTGCCAGGACGAAGAACTGTGGCAGGAAATGTACAAGGTCGGCCTGGAGATCAAGCACAAGGTTTACGGAAGGCGCATAGTCACTTTTGCCCCCCTGTATGTAAGCAATTACTGTGTCAATAACTGCACCTATTGCGGATACCGGGCGGAAAACAAGGACATTCACCGCCAGCAGCTGACCATGGATGAACTGGCTCAGGAAATCAGAGCCCTGGTGGGGGTAGGGCACAAGCGCCTGATCATGGTTTATGGTGAACACCCCAAATCCGATGTCAACTATATCGCCGAAACCCTGAAAGTAGCCTACGGTACCAAAGAAGGCAACGGAGAGATCCGCCGGGTCAACGTCAATGCCGCCCCCCTGTGTATAGAGGATTACAAACTGCTGCGCGATGTGGGCATTGGAACTTATCAGGTTTTTCAGGAGACCTATCACCATGCCACCTATCAAAAGGTGCATCGCAGCCTAAAAGCCAATTATGACTGGCGGGTTTACTCACTGCATCGGGCCATGGAAGCCGGAGTGGACGATGTGGGCATCGGGGCGCTTTTCGGACTGGCAGATTGGAAGTTTGAGGTTATGGGCCTGCTGGCTCACACTATCGACCTGGAAGAGCACTTTGGCGGGGTAGGCCCTCACACCATCTCCTTCCCCCGCCTGCAGCCGGCGGTCAATACGCCTTTCGCCGAACAAAGTCCCTACCTGGTTGATGACGAAACCTTCAAAAAACTGGTTACGGTTATCCGACTGTCGGTCCCCTATACCGGTATGATCCTTACCGCCCGGGAATCGGCCCGGATTAGAAACGACGTGATAAACGTAGGCTGCACCCAAATAGATGCCAGCTCCAACATCGGCATCGGCACCTACAGCAAAGAAAAAACCGATTACAGCAAACAGCAGTTTATCCTGGGAGACACCCGCAGCCTGGATGAAGCCATCCGTGATCTGGCCGCCATGGGCTGGATCACCTCCTTCTGCACCGCCGACTACCGCTGTGGCAGAACCGGCGAATGCTTCATGGGTATCGCCAAAAAGGGCAAAATTCACAACCTGTGCATGCCCAACGCCATTTTGACCTTTAAGGAGTACCTGCTCGACTACGCCAGCCCAGAAACGGTAAAGGTCGGTGAACCCCTGATTGAAAAGGAATTCAACGCTCTGCCCAATCCCCAGGTGCAAAAGATTGTGAGCGAAATGCTGGATAGAATCGCAGCCGGAGAAAGGGATTTATTCCTTTAAATGACTTGGAGGTGTAGTTAATGTCAGGCAAAACGGAAGCTGCCAGCCGGCTAGACCAACAACAAGAACGTATATTAAATTTGCACCAGGAATACAGCCGTCGCTACCCCGGCCTCATCCTGCGTTGGTCAAGGATATACGGCAGCCGCTGGGCCCATTTTCTGGGCGGCGGGGCCGCCGTATCGTTTGTCCCCTATAAGCTGGCCTTAAACAATAATTTCGGCCTGTGTATTGAAAACTCGGAAATTCTGGATCCAGCTGATCTGGATATTATAGTAAGCGAGCTAAAAGGAGAGTTTGCTTAAATGAGCATTTGTGATACCGACAACGAATCCATTCTGGCCAGTTCCGATCCCGGGTTGTTTATGAACCTTATATTATCAGCCGAACGGGTTCGTCTTGCCCACCTGGGCGATGAAGTGTATATGCGCGGCCTGATCGAATTTTCAAACATCTGCCGCTGCGATTGTTATTATTGTGGTCTGCGCAGGTCCAATGGGGCGGTCAAGCGCTACCATCTGGGAATGGCCCAAATCCTTGATAAATGCAAAGAGGCCAAACAACGGGGCATTCATTCAATTGCCCTGCAATCCGGGGAAATAGGCACCGACAAGGAAGTGGACTTTATCGCCGGACTGGTAAGCACCATCCGGGAATTTAGCATGGGCGACGGTTCGCCAGGGCTGGGAATAACTTTGAGCACCGGGGAATTGAGCTACGCTCAGTACAAGAAGCTGTATGAGGCCGGAGCCCATCGCTATTTGCTGCGCATAGAGACTTCTGACCGGGAGCTGTTTAGAAGCATCCATCCGGATGAGCAGCTTTTTGATCGGCGCCTGGAATGCCTGGATATGCTCAAGGACATAGGCTACCAGGTCGGGACTGGAATCATGATTGGGCTGCCCGGACAAAGTTATCACCACCTGGCTATGGACCTGGAGTTTTTTGCCCAGCGAAATATTGACATGCTGGGGATGGGGCCCTACATCCCCCACCCCCAGACGCCCCTTTCCCGCTCAGCGAAGCCGGCCCTAAGCAACAGCTATACAACGACTTTGAAAATGCTGGCCCTGGCCCGGCTGAAAATGCCCGAAATAAATATGGTGGTATCCACCGCTTTGCAAACCTTGACAAGAGAAGGCTTGATCATGGGGGTTAGGGCGGGGGGCAATGTAATAATGCCCATAATCACCCCGGAAGAATACCGCGAGGACTATGCCCTGTACGTGGATAAACACTATAAAACCCTGGAGCAGTTGGAGAGGGAGATCGAACTGGCCGGCTATCGACTGGCCTACAACAAGTGGGGAGACCCCCGTCATTATTATACCCGGCAGGGCCTTCCCTACCCGGAGGCGGCAACCGAACCGGTTGGATTCGGGGAAGCCTGGTCGGTTGATACTTGATTCTTGCGGGTGAGGTGAACTAATATGCGCATTGAAAAAGACCACCTGGGGCAGGAGGCTCTGCCTGAAGACGTCTATTATGGCATTTCAACCGCCCGGGCTTTAAAACTGTTTGACGTCTCGGGCTACCGCTGGCAGCGGGTTTTTATTCGCAGCTTGGCCCTGGTTAAACAAGCCGCCCTGCAAAGCTGCTACGAATTGGGCTATATAGAAAATAACCGGGCCCTGGCCCTGTTGGCAGCGGCTGAAAGAGTCAAGGAGGGGGAGTTTGATCACCAGATGGTAGTAGACCCCTTCCAGGGTGGAGCGGGCACGGCCACCAATCTGAATATAAATGAAGTCATCTGCAATGTGGCCCTGGAAATGCTGGGCTATGATAGGGGCAGCTATGACATCATCCACCCGATTGATGACGTCAACCGTTTTCAGTCCACCAACGACGTTATTCCCACCACTTCTCGCCTGGCGGTAATGCTGGCCTTAAAGGAGTTGGAAAAAGCGCTCCAAGGGATGCAGGAAGCCCTCCAAAACAAGGAGCGCGATTTCGCCCGGGTAGTAAAATCAGGCCGAACCCAATACCAGGCGGCGGTGCCGGTTTCACTGGGAATGGAATTTGGAGCCTGGGCGGAAGCCATGGCCCGCGACCGCTGGCGGGTTTTTAAATCCTGGGAGCGGATCAAGGTTGTAAATATTGGTGGTACGGCGGTAGGTACGGGGATTACCGCCCCCCGCCGCTACATCTTCAGGGTTATTGAAAACCTGCGCAAACTGAGCGGTCTTAATATAGCCCGGGCAGAGAACCTGGTCGATGCCACCGCCAACCAGGACGCCTTCTCGGAGGTCAGCGGAATACTGCGCGCCCATGCCGGCAATCTGATCAAGATCGGCAATGACCTGCGCTTTCTGTCCTCCGACAGCTGCGGGGAAATTATTTTAAAGCCTTTAATTCGGGGATCTTCCATAATGCCGGGCAAGATAAACCCGGTAATGCCTGAACTGATGGTGCAAGGAGGGATGAAGGCATTGGGCAATGACGCCATCATAGCCCAGGCGGTCTCCGCCGGGCACCTGGAACTGAATGCCTTCATTCCCCTTATTACCTACACCCTCTTGGAAAGCATCGGGCTGCTGACCCGGGTCACGGATAAGACAGCCACCCATTGCATTCCCTGGATAGAGGCTGATGAGCGGCGCATCAGGAGCAATTTTGAGCGCAGCAACGCTCTGCTCACCGCCCTGCTTCCGGCTCTGGGCTATTCCCAGGCGGAAGCCCTGTGGAATCACATGCAGGAAAATAACCTTGACATATGGGAGGCCAACCAGAGACTGAATCTGCTTGATGAAGCAATTTTGAAGGATCTTATGGTACCGGAAAATCTGTTAAAACTCGGGGAGGTGGAATAATGACAGCTATACATGCCAGTTCGTTAAATGAAACCAGCCGTGGTATGAGAACCGCTATCGCCTTTTTGGGCCGCAGAAATGCGGGCAAATCATCTCTGATAAACGCCCTGGTGGGATTCGATCTGGCCATCGTTTCAGATGTGGCGGGGACCACCACCGATCCGGTCAACAAAGCGGTGGAGATAAGCCCTTTAGGCCCCTGCTTGGTCATTGACACCGCCGGGATCGACGACGAGGGTGAACTCGGGCAAAAGCGGATCAAAAAAACCCGGGAAGTGATAAAAGACAGCGATGTAGGCTTGATTATAGTAGGAGACGGGTGTTGGACAGACTTTGAAGAGGATATGCTAAAGGTGCTGGAGGAAAAGAATAAGCCCGCCATCATAGTGCTTAACAAGAACGATCTGTTTGATTACAGCAAACTTCAGGCCAATCTGCGGGCCAGGGGGCGCGAAGTTCTCTTTACGACTGCTCCCACCGGTGTGGGGCTTAATGAATTAAAGGATAAGCTGCGCCAGTTGAAACAGGTAAGCAAAATCGATGAGCCATTCATCGTTGGTGATATCATCAACCCGGGCGACCTGGTGGTTCTAGTGGTGCCCATAGACCTGGGCGCGCCTAAAGGGCGGCTTATCCTTCCCCAGGTTCAGACTATCCGCGATGTACTGGACAACGACGCTTCCGCCCTGGTTGTCAAAGAACGGGAACTGGCCGATACTTTGGCCAGGCTACGGGAAAAGCCGGCCCTGGTTATTACGGATTCCCAGGTCGTTTTAAAGGTATCTGGAGACGTCCCCGATGACGTCCCTTTAACTACTTTTTCTACGGTTTTTACCCGCTTTAAAGGGGATCTCCAGACCATGGTGCAAGGGGTTAGAAAAATTGACAGTTTACATCACGGGGATCGGGTCCTGATTGCAGAAGCCTGCACCCATCACGCCCTGGCCGACGATATCGGCCGGGTTAAAATCCCGCGCTGGCTGCGGCAGTACACGGGTAAAGATCTGGTGTTTGAAACCTCCGCCGGCCCAAGCTTTAACCTGGATATAGAGAGTTATGACCTGATCATTCAGTGCGGCGGCTGCACCATAACCCGAACCGCCTATCAAAACCGCATCGAAACCGCTAAACAGCAGGGGGTGCCCATAACCAACTACGGAATCGCCATATCCTATGTACAGGGCGTCCTCACTCGCATTATAAAACCCTTTCCAGAGTTGAGAGACCTGGTCCAATTGTTGTAAACAGGGTTGGGGCGGCAGGATATTATGAGCAAGAGACAGGGAAATCCGTGCACCGTATAGAAGATATGACTAACAAGTAAAAAAAAGGAGGGTTTCCCTTGAAAAGATCGGCTGCCCTTTTTCTCTGTATAGCTCTGCTGCTGGCCGTCCATCCCCTTCCGGCTATGGCCGATAATCCTGCCCAAACGGCTTTTATCGATCATTATTTGCATTATTATGATAGTTCGGCTGAAGTTCAGAATTTCTTCATACAGGCCCTGGCCCAAAATACTATAAATTTTAAGCTGGATGCCAATTTGGCATCCAGCAATGTGGTGCTCGACAACGGCGCCGTCCTCTCCAATATGCCCGGCCGCGCATCGCTGGACCTGGCGTTTAACCTGAAAAGCCGGAAAGCAGCGCTGGATTTTCAGGCGGCGGTAGCGCAGTATGACGTAAGGGGAAAAATCTATTATACCGATCAGGGAATAATTATTCCCAGGGAGACTGTTAAAGCCCTTACTGCCGCAGGAGCTGACTTTTCCGAATTGGGTGATCTCAACCGTCTGCCCGATTATCTCGTATACCCCAGCGATATATCATCCGACGATTGGGACGAGTTTGATCGTCAGCTTCAATTGACTCAGGTCAACCAGGCCCGGCAGGTTGAAGCGACCCGCTCTCTGCTTAAGGAAATTCTGTTAACCATTCCCGACAAGTGCTATTACTATTCGGGGAGTGATCCGGTTTTGGATTTAAGTCAAATCTCCCTTGACTCTCCCGAGCTCTTAGCCAGTCTCAAGGCGCAAAGCGCATCCCTGGCGGAAAAAGCCGCCGAAATGGCCAACCAGCCGGTCAATGTAAGCACCCAAGAATGGTATTCCATGAAAAGCACTATAAAGGCGGAAATGATTGCGAATATAAACAGCCTCACCAGTGAACAAATGACCCAGATGGCCGGGGAAATGCCCTTTGACCTTCAAAGATGCAAAATAACGATTAACGCCAATCACTGCGATACCAGTCTGGCCATGCAGATGAATCTGCCCGATAAAACCAGTATGTCTTTGGGAATACAAAGCATCACCACCATTTCTTCGGGAGCTATTAATTCCCAGACAAATAGCGACATAACTCTTAACACTTCTGACTCCACGCTTGATATAAGCCTAAACAGTAATACCTCGGTTAACAAAACCCGGGGCCAATTCGACCTGAATATAAGTGGCTCAGGCACCGATAAAAAGACCACCATTTCCGGAAAACTGGATTTGGATGCCAGGCTTGATTGGATCGGCACTGCAAGTCTATCAGTGCCAACCTTGAACTCCATAAACAGCCGAATCGCGAAACGCAACGCCCTGGTCGAACAGCAACCAATCCGGGTGTTTTTAGAAGGCCGGGAACTCTATTTCGCCGGAAACTCACCCTGGATTTCCGAAGGTAATACCATGATCCCGCTGAGCAGCCTGACTCAGCCCCTGGGTTATAACGTTGACTGGCAGCCGCCTGATACTATCATCATCAGCAATGGCAGCAATGAAAACCTGACTCTATACCTGAATTCCACCACCTACTACATCGGCGGGCAGGAATTCCAGTCCAACGCTGTACCGGCTATAGTTGACGGAAGAACCTGTATCCCGCTCCGTGTCCTCGCTGATTACTATAACCTGACCGTAGAATGGAATGCGGCTACAAGGACCATAAACCTGCACCGCTCATAAATTAATGCATCAACAAAAGAAGCTTGAGGGGAGCAGTTTTGCTCCCCTTTCTGGCATAAAAAAAGAGAAACCTTATGGTTTCTCTAACTTTTTCCTAATGGTCGGGGCGACAGGATTTGAACCTGCGGCCTTCTGGTCCCGAACCAGACGCGCTCATTTGTTCCGTTAGGGTTCTTTACCCCCAACTCTCCGCGTTTCCCCGGAGTATCGGACTATATCATCATCCAAATCACTTTGGATGTCCCGCACTCGTGGGCCTTTACCATCCACTCACTGCTGCCAGTGGTAGGGACTCCTTGACCTAGTCTCTGAACCTTCCTGCCATTCCTGCCAGGCTCGGCTGCTGATTACCTTGAGGATTACCCTTTTAGGCTCCCAGCAATTCACGGGATTCACTCTTAACATTACTGTTAAGGAGGGCAGATTTTACCAAGCTGCGCTACGCCCCGATATGTCTATTATTTAGCTGTTAGCTTTGCCTCGGGCTACTTAGCTATGCTACACCCAACGCAAACATTATTTTAACCTATAGAGCAGATTAATTCAAGGGTTGAATAATAGTGGCATTATAGACCTAATCCCATATTATATGTAGAAACATTATTATATCCATTAAATTTATTAGCCTAAATGACCTGCCCCTATTGACTGGTCCAGCAATATGTTAGTAAGCGGCCAAATTGGGTGTGACCTGCTCCCCAAAAATATGGTCCACCCATAATGAGAAAAAGTGATAAATTTTTAGTAACAAGGGGTGGATATTTTGAAGAGGTCAAAATTTACCGAAGAGCAGATTGCATTTGCATTGAAACAAGCTGAGCTTGGGG
>JBEHWI010000031.1:0-34813 GCA_040217815.1 Syntrophomonadaceae bacterium | reverse complement strand
GTAATGTTGTGACTGGGGGACGTTCTTTCTGTAACACGAGATTCGTGTTACATAAAGAACGTCCCCCTGTCGCACACAGAAAGAACGTCCCCCTGTCACACACGTCCCTCTGTTGCACTCACTAGCTTTTATTGAAATTCTTTGTGCTCTGACCGGTCGCTTCCCCTGGTAGTACGCCGCAAAGCGTTCTCCAATTTGTCCATTATCTGAGGAGCGATGTCTACGATGCGCTCGGCCAGGTGGTTTCCGCTCACGGAAATTAGACGTACATCATTTAAACGACAAACTAAAAAGCCTATAGGCCTCACCGACACTCCGGCTCCGCTGCCCCCCGCAAAGGGCATTTCCGAACTCTTGCCATTCAGATTGATCTCATACTCGCCTCCCCCGGCGGCAAACCCGCAGGCCACCTGGGATATAGGGATGATAACTGTTCCATCGTTGGTTTCTACAGCATCACCCACTATCGTATTGACATCCACCATCTCCTTGATGCTCTGCATGGCTGTTTTCATAAGGCCTTCAATAGGATGGCTATTTTTCTCTTCCTGGGCCTCCATTTATTCACCCCCGAGTTTGGTTTAATTTAGGATTACCGGTGCCCAGCCGTCCAGCGGCTTTCAACACCAGCAGGTAAACTATCATAAAAATAATATGTACCAACCGGATTTTGAATATGCAGTGCAGGCGGCTCTCAAAACTTTTTTCTGAAAAATCCGGCTTGATATTCAGATCGAGCTGTTGCAGCCTGGCCTGGCGGCTGAGCCAGCTTACCACCCATCCCTTAAAAGCCCACAACGCTCCATTTAACAGAGCAGTACCCATCGCGTCGCCCATGCCGACAACGCTTTTCCATTCCAGACGCTGGATGACCAGCATCTTTAACAACAGCCTGGCTTTATTCATTCCAGCCACAGCTCTTTCTATCAAATCACCCTTTGAATACTGGCACAGGGAAACAAGCCCCTCCAACGGCAGGCTAGAAAGAGATGATTTTACGCTGGCCAGACGGCGATTCTTAAACCAGGGGTTGAAGATGTCTACAGTGAAACAGGGCTGGTCGTTTTCCCAGAATAGATGGGCTTCCAGAATTCCTTTTATACTTATAAACAGCGAAGCCGCCACAATGATCAGGGCGGCTGACATAAAAAGCCGGATCAACAAGGCATAATCTCCCGTTTTTCCCTATTCTGCCCTGACCCGGTCGGTTTATACCACTATATGGTATCTATTAATTCCTGGATGTAGGTTTCAATCTCATGGATAATCTGATACATTTCATCATCGACCGTAAAATTGGATCGTCCCAGGCGAAAAGTAGGACAATGCAGGTTGTAGTCAAGTATCTTTTTGGATAAAACCTCCAGATGCTCGCGGCTCTCGGCGTAAAAAGCCGCTTTCCGCTTATCAAAACGGTGCAGTGCCCCACTGCTGCGTTTCTGGCTATAGGTCATACGCGTATAGCTTTTAAAGGCTTCAACACTGCTGCGCAGCCTTGCCTGCCCGGCGTCGATCTCTTTACCCAGTTCCACCCAATAGGGCGCGAAATCGTTGTCTTTGAGTATCTTGATTACCATCCTCATTTCGGGTGGTTCATAGGGGTTTTCATCAAAATTGAGCGGTTTTCCCGAACCCTCCAGGTTGTTGAAGTCGCCGCGTTTCATGGCTTTTTCAATCTGTCCTTCAACCAGATCCTGGGTGCTGCTCATATAGCGGGCTAATCGCTTGGCCTTTTGGGCCTTAATCATTATCTCTTCTTCGATTGATTTGTCGGACATTCTTTTTATCCTCCTCTAACCTGGGCAGATCCTTTAGTCCTGCCAGGCCAAAGATGCGTAAAAACTCCTGGGTCGTAGCGTAGACGATCGGCTTCCCCAAAACGGCCTTATGACCGGCCTCGCAAATAAGCCCCTTGTCCAGCAGATGATTCAGAACCTTATCCGATTTGACTCCGCGGATACTCTCGATCTCGGTCCTGGTAACCGGCTGCTGGTAGGCGATCAAGGCCAGTGTTTCCATGGCTGCCGGAGAAAGGCGCCGCTGCACGGTTTTATTCATACGGGCTAAAAAATCGGAATACTCCGCCCGGGTGCACATCAGATAGGTATAATCCTCGAAGACTATCTGCAGCCCGCGTTTCTTTTCATTATACTCCATCACCAATTCCTGCATAATTCCTTTAAGGTCCAGTAATGGCACGTCCAGGATCTCCACCAGTTCATCGATGGGCACCTGCTCTCCCCTGACAAACAACACCGCTTCAGCGGCCGCTTTTATCTCATCCCTCATCAACATCTTCGTTCCCCACCCGTAGTAAGATTCTTATGTCCCCAAAGGTTTCTTCCTGGCGGGCCGCCACCTTTTGCTGGCGAACCAGTTCCAAGAGGGCCAGGAACAAACCCAGCAGTTCCCTTCTGCGCACGGCCCGGGCAAACAACTCAACAAAGCTTATACTGCCCTCTTTTTCATTGAGGACCTGTAGTATCTCATCCATTTTTTCATGAACATTGACATCTTCCTGGGGAATGTGCATCTGAGGCTCTTCTTCTTCAAACCTCTCCAGGACCGCCTGGTAGGCTTTCACCAGCAGGCGCAGTTCGGCGTGCAATACTTCATTTTCACCTGCAAAAGCATCCCGGTTGCCAAAAAAGACCCGTTTTGTTTTTCCAATTTGCAGGTTTACGAGCTGTTCGGCGGCTTCCTTGTACTTCCGGTACTGCTGCAGCTTCTGGACCAGTTCTTCACGCGGGTCTTCCTCAGCTTCCTCTTCCAGTCCCGGTGCCGCCGGCAGCAGCATACGGGCTTTCAGATGCAGCAAATAGGAGGCCATTACCAGGAAATCGCCCATCATATCCAGTTGATATTCGCCGCTGCGCTCCAGATAAGCCATAAACTGTTCGCTTAACAGGGCCACCGGAATGTCATATATGTCTACCTGGTTTTCGTCGATCAGATAGAGCAGAAGATCCATCGGCCCGTGAAAAGCCTCCAGGTCAACCATGTAACCCATGCCTGCCCTCCCCGGTTAGAATAGAGGCACACCAAGTATTCCAGCAAAAAGCCGCACCACCGGCAGTAAAATCTGACCGGTGATGTTGGTCATAATCAACAAAAGCAGTATAACGAAACCATAGGGTTCCAGGGAATAGATAAAACGCGCCCCTGAATCGGGCAGAATTCCCGCCAGGATCTTGGAGCCATCCAGGGGAGGCACCGGTATAAGGTTAAAAACGGCCAGGATAAGGTTGATATAGACCAGCCACAGGACGATAAGCTGCAGCCAGGTCGCCCAATCGGAACCCTTGATTCCGGAAAGAGCATGAAAAATAACCGCACCGATAGAAGCGACTATAAGATTCATTATAGGCCCGGCCAGAGACACCAACATCATTCCCTTTTTAACACCCATCTTCTGAAAACGATAGGGGTTGACCTGAACCGGCTTGGCCCACCCGAAACGGAACAGGGCTATCATTAAAAACCCCAGCCAATCGATATGGGGCAGAGGGTTCAGGGTCAGGCGCCCCTGTTCATGGGGTGTAGGATCCCCCAGCCAATCAGCCACCCGGCCATGGGCGTATTCGTGCAGAACCAGCCCCAATAGGATACCGGGCAGTGAAATTAGAAAGGTCAGCAACCAGCCGGAAAAATCATTTACTATCTGGCTCAAAGGATAAGCCCTCCTCTAACCATTTGTTGAGCATGTTGATCTCGCCTTCCCGGTTGTTTATAACCCCGTCCAGGCGCAGTTTATACAATTCCTTAAGTATATAGCTGTATTGCGGCCCCGGCTTTACTCCGGCCTTTTTCAGGTCATGGCCGCTTAACGCCACCTTAACCCTTTCCTTGGCGTCCAGATAGGCAACCAGACGGTCCCATATTTCTTCACTTCGGATGGACAGCAGCAGGAACACTATGCTCTCCGGATGCCAGCCATCCAGAACCTCATCCAGAGAACTGGGGCGGGCGTCCGGGTCTTCAAGCCTGTCCAAAACCTGAGACACCCTTCTGGAATCCATTATGCATTCCTGAGCGTAGCCGCTCAAGCGAAATCGCTCGACAAGAGAACTCATCGCCTCATTGCTGAGATGAGCTATTATAACCATGATGTATACTATCCAGGGTTTTAAGGCTCCCTTGAGGTATCTCTCCTGCCACCAGACGCTGATTATGGAAACCCGGCGCATAGTAGTGAGATCAACATCCCTCAGATCCACTTCGGGCAAAATGTACTTCCATACCCCTATTTCACACATTCGCAATAACGATGGAACCGGATCCTTTTCCCCCAGGATCAAAATAAGCTCCTGCAGGATCCTCTTGTAAGAGAGTTTTCCCAGCAGGCGTCTCTCAATAGCGTCCTGGGCAAATCGCAGGGTGTCAGCTTCTATTTGGAAGCCATAGCGCTGTTCAAAGCGAATAGCCCTTAAGATTCGGGTGGGGTCTTCTACAAAGCTAAAATTGTACAATATTCTTATGCAGCCCTGTTCCAGGTCCTTGCGTCCCCCGAAATAGTCGATAAGGTCTCCCCGGCAATCATGATTCAGGGAGACAGCCAGGGTGTTAATAGTAAAGTCCCGGCGGTAGAGGTCTTCTCTTATAGACGATCTCTCTACCTTGGGCAGTGCGGCGGGGAATTCATAATATTCGGTTCTAGCGGTAGCCACATCAATTTTGCTGCCATCCGGCAGGATGACCACTCCTGTGCCAAACCGATCGTGCACCCTCTCTTTGGCTCCCAGATGGCTGGCCAGGGCCCGCGTTAAAGCTGCTCCCTCCCCTTCCACCACCAGGTCTACGTCAAAATTGGGAACCTTGAGCAGCAGGTCACGCACAAAGCCACCCACACAGTAGACCCGAAAGCCCAGTTCATCAGCCAATTGCCCGGCCAGGTGCAATATTGACATCAGACGCGAGGGCAGGCGCTCCTGCATCAGTCTTTCCAGATTATAGCCTTCCTTTTCGTCTTTGGCGTAGAGCACTTCGTGGTCTTCCGGGTAATCCTTGCCATGCATGGTCCGTAATATATCGGTCCGGGATACTATACCGACCAGTCTGCCGTTTACCAGCACCGGCAGACGGCCAATATCCTTCTCTACCATCATTTGTTGAACATCGGCTACCGGTGTGTTGGGTTCCACGGTAATTACCCGGGTGCTCATAAAGCCTTTCACCGGAGCGTGGGCCAGGTTGTGGATCCGCGCTTTATCAACATCCCGGCGGGATATAACCCCCACCATTTTGTCATCTTCAACCACCGGCATCCCGGTGTGCCCGTAGCGCAGCATGATCTTTCCGGCTTCTTCCATAGTGATGGTGGTGGGAACCGTTTTTACCGGTGAAGACATTATGTCTCCGGCCAGAAGGCCTGGTGTTACCTCATCTCCCAGGGCTTCAATAATGACCGCCACTACTTCTTCGGCACTGCGCCTTTTTACCACTGCCGAAGCAGCCTTTTCATGCCCCCTGCCTCCCAGCGGTTTTAAAATATCGTTAACCTTTAGATTGGATGTGCGGCTTCTAGCCACTACATTCAATTTTCCCTCCATTTTGGCTATGGCAAAAATGACGTCACTGTTTTCTATTTCAAACAAACGGTAGGTCACAGCATCCAGGCCCGGTATGAAAGTCAGCGGTTCGGCCAGAGCGATAACTATATCCATATTTTTGATCCGGTAATGGCGAGAACTGTTGAGAAGTTCCTGCAGAAGCTGCCTCTGCCCGCTGGTAAAGGGCTGTTCAATAAAATTGGCCACAACGGCCAGATTGGCACCCCGGCTCAGCAGGAAGGCTACCGCTGATACGTCGCGCGGGGTTGTGGAAGTGAATATGAGGCTGCCGGTGTCTTCATAGATGCCCAGGGCCAGGATGGTAGCGTCAAAGGCGCTTATTTTTATCTCCCGCTCTATTATGTGCTCGACCAGAATGGTGGTTGCGGCCCCTACGGTTTCTATTTCCAAATGCTCCCCACTCAGATCGTCCGGTGAAGGAGGATGATGATCATAGATGCAGCGAGCCATGTCGGGACGCCGGGCCAGATGGGCCAGATCTCCCAACCGGTTGGCATTGGCCGTGTCTACGATGATCATTTTTTGCACCTGGTCTATATCAACCTGATGGGGAGAATAGATCATCAAGGAATCTTTGTATAAGGCCATAAACTGTTTAACGTTTTTGGAAAGGGTCCCTGAAAAGACCTTTATCGCAGAAGGAAAAAGCTTTCCTGCAGCCACCATTGAGGCCAAACCATCAAAATCCAAGGCATTGTGTGAAGTAATAATTTCCACTACTGGTCCTCCACGTCTTTAGATAAAAGAATTATAGCACATAAAACAGTTCCACATTTTACCATGAGATATTAAAAACATCTTCTAGCTCAATTCTTCCTGCCAGGGCCTTAATCTCATCCGGGTTTTTATGCAGGCCTTTTTCCGTTAGTACCCCGAAAAGACAGCCGAAGGGAATTGCTTGAAAACCGTCCTGGAGCTTCCCCGGTTCTGCCTGACGGGAAATTTTGACGGTTTCCAATAAAGAGATTACCGGCACCCGGGGCCGGCAAGATACAGCCGCCATCGCCAGCTCGCGACTCGGGCAGCCGTTTATAAGGGTGCCGTCAGGAAAAAGGGTGTCTGCCCCCAGTAACACCTGGTCCGTCCCGAGCAGATACTTTACTGCCTCAACATCCCGGATAAGACGGCTTTCAATCCCACTCTCCATAAGCTCCCGGTGCATATGGACGCCATAACAGCAGTCCTGCCAGCAAGATTCCAGGATAAGGATTGAAAAATGGGTGCCCTGTTGATGAGCCTGTTGCAGGGTTCGTAAAACTGTCGAACTAAAACTGCAGGTCATTATGGTTGAGCCGTCCACTATCAGCCGGACCGCATTGGCGATTACAAGACGACTGGCCTCCTGGCAATAGCGGTTAAGAAGCCTGGCTTTTTCTTTTGCCTGTTCACGAATGGTTTCTTTATCCGCAGAAGCTACCAATAGAGTCAACAATTTTCTAAAGCCGTTCATTACATTATTTATATTTACCATGTTGGGGCGGGCGTCAGCCATCTCAGCGGCCAAACTGTCCAATTGGGAGAGGATGGTTCTTTCATGGTTGGCTGGCCATACCCGGGCTGCATCCTGTAATATCTCCAGAGCCATGGTAAGAAGTTGACTGGCCCCGTGGCGGCGGTCTGTTTTATACTGCTCAATTCGCTGACCGATATCGTTCATTGCACACCCTGCCAGGCCTGATACAGGCCGGGTACCGTATCATACTTCGGTATTTCCTCAGGGCCAATCCATTTATATTCGCTGTGCTCCCAGTCAATATGTAATCCAGCGGGGTCTTTTACCTTAAAGCGAAACGGATGCACCACCCAGGTGCGGTTGAGAACTGCGTCCACAACTGGAAGAGGCTCCCCCTCTCTGATGAGGACCACCTGATTCTCCTGTAAAGCAGTCTCCTCGCCTATCTCCAATAAGGCCTGCTCCCCCGGGCTGACCCCTTCCTCTAAATATCCGCTTATGCCGGCCCATTTCTGCTGGTAGCTGCCTACCCGGGAACTCCTTTTGAGCAGGAGTACCTTTCCCTGGTTTTCCAGGAAACAAGTCACAACGTGCGTTTCATCACTGCCTGCCATACACCCGCCCTCCTTTAGATTTGCTCTTTCATAAATACCTTATAATTACAACCCGGCTTTTGCAAGCTATGAAAGGGTTACTGTTTTTAAGCCCCTATTCAGCTCATATAAAGAATTGATATGGTAGAATGTTTTAAGCGCCTTTAAAACCGCAGTTATAAATGTGTTTAATCTTGTCGGAGGTTCTATGCTGCAAAATGTATTGGCCTACCTTTTGGGCCTGGTTACCGAATTCATCAGCTCGGTTGGATATGTCGGTGTGGCTGTTTGTATGGCCCTAGAGAGTTGTAACATCCCATTGCCCAGCGAAATGATTCAGCCTTTTGCCGGCTATCTGATTGCAACCGGACGATTTTCGTTTATTCCCGCAGTTCTGGCCGGCACTATTGGCGGCACCATAGGTTCGATCATATCTTATGTAATAGGGTACTATGCCATAGATTCCCGGCTTCTTTTCTGGATTCCAGGCAGCAGGAAAGAACAGCTTCACGACTGGTTTGCCCGGCACGGAGACAGCACCGCATTTTTCGCACGCCTTTTGCCGGGCATCAGGACTTTTATTTCTCTTCCCGCCGGGGCCGCTAAAATGAATCTGGTCAAATTCATAATCTACACCTTTTCAGGCAGCCTTATCTGGTCGGTTTTGCTGACTTATTCAGGATTCATCATGGGAGTAAACTGGGAACAACTGCGAGTCTATTTTGAACGCCTGGACATCCTGATTCTTATCGGAATCCTGGGCATCGCCGCTTATTATTTCCTGCATCGCTGGTATTATTCCAAACACTGATCTCAACCTTCTGCATCGGCCCCACCGGTCAGGGGCTTTTCACCCTGTTATTCTAATCTTTATATGTGAAAACTATATCATGATTTTGGAAAAAATTTAGTCCTATTTATACTGTTAATTTATCAGCATGGTGATACAATAATTTAATGATTTATCTTTACATATTGCGGGCTGGCATTATAATAGTTTAAGTGGTAAATTAATCGGACAGTCCTAATTATTTTTAACTAAAGTAAAAAGGGAGAAGGTTCAAAAATTTGATATTAAGACAGTTGGGCAGATTCATTTTTGGCAAGAGTATGTCGAACAGTCAAATGGGAGACGAAAAGTTAAGTGTCTTCTGGGGCATGCCCATACTCTCCAGCGATTCCATTTCGTCAGTTGCTTATGCGGTTGAGGAAATTCTCTGGGTTCTGGTGCCGACCGTCGGCTTTGCATCTTTCTTATGGATGCCCCGTATATCATTGACTATCATTGCTTTACTTCTTATCCTTACATTTTCTTATCGTCATATTGTGGATGCCTATCCCAATGGCGGAGGCGCTTATATAGTCGCCAAAGAAAACCTGGGACCAAAATTCGGTCTTATTGCCGGCGCTTCTCTTATGGTGGACTATACCCTGACCGTGGCCGTCAGTATAACCTCCGGTACTGCAGCAGTAACTTCAGCCTTACCTGCCTTGTATCCCTACCGGGTCGTTATCGCCATTTTCTTCATTTTCCTGGTAGCCGTAGGCAATATAAGAGGCGTCCGCGAGTCTTCCCGGGTGTTCAGCTATCCCACTTATGCCTTTATCATTTCCATCATCGCCCTTATAGCGGTCGGCTTGTTTAAAAATGCTACCGGCCAGAACATCGCTGTTCCGTTAGCCGACAGCCCCACCGTCGATATTGGTACTCAGGCTATAACCATATTCATCCTGCTTAAAGCCTTTGCTTCAGGCTGCGCTGCTCTAACCGGAGTGGAGGCGGTAGTGGATGCCGTACCCCACTTTAAGGAACCCCGAACCAAGAACGCTAAAATAGTATACCTCATGCTGGCGGGAGCCATCATCATCTGTTTTGGCGGAATTGCCTATCTGGCCAATTTATATCATGCTATGCCCAATCGCCAGGTAACCATCATTGCCCAGTTGTCGCTCGATGTCTTCGGGCGCGGAACCATGTTTTACATTATTTCTGCCACTACGGCTATCATCCTGGCTATGGCAGCCAATACTGCCTTTGCCGGTTTTCCCACTCTGCTGTCAGTCATCGCCCAGGATGGCTATATGCCCCGGCAGTTATCCATGCGCGGCCACCGTTTGAATTACAATAACGGAATCATCATGCTAACCGTGATGGCTATGATCCTGGTACTGATCTTTAAGGCAGATACTCACAAATTGATTGCCCTGTACGCGGTGGGTGTTTTCACCTCTTTTACCCTGTCTCAAAGCGGAATGGTAATACGGTGGTGGAAAACCCGTGACAAGGGTTGGACGCTAAAACTTTTGGCCAACGGTCTGGGTGCGATTGCCACCGCTACAACGGTCATTATAGTAGGTGTCAATAAATTTACCGAAGGTGCCTGGGTGGTAGTGGTGGTTGTTCCCATATTGATCCTCATAATGATGAAAATAAAAAGCCATTATCAATCGGTTGCCAAGCAGCTGGACATACCCAACGACTTTTTAGCAGAACTTAAATTTACCACGACTTATTCTCATCACGTTATAGTCCCTATTGACAGCCTGAACGCAATGGTTGTAAAAGCTCTGCGCTATGCCCGCAGCCTCACCCCCAACGTGGAAGCTTTCCATGTGGAGATTTATGAGGGAGCAGCCGATAAACTGCGTCGAAAGTGGGCGCTTCTGGATACCGACATTCCCTTGATCATCAAATCGTCGCCCTACCGGGAAGTCGTCAACCTGCTCACTGACTACATTGACTCCGAAGAGCACGCCTCCCAGCCTGGAGACGTTATAACAGTTCTTTTGCCCCAGTTCTTCGTGTCCCACCGCTGGGAGATGGCCCTGCACAACAACACGAGTCTGTTTATCGCCAATGCCATGCTCAAGAAGCGCAATGTAGTAGTTTCAATTCTGCCCTTCTATTTGGACGATATCAGGGCCTACCGTTTATCTAAAGGCATCGACAAATAATCCGACCAAGCACACCCGAATATCATTATCAAAAATAAAGCCCGTTCAATCGACGTACGCAAATGTACAACTCGTGAACGGGCTTTACACTTTTCTAGAGCTTCTTTATCTTTTAAATTTATCCAGCAATATATCGTTCCTAATCAGATCGGCATAGCTTTCCCGTTTTAGAATTAGCTCGGCTTGACCGCCTCCGACCAGCACCATGGCCGGCCGGGGGACCCGGTTGTAATTCATGGACATTGCATAATTATAAGCTCCGGTGGCAAATACTGCCAGAATGTCTCCCGGTTCAACCCGGGGTAAACTCGCATCCCAGATCAGCATATCCCCTGATTCGCAGCATTTGCCGGCTATTGAAACCGTCTCCTGGGCTTCTTGATTCGCTTTATTTACCAGCATAGCCAGGTATTTTGAACCATACAAAGCCGGCCTGGGATTGTCGGTCATCCCCCCGTCAACCGCTATGTACTTTCTAATACCCTTGACTTCCTTGTAGGATCCAACTGTATAAAGGGTAATGCCTGCGGGACCGGCTAGAGAGCGGCCCGGTTCAACGATCACCCGGGGCACCTTCAAGCCATATTCGCGGCACTTTTCATAAACACTACTCATAACCGCCTGGGCCCATTCCCGCGGGTCGCGTGGTTCGTCACCGTAAAAATAATAAATGCCAAAGCCCCCACCCATATCGAGTTCGGAAGCTTCAAACTGGCATTCCTTCTTGAGTGTGTTCAGGAAATCCATCATCAGTTCAGTTGCATGTTTAAATGATTCCATTTCGAATATCTGCGATCCGATGTGGCAGTGCAAACCAATAAGATTCAAATGGGGACAATCAAGAGCGGCTCTAACGGCTTCCAGGGCTTGACCATCGGGGAGGGTAAAACCAAATTTGGAATCAATCTGCCCGGTCCGGATAAATTCGTGAGTATGAGCTTCCACACCTGGGGTAATTCGCAAAAGTATATCCTGCTTCTTGCCCTTCTGGGCACATAAGCGGTTTAAAAGCTGCAATTCATAAAAATTATCTACAACTATTCTGCCTATTCCAGATTCAACCGCCAGTTCCAGCTCCACGGGAGTCTTGTTGTTGCCATGCATGTATACCTTGCTCATGGGAAAACCGGCTTGCAAAGCGCTGTATAGTTCGCCCCCGGACGCCACGTCCAGCCCCAGGCCTTCCTGGTCTACTATGCTCAATAGGGAAAGATTGCACAGGGTCTTGCTGGCGTAGATTGCCAGGGAGTCGCCCAATTCGGCAAATGCATCACGAACCGACCGGCAATTCTGCCTGAAGCCCGTTTCATCCATAACCCACAAGGGGGTGCCAAATTCCTTGACCAGGTCCAGGGCATCAACGCCTCCAACTTCGAGGTGCCCAACTTCATTTATTTTTATGGTTCCAGTAAAATACAAATTCTCAACTCCCCCGAAAGTACTCGTAAAAAATTTTAACACTCAACCGGTTTTACCGTCAACGATTGCGGGTTAGATATACAAGGATACATTGGTGACTGATGAGCATCCTTACAAACATTCTATTCACGGCGGTAAGATAAAGCCATTGTAGTTACAATTTGCCAGGTAAAGCCCGCCGCCGAAATCCAGACCCGCTTTAACCGGGCATCCAACCATTATTTCATCGATAAAATAAACGGGACTTCAATAACTTGAAGTCCCACGGTTATCCCGTTGCTCAAAGAGCCCGGCATAATTAATATGCCTGACCAATTTGGGCTTTTAGTTTATTTATTCTTATATAGAACAGAATTATTAGTCATGTTATTTAAAAGCGTTTGTTTAAATCATACCAAATCGGGCTGGCTACAAATATGGACGAATATGCACCGAATACAAATCCGACGAGCATTGCTAACACAAAGTACTTGATGGTTACGCCGCCAAACACTATAAGTGCAACCAGGGCAAATACACACGTTAAAACCGTGTTTATAGAGCGGTTCAACGACTGCAGAACACTGCGGTTTACCAGGGGAGCAAAATCCTCTTTCCTTCTTGATTTCAGATTCTCTCTGATTCTATCGAAAATTACGATTGTATCATTGATGGAATAGCCAACTACGGTAAGAATACCGGCAATAAAAGCACTGTTTATTTCCCATTGAAATATAGAGAATAAGCCGAGAACTATTATAACATCATGAAATTCTGCAGCAATAGCCGCGACACCGAATTTCCACTCAAAGCGAAAGGATATATAGACCAGCATCGCCAGACAGCCCAACAGTACTGCCCAGATGGCGTTTTTCACCAGTTCTTTGCCGATAACCGCTCCAACCGTGTCAGCCCCCAGGTATTCCGCTCCGGGGTACTGAGCTTTTAAAGTTTCAATAAGAACTCCACTCTGTTCCTGAGTGAGCTCGGGTGTTCTGATGATGTATTGATCTCCACTCTGTTGAACCTCAGCCTTGTCCATGCTTATGCCATTTAATAACTCACGAACATTGGCCGGAGTAGCCGTTGCTCCCAGATTCATCTGCAGCACCGTACCGCCTTTGAAGTCAATGCCCGTATTGAGGCCGCGGGTGACGAGGGAAACCAAGCTAACGGCAACCAAAATCAGCGAAATAATATAAAAAATGTTCCTCTTTTCTATCAGTCGCATTGCTTTCCCTCCTTATACACCAAATAGTTTCTTGTTGTCGGTAACATGTGCAAACAGCACCAGCATATAGCGGGTAAAAGTCAGAGCCACCAGCATGCTAGCCACCAGACCTATGGTAAGGGTAACCGCAAATCCCTTTACGGCTCCGGTGCCGAAATACATTAAAATCAAGGCCGTAATCAGGGTGGTCAGGTTGGAGTCAAAGATAGTCCAGAAGGCTCGTTTGAAACCTGCATCAATGCCGGCATGTATGGTTTTGCCCAGGCGCAACTCTTCTTTTATTCGTTCATAGATAATGACATTGGCATCCACCGCCATACCGATGGATAGCACAAATCCGGCTATGCCCGGCAGAGTCAGCACCGACCCCAGTATAGCCATGGTTCCCAGGACTAAAACAGAATAGAGAACCATTGATATATCGGCCACTAAACCAGGCAAACGGTAGTAGCCTAGCATAAAGATAAGAATGGCAATTATTCCAATTATACCAGCTTTCATGCTTCTATCCAGTGAGTCGGCTCCCAGCTTAGGCCCTACAGTGCGCTTTTCCAGAAGCTTTAAGCTGACCGGCAGGGCGCCGGAACGCAGCTGTACAGCCAGGTTGTTGGCGGTAGTGGCATCAAAGCTCTCGATATAGCATTTGCCGTCCGTTATAGCAGTATTAACCCGGGGACTGCTTATTACATCATTATCCAGGACTATAACCAGAGGTTTGCCTAAATTGGCAGTTGTAGCTTTGCTGAAAGCTTCCGCTCCCGTCTTGTCAAACTCAATATTAACCACAAAGCTTCCGTCTCCACTCGGATTGGCTCCGGCCTTGGCTTCTACCAGGTGCTCCCCGGTCAATAGGGTTTGATCGTTTTGATCTTTGAATTCCAACTGAGCGGTTTTCCCCAGAATGTTTATAGCCTTTTCCGGATCGGTTTCCCCGGCTATGTCAATCACCACCCGGTCGTTTCCCTGGGTGTATACATCAGTTTCCTTAACACCCAGACTGTCGACGCGGTCTTTCATTATAGTTACCGCCTTCTGAATCGTGTCGGTAGTCACCGCTTTGCCCTGGGTTTCCTGGGCCTGCATAACCACATGCAATCCACCCCGAAGGTCCATACCCAGGTCAATTTTTCCTTTCCCGTAGTGATAAGCAGCATAACCACCCAGTCCTACTATTAAGAACAGGGTGAGCAATAGTGCCACACTGGTATTCTTCTGCACAATTCATCCTCCCTCCGGAAACTTTACGATTTATAATAGCTTAGCCCCATTTATCACCAGCTCGAATTGACAATCCAGAAAGCTGGCCGCTCTCCGGCACAAAAGCATCCGGCCTAAGAATATTTCAAAGTACTCCATTACGGGGCAAATATCAGTGTCGATATTGACTTCCATCGTAATTACGCGGTCCTCTTCATTGATGTCCAGGATCGAGTATTTGGCCGCATAATTGACCCGGTCATGTATATCAAAATTGGCTACATCCCGGTTTCTCACCCGGTTGCGATGAACGTGGGACTTGTCTGCCAGAATGAGGGCCGCAGCCACTTCATTAACCGGTTGACCGATGCCCTCGTCATGGTTGCCAATTGCCGCGCATATCGCCGATCTCTCGATCGGGTCCATATTCATACGGCGCAGGATTTCCATAGCCATTAGGGCTCCGCCCAGACTGTGGCTGTTGCGGTTGATAACATTGCCAATATCATGCATATAACCGGAAATACCTGCCAATTCAGCCAGTCTTTCTCCGTAGCCGAGCTTAAGCATTATTTCCCTGGCCAAGCGGGAAACCAGGTGGACATGGAGATAGCCGTGGTCGGTGTACCCCAATTCCCCCAGGTGGTCGTTTCCCTTTTGAATAAACGTATTGACGAGAGGATTCCTATGAACGTCCTCCAGTCTCACCATCACTTAATCCTCTTCTTTATAAGCCAATGCTTTTCTGACGAAAACGATTTCAGTGTTGTCGCTGACTTTGAGGGTCATGGTTTCATCGCCCAGCTTGCTTATTTCGCCTTTTATACCGCCGATGGTAACCACCTTATCCCCTCTTTTCAGCTCATCCATAACTTTTTTATGTTTCTTTTCCTGCTTCTTGCGCGGCATAACCACCAACAGGTAGAAAATCAGAAGAAAGAAGCCGAAATAGAGAGCTACAGTTTGCCACCCTTGTGTGTTCACGTCCTTATCACCCCTTGCTGTTTTAGAATAGTTTCCCCTGGAAGCTGCAAATTAGCTGTCTAATCCGCACAAAACGGGTAATTATCTTCCGTAGAGTAAGGCTTTTCCGGTCTTATAACAAGCGGTAGTGCAAACTTTATATAGATTCGCTACCGACAGGTAAAATCCTGCTCCCTGCTGTTGTAGTCTTCAAGGAAGCTATGGTAAAAACCAGAAAAACATCCCGTTCTAATGGCACTCCTTATATTTTCCATCAATTCGTGGAGAAAGTAAATATTATGATAGCTTAAAAGACGGTGGGCCAGTATCTCCCCGGCTTTGATCAGATGCCTGATGTAGGCCCGGGAGTACTTTTGACAGACCGGACAGCCGCACCTGGAATCCAGCGGTGAAAAGTCTTCAGCATAGACCGCATTCCTGACCGTTATGCGGCCATGTCGAGTATAAGCGCTGCCATGCCTGGCCAGCCGGGTGGGCAGGACGCAGTCAAACATGTCCATGCCCATCTTTACACCTTCCAATAAATCCTCGGGCGCCCCCACACCCATTAAATAACGGGGCTTGGTGTAAGGCAGCACCTGATCCATGAGCTTTAATATACTATACATCTCGGATTTCGGTTCACCTACACTGAGACCGCCTATAGCATAAGCGCAAAAGCCCATTTCCACCAGCTGCTCGGCGCTGCGCACCCTCAGTTCCGGGAAGACGCTTCCCTGCACTATGCCAAATAAGGCCTGCTCCCGGCGCTTATGACTGTCCTGACAACGCCTCGCCCAGGCAGCCGTTCGGTCGACCGCGCGCCAGGCCTCGTCATAGGTGCACGGATAAGGAGAACATTCATCAAAACACATAATGATGTCTGCTCCCAGGTCTTCCTGGATCTCTACGATCTTTTCCGGGGTAAGAAAATGACGGGAACCGTCAATATGGGAATTGAACAAGACCCCTTCATCGCTGATTTTACGCAGGGGGCTCAAGCTGAAGACCTGGAATCCTCCACTATCTGTCAAGATGTTGCGGTCCCAGCCCATGAAAGAGTGCAGCCCTCCGGCTTTCTTAACCAGTTCGGCTCCCGGGCGCAGGTAAAGGTGATAGGTGTTGGATAGAATGATCTCTATGCCGATATTATGGAGTTCTTCAGGGCTCAAGGCCTTGACCGTGGCTTGAGTTCCGACCGGCATAAAAACCGGAGTCTCAATGGTTCCATGAGCCAGTGAAATCCGCCCGCAGCGCGCTGCGCTCTTTTCATCCCTGTATAGAATCTGAAAAATCTTGTTCAACACCTTTCTATATGTAATCCCCGGTAGATGATACAACCAATATACTTGATGAAGTTTTGGGATACAGCGAAGTGGTTTCCTTATTATAGTATAATCATGGCATCACCGTAGGAAAAAAAACGATACCGCTCATTGACCGCATGACGATATGCTTTCCAGGTGGACTCCCACCCGGCAAAAGCGCTTACCAGCATGAGCAGTGATGAACCGGGCAGGTGAAAATTGGTAACCAACCGGTCAACGGCCTGGAAACGGTAGCCTGGATAAATAAAAATATTGGTCTCTCCCTTACCCGGCCTGAAGCCATGCTTTTTATCATATATGGTTTCCAGTGTCCTTACCACCGTGGTGCCTACCGCACAGATCTTACCACCCCGACTTCTGGTCTCATTTAACAGGCCAGCCGCCTGAGCGCTCAACTCATAGTATTCCGAATGCATCTGGTGCTGCCTGATATCCGGGACCGATACCGGCTTGAAAGTGCCTATACCCACGTGGAGCAGGAGCTTGACCAGGTTTATCCCTTTAGCCTCGATGTCTTCCAAAAGCTTACCGGTAAAGTGCAAACCAGCCGTCGGAGCCGCTACTGAACCGCTGTTGTTAGCATATACGGTCTGGTAGTCGCAGGCGTCCCCGGCTTCATCAGGACGGCTTATATATGGAGGCAGAGGGGTTCTCCCCATCTCCTCTATCAAAACCGCTTCATCCGGGCAGTTCCGGAAAGCGACCAGGCGTCCACCTTCAAGCGGGCTATCATCGATAATCTCGATGTATTCGGGGCGATCCTTATGAAAATACACCCGGTGGCCCGGTTTTAAACGGCGGGCCGGTTTAACCAGGGCTTCCCACAAATCGCCCTCTTTGCGCAGTAAAAAGACCTCGGCCCGGGCTCCCGACTCCTTAAACCCCAGCAGCCGCGCGGGAATGACCCGGGTTTCATTGAGGACCAGGGCGTCCCCGTTTTGCAAGTAGTCGCCAATTTCATAAAAGCAACGGTCCTCTATGGCTCCAGATGTCCTATCCACGACCAGAAGCCGGGCGTGATCGCGTGGCTGGGCTGGATACTGGGCGATAAGTTCAGAAGGGAGTTCGAAGTTATAACTCCCCAGGCGGTATATTTCTTCCTGGTCAATGTGCATCAATTATCTCCTGAAAAAAAGATTATACAGCAGGGTCAAGACCACGCTGAGCAGGAGGGTGCTCACCAGGGGAAAGTAGAAATTAAAGCCATCCCGCTTTATGTAGATATCCCCCGGCAGTCTGAATAATGCCAGATCGAATTTACCGGCCAGCAGGGCGATAAGCCCCAGCAGCAATAAAAAAAGCCCCAGGGCTATAAACAGCTTAGCCATGGCACTTACAGGATTCATGAAGACCCCTCCATTTTGTTATTTTACTTCTTTCCACGAAATAAAACAAATCCCGGCCTCGATATTTAGGAAGGCCCTCCCGACTGTTTCAGGCGTTTGGGGCCTCCGTATCGTTCAAATTCGCTGTAAATGCAGCCGCAATACTGCTGGCGGTATATACCGAGTGAACGGGAGATCACCCCGGTCTCGGCAAAGCCTTCTCTAAAATCCCGGTAGATAAAGGGCACCCCGAATCGCTCCCCGGCGGCTTCACCCATTTGCCTTATCAAATCATGTTTCTGCATCTTGCTTACCAGCAGAGTGGTTGAGAAGCAATCATATCTACCATGCCTGGCAACACTGGCTGCCTGCTCCAGGCGCAGTTGATAGCAGATCTGACAACGCTGGCTTTCCCGAAAAGAAACCGCTCGCAGATACACAGAAGGGTCGTGGGCCTGGTCGTAAATAACCGGCAAATTTACAGTGTCGGCATACTCCTGCAGGGCCTCCTGCCGTTTCAAGTACTCGCTGTAGGGATGTATGTTGGGATTGTAGTAATAACCGCTCAATTCATATCCTTCGTCCCTCAGTTTAGGCACTGGATAGGTGGCGCAGGGGCCGCAGCATATATGCAATAACATCCTGGTCATCTTAAAGGCCTCCCCTTAATCCTGATCCTCAAATAATCCACCTGTTTCTCCGGTTCGGCTCCAGGGAATCTCCAGATGGCGATAGGCGTTTTCGGTAGCCACCCGGCCCCGAGGCGTCTTTTGGATCATGCCCATTTTTAATAAATAGGGCTCATAGACATCGGTCAGAGTATCGTCTTCCTCCGAAACAGCCGCGGCCAGGGTTTCCAACCCCACCGGCCCCCCGCCGAATTTAAGGATAATAGCTTCCAGGATAATTCTATCCATACTGTCTAAACCGCATTCATCGATTTCCAGCATGGCCAGGGCAGACCTGGCTACTGCCAAATCGATCAGGCCGTTGGCCTTCACCAGAGCATAATCGCGAACCCTTTTTAACAAGCGGTTGGCCACTCGTGGTGTACCCCGAGAGCGGCGGGCGATTTCTTCCGCACCGTCCTGATCCATCCCTATATCCAGGATCTGAGCAGCCCGCAATACTATTTTGGCAAGGTCCTCCGGGGTGTAGAAATCCAGGCGGCAGTTGATTCCAAAGCGATCCCTCAGGGGCGAGCTCAACAGGCCGGGCCTGGTGGTTGCTCCCACCAGGGTAAAGGGCGGGAGATCCAGGCGCAGGGTTCTGGCCGCCGGACCTTTGCCGATAATGATGTCAATTACATAATCCTCCATAGCCGGGTAGAGTATTTCCTCCACACTGCGGTTCAAACGGTGTATCTCATCTATAAAGAGAACCTCACCCGCTTCCAGGTTGGTCAATATGGCAGCTAGATCCCCGGGACGCTCTATGGCCGGACCCGAGGTCTTGCGTATCGGCCGGCCCACTTCGTTGGCTACAATAGTCGCCAGCGTGGTCTTGCCCAGGCCGGGCGGCCCGCTCAATAAGACGTGGTCCAGGCTCTCCTGGCGCTCCCGGGCGGCTTTTATAAAAATTTCAATATTGTCTTTTATTCTATCCTGACCTATATAGTCAACCAACCGCAAAGGCCTGAGCGAGCCTTCTTGAAAATCATCTTCAATTATTACCTGGTTTGATATAAGGCGATCATTATGCAAATTACGGCCTCCTGTTCTACTTGAGCTGCCCGCTCCTCATGCGTAAAACTTTCCTTATATTATCCTCCACTCGCTCCCCTATTTCGCCGGCTTCACGCAGCTGCATAACCAGGGGCAGGATTTCACTGCGGCTGTAACCCAGCACTTCCAAGGCCTGAAAGAGGTCCTCCATCTGTTCCGCCGGTGCGTTTTCACTCTCTGTCAAAGGACCAAAAATCATATCGCCCACCTTATCCTTCATTTCAAAAAGCAAACGCTGGGCGCTCTTCTTGCCAATTCCCGGAATCTTAACCAGGGAGCGTTCATCCTGGCTGGCTATGGCTCTGTAGAATTCTTCGGCGGTCATAGCGCTCAATATATTTAAGGCGCTCCTGGCCCCCAGTCCGGAAATGGCCAGCAGGCGAAGAAACAGCTCCAGATCGGTTCGATTGGTGAATCCGTAAAGCTTCCATTCATTTTCCAGGATTTGCAAATAAGTATGCAGGAAAACGGGCTGGCCTGCCTTGGGAATTCGACTCATTTCCCTGGCGCTGATAAAAACCTGGTAGCCGATCCCGTTGACATCCACAATAAGCGAGTCGGTCAAGGTGCTGTGCACCTGACCACGAACAAAACTGATCATAAGCTAGCTCTCTCTTTCATACAGGGCTTTCATCCTAAATGAGTGAAGATGGCAGATGGCGATGGCCAGCGCATCAGCTGCATCATCGGGCCGGGGTGGGGCCTTTAAAGACAACAGGGCCTGGACCATAAGCTGCACCTGCCGCTTGCTGGCGTTTCCATACCCAACAACCGATTGTTTTACCTGCAAGGGAGTGTATTCCGCTATGGATATTCCAGCCTCGGCGGTGGTCATGAGCAAAACGCCCCGGCTTTGGGCAACGGTTATAGCCGTCTTGACATTGCGTTGGAAAAAGAGCTGTTCTATAGCTACCGCTTCAGGGCGGTATTTCTGCAGTAGCTGGTTAAGCTCCCGGTTAATAATAAGCAGGCGCTCCGGCATAGGTGTATTGGGACTGGTCAATATGGTGCCATAATCAACCAGCCGGCTTTTACCCTTGTCCCCTTCCACCAGGCCAAATCCCGTTGTGGCCGTCCCCGGATCGATTCCCAATACCAGCATTGATATCCTCCGCCCCAAAAACTTATGACTCTATATTACTTTAAAATAGCAGCGGAGGAAATTAGGGGGGCAGAAAAATAAAAGCAAACGGCAACTTTTGCTGCCGTTTGATCTATCTTTAATATCTAACTAATCAGCCAAGTATTCGTCCAGGTTTTCAAGGGCGTCATTGATCTCATCCTGACTTTTAAATTCCATAGTTCCTTCTCGAACCGACTGCTGCACTTCAAGGGGCAAAGAGGAGATAACAATACCAGTCACTTTGAGCAAAACATCGCTCTGGGAGTCGGCCCCTTGGAACACCGCCACCCGTCCCTGATAATCCTTGAGCCGCAGCTTGCTTCGGTCCTCACCACACCAATCATCCATGGACTGTTTTATGACCAGAGTGTCTACGTTCCAACTCACTTGATAAGATTGAGCTGAAGTATAGACTGATTGTATTTCACTGACGGTTTTGCCATTGAGCTTTTCTCTGTCCGGGAACGACGAAACTACTTTATGCCCACATTTCAGATACTCCTGTTCGAATACGACCGGGGTTTGGGCAGTGATGGTTATTTCCGGCTCAGTTACACCCACCACCGGCTTTTGCAGGTGGCTCTTATTGGAGAACCGGTTGTACGCCTGGCCCAACCCGGCACCCACAACCGTACTGACAATTATAAACAGAACCAGCAGGCCCTTGCTAAAACGCTTTTCCACATGATTCACCTCTGGAATTATTTTCCCCCTAATTCCAGAAGTTCATACATAGACAATAGTGCAATGCGGGTACGAAATGCAGCAGAGTGACGGATTATGCGGGCAAAAGAACCGTCCCCATGCCCCCCTACTGCATCCTGCTGCTCTAGAGCTTTTCCATCAAATCATCGGGTATAGACATATTGGTGAATACGTTTTGCACGTCGTCATTGTCTTCCATGAGGTCTATCAGTTTAATTATTTTCCTGGCCATTTCCAGGTCGTTTATCTCCATCGGGTTCTCGGGAATCATATCCCAGTCGGCATCTTCCAGTTTGTATCCGGCCTTTTCCATATTTTCTTTAACTTCCAGGAATGAATCAGACGCGGTTATTACTTCATAATCATCCCCATCTTCCCGGATATCCTCAGCGCCCATGTCCAGCAATTCGAGCATAAACTCTTCTTCATCCTTGTTTAAATCAGCTTTGGACAAGCGAATTACCCCGGAACGTTTGAACATCCAGCCCACGCAACCTGATTCACCGAGGTTTCCACCGTGTTTGGAGAATAGATGACGGATTTCCGGTGCGGTCCGGTTGCGATTGTCCGTGGCGATCTCCAGCATGATTGCCACACCACCAGGCCCATAGCCCTCATATACAATCTCTTCCAAAGCGTCGGCCCCGGCGTCGCCCACGCCTTTTTTTACCGCCCGCTGAATATTTTCATTAGGCATATTGATTGCCTTTGCCTTTTGAATGGCCAGTTTGAGCTTGGCATTTGCTTCGGGATCACCGCCGCCACCAGTTTTAACCGCTATGGTTATCTCCTTGGCCACTTTGGTGAATTCCTTACCCCGTTTTTCATCGGATTTGGCCTTTTTATGCTTAATATTGGCCCATTTTGAATGTCCAGACATTAGCAACCCTCCTAATTAAGGCTTTACCAGATCCAAGGTACAAGCCGTTTGGTTTTCCTTTTGTATTCTTGATAGCCTTCTCCCAGGTGTTCCATGAGGAAGGCCTCTTCAAGGTTTATTCTATATATAAGTGCCGGCACCACTCCTATCAGGGTGATAAGCAATGCACCCCAGGAGTTCATTATCATACTTATGGAAAGGGCGCTAAGCAGCGCGCTTAAATAAAAGGGATGGCGAATCCTTTTGTATGCTCCATGTTCGATCAAGATATGATCTTCATAAATAGATACCCGGGGATTATAAAACTTCCCCAGGGCCTTTATGGCCCGATAACGGATGACAAATGACAATAAAAGAACTGCAAAACCGGCCCATATCACCTGCGGCTCATAGCGCGGCAGGCGGGTTAGATGCAGGGCCACAAAATCGAGCAAGGCGTAGAACAGAACCACCAGTGAAGAAAGCTGCATGTACAAATAGGAGCGCCGGTCGTCGTCGTCAACAACCAGGCTGTCAGGCGGTTCATATACCATGGTTTCCACTATCGACCACAGTACGTATAGAGCGAAAAATGAAAACAGGGTCCAAAAATCAAAACGGGGTATTTGGCGTAAAGCGAGGTAGCCGAAGCAGAAAAAAGCCACTGCCGCGATAGCTATGCGAATAAAGGCCATTCGTTTCCTGGAATTCAATAGGACTCCCCCTGCATATCCAAAAGTTTATATAATTATAGCCTTAAATCGGGGGGTATAAAAGCAACTGGAGGCATCTGCCGCTTGTGTTCGCTTTTTCCGATAAGGTATTCTATTTTATTGGCTACCGCCGGTTCAACCGTTTGGCCGGTTAAATAACCGTCCAGTTCCTTGTAGGTAAAGCCCAGTTCGGCTTCGTCGGTTTGACCGGACCATAAGCCTCCTGACGGCGGCTTGTTCAAGATGGCATCGGGAACTTTAAGAAAACGGGCCAGTTCGTACACTTCACACTTCAGCAGATCTCCTAAGACCTGCAAATCAACCCCACTGTCGCCATATTTAGTGGCATACCCGACATTTATTTCACTTTTGTTGCTGGTTCCCAGGACCAGGTAGTCGCGGGCTTGTGCAGAATAATAAAGAGTGGTCATACGCAGCCGGGATTTTATGTTGGCGCGCAGGACTTTCCCTTTATGCCCATCAAACTTCAGGTACGATTCAGCCAGGGTCATAAACATGTTAAAGACATTGTCCAAAACAACCACCCTGTAAGAGATTCCGAACTCGTTGGCCAGACTCTCCGCATCAATGCGATCGTTCAGTTCGCTGGCACATGGTAAGACCAGAGCCATGTGAGCATCAGGAAATGCCTTCTGGGCTATGAGAGCAGTCACCGCTGAATCGACCCCTCCGCTCAGGCCTAATACAACGCCCTTGGCACCAGCCTTTTTAACACCGTCCCTGGTCCATTCTACCAGATATTCGACTACTGCCTTTGTATTCACTCTCTACAACTCCTCCTCATAAACACACCAAAACAACTTGCGGAACAAAATACCCTTTTTCTCTCTTAAGGCTTCGATTGTCCCGAAAATAGTAGTCTGCTCTGGTTAATTCCCGAGCAGCTTGCTGTCCTGGTTTCTTCTCCTGGTGAATATATGCATAAGATGAGCAACACACTTTATATTCAACACAAGGCCAGTAAATCCTGCCCCAATTTTCAGAATTTTGTTGGAAATGAGCTTTTTGCAGCACCGCTTTTAGTATTAGAAGCCCACTTTCAAGTATATTTCCTTCATCTTCCAGGCAATCACAAGGGTACCAGTTCTATGTTCCCCCAGGCAGCCAGGGTTTCATCCTTGATGATAAGAATGCCAGTCACCCCGGGAATTTCCTTTACTGCATCGATAGCCCGGGACGCGTCTTCAGCGGTTTTGACTAGGTTGCCCGCCCGGGAAGCGGCTGCATCGGCCAGGGCTGCCGAAGGGCTTTTTATCAAGACCGCATCGGCGGTGCCGAAACTCAAACTCGGTCCTACCGTTCCCGAAGAAGTGCAAATACCTAAAGGACTTTCATCAGGAGATACCTTTACACCCAAACGCTGGCTGAAGCTGGACTGGCCGGCAAAAACCGCTATAGTTCTATCTTTGTGGGTATGCATAAAGACGTCCCCGCCATTCTCCACAATCAATTCCTCAACCTTCTCCATAAGTTTCTCACCTATTCCCTGGGCTATGACGCCAGCCACTGCAGCCATGGGACCAACGTTGCACAATTGGGCGGCGGCCGCCATGCGGTGCACAATCGGTGGGGCAGCCGGGAGAAGGCGTATGGGCACCAGAGAAGTTCTAAAATCCGGATCACATGCAATATAATCTTCCAACTCCCCCCGCAGGCGGGCCAATTCTTTCCGGCACAATGAGAGAAGGCCATCAGTATAGCTCTTTTTATCTACACCGATAGCCAGGTCGCTTTCTCTAATCTGTATTGTAAAATAATGCAGGTCGGAGGCATTGTGCAAAGAGCGATAAACCCTCTGCACATAAGCCTTTTTCTTCTGGTCGTCCATAGTCTTTGCTACACAGCCTCACGGATATTGAAAAGCATCTTGATGGCATTGGTGGGACAGCAGTCCAGGCACATCCCGCAGACCACGCAGTCGTCGTTGTTAAACGAAACCATCATAGTGGATCTATCCATATTGAGTGCATCAGTCGGACAAAACGAGGGGCAGGCCCCGCACTGAATGCACAAATCTTCATGCCATACCACAGTGGCTGAAAGGGGCTCCACTCCCACCCCCAGGTTTTTAAGGTATTTCACCCCGGCCTCATACTGCTTTTTGGGTCCTTCAACTTCAAGCACCAGATAGCCCTCTTTTTGCGGATTGATATCCGCTTTCAGGATGTTCAAGATGAGATCAAAGTCCTTTACCAGGCGATATATAATCGGTTGATCGGCATTGGAAGCGGAAAAATAACATACTATTTTGCTTTTCATTATCTCTTACCTCCTATAATGAAGGCCCCGGGGCCTGGTTAAACTTCCCGTTTGGGTAGCGACTTAAACTCAATATTAGCGTCTGCCGAGGGCAGCGGGGCCACTGGCTCGCTCAGGCAGAAACGACCGGCCTTTATCCATTCCTTTAAGATACCGGCAATCTGCCTCGCCCGAGGGTAGCTTGACTGGGGCGTGGTTACTATTTCCTTACCGTTGATGGCAACCTTGCCTGATTTCAGATCGCGGTAATTGACAAAGCCCAGGTCAGTAGGCTTGTAATAAGGATAGCCTTCGGCGTAATCAACCACCGGACACCAGATATCCTCATCCTTTACGGCTGTAAATGCGAGCATTTCTTCATCGAGGATGGGAATGGGAATGCCTATGCCCACCGCCAGAGTGGCTCCATAACCCAAATAACTTAAGCCTATCAGCCAGTTGGGATCCATCTGTTTTAAATCCCCAATTACGGCCAGGGTTCCAGCCCCTACTTTGGGCACCCCGTTATCCCCCCGAAGGACGTTGGGATGATGCTGAGTTCCGTTCCAGGCCACATAGCCGGTTCCCCCACCAAGGAATATCCTGGTCCCTATCCCAATAGTACGGTAATAGGGATCATTGAGCAGGGGGCTGAGTTGGCCGGAAGTCGAGTAGCTGGCATTGCCCATACGTGGCTTTAAAACACCCATATAAGTATAAATCGTCCGGTCGCTCAAATTGACTGCGCAATTGTAATTCTGGTAGGCATTGCGCGGGTTGAACAGGAATGCTTCATTTAGATCCGCCAGGGTAACTATTGTCTCCACTTTTTTGTTGGGATAACAGTCGGTTCCATACGACGTAGCCTCCAGGCGGATCTCTTTACCGGCTACCAGATCATGAATGACGTGGCCTCCACCATATATGAATCGTCCTGGATACACTTTGTTTTCAGGGTCGTTATCCGGCAACTGAGTTGCTCCAATATAGGCGTCAACAGCAGCTATTCCCGCATAGGCTTCCACTCCGTTCAGCCACACCTTGGACATTCTGATGCGGGGATTGGCGTGACCAAAGTTCAAAAAAGCCCCGGATGAGCACATTGGGCCAAAAGTTCCGGTCGTTACGACGTCAATTTCCCGGGCTGCCTTTTCCAAGCCTTTTTCTTCAACGATGCCGATAACTTCTTCGGCGGTCACTACTACAGCTTCACCGCGTTTTATTTTGGCATTGATTTCTTCGTACGTTTTTTTACTAGCCATCGTTTTCCCCCTATGCTGTTTCTCCTTATCATCCATCATCTTTTGCGTTTAGCCACCAGTTTTTGAGCCACCAGGATGGCCTGGCGGGCATCCTGGGAATAGGCATCGGCTCCTATGCTTTCCGCATATTCCTGGTTCAGTACGGCTCCCCCAACCATAACCCGGCTGGATATTTGGCGTTCCTTTATCAATTTAATAACCTCACCCATACGGGGCATGGTCGTTGTCATAAGTGCACTCAAACCTACTATGTCGGCCTTCTCTCGTTCAGCTGCTTCAACTATATCCAGGGCCTTCACATCCTTGCCCAGGTCAACCACCTTGAATCCATAGTTTTCCAGCATCACCGCAACGATGTTTTTGCCGATATCGTGAATGTCGCCTTCCACGGTCGCTAAAACCACAACCCCACGCATGACCCCGCTGTCGCTATCCAAATGGGGTTTTAGCATAGCAAAGGCGGTTTTCATGGCCTCGGCGGCTGCCATAAGCTGGGGCAGGAAATACTTCTTCCGGTCGTACATATCACCGGCTTTTTCAATCCCCGGAATAAGCCCTTTATTGATAAGATCCAGGGGAGGATATTCTTTTTCAGCCAAAGCGCGGTGGATAAGGTTTTGAATTCCAGTACTATCCCCTTGCAGTACTGCGTTTTCCAAATCAACCAGCATACCGGCTCCCCCTGCGGGTGGACTTACTTCTGTTGCCTCCGGTGTTTTAACGGCACCAGATGACCCGGTAATAAGCTCTGGAATATTACACTGCTGGCAGATAGCTGCGCGCGGCTCGGTAGGTCCGCCTGCTGTAGCTGCAGCCCGGTCCCGGTAGGCCTCGATATAACGCTGGCAGGACGGATCCCGGTTCAGCAGGACCGCCGCGGCCCGGCAGGAATCCATCATTCTTTCATCAAAGGGATTCAATATGGGCAAATCCAGCCCGGCCGAAAAGGCCATGGCCAGATAATTAGAGTTTAATATATCGCGGGCAGGCAGCCCATGGGAAACATTGCTTATACCTAGAACCGTACCCACTCCGTATTTGCCCTTTACGGTCCGAATAGCATCCAGGGTTTCCATTACCTGCCCCTGCTGGGCACTGGCCGTTTGCACCAGGCAGTCAATATAGAGATCTTCTTCTCGCAGGCCGCAAGACCTGGCTTTTCTGACTATTTTGCCCGCTACTTCCACTCGTTTGGCGGAAGTCACGGGAATACCCTGTTCATCCAGACATAAGCCCAAAACCGCCGCACCATACTTCCGAGCCATGGGAAGAATTGCTTCCAGGTTCTTCTTTTCTCCGGTGGTGGAATTGATCAAAGCCCGGCCTACGAAGTTTTTAAGTCCTTCTTCAATGGCCTGGGGGTTCGTCGAATCAAGAGACAGCGGCAGGTCAACAGCAGCCTGAACTGCCAGGACCGCGCTTCCCATGGTCTTGGCCTCGTCTATACCGGGAACACCCATGTTTACATCCAGCACCGGAGCTCCGGCGACAGCCTGCTTTTTAGCTTCCTCCACCACCAGAGTCATTCTTCCTTCTTTAATATCCTGAGCCAAAAGTTTGCGGGCGGTGGGATTAATACGCTCACCTATAAAGGCCAGGGGCTGCCCCTCACCTATGATTACAAAGCGGCTGCGGGAGGCCAAAGCCCTTAATCCTCTGGGGTTCCGGGCAGCCGGAGCCAGCCCCTTTAAAACCCGGGCGATGGCCTGAATATGGGCCGGAGTGCTGCCGCAGCAGCCTCCAATCAAGTTGGCTCCGGCCTGACGCAGGCGGAGAGAATTTTCTGCCATCTCTTCCGGCGAATCCGGGAAGACAGTCTTTTCATTGATAAGCCTGGGCAGCCCGGCATTGGGTTCGACCGACAGGAACAAACTCGAATACCGCCCCATTTGCTCAATAACCGGCAGCAGTTCCCTCCCCCCTCCGGAGCAGTTGGCTCCTATGGCCAGAGGTTGGAAGGCTTCCAGAATAATAAGGGCGCTCAAGGGATCGGTGCCGGTCATGGTCCGGCCGGAATTTTCAAAGGTCAAATGGCAGACCACCGGCAGCCGGGTGGTCTCCCGGGCCGCGATCAAGGCAGCCCTCATTTCCCCGATGTCAGTCATGGTTTCAATGGATATCAGATCAGCGCCAGCTCTTTCACAGGCCCTTACCTGTTCGGCAAAAACTTCGAATAAATCGTCAAAGCGCACCTCTCCCATTGGGAAGAGTAAACGCCCGGTGGGGCCTATGGAAGCCGCTACCAGAGCCTTGCCCGCGGCAGCCCGGCGCGCGATACGGACAGCTTCCCCGTTGATTTCTTCCACCCGGTCCTGTAAGCCGTATTCAGCCAATTTATAACGGTTGCCGCCAAAGGTGTTGGTTTCAATTATATCGGCCCCGGCTTGAACATACTGGTAATGGACTTCCTGCAAAATGCCCGGATTCTCAATTCCAAACAACTCGGGGCACATACCGGGAGTCATCCCCTGGGCTTGGAGCATGGTTCCCATGGCTCCATCCAGAATTAAAATCTTTTCTTTGAGCAGCGCGTAAAGGTCTGCAGGCATAGGCGACTCCCCTTTCATCTTATAAAAATTATATAAAAAGCCCTCTTACATTACATAAAGAGGGCAAGTTATCTTATCCCTCTCATCTGTCAGGAATTGGCACCATACACCATATAGGGCGGTTGCCGGGTTTCATCGGGCCAGTCCCTCCACCTCTCTGGATAAGAGTCTTAAGGAATATTCACTTAGATAAAACCGCTGATACAGCCTGCTTTTATGAACACAGTTTTATCTCAATATATTTTACCGGTCTTACAGGCAAATAGCAATTGAAAATATGCGAATTTTGCGTTTTTAGCAGATAAAAAAACAGACCAGCAGGCTGGCCTGTTAGGGCTTTTAATTAAATTCCAGGCAGTTATGTTAGTAATTAACGCAGTTCGGTTGGCACAAAAGCATCTATCAAACCAATAACGAAGGCTGCCAGAAGCGCTCCCAACAAACTGACCGAGAGAAAACGGGGAATAATAAACTGTGCCAGATAGATTACCACAGCTGCGGTGAAAAAGCCCACCAGCCCGCGTGAACGAGGTGATATACGATCGCCCAAAACCGCTTCTATCGCATATCCGATAGCCGCTATGACTACGGCCGCGATCAACGCTCCTGTAAATCCGGCTACGCTTATTCCCGGCAGTAAATAACCAACCAGCATCAACACCAGTGCAGCAACCACAAAACGGACAATAGTACCAATAATTTGTTTCATATATCCATGCCTCCTTGAATTCATTTAGTCATATCATGCCTGAAAAGCAGAACGAATATGCAATAAGTTCGCTAATCCCATATTATGGGTGAGCCATTCGCCCAAATTATTTCCGCCATGTTTTTACTAAATAATCAACCAGTTGTCCTCTTTCAGGGATATCCTGCAAATTATCCGACTATTCATTCTACTTTTCCATATAATTACATAATAATAAACGGCTTTTTCTAAGCTCCCGCCCTGACTCAAGCAGGTAAAACAGGTATAATTTACCTGAAGCGATTTTATATGGGGGATAGTTATGCTGGCTGCGGTTAATTCCCTGGTATTGGTCGGGATAGAAGCCCGACCGGTAAAAGTTGAAGTGGATATACATAGTGGTCTGCCCTCCTTTGAGCTTTCCGGCCTGGCCAGCGCGGCCACCAAAGAAGCCCGGGAAAGGGTGCGGCCGGCCATAAAAAACTCGGGGTTTGAATTTCCCCGCCAGCGTATTACTGTCAACCTGGCCCCGGCTGATCTCAAAAAAGAAGGCAGTCATTTCGACCTGCCCATTGCACTGGCCATCTTGATCGCATCAGGGCAGCTCCCCGTGGACTTACTTCCCGACAACTGGTTTTTCTGCGGAGAACTCTCTCTGAATGGCGGCCTGCATATGATACCGGGAGTACTGCCCATGGTCATGGAACTCGCCCGGTGGCGTTCTGATGCCTGCCTGATAATACCGGCCGACAACAGCCGGGAAGCCGCACTGGTTAATGAAGTAAGCTCGTTTACAACCGCCAGTTTGAGCCAGCTTTGCCGTAGCATAGCTGGAGAAGAAGAACTGCCCAGGGCCCAGGGCTCATCTGAATTGTTAAATACCGGCAAGAGCTACCCAGATTTCAGTGAGGTAAAGGGGCAGCAAGACAGCAAACGGGCCCTCCTGGTAGCCGCGGCGGGGATGCACAATGTCCTCATGCTGGGGCCTCCGGGAGGCGGTAAAACTATGCTGGCCCGAAGGTTTGCAGGTATCCTTCCCCCCATGACCCGGGAGGAGATACTGGAAACCACCCGGATCTACTCAGTGGCTGGATTACTCAACTCCAAAAACCCGCTCGTTGAGAGCAGGCCTTTCCGCTCCCCGCATCGAAGTGCCTCTGCCGCAAGCATGGTGGGCGGCGGCCGTATACCCAGACCCGGAGAAATAAGCCTGGCCCACAATGGGGTTCTTTTTATGGACGAACTACCCGAGTTTAACCGGGATGTGTTGGAAGCGCTACGTCAGCCTCTGGAAGATAAGGAAATCAGCGTTGCCCGAGTTCAAGCCACTTATACCTATCCAGCTCGTTTCTCACTGATCGGAGCTATGAACCCTTGCTCTTTCATACCAAATGCTAGAGAGCAACACTTTGAATTCGAATCCGAAATTAAGCAAACCTACCCGGAAAATACTTTTGGGCAAAGATTAAAAAAGGCCCGGTATTTGAAGGGATTGACCCAACAGCAAATATATGACCAATGTAATTTACCCGTTGGAACGCTAAGAACCTGGGAATTGGATAGTCATATACCCATATATTTTAGAGATTTAAAAAGACTCGCTGATTTCTTAGGAGTAACCATAGAATATCTGGTGGGCCCCCTTCCTTCTAATGCTACCTGGGGTCAAAAACTCGCTTATTATCGTAAATGTCGTGGTCTATCTCAAACTGAATTTGCGAATACCTTGGGAATATGCCGAGACACTCTTGCGGAAGGAGAAAAGGGCAGACCAAAAGCTTTTTTGTTACAAAAATTAAAGGAGTCTCGGATTAAAATATAATCATTAAAGATATCATAAAGAAAAAGCCCGAGGTCTCCCCCCCGGGCTTTATGTCTGGTAAATACCATCAAGTGCTGGCTGATGAGTCTATGTTTGTCGAGCTTATTCCCTTACTGGCGTCATATATTCCACAAGACAAACCGCCTAACATAATTCCTGCTACAATTCCATAGTAAAACGGTTGGCCGGCAATTAGCACAACGGCTACAGCGCCAACAATCCCCAACCCTGCTGCTAGATGCGGGCAGTAGGCCGTCGGGAATCCAAGCTTCTTGGCAAGGCCTACTGCCACCTGAATCAGCAACGGCAACGATACTCCACCTATCGCCATAGTCGCATAATTCGCAGTTGTTCTGTCCGTTGTGGTATCAGCTGCTAACACGGGCAAGGCCAACGTTAAAACCAGCATCGTTATCAACATTATCAATAATCCAACTTTTCGCTTTATATTCATTACAGTTCCCCTTTCTTTATATCCCCAGTGCTTGAACACCGCTTACAATAACAAACTTTGCATAGGCTGCCTGGACCGTCTGCCCAGCCTGGCAATTCTCCAGCCAGTAATCCGGTGACCCTATCACCCCCGCAGCCACCAGGGCGGCCACAGCATCCTGCAAGCGGGCGGTCCCGGTCATGCCTTGAAGAACTACGGCCATCCAGTCTCCCCTGACGGCTGCACCGTTGGCAACAGCTTTTATCCAATAATCAGGGCTGCCGATAATTCCCCTACCTACCAGATGCGCCACAGCGGCCTCGTAGTCCGAATTGTCTTGCAGGGGCATCCCGCCATAAGCATCAGCAATGGCATTTGCAATAGCAACACCCATGGCCGTCAATTTTTCATTGGTATCGTTGAGCTGGACGTCCTCAGAATTATCCAGGAAGCAGGGCTCGATTATTACCCCTATTGGCACTCCATTGGCCCGACTGACCCGTAATATTCCAAAATACTCAGCATTCCCAGCTCCGTTCGGTTTGGCTTGGTAGGTCCGGACTTCCGATTGACCAAATGCCCTTAGAACGCCAGCGATTACCTCGGCCAATTCTGAGGCTCCTTCTCCCCAACCATAGATTACTTCGCCCCGGTTGCCCCCACCTGCGTTCTCGTGGCAGGAAATAATTACGTCTGCTCCCAGAGAGGCAGCTGCCCGGCCGTTATCCCCGATTGATATATCATCGCTCTCAAGATCAACAATAAATCCGCGCTCTGCTAAACGGTGAGCCAGTGCAGAAGCATAAACCACATTCATATCGTGTTCGATGAAAGAACCCGAGGTTGCCCCCGGGTCGTTTTGGTTATTGGCTGTTTTTTCCCCATGACCTTTTTCAATATAAAATCGCAGCATCCTATTCCTCCCCCTTTGCCTTGGCCTTTCGGATCCCGGCCAGCAACCAGAGCTCCCCAGTGGTAAACGCGAACCAGGCTGTAATAAGCGCAGTCGGTTCACTGCCAACTCGTAGAAATGTATAGAGAGTTCCCATGGTAAAGCCTGTATTCAGTAAAATTACCGCCGCCACAATGACCTTTGAGTATTTGTTTTTCATTCCCCCTACACCCCTTTGATTTTCAGAAAGGCCACCAGGTAGCCAATAACTGTCCCCATGCCGGAGATCAAAATGGTGGCCCATAGAGGCAGTCTGTTCTTGAGATCATTGATATCCTTTTCAATTCTCACATGGGTTGCTTTCTCGTGATGCTCTTGCCACTTCTCGATATTCTCCAATTTGGTTGTTATCCCAGTGTGGTTATGACATTGTAATTCCTGCGCCAATTCTCATCCCCTCCCGCCAGTATTTAGATAGGGCCGGTTCTACCCGGCCATCACCTCCAATCGAAAACTATTTTTTGTCAACGCTTGATGGCATTTCCACTAATCGAATTCGAACAAACTACCCAGGCTAGCTTCTTCCGATTCGTAATCATAGTTCCTTATTAATAATTCCATAAATTCTTCCTGGGGGTTGTATCTGGCCAGTAGATTATGGGGCCGGGATACGTTCTCTATGATAAATCCGTCGTATAGCTCCCGAACTTCAGAGCAATCATTGTAAGATAATAAAAACCTGCCTTTTATATTTGCTAAGCAATTCTTAAGTCGCAAGTGGTCTTCATTCCCGAATTCAACCGAATAGTATTTTTCCGTTCCGTAGTACGGAGGATCAAGATAAAATATGGTTTCTGGTCTATCATAAATCTTGATTAAGGTCTCGAAATCCCTATTCTCGATAATTACGGATGACAATCGAGTCTGAACCTGAGCGAGGTAATCGCACATTTTAAGTACATCTTTCTTAACGCAGCCGTAATTATGGCCGTTAGAACCATAGGATAACCGAATAAGCAAGAAAAAACGGGCAGCCTTTTGGATGTCCGTCATCCCAGGCATCAGCATCTGAGCTCTATAGTCCTCAAATACTTGTCTAGAATTTAACACCCACATTAATTCCCTTTGAAGCTCCTGAACGTGATATTTTACGCAGCGGAATAAGTTAGTCAGGGCACTATTGTAGTCGTTATAAATATCCGTGGTTGCATAGCGATCTTTGTAAAACAGTACCCAGGCAGCACCTCCAAATACCTCTACATATCGGTCAAGATTTGGCGGTATTTTTTCTGCTATTAGTCTTTTTAAGCTGTTTTTACCTCCAATCCACGAAATAAAGCTGTCCAATGCTGCATCTCCTTTCACAAACAATTATCTCGACTGAATATAAAGCCGCCCCGATCGGAGCGGCCAGATTCTTGTTCCCAAACGTTTGGTATTTAGAAATGTTTGTTGTGTATTTCCTTTCGTCGAACCCCCGAAAGTTCACAATAAATCATTGTGGTCTCGATTTTACTATGGCCAAGCAGACTCTGTACTCCTTCGAGTGATGCCCCACGATTTAGGAGATGTGTGGCAAAAGTGTGTCTCCATTTATGTGGGTAGACTGTCGTTCTAACGCTTGTGTTTCTACCTACCTTTTTGACGATATACCGTATGGTAGCCAGTGCTATACGACGGTGAGGTTTCCTCTCTGTTACAAATAGAGCAGAATCATTGTCTGTTCTGCTTCTAACATACCATTGGAGCCATATCTTAGCCTTGAGCGTGA
>JBEHWI010000030.1:0-35878 GCA_040217815.1 Syntrophomonadaceae bacterium | reverse complement strand
AAAACCACCCATATACCCTATTCCCCAGTAGGTCTTTTCTGATTTTATGAAATCGGGGATAAACACCAGGTGGCAGAATTCATGAAAAAGCACAATAAAAAGCAGCATTAACAAAGCTGCTATAATATTCAAATCTAAATGTATGTTAAAAGCGCTGCCATTGGTCACAATAATCAGCGGTATATGATTACGCAGGAACAGAAACCAGCATATCACTCCGTTTATAATCATAAAAGGTATAGACAGCAACACAGCTGTCCATAAACCACCCGGTTCTCTCAATCTCCTCCAGCCCTGGCCAAGCAGTCGAACCGATAATTCCTTATTGGTTTTGGGTAATTCTCTGGCATATCTCAATTACTTCATCCCTTCATCTCCTTCCATTTTATACTAACTGTTCTAATAACACCAAGATAATGAACTGCTCCTGGTTAAACCACTTTAACATGCGGCAGCCATGCGCCAAGTTTAGTTCTTGCTTCATCCATTTGCAGTTCAGTAGGTGGTTTGCCCTCGGGCAGAGCATAATTCATCCCCAATTCAGCCCATTTATAGACGCCCAGGTCATTGTAGGGCAAAATCTCCAGCCTTTGTATATTGGGCATACCGGCAATCCAAAGAGCCAATTCCTGCAGCTCGCCCGGGTCGTCGGTAACTCCGGGGATTAGGACATAGCGTATCCATACCGGTTTTTTTATGCTGGCAAGATAGCGGGCGAAGCGAAAAGTCCGTTCCGGGCTCTGTCCGCTTAACTCTTTAAAATGTGCCGGACGGATGGATTTGATCGACAAGAGAACCAGATCGGTCAGGTCAATGAGCTTTTTGACCCTTTCCAAACTGGCAAAGCCGCTGGTGTCGACGACTTTATGTACCTTTAGCCTGTCAAGATGGCGGAATAAAACCTCCAGGAAATCAGCCTGGAGAAGTGGTTCTCCACCGGTGACGCTCACTCCGCCGGCAGGTTTAATATAGGGAAGATACTGCTCGATATCCTTGAGCAGCCAGTCTACACTGAGCAGTCTACCCCTTCTCATATACCAGGTGTCGGGATTGTGGCAAAACAGGCAGCGCATGGCACAGCCCTGCATGAAGATAACATAGCGCAGCCCTGGTCCCTCCAGGGTTCCCATGGTTTCTATCGAGTGGATGTAGGCTTCGATCTGCACTGCACTTCCCTGCTATTAGAGACTGGAATGGAAGGTGCGGTTGATAACATCCAGCTGTTGTTCCCGGTTCAGTTTTATGAAATTAACTGCATAGCCGGATACGCGTATGGTAAGCTGGGGGTATTTTTCCGGGTGTTCCATGGCATCCATGAGAACCGAGCGTTCCAGGACGTTTACATTGATGTGATGGCCTCCCTTGGCAAAGAAGCCGTCCAGGATGGCCACCAGGTTAATGCTCCGGTCCTCTTCCTCTCTCCCCAGGCTCCCCGGCACAACCGTGAAAGTGTAGGAAATTCCGTCCAGAGCGTGCCGGTATGGTAGTTGAATCACCGAGTTTAAGGCGGCCAGAGCCCCCCTCTTGTCCCGGCCGTGCATGGGATTGGCTCCCGGGGCAAACGGTTCACCGGCTTTGCGCCCGTCCGGGGTGCTGCCCGTCTTTTTGCCGTAGACCACATTGGAGGTTATGGTGAGGATGGACATGGTCGGCTCGGCGTTGCGGTAGAGAGGGTACTTGGTTAAAAGGTTCATAAAGGTCTTCTGCACCATTACCGCCAGTTCATCCACCCGGGGATCGTCATTGCCAAAAGCCGGGTATTCCCCGTCTATCTCGAAGTCAACTGCCAGTCCGGCCTGGTTGCGTATTACCTTCACCCGGGCAAACTTAACCGCCGACAGCGAATCAGCCACAACTGACAGGCCGGCAATGCCAAAGGCCATTGTACGGAATATATGCAGATCGTGCAGTGCGAATTGCAGCCGTTCATAGGCGTATTTGTCATGCATGAAGTGAATGATGTTCATGGTCTTGATATAGGTCTTGGCCAGCCACTCCAATACCTGCAAATAGTTGTTCCACAGGGTTTCATAGTCCAGATAATCCGAGGTTATCGAATTGACTCCCTTGACTACCGGCAGGCCGGAAAGCTCATCCACTCCACCGTTTATCGCATAGAGCAACGCTTTGGCCAGATTGGCGCGGGCTCCGAAAAACTGCATTTGCTTTCCCACCCGCATGGCTGATATGCAGCAGGCGATGGCGTAATCATCCCCCCAATAGGGGCGCATGAGGTCGTCATTTTCATACTGGATGGAGCTGGAGGCAATAGATATTTTACTGCAGAATTCCTTAAATCCCTTCGGCAGGTTGACCGACCAGAGTACGGTCAGGTTGGGTTCCGGAGCCGGACCCATATTGTTTAACGTCTGCAAGAAGCGGAAAGAGCTGCGGGTGACCAGAGTGCGCCCGTCAATACCCATGCCTCCGATCGCTTCGGTGCACCATACCGGATCACCGGAAAAGAGTTCGTTGTATTCGGCCGTGCGTAGAAAGCGAATTACGCGCAGTTTGGCGACCAGTTGATCGATCAGTTCCTGGGCGGCTTCTTCGCTGAGGTCCTGTCGGGCCAAATCACGTTCTATATATATGTCAAGAAATGTGGACACCCGTCCCAGGCTCATAGCCGCCCCGTTCTGTTCCTTAATCGCTCCCAGGTAGGCAAAATAGGTATATTGCACCGCTTCCCGGGCGTTTTTGGCCGGTTTTCTTATATTGAAACCATAAGCATCCGCCATTTCTACCAGTTCCAAAAGCGACCGGATCTGTTCGGACAGCTCCTCCCGCTGCCTGATGGTTTCGTCCAGCATCTGATCAGTGTCTAAATGCTGGAGCTGTCTCTTTTTGTCCTCAATCAGGAAGTCAATACCGTACAGGGCCACCCGGCGGTAGTCCCCGATTATCCTCCCCCGTCCGTAGGCGTCGGGCAGGCCGGTTATGATCCCGGCACTTCTGGCTGCGCGGATTTCCGGGGTATATGCGTCAAATACTCCCTGGTTGTGGGTCTTGCGGTAATGGGTAAAGATCAGTTCTATTTCGGGGTCTACCGTACAACCGTGCGAATCCAGGGCGGAGCGTATCATGTTTACCCCGCCAGCCGGCATAATAGCCCGCTTCAGAGGACGGTCGGTCTGCAGCCCCACTATCAACTCTAACTCTTCATCTATATATCCTGGTCCGTGGGCGGTTATTGATGCCACCGTGTGGGTGTCCACATCATAGACCCCGCCCCGTTCATGTTCTTGCCAGAGCAAATCCCGTATCTTATCCCACAATGTGCTAGTGCGCTGGGATGGCCCTTTTAAAAAATCCCCGCTTCCGCTGTAAGGGGTGTAATTGCGCTGAATAAAATCCCGCACATCCACCTCTTCGCACCAGAGCCCCGTTTTAAATCCCGACCAGGCTGGATCCTGCATCTTGGTTCCCCCTAAATTAGCCTATTTCAAAAGTATTTTAACTTACATCCCTGTTTATTATTCCCTGGCGGAGCACTCCCCCATTTTTAAAATAATTTTTCTATTTATTAACAGGCAATAATCTGTTAGAATAACATAAAGTATACTAAATTGGTGTACTATTAAAGGAGGTTATAACTTGGATGTTTTATTTTATCCCGCCTGCAGTTTGGCCTAACTGCATTTTTTCATTTTATTTTTCCGCCCCTTTCCTTTAGTTTACGCCACGGTTTTCAGCGGCTTTTATCTGGTTATGATGCTGGTTTTATTCGCATTAATCCTTCGAGTTGCAGCCATCGAGTTTAGAAATCAGTTTGAAAATCAATGCTTATTATAGCCCTCATTGGCGTGCCCATCGTTCTCCTCTACACCATTTACGCCTATCGCGTATTCAGGGGAAAGGTGGATATAAACCTCGAGGGTTACTGATACGCCGACAACCAGGAGCCAACAGGGGGAGGTTCTTTTTGGTGGCTCCTACCTAAAGATCCTATCCAATTCGGCGGCGAGTCCTTCAAAAACGAAAGAACGTGCAGTTTCAGGATTCCTAAAAGTCATGCTGTTTTTTATGTCCTTATTTTCAAATAAGTAAACGGTTACTTCACGGTTAAGCGGGTTTACGATCCAGTACTCATGTACCCCGCATGACATGTAGAGGTCGAGCTTTTTAATAAGGTCCTTGCTGCGGGTGCCTTCAGACAAGATTTCCACCACCAGTTCGGGAACCCCCATGTAGTAGTCATTGTCGTTCAGCTTTTCTTCCAGGTCGCAGATGACCATGATATCAGGTTGTACTACATTGATATTCTCCAGGCCGCGCCGAAGGGTAATATCATAAGGAGCCACAAATGGATGACACTTTTTACCCTGGAACCAGTTAAAAAACAGGCCGAAAAGTTCGGTTAGAGCCATTTGATGCTTCGTTTTGGGAGAAGAGAGCAGGTAGATTTCTCCATCTATGTATTCATACCTTTCCTCACTGTCGCGGGCCAGCTCCAAGAACTCCTCGTAGGAAGCCCTCTTTCCTCCATACCGATAGTCTTCGGCCCTTTCCATAATGATGCTCGGTGTGGGGGTGTTTTCCGATGAGGCCTCCCTGATGGCTGACAACCGGGCAATCTCCGTCCCGTTGCGGGTAATGATGATATCTTCATTCGCTGAAATCATCAAGTATTTGCCGAAGTTGTTCTGGAGTTCGGTTGAATTAACTTTCATATTATCGCCTCTTTTATTAGCTAATTTATCTAATATAGTTAATCCCATTATATCCTCAAGAATACATGCCGGCAATAACTTGTAAATGTATAAACCGTGCGTAATAATCGTCTTTAATTGAGCACAAGCTTTGGAGGTATTTATCCCCATGCTTAAGAAGCTGCCCTAAACAAACCTCAAATCTATCTCTTGACTCTCCCCTGACTGGAGGTCTTATCGTTGAAGTACAACGAAAGACGGGAGAGTGATAGAGATGAATAAATTGGGAATTGGATTGGCGGTGCTCCTGCTTCTGGCCACCGTCAATAGTACCAACTACTTCCTGAATGTAATGAAGGTCAGTCCCCTGGAGTGGCTGGTTTTCAATGCCTGCGCACCGTCCAATGTCGCCTATCTGATTGGCTTCGTAATCTACCTGGCCACCAAAGACCGGACCGCCCTGCACATCGCCATTTTGCCGCTGTTTTTCTTCGGCGGCCTCGGCCTATTCGTGTTTCCCTGGAACGGCTTCAATTTAATCGCCCAGGTGAGTCATATCCTGATGGTATCCAATATAGCGTGGGTGCTTTTTGAAACCTTTAAAACATCGGACTACAAAGCGGCCGCTATTGGCCTGCTGCTTGGCATCCTGATTTTTGCGCCCTTCATCGGCTTCCAGCAGAACTATGTTTCCTCCCACCCCGATGCCTTCAGCCGGATCCTGGGAGTTGACGCGGGAAGCAGCGCCAGACAGCCCGATTAAAAACATTGCTTTAGGGCGGCAAACCGGTTTATGGTAATAATATGCCCAAGCGTTGCAAAGGAGCGGTTTTATGTACCAGATAGGAGACTTCTCCATAATATCCCGGTTAACCATAAAAACCCTGCGCTATTACCATGAATGCGGTTTGCTGGAGCCCTGCCTCATCGATCCCGAATCCGGCTACAGATATTATGATGAGAAATGCCTGGAGCGGGCCATGACCATCCAGGAGCTAAAGAATCTAGATTTCTCAATAAAAGAGATCAAAGACATACTGGACAACTGTCAGGATGATTCCGAACTGCTCGACTACATGGCCAATAAACAAAAAGAAATCGCCAGCAAAATGGCCAATTATGAAAATATGGATAAAAAGCTGGCCGCTTTTATAAAGCAAACCAGACAGGCAGAGGAGGTACAGGATATGAATAAGAATTCTGAAATAGTGATAAAAAATATCCCGGATACCTTAATAGCATCCATTCGCTTCCGCGGCAGGTACGAGGATGCCGGGGTTTACTTTCCCAGGCTGTACAAACTGTGCGGAAGGCATGCAAGCGGCAGCCCCTTTTTCCTGTATTTCGATCCCGATTACAAGGAAGAGAATGCTGATATCGAAGCCTGCGTACCGGTAAAAACTCCAGTTGAGGGTGACGGAATGAGGAGCCGCACCTTAAAGGGCGGGCAGGCTATAACCATTATCCATAAAGGCCCCTATGAAAATTTGGGCGGTTCATACAAAAAGCTGATCGACTACATCAATCAGACCGGCTTAAAGATAATAGCCCCCAGCCGAGAAGTATATCTGAAAGGGCCGGGAATGATACTCCCCCGCAGCCCCAGGAAGTTCTTGACCGAAATTCAAATGCTGGTGGAATAAAACCGTCCCGGACTAAAGCCCACCCTAAACCATCGTGAGGCAATATTGCATTATTTTTTGTAAACTTCTTTCAAAAGAGTCTCTTTGCGAAGCTGAGCGCAGCTGCACGGCGCATCCATATCCAGGACGGCCAGGTATTCCAATATAATTCTGCCCAGTTGTCTGGCTTCAGAATAAAATATCTCCGACAATTCCTCGTGCTGCCAGGGGCTTACTATGCCTTCGGCATAGTTAACCACCAGATAAATCCCGGCATAGCAAGCCCCGATTTCCCGTGCTAGATATACCTCAGGGCAGATGCTCTGGCCTACAATGTCGGCTCCCCCCATTTTGTAGTAGTTTATCTCGGCCGGGCTCTCGAAATGCCTGCCGTCAGTATTGACATAGACCCCCCGGTCAAACACCCTTCCCGGCCAGGACTTTTCCAGGTGCCGGATTAAATGAACCCTCATAGCGGGGCACAAAGCTTCCCGCATTACCAGCAGGTAGCGATCGTCAATTCCTACATCTTTGCGCATCGAAAAGTCCATGTAATCATCAGGGACTATTATGTCACGCGGCCGCAACAGGTGGTTAACCGCTCCTACTCCACCCTCTGCCAGGATCTTCTTCACCCCGGCCTGGGCCAGTACCCAGAATACCTGACGTGAGGCGTTGGCCCTGGAAACCCCGCTTCTCCAACCATGCATGCGGCAGGTCAAAACCTTCTTGCGTTCATCTTCGTGTTTTATTCTAAGCAGTTTAAAAGGGGGGCTTTCACCGAACGGGGTTGAAAATACCAGTCCATCTTCAAGGACATCTACGTAATCTAAATTCAGATCCTCGGGCATCTGAATGCTCAAGGTACTGGAGCCCCCGATCAGGGCTGCTTCGCACCGGGGAACCTGCATCATGCTTCCTCCCATCTTCATTTAATCAAAGCACCGAATAATTCTATATTCTGTATCTCGCAGGGAAGGTATATAACCGGTTTCCCGGATCAACTGAACCATTTCGTGGGCTTCCATATGCTGCACCAGCCCCGCCGCTCTCACGACATTCTCCTCAAGCATTATGCTTCCCAAATCGTCAGCTCCGAAAAACAGCGAAAGCTGGCCAATTCTTTTTCCCTGGGTAACCCAGGAGCCCTGGATATGTTCAAAATTATCCAGGTAGAGCCGCGCCAGGGCCAGGAACTTCAAATAAAGCATGGACGATATCTTATCCGTGGGCAGTTCATTGTTGCCGGGTTGATAGGTCCAGGCAATAAAGGAACGAAAGCCCCCGGTTTGGTCCTGCAGGCTTCTCACCTGATCCAGGTGGTGAACCCGGTGCTCTATACGGTCCAGGCTGCCCATCATCATGGTGGCTGTGGTTTTCATACCGATCCGGTGCGCTTCGGCCATAATCTGGAGCCATTCAGCACTCTTGATCTTATTGGGGCTGATGGCCTGGCGGACTTCATCATGGAGCACTTCCGCCCCGCCTCCGGGCAAAGAATCCAGACCTGCTTTCTGCAGGCGAAGCAGGGTATCCCGAATAGATAGGTTCGTGTTTTTTGCGATAAAAGCAATTTCCGGAGCGGTCAGGGAGTGAATAGTAATCTGGTAGCGTTCTTTGATGCTCTTAAACATTTCTTCAAAATACTCAAGGGGCAGGTCCTCATTCAAACCGCCCTGGATCATAAGCTGAGTTGCTCCCAGATGTACGGCTTCTTCTACTTTAGCCAGTATGCTCTTAATGTCCAGCACATAGGCATCGGGATCATCTTGCCCGCGGTAAAAAGCACAGAATTTACACCGGCAGGAGCATATGTTGGTGTAGTTTATATTGCGGTCTATAATAAAAGTGGCCAGCCCGCCGGGATGGCGTCTTTCTCTTATCTGATTGGCAGCCCGGGCAATAGCCAGGAAATCTCCCTGCTCGTACAGCAAAGAAAATTCCGCATTGCTCATCCTTCGGCCGGCCAGAATTTCTGCTAAAACGGCTTCTGTATTCAAGGGAGCCTCCTTATCCGTTAAATATCTAAAATTTTCAAGGGGGGGACTTCGTCGATAAGGCCCAGGATGTGCGCCTGGCGGTAGTACTCCAGCAGCCCTGCCTGTTTGTTCTTATCAAAATCAAACCTTAGCTTGCAGAAATAATCCACCAGGTAGTCGGCTCCAAAGTCCTCCCACTGTGAGGCCTTGCCCGCCGCGTCCTGAATGTTGTCCAGGCTAAAACGAATCGAGTCTACGAAGGTGTCTCTTATGACTCTGACCTGGTCCAGGTGTTTGGCTGCCCAATCCTGCCTCATCGCCCATACCGCAAAAACCATGGGCAGCCCGGTGAACTTTTTCCACTCCTGACCCAGGTCGTAAACATACAGGCGTTCCTGGGTTTTGTAAAAGGCGCGCAGGGCGTCGTCCCCGATAAGCATGGCGGCGTCAGCCTCCATTAACATAGCTCCCAGTTCCGGCACCGAGTTAAAATATTCCGGTGTTATATTATAAAAACGGGCCATGATAATCCGCAAAAGGGCCTGTGAAGTGGCTGAAGTATTGGTTAAAGCAACCTTTTTGCCATGCAGGTCTTCGATCGGCAGCTTGGAGAAAAGATAGATGCTCTTGATTTCTCCGTCACCGCTGATGGATATGTCGGGCATAAGAATATAATCCCGGTAGTTGCGGGCGTAGGCTATAGAAGGAATGGCAGCCATATCCAGGATGTCGTCCTTCAACATACGGTTTAAATCGGAAGGATTGCCTTTAATCAAATCGATCTCCAGCAGAAACTTTTTCTCGATAAGCCCGTAAAACAACGGAAAACAATTAATAAACTGTATATGACCCACCCTTGGCCGCATTGTTATCACTCCTAGTAGATTTTTATGATCTCGTACACGCTGCTTCGTTCAGTTGGAAGGTAGGCGGATTCTTTAATAAGCTCAATCAGTCTTTCCTTGGTTATGCCCTTTTCGGTGCCGGCACCGGCGGCGTGCATTATTCTTTCCTCGACAACCGTTCCATCGATATCGTCAGCTCCAAAATCCAGGGCCAATTGTGCTATGGGCAGGCCCAGCATGATCCAAAACGCTTTGATGTGATCGATATTGTCGAGCATCAAACGCGACACGGCTATGGTTTTTAAATCGTCCAGGGCGCTGGTCCGGGACAGATGCGCCAATCCTGTGTTCTCCGGCAAAAAAGGCAGCGGTATAAAAGCTTGAAAACCGGGGGCCTCATCTTGAAGTTCGCGCAGCTTCAACATATGGTCAATCCGGTCCTCAATTGATTCAACATGGCCGTAGAGCATCGTACAATTGGTTCTGATCCCCATCAAGTGAGCCTCGCGGTGTACATCCAGCCATTCCTGGCTGCTGGCCTTGCGGGGGCATAAAGCACCGCGGATATGGTCATTGAGTATCTCGGCGCCTCCCCCGGGAATGGAGCCCAAACCCGCTTCTTTCAACAAGGCCAGGACCTGCTTCACTGGCAGCCCGCTGATCTGGGCCATGTGGTGAATTTCCACCCCGGTGAATCCTTGAATATGAATGTCAGGATAAGCATCGTGGAGCCGCTTGATCACTTCTATATAATACTCGAGAGGCATGTCCGGGTGCATGGCGCTGACTACGTGAAACTCGGTTATCCCGTAATCCACAGCCGCAGCACCGTAGTCAAAGGCCTCATCAATGCTCATCAGATAGGGTCCACCAGGCCCATCCTTATCTACTCCAAAGGCGCAGAACTTACAGCGGGATACACAAATATTAGTGAGATTGATATGCCGGTTTACGTTAAAAAACACGTGCCGGCCGGATTTTTCGAGCTTGCTGCCTCTTGCCAATTCCGCCAGGGCCAGGAGGTCGTTTTGCCGGTAAAGAAAAATACCTTCTTCCCTGGTCAGCCGCTCATGGCCTAATACCTTTTCCCTTATGATCTGCATATCTTGCTTCATACAACATCTCCTTACTTGGCATGGGTCAATTATAGCATACTGAGGCATTTTCCCATATCCTGCCAGGCAAAACATACTATTGAGCTCTTCTGATCCCGGTTGCCCTTCTCCCGCATAATCAGCTCGGTCCAGGATTTGACCAGTTCCAAAAACGGACTTCGCCTAGATTAAGCCCTTTTATCCAAGCTTCGTTTCTAAGCTTTAATATTTCCTTGGTCGGGCCGGTAACTACTACTCCATAAATGCCAACCCCATTTTTGTTAAGATATTCGATGCGCTCTTTGATTTTTAGATCGCCTATACCTGCTATTCTATTCGCCATTTTTTCATAATCCTTTAAAAGATTTAGCGTATTTAAAAAATTCTGGTTGCGCAAATCCGCGCTTCCATATGATTCGAGCATCGGGCTGGAGGCGCTTTGTGAAACACCTTTTATCAACCAACCCTGTTTTGCGACGCTTTGCTGCCCAAAGGTCATTTCATTGTAATGCCACACCGGCTCATATGGAAAACCGACAACTCTCTCCAGGCCGTGTTGTTCTTCCCTGTTGTCAAAACCGGTATCCACGGCAAACCAGACCGGCTGCATATCTCTGTCACTGAACTTCTTTAGAATCTCATCAGTAGAGTAGTTGCGGTCAAGCGACAGGTACACTTCAGCCACGGTTCCCTCCGGAAGTTTGTCAAGCTTTTCCCAACCGCCAGGGGTTGGTGCTAATTGGGATCCAGGGTAACTAAAGGCCATGAAATTGGGCTTATCGATCAACTTCTTTCGCTCTGGAAAGCCGGCCTGGTTAAACTGAAAAAAAACCTCGATATCTCCAGCATAGTATTCAACACTGCCGATCCGTTTGGTCAGTTCCCCTTTCAGTTCAGCTCCAAAAAAAGGGGTGCCGCTGATTGAGTTGCTTCGCAATCGTAGATTGGGTTCGGTTACTGCCAGGACGGATTCGGTGACTTCTCGATAGACAGTCATTCTATCGGGATTGCCGGAAGAAAAGTATATTGCGCTTAAAATGGAACACACAATGGTTCCCAAAATGATTATCCCCACTGCTGCCAAAGCATTTTGCAGCCTGGCTTTCCATTTGGCTTTTTTGATAATATTGCTGCTCCTATGTACGGCGGCGTCTGTTGGGAGTTCCCCCGCAAAAGATATTTTTTGAGATTTACTTTCTTCCTCAAGAAGCTTTTTATACTCTTCAATCGTTTCGAATTCTTGCTCCAACTGCTCTTTTTCCTCCGTCGAAAGGTTCCCATCCACATAATTGCGCAGTTTTTCTTTAAACTCCTCATTCATTCTCTCCCAGCCTCCCATCTACGGTGCGTATTTTTTGTCTGGCCCTAAATAACAACACTTTGAAATAATTTAAACTTACGTTCATAATCTCAGCCGCTTCCTTATACGGTATCCCGGCCAAGTCGTGCAATAAAATGGCCTGTTTCTGATTGCCGGGCAGATTATTTATGATGTCAGCAATTTGTTTCATCGTTTCCTTTCTAATTAAAACTAGATCAGGGGCTTCCCCTTCCCGGAGCTGTTCGAAATACGAGTTATCCTTAAGTAAAACCCTGTGGTTTTTTCTTTGGAAATCAATAAAAGCGTGATATGCCACCTTGAACAGCCAGGGTTTGACTTTCCCTCCCGGGCAATCTTCCAGAAAGAGAAATGCCCTGTAGAAAGTCTCACTGACTAAGTCCTCAGCCAGGTAATAGTCATGGCAGAGGAAATATAGATAACGGAAAATATCAGGCAGATATAAGCGGTAAATATCCTCCAGGGCTTTATTTTTCATCGTCCCCTCCCAGCTAAAACTATTACGTATAAAGTTCCATAATGTTACATTCAAAATTTATCATTTATATTCAGTAATAGGGATTACCAAACAATGGGACGTATTTAAACCGAAGAAAAGCAACAGGACGTTCTTTTTTGCCTCCTATATTATTTGGGGAGCTCCTTTTAATCAATTTACCGGACAAGTTTGGAGGTATTATCAAAAGAATATGGGAAATTGTCGCAGAAGCAAGTTTCTAACTGGAATAGTAAAGGGCTGAGGAAAACTGGAGGTTAACATTTAATTGGGGATGAATAAGGTTCCAATGAACCTGAATTCAGCTTTCCAATTGACTCTCCGACGACCGGGCAACGCTGCGGGCAATATTGTTGAAAATTAATACCAGGGTCCCCGCAAACAGGGATGCCCAAAAGCCGGGCATCTGCCAGTTGGTCACTATGGCATCAGCCAGCATTACCATCCAGGTATTAATCAGCAGCATGAAAAGTCCCAGGGTTAACAGGTTCAAGGGCAGGGCGATAACCATCAGCAGCGGCCTTAGCAGGTAATTCAATGCAGTCAAAATCAAGGCTGCAAGCAACAAACCCGGTATATCAATAGACAGTTCAGGGAACAACAGCCAGCTGGAAAGCCCCAGGGCCAGCAGATTAGATAGATAGATTATAACAACTCTCATCAGAAAACCTCCCCGGGCTGCCCGGCTCAAATAAGACGGATATCCACCTTAACCTCTTTGCTGTGCACCTCTACCAGGCTGCAGGGTCCCAGACACCGCACTTCCCGAATCATTTCCAGCCCTGCCCGCGGCATGTCCATGGCCGCCGCTACTGAAGGTTTAACGCCTTTCAGCAGAGGCTTTAACAGGCTAAAGGATTCATGAATTTCTTCCAGGGTTTCCTCGATGACCGGCATCATTAGAGGAAATACAAATCCAAACCGGGAAGACGTCCGGATTTTAACCCAGATGAAAAAATTGCGGCGCTTATTCCACATAGACAGCCACCGTCATATGACCTTCATTGGGATCGTCCACCTCAATATCAACCAGCTTGCCGTCCACTAAACCCTGGTCGATCAGATCAACCAATTCTTTAAAATCAATTTCACTTAAATCAATGCCCCGTTTATCCATTTCATTGCGGGCTTCTGGAGGAATAAAGTTCATGCCCAGGCCGACAAATTTAGATGCCACCCGGACCAGACGCATTGGTATGTTTACATTGACTTTGGTTTTGTCCCCATCCACTTTAACGCGAAACACCCGGTCAGAATTGCCGGACGGTGTTTCCTTTGCGCCGGACTCCATGGCTTGAAGCAGTTCCATACCCTGTTCGGCGTTTACTTTTCCTTCTTGAATCAATTCCAGTACTCGCAGTTTTTCCTGGCTCATCATCCTGCCCCTTTCTTCTTACTTACTCTTTTTCAATTGGTCAATGGCTTCCCGGGGATCAATATCGCCCCTCTCCAGGGCGTCCAAAATCTGCTCGCGCATTTCTTCCTGCTGTTTCTGTTCCGGCCTTTCTGCTTTAAATCCCAGGGCCTGAATCACTCCCTCCAGACGGTTGCGCACCGTTGGATAAGAGATTCCCAGTTCCTTTTCCACTTCCTTAATATTGCCCCGGCATTTTATAAAAACCTCGACAAACTCCACCTGCTCTGAAGGCAATTGACAGAAACGGCAGGTGCTGAATTCACCATCCAGGCTGGTCTTGCACTGAGGACAGCTTAAACGGCTGACCGTTAATTCCTGGTTGCATATGGGGCAGCGCCCCGGTGCCTTATAACGAATATGAAGTCACCTCTCTTCACTGATGTTAATATTAATTTAAGCCTCTTCCTTAATTTTGTCAATGCGTTTGTTAATATATTTAATGTACATATTAATTTTGTTAATATGTACATTTAGAATCGGGTTAATTGCTAAATTTGAATCGTTTTACTGAACAAGCATGAAATATGAGCGAAAGTTTCATTGCCCGGTAGGCTCAGTATTTCAGCAGTAAACATACCCGGCTTTACCGACAAGAGGCCATAGGTTGGATAGGGAGCACTACGTTTATCGGTCGGTGATCCGGGGTTGAAAAGGAGTTGGTTGCCACTAAATTCAATGCCGGGAATGTGGCTGTGTCCGTATACTACGCATTGAGCTACCGGAAAAGCTTCCGCAGCTCTGGTTTTGCTTGTTCCCCTGGTTCCGAATCCGTGTATCAATCCGATAGAAAGTCCCTCCAGGCAGAATTGTTCTGATTGGTTGAGGGTTTCAAGCACCTCATCCGAATCAACGTTTCCATAAACTGCTTTTACCGGTGCAAAGCCCTGAAGCCTCTGCAGCACCGCCAGGGTGGTGAAATCCCCTGCATGAATGATCAGGTCTGCTTTTTCCAGTGCCTTCAGCAAAACCGCGGGCAGTTCCCTGCCCCGCCTGGGCAGGTGGGTATCTGATAATACTCCAATGAGCATCTTGAATCACTTCCTTTCGTCAACCCCGAACTAGTACACTGTCAGCCCTAATTCTATACATTATCGTCGGTTAAATTTCCGTATTACTGCGTTGTCGTCAATCGTAATACGTCCAGTATTACTCATTTGACGCCCACGGATGGGCTAATGCGGCGGTGGCAGGATGCCATGGAGCCGCCCTCCGCCTTGTCCTACGAAAATTTCCCTCACCGAGTAATACATAGAATTAGGGCTGACAGTGTACTAGTCTTTTTTTAACTTAACCGCAGCAACCCGTTTACATTCCATGGAAAGACCGCTTGACAAACTGTATAGTGTTTATATATACTTTATTCATAATTGAGTGGACGGTGATACGATGTCCGATATGTTGATGAAGGTCAGCGAGCTCGCCAAGGCCGCTGGAGTTTCCAAACAGACCATCCATTTTTACCTGCGCGAAGGACTACTCTCCCCTCCCGTTCAATCCAGCAGGAACATGGCTTATTACGATGCGCGGCACCTCGAAGAAATTCGCCTGATAAAGGAGTTGCAGGAACAACGCTATCTGCCCCTGGCGGTTATTAAACTTGTTTTGGAGGGGCGCCGTTCCGGCCGCGACTTGCATTTACCCGATCATATCGCCTTGATGGAAGACGCCTTCCTGGAAGCAAAGAATGAAAAAGATGAGCGGCCCCGTACTCTGGTTGAACTGATGGATGAAACCGGTCTTTCCGGGGAGGTCATCGCTAAAATGGAAGCCATCGGACTGTTAAGTACCAGGCTCGATTCTCAAAGCAAATATTATGACGGCTACGACGCGGCCATAGCTATGGCCCTGGGGCGGCTCCTGGATATGGGAATAGAGCCTGACGATCTACGGCTCTACGGTCAAATACTTGAAATAAACCGGGCTGAAATCCAGATCGTACACGACCGTATCATCCACCGCCGGGAAGGCCACCCGGATCTGAAAGATATAAACTCGGCAGTCATGAACGTCAGGTCTTTGCTGGCAGCCAAAGTTAAGCGCGAGTTCTTCATAGAGCACCCGCAAACAGAAGAGGATAACAAGGAGTTAGTACAATGATAAATTTTTACGCCGCACATAAAGCGGAGGTTTGGGCGGCCATCATTCTATTAACCCCGATTGTTTGCCTGGTTCATTATCTCTGCTTTGGCCCCAAGAAAAGCGAACCGGGGAATTCCGGCTTTGTCCGTAGATTTGGCACCGCCGAGAAAATTCTTCACTGGATTACCCTGTTAGTGTTCCTGGTGGTAATGACAACCGGGGTGCAGCAGGTATTAGGAGGACCCGGTAAACACCATATTGGCCCTTTCCACGGCAATCTGGGCTTCGTCCTGTTCATTCTCTTCCTCGTAGACCTCTTCTTCTGGGTCAAAGATGCGTTGTTCAAGGATTACGACCTGATCTGGCTCAAATCCATGGGCGGGTACCTTTCCAGAGGCAAAGCCCATCTTCCGGCAGGACGCTTTAACGCCGGGCAAAAAATGTACTTCTGGCTCATACTAATAACGCTCATAGCTTTACTGGTAAGCGCTATATTGATGGAACAGGGCGGGCATGGGCCTCACTCACCGGCCTTTAGGCTGGGTTTTTGGTGGAGTGTGCACGGGCTGCTGGGCTGCCTGGCGACCGCTATGCTGATTGGCCACGCCTACCTTTCTATAATGGCCAATCCCCAAACCGCCAGGATATTATGGGATGGAACGGTTTGCCGCCGTTATGCCGAGGAGCATCATTCCCGCTGGGAAAACGGAGGATATTAATGCCGGCAGCTACCAAACATATAATAATAGACCCCCACCGCTGCACGGCCTGCTGGAAGTGCATTTACGAATGCCCTAAAAAGGTTATTGGAAAGCTGGATTTTCTCTTTCACAAACACTTTCGCATTGCCAACCCGGAGGCCTGTGTTGGATGTAAAAAGTGCGTAAAGAACTGCCCCAGCCAGGCCATACATGAATTGAACCCAGAAACCGTCAATAAAGCCTTTAGAATTCATCCGGGCTTCGGGCGGCGGGATTGGCAAAAGCACGTCATTGATTTGATTCAATAGATGTACGGTAGTGATGAAACGGCCGGGATTGTAACATTAAAGTCACAATCCCGGCCTAGAATTTGGAATGATATATGTTATCATTGCCATAAACGAACTTTTATGGAGGCCGGCATGGAATACAAACTTGCTTTGATAGCCGTAAATGACGTAAATGTTTCCCGTCAGTTTTATGAAGTTCTATTTGAGCAAGAAGTAGATCTTGATCTGGGATGGAATGTCACCTTCAAAGGGGGCTTTGCTATTCAGCAGAATTTCGCCTGGCTTACTGATCTTCCTCAGAATTCGGTTATTGAAAGATCTCACAACATGGAGCTCTATTTCGAAGTGGATGATTTTGAACAGTTTCTGTCTAAACTTGGCAGCTATCCGCTGATAGAGTTCGTTCATCCGCCCAAGAAGCACGAATGGCAGCAGCGGGTGGTGCGCATCTACGATCCCGATCATCATATAATTGAGATCGGCGAGTCCATGGCGGTGATAGCCAGGCGCTACCGGGCTGAAGGGTATTCACTTAAGGAGACGGCCGGGATCATCCAGCATCCAGTTGAATTTGTGCAAAAGGCCTGGTCGATCCAAACCGAACCTGCTAGAAAGCTGACCTACCAGGATTACCTGGACCTCCCCGAAGAACCGGGCTACCGTTTTGAGATCCTGGATGGCATGCTTATAAAAGAACCATCGCCCAATGTCATGCACCAGCGGGCCTCCCGTAACCTGCAGAGAATATTCGAAGATTATTTTTGGAAGCTTGATCCCGGGGGAGAGATTTTTAGCGCCCCATTGGACGTTACTTTGAACAACATCAACGTAGTCCAGCCGGATGTCTTTTATGTGTCCGGAAAACAACAGACCATCGTAAAAGACACCCGGATTGACGGCTCCCCAACCCTGGTGGTGGAAGTGATATCTCCTTCCAGCACACGCAAAGACCGCCTTCAGAAGATGCGAATATATCAGGCTTTAAAAGTCCAGCATTACTGGCTGGTCAATCCCCAGGAAAGGACTCTGGAGTGTTTTGCCTTGCAGGATGAGGTATATGCCCTGGTGGCCTCCGGAATGGATGAAGAAATCGTAGAACATCCTGACTTTGCCGGGTTGATTATTCCTTTAGGAGCCCTGTGGAGAAAAGGAAATCCCGCGCCTATGCATGATAACAACTTTCCCCGGGGTTGAAATCACGCAGGCTTCGGTACGCCGCCGTCCGGGCTGCGGCAGGAAATCCCAGCCTAAACCTCGAAAAGCTTACTACCATTAGCTGCTGCAATTTCTCTGGGGCACCAGCGGCAACCCGGGGAGGATTATGATGCCCTTCTTAAAGAGCATACGTTTTGACTGGAAAAAGGCTAAGGACTGGCATACATTCCCCTTCAACATCCCCGCAATTCGCGGCTTAAAGGCGATCCAACTGGGCAGTGACATTACCTTTTTTGTGGGAGAAAACGGCTCCGGTAAATCCACCTTTTTGGAAGCTATTGCCTCTAAATGCGGTTTTACTTCCATGGGCGGTGGGCCGAACACCCTCTTAAAAAATGATGTACTGGAGCCCACCCTGGAAGATATCATCACCCTTTCCTGGCTGCCCAAGGTAAAAAACGGCTTCTTCTTGCGAGCCGAAACCTTTTACGACTTTGCAAGTTATATAGATCAGCTAGAGAAAGAAGACCCGGGCAGAGCCTATGCACCCTATGGTGGGAAATCACTCCATAAACAATCCCATGGCGAAGCCTTTCTATCGCTGTTTCTCAACCGCTTCAACTATAAAGGTGTCTACCTTCTGGACGAACCGGAAGCCGCGCTCTCGCCCCAGCGCCAGCTGGCATTCCTGGGGGTTATAAACCAGCTGGTGGCTTCGGGTAAAGCCCAGTTCATTATAGCCACCCACTCCCCTATTCTACTGGCCTACCCCGGCGCAGTCATATTAAATTTTGATCAGACTCCCATGGGAACCATAGAATATGAGAATACCGATCACTTTTTTATCACCAGGCAGTTTCTAAATGACCGCGAGTCGTTTTTCAAAGAGCTGTTCAACGGGGAATAGTTATGAAGAAAAGAGGGATAGATTTGGCATCGATAGGCTCTGCTAATATGAACGACCTGGAGGAAATCCTGGCCCTGCAAAAATCCGCCTTTATAACCCAGGCCGAAATCTATGGCGATTACAGCATCCCGCCCCTGGTTCAGACCCTGGAAGAAACTATCAACGATGCTGGAAAGTCGCTCATCCTCAAAGCCGAAAAAGACGGAATAATTGTTGGCTCGGTAAGGGGTTACGAGGACAATGGAACCTGCTACGTGGGAAAGTTGATGGTGCTTCATGCCTACCGCAACCAGGGAATCGGCACCCGCCTGCTTAAAGCCATCGAAGCCGCCTTTTCGGGCTGCCGTTATGAACTGTTCACCGGTTACTTAAGCACTGACAATCTCAGGCTTTATGAAAGCCTGGGCTACAAGAAATATAAGGAGGAGCCCACCGGTGACAACATGGTACTGGTCTATATGGAAAAATACGCCGGCGAGTCGGAACAGATAGTTATTGTGCCGGACCGGAAATACATAATGGCCATCGACCAGGGCACCACCGGAACCACCGTTTTGATCGTCGACGAGAATGGAGATATAATCTCCCGCAGCTATGGTGAGATAACTCAGATGTATCCCCGGCCCGGCTGGGTGGAACACGATCCGGAAGAAATATGGGCAGTCAGCTGCCGGGCGGCCAAAGAAGCCCTGGGCCTGGCGGGTCTCGATGGTACCAACATAAAAGGCATCGGCATCACCAACCAGCGCGAGACAACCGTGGTATGGGAAAAAGAGAGCGGCCGGCCGGTCTGCAACGCTGTGGTATGGCAGTGCCGGCGCACCGCTCCCCTCTGCGACCGTATGAAGGGGGAGGGCCTGGAGTCCATGGTCCGGCAAAAGACCGGCCTGGTAATTGACGCCTATTTCTCAGCCACCAAGCTGGCCTGGATATTGGATGCGATTCCCGGCGCCAGGGAAAAAGCCGGGCGCGGGGAACTGTTTTTTGGAACCATCGATTCCTACCTGGTGTGGAAGCTTACCGGAGGTAAAGCTCATATTACCGACTATTCCAATGCTTCTCGCACCATGCTCTACAACATCCACAGCCTCGACTGGGACCAGGAGCTGCTCAGTTATTTTGACATCCCCCGGGCTATGCTGCCCGAGGTGCGTAGTTCCAGCGAAGTCTACGGGTACACCCTTCCCCAATTCTTGGGCGTTCCGGTTGCCATCGCCGGCATAGCCGGAGATCAACAGGCGGCCTTGTTCGGCCAGACCTGCTTTACCCCCGGCAGCGCCAAAAGCACTTACGGCACCGGCTGCTTTCTATTGATGAATACCGGAGAAGCACCTATTCACTCTCACCATGGTCTTTTAACAACTATTGCCTGGGGCATCGGCGACAAAGTGCATTATGCCCTGGAAGGCAGCGTCTTTATTGCCGGAGCGGCGGTTCAGTGGCTGCGGGACCAACTGCAGATAATATCCACAGCCGCCGAGTCAGAGGCCCTGGCAGCCTCCTTGAGTGACAATGGAGGCGTTTACATAGTTCCCGCCTTTGTAGGCCTGGGCGCTCCCCATTGGGATATGTACACCCGGGGTACGGTAGTGGGCTTAACCGGAGGCGCAGGCCGGGCCCATCTGGCCAGGGCGGTCCTGGAATCCATCGCCTACCAGACCCACGACATTCTGGAGCTGATGGCCAGAGATGCCCATATCTCTTTGGATTCTCTAAAGGTCGATGGCGGCGCCTCGGCGAACAATTTTTTAATGCAATTCCAGTCCGATATTTTGGAGGCTTGCGTTGAACGCCCCCGGGTGACCGAAAGTACTGCCCTGGGCGCCGCCTTTTTAGCCGGGCTGGCCACCGGTTACTGGGACGATTACGAACAACTGCAAAATATCCGGAAAGTAGAATACACCTTCACCCCCCGCCTCGAGTCCTCAACCCGCATCCGCTTGCTGTCAGGATGGAAACGCGCTGTAGACTGCGCCCGCAGCAACCCGGTTCACGATTGAGGTCAGGTGCTGCCGGCAGCTTGTAAAGGTATTAAACTTCCCGGGGATGAGATTCGAATAATAGTATAGAGCCCTTTAATTTGTAAGTATTCCATTAGGAGGAATCCCATGTCTTACTATGTAATAGACTCAATACCGGTTTTTCTAACCTGGGCCAGGTTTTATCAGCTGAGAGGAGAAATTATCGGTAGATTTGAAATTGCCGACGACTGTTTTTTTGGTGTGCAGGGCCGCAATGCCGAGGAGTCTACCGTGCTGACCTCGGCCATTAATGAGCTTTTAACCAATAAAAAGAATATCAACGAAAAACATTTTTACCTTGATTGGGTTTCATTTCACTTAGAAGATGTGGAAGCTTCTGATAACGTCTGGGAGCTTTTGTATGACTACAGCGTCTTTACCAGGAATTGCGGCGTAAGAAGCATTCGTGACGCGCAGACCTTTGTGCGCGGTAAAGATCCCAACACCTACGGCTACTCCATGGGAAGACTTATAGCTGTAGACATATATGCTAAAAAAGGCAAACTGGCTCGCTGGCTGTTTGGCCCCAAGAGGCTTGGCACCCTCATGATCGACAGTGACAAGGTCACCAAGATCCAGGGAACCCTTGATGACTTCATCATGGTTTACGACGGCAAGGAAATGCGATTTGCTGATGTGATCGAGCTGGATGAATCCTTAATCGAGGAAGCGTATTAAACTCCCCTACTATAAATACTGCCTTTCAAATCAATTACCCCACTTTCCGTCTGGAAGAATAATTATTTCCAGATGGCCTCTTTGTACCAGCAAAAGGAGGCAGCATTCTCCTATTTCGAACCATTTTTGCCATGCATCATTGTATTTATGGATCATATAGTGTAATATTACACTATAGCAAGGATTCAGAGGTGGACAATGGATAGAAGAAGCGTGATCAGGGAGATAAGCCAGCGCCTGAAACTGATCCGGGTAGAGATGAATTATTCACAGGAGCAGATGGCAGACATCCTGGGCCTTTCTAAGAAAACCCTGGTCGATATTGAGAAGGGGCGCAAAAACGCCAGCTGGGCGGTCGTAGTGGCAGTATGCGCATTGATGCCGGAGAGTGAGATTATCCATGGGCTTTTGGGGGAAGACCCCCTTTCCTACCTTCAGGTATTAATCCGTGATAGTATATATACTCCCAAAGTCAGAACCATGGGCGGCAAAGTATGGTGGAACGATGTTGAAACCACAGGAAGCTTTCGCATCCAGCAAAACGTAATCAGCGGTCACTTCAGGATTCTGGATGCAGACAACTACCGGTGGTTCAGCACCTTTAGCAAGGACGAGGCTTTGAAATGCATGTCGGAATTAACCAGCGACTGAGGAGGGAGCGAAATGTTCGAAAATCCCGAAAGGCGAATTCGCGCCTTGAGATATGGCGCACGGACGGTTCTGCTAATTGTGACCACTTTCTGGTTTGTGTTTGCCCTGCTATCCGGGGCAGAACAATATGGAGGGGGCTTTAGAGGCGTTTTAAGGAATTCTCCCAACACCCTGCCCTGGATTGTCCTGTACCTTATTAATATTGTGGCCTGGAAATACGAGCGTATCGGGGGCACTCTCCTGATAGCCTGCGCCTTGTTCATGACTTTTGCCTTCGATGTTTTAAAAGGCAATTGGGGCGTCCTATGGATTGCGGTGGTCCCCCTGCTTATACTGGGAACGTCTTTTGTATACTGCGGCTTCCGGTCCAACAATTTATCTCAATGACTTATTCTTGTGAAAATAATGTTGATTAATCATATCCCCATAGATCTCTTTATTCTTCCATATTTTCTTCTGCATTAAACCATTATCTTCCCATCAAAAAGGCATATGCGGCCTTGTCTGTTATTATCTGTAAACGATGTATCATTTTGTGTCTTTTGTAGCCATCTAGAATTTACTTTTTGCGGCCTTTATTCGACCTGTGCAAAATACTTTCTGTGTTAACATTTTTGTTTAGGAAACAGTGTGTGCCAAGCATATGCAAACAGGGAGAGAATTGTAATTGAAGGCCGAAAACAAAATTAAACAACACCTCCAAAATGAATTGGACAAACTCCCCAAAATAGTATCTCAATTAGAACTATTCGGTAAAGAAGGTTTAATCAAAGAGCATTTATTCACCGTAAATGATGAATCCCCTTTTTATTTTCGAAGTGATCCTGACCAAGCATATAAGTATTCGCAACGGTATAGTATTTCTGATCTTATCGATATGTCTCTTTTGTATCAGTTATTGGATTCGTTTTACGATACTACGAGAATACCATATGGCGTCCTCGACCATAACAACAATGTATTAAGAGGGAAGGGATGGCAGGATATCTGCACCCAATTTCACCGTAAATGCCCCCGTACACGAGAAAGGTGTCTGCAAAGCGACAGATATATATATCATCACCTTTACGACTGTAATTACTATGTCGGATACAAGTGTTTAAACGGCCTTATGGATTATGCAACTCCCATTATCGTCGAAGGGCAATACCTGGCCGGAATTTTCTTCGGGCAGTGTCTGAATCAAGCGCCTGATAGGGAATTTTTTCGCCGGCAAGCCCGGGAGTATGGTTTTGACGAAGCAGCCTATATGAAGGCGCTCGATCGTATTCCCATAGTCTCCGAAGAAGATATAGCATCAATCATGGAGTTCTATTCAAAGCTCGGGAAAATTTTTACCTCCATGGGGTTGGAACGTCTACGCCAGATAGAGTCAGCAAATCGGGCTATCCGGGAACATGAAGAGAGCTATAGGCTTATACTGGAGGCAAGCACCGATGGTTTTTGGCAGTGGGATATTGAAGCCGATGAGATTTGGATAAGCCCCCAGATGGCCGCTTTGTTTGGGTACCCACCCGAGGAGATGATAATTAACTCCAGTGCTGGGAAAAGCTTTATTCACCCCCAAGACGTCAATAATACAGTAAGACAGCTTCAAGAGCATTTAAAATCAGAAACGCCCAAATTCCAGAGCGAACACCGGGTAATCACGACTACGGGTGAATATATATGGGTTTTGAGCCGCGGTAAGGTAATAGCTTATGACCGATTTGGCCGGCCTCTGCAAATGGCATGCACATGTTTTGATATATCGGAGCGAAAGAGAACCGAGGCCGCTCTGCTGGTGTCAGAAGATAAGTTCTCCAAAGCTTTTGATGCCAGTCCGAATACAGTCTGTATTTCAACCCTTAAGGAAGGTCGTCTAATCGCAGTAAATGATAGTTTTTGCCGCGCTCATGGCTATAAAAGGGAAGAAATAATTGGGCGGACAACCGTTGATATCGGCCTTTGGGGGGATAAACATCCCCGGAAACAAATAACCGATCTACTCGAAAAACAAGCATCTCTGCGTGATGAAGAAGTTCACTTCTATAATAGTTCGGGTGTAGAGAGGCTGGGCACCATATCCGCGGAGAAATTTGAGATTGACGGTATTCCATGCCTGCTGAGCAATGTGACGGATATCACCGAACAGCGCCAAATAGAGATGGAAATGCTTCGTATGGATAGACTTAATCTGGTTGGTGAAATGGCCGCCAGCATCGGCCATGAAATCCGTAATCCCATGACCTCAATTCGCGGATTTTTGCAGATGTTTAAAGAAAAATACCGGGACGATCAGGAATTCTTAAACATAATGATTGGAGAACTCGATCGCGCAAACTCTATTATCAGCGAATTTCTTTCCCTGGCCAAAAACAAAATGGTTGAATTAAAGCCGGTAAGACTGACTTCAATAATAAAGAACCTTCAACCCCTGCTCCAGGCCAATGCCGCCTTACAGGACAAAAATATAATTTTTGAAATATATGATGTACCCTGTTTAATGCTGGACGAAAAAGAAATTCGCCAGTTGCTGCTTAACCTGACCTACAACGGGCTGGAAGCAATGAGTACCGGAGGGACATTGAATATAAAGACTTATGTTCAGGGAGAACACATAATATTGTCCGTTCATGACCAGGGCCAGGGGATGAAATATGATGTGCTCAATAAACTGGGCACTCCATTTTTTACTACAAAAGAAAATGGCACCGGTTTGGGATTGCCAATATGCTACGGTATAGCCTCCAGGCACAACGCGCGAATCGATGTTGAGACCGGTCCCAACGGAACCACTTTCCTGGTCTGTTTTAAAAGATCATCTGAATAAAGCCACCCTGGAATTGTTAATTTAGTCAGTTGCCATTTTACTTGGAATTTACAAACATTATTAAATATTTTTATGTTATAAATGAAAATAGTGAAGAAAGTGAAGAATATGAAAATAAAGGAAAGGTTGATGGTATGAAAAAGAAACTTGCCGTTTTTTTAATCCTAATATTAATGGTTGGTATAGTTGCTGGCTGCAGCTCCACTCAAAGCTCCAGTCAAAAAGTATTTACGGTAGAAGAATTGGCCAAATACAACGGTAAAAATGGCAACCCGGCCTACGTTGCCGCAAACGGGATTGTCTATGATGTGAGCAAATCAAAAGATTTTGTAAACGGTGTACACAAAGACTGCTCGGAATGTGTGGCCGGGACCGATGTAACTGCACTAATGAGCAAATCACCGCATCAATCCGGCAAGGGTTTGGAGGATTTAAACGAATTGCCCAAAGTTGGTACTTTCAGTAAATAGCTTTTAAGATGATAAAACATTAACCGCCACAACAAAATAACTTTGGTAGATGGCAGGTACAACCTGCGTTTTAAGAATTCTTGAAACGCAGGTTTTTATTTTGGCGGAGTGTGTAAGTTATTTAATGTTAAACGCATATATTTTATTGATAAACAATAAATTTATATTGTATATCAGCAAGGGCTGGGCTATACTGCAAATAATAGCGAGGATGTTTTAGAAGCTAATTTTAGAAGGGATGAGTTCTATGTGGAATGACAAAAGATCAATTGCTTTAACCAGATTATGCATTCTGTTTTTTATGGCTGCGCTGCTTGTTACGGTAACGGCCGCCCCCTGGCTGCTGAGCTGGTTTTTTGATTTTTCCCGTCCCGACCTGGTAGGAACCCAGAACTTCTTTCGCGCCACCATCTATATAGGCTCCATCCCTGCGGCGTATCTGCTCTACAACCTCCTGGCTCTGATCCGCCACATCCGGGCAGATCAGGTGTTCATTAACGGGAATGTGGAACTGCTCAGGCGCATTTCCTGGACCTGTTTCACTGGAGCCGGCATCGCCATCATCTCAACCGGCTATTATTTGCCATGGGTGTTTTTGGCTGCGGCCGCCGCTTTTATGGGCTTGATTGTGAGGGTGGTTAAAAATGTAGTAGCCAAGGCGGTGGAGCTTCAGGACGAAGTGGACTCCATTATATAGGAGAAGGGAGGATGGCGGCATGCCTATCATAGTAAATCTCGATGTAATGATGGCCAAAAGAAAAATATCCTCTGGTGAACTGGCCGAGAAGATCGGTATCAGCCAGGCCAATCTCTCCATCCTGAAAACCGGCAAGGCCAAAGCCATGCGCTTTTCCACCATGGAAGCCATTTGCCGGGCCCTGGACTGCCAGCCCGGGGACATTCTGGAATTTAGAGAGGAATAAGGAGGCATATTAAATGAACGAGCAAAGTCCCAACCTTGACTGTTCCACCGCGGCGGGCGAGTCGGCGGCATTTCCCATCATGGTAGCCCCCGCCAGGACCAGTACCAGCCTAAAGGAGCCTTTTACCGCCGACCGAACCGATGGCCTTTTCGCCCTTTTTGCTTTTGTACTGGGGTTCTATTTTGCGCGCTGGGTTCTGTTTTCCTGGGAGGGCTGGGGAGTGACGGTGTTTACCCTGGTCTACTGCGCTTCGCTCACCATTTACCTGGTAAAAAAAGGTGTGCAGATTCCTAAGGCCAGCTGGTTCTGGCTGGCACTAACCGCCTTGACCGGAATCAGTTTTTCCCTGTGGACCAATATCGGCCTTGAACCCTGGCGCAGTCTACTGTTGTTGGGCAGTGCCGTATACTGGGTGGTCTGTGCCACCGGGCTGCTCATCCTGGGTCAAACCAGCAATTGGATCGGGCTGGACGGCATCAACGGTTTTCTGATAATCCCCTTCAGCAACTTCGTCAGCCAGTATAAAAGCCTCTCCTTTTTAAGCCGCAACAAAAAGACCCAGACCAGCCAGTTCTTATCCATAGCACTGGGTCTAATCATAACCGTTATAGTTATGGCCATCGTCTTTCCCCTGCTTCTGAAGGCTGATGGCGGAGGTTTTGCCAGGCTTACCGGCGGCATATTGACCTATTTCAAAGAAATAAAACTTGGAGAATACGTAATCCACGCCATATTAGCAGTTCCCATAGCCGCCTATATTTTCGGTCTGGCGGCAGGCAGCGCTCATAAGCGGGGCTGTGACGTTTTCAAAAAAGAAAGCACCCGCCAGGCCTTTTCCGTCTTGAGGATATTGCCCGCAGCCACCATCTATACTTTGCTGGGTCTGTTGTGCAGCCTGTATGTGCTGTTCATCGCCAGCCAGCTCCCCTACTTTTTTTCGGCCTTTGCCGGGCAGCGCCCGGAGGGCTGGCAGGTTTATTCCGAATACGCCCGGAGCGGCTTTTTTGAGCTGTGCCGCATCGCCGCCATCAACCTGAGCGTATTGCTGATAGCCAATCTTTTCGGCAAAAATGTCAGTACAGTTAAAGACAGTGAAGCTTCGCCTGATACAGCCGGTTCCGAAACCAACCGCCTGCACGGCGGCAAAATATTAAAAATCCTCAACGCATTGCTGGCCGTACTGACCCTGTTGCTCATCGCCACCGCCATGAGCAAGATGTTTTTATATATCGGGGTTTACGGACTGTCAATGCGGCGGCTGCTCCCCTGCCTTTTCATGGTCTTTTTGGCGGTCATATGCGGCGGGGTAATAGCCTTGCAGAAATGGCATTTTTCCATGGCCCGGCTGGGAGCAGTTGTGGGCTCGGTTATGCTCTGCGCGCTCTGCCTGTTTGACCCGGACGGTTTTGTCACCCACTACAACACTGAACGCTACCTGGCAGGATCGCTCACCGACTTTGATGTTGAAATATTACGTCGTTCAGGGCCGGCTGGAGTTGATTCAGCTCTGAAGGTATATGCACAAACCGGGGATCAAACTTTACAATCCGAATTGAAGGAATATCTTTTAACCCAAAAGCAACAGGCCGGCAAATTCAGTGGGCAGCATAGAGACAATCTTCAGAAATCCCGGGCCCGGCAAAATATTGCTCAATACTCCCTCTAAATGTAAATTTAGGCGGATTCAAAATACTGGCATAAAAAGGGCGATATAAAAAATAATACAGGGGCAAAATAATAGCAGAACTTATTAGGAGGTGTTTTGATGGATTGGTCTCAGAAAACAGCGTCCACCAATTTTTTTAAGAAGATCAATAATAGTTCTATCAATCCAATCACCGACCCCAAAGAGGCCATTGATTTCTATATGCCCCTTCCCGACAAGGTCTATGAAAAATGGAGGAGTAAATAAAGCCAGTGGTGCATACTAGGGGGCATAGGGCAACCTTGTCCCCTAAAATCCTTCCTATTTGCCCCGTTCTCCAATCCCATCACCCCCGGCCGGTTTCGTCAACAATATAGGGATAACGGCTTGCCAAACCTTTCTCATAGAAATCCCGGCCGCTCAGGCTTTCCCGCCAGCATTTGTTATTATTATTTAAAACATCTCTTATGCAGCACAACCAGGCATTAAAAGGCATATAATAAATACAGGAGGCTTGGCGTAAACCGGTTCATCTCGTGAAGGTGTGATTGAAATGCGAACCTCCCGGTTTTTTACTTCTGACGATCCCCGCATCGATAAGGTAATGCTCGAACTCCCCAAGCATTGGTGGAGCCGGCCTTATGAGTACGCCTGGGCTGCTTCATTTGCCGCTCGGGAACACACCGTGCTTGACGCGGCCTGCGGCCTCTGCCACCCGTTCAAGTACCACCTCTGCAAACTTTGTAAAAGCGTCTACGCCTGCGATAAAAACAAACACATTTTATGCAACCGCAATATCCTGCTCGATATGTTCAGGTATTTCGGCGTGGACGCTTTTGATTTTCCCCTGGATTATTTTGGTAAGCCGATTTTAAGCAGGCAGGATATTTCGAAAACTTCGTATGATGACGCCATGTTCAATACTATCTTCTGCATATCGGTGTTGGAGCATCTTCCCGAAGAAGACGTATTGAAGATATTGGTAGAGTTCAAACGCATCCTGAACAAGGATGGTCTTATTGTCATAACCTTTGAGTATCCGCTGCTGGAGCCGGAAACGTTCAATATTGTTCTGAAGCAGTCCGGGCTTATCTATGCCGATGCTGTAATCCTTGATCTGCCTGATACCGCTTTAACCACCGACCTTTATCACCAATACGATGCTGGCCCCTACTGCTTCAGAGCCTTGTTAACAAGCGTTCCCAGTTGAGGAATTAGCTTAAACCGGTTTTTCCGAACCGCCATAGCGCATTTCTATCTGCCGGACCATCCTTTCGGTTACCGGAGTGGGAATGCCCAGTTCTTTTCCCATACGAATAACCGCGGCTCCGAAAATGTCTTCTTCCGCTTTTCCCCGTCCCTGCTCCAAATCCCTCTGGAAGGAACTGCGGGCTTGGTAGGGAGTCCCGTTCATGAGGGCTATAATCTTTTCGATAAGCTGCATACCCAAATTGATGCCCTGTTTCTGAGCCAATTGAATAATCTCTCTCATTGCCTCGGATACATCGCGCTTCGCTGCCGGGTGGTCCAGAACCTCGCCAAAGCTCATGCCGTAGGCCGCTGTCACCAGAGCAAAAGATCCTACCAGGAGGTATTTTTGCCAGATGGCCGCGAAGGGGTCGTCCAACCATTTAAAACTCAGACCCATCTCTTCGGTAAAGGACAACAGCTCAGCGGGATCAAAATCAGGATGGTGGGGACTGGGTCCCACTATTACATGTTTATTGGGTCCGTTTTGAACCACCTTTCCAGGTCGTTCGATATAGCTGGTAATATAAACACAGGCTGGCAGCACAATTCCTTTATCCAGACACTTGCGGGTGCGCTCATAGATGTCCAACCCATTGAGGAGCGGTACCACCACCGTATCGTCACCGATAAAGGTGTTTAAACCCTGCACGGCGGCTTCCAGATCATAGCTTTTCACGCATATCAGACACAGATCAGGCCTGGGAAGACACGACATATCATCTGACGACCCGGCTGGTTTGCAGACGAAAGTATCTTCATTGCATTGCAAAATCAACCCGTTTTTCTGTATCTCCTGAAGATGTTGGCCGCGGGCAATAAAATAAACCCTGCGACCGTCATTGCCCTCATCCAATGCATAGGCCGTCCAGCCCCCGAAATAACCGCCCACTCCTCCAATTCCTACTACCCAGATCGTTTTTATAACCTGCATCAAAACCTCTCCTCAAATACCTTGATTGCGTACTACACTAAATCAATTACAATCTTTAACGGTTAACTTATACTAGCACTAACAATACCAATTTTAGAAAAAAATTTAGGGAAGAACCATAGAAAAGAAAGATTTACAATCATTTAAATTTTTTTATTTCCACCCCAGAAATGCTACAGCTGCTTACGCATATATTTAAGAGAATAAAAGCGAGGAAGTATAAAATGCTATACTTTCCACGAATATTTTTTCGGCCATGCTCGATAGTCAGCGGAGCGTGCAGGCTGTAAAGCATGGGCTGCAGAACGCCCAAACATGTGCATCCCTTTATCCCGATATTCTGTCCAGCAGCATATCTCTTTTACCCCAACTTAATCCAAAGATACTCAAGTAATACTTCATAAAGGGGAGATACATATTATGCCGCCAAGACTAATTCCGAAGATAGCCCTCCTTTCTTTCATAGCAGATATTACAGGCAAGAAAAGGCTGAGCAAATGGGAGAGGGCACTGCTCGGGCTGGATGTAAAATTTTCCCTAAATAATTTGGTTTGGACAACCACAACACCGTTGCCCGCTGCCCAGTGGCGGGTTAGCGCCTTATCTCTGCAAGAAAAAATATGGGTAGTCGGTGGATACCGCACCGACGGTTATGTCAGCGACATAGCGGTTTTTGATCCCGCTACCGACACATGGTCGACAATCCCTTATCCGTTCACTTATTTTGGACAGGCTTTTGTCACTACCGCCAATGGCATGCTGTACGCAGTCGGCGGTCTCTCGGGCTGCCAGACCCTCGCCTCGCCGGTCGAGGAGTACGACCCGTCAACCGGAGCCATAACGCAAAAGGCTTCTCTTCCGACACCGTGCCACGATCCGGGCATCGCTTCAACTGTTGACGGGAAGTTTTATGTGATGGGAGGCTGCCTGCCACCATCACCCGATCCGGGGGGGCCACCCAGTACTATTCTTACTACGGTTCAGATATACAACCCGGGAACCAACACCTGGAGTACAGGAAACGCCATGCCCGTGCCCCGGCACCAATTCTCAGCAGTTACCGCACCTGGCGGGAGTATTTACATAATTGGAGGAACCGATGGTAACACGGAACTAAACAGGGTCGATGTCTACAACCCGCAGACCAACTCGTGGCAGACTTGTGTACCGATGCCCACCGCAAGACGGTGCCTGGCATCAGTACTGGGGGCGGACGATAAGATATATGCCATTGGTGGACTTGCCGGAGATGCTTCCCTCAAAACGGTTGAAGTCTTTGACCTGGCAAACAACACCTGGACTTCCACCACGCCGTTATCAGTCGGACGGTGGTATCATGGGGCTGCGGTTCTGGATGATAAGATCTACACCTGCGGAGGTTATATGCGTTTCGGGCCCTACCAGGCCGGCAATACTAATGTATACGCCCTGGACTCGGTCGAAGAAGGCACTATCTAGTAAAACTAATTGCCGGCTCAATAACAACTATAAATAGCCCGGTTTTTAATATAATTTTCTCCCACAATAATGAAAGGCATAGCCTAAAGCCGTACCTTAGACACTTCATGGTTTTCCCCCCGCTTAAATTATGATGGTGCTTCATCACTCCCTACCTTAATTCATCTGCATCTCATCTGCAATTGAGGCAATCTCCTCAATGGAACCTGCCAGTTCATCGACCGCCTTACCCTGCTCCTGCCCCAATATGGAGGCACTCTGAATCTGTTCGTTTATTACATCGACAATACTGGCCATGTCCACAATTTGCTCGTCATTAATATCCAATCCGCTCTTCATATCTGTCAAGGCACCCAAAGCTTCTTTGGCTATGTCCTGTAAGAGTTTTAGTGTATCGGTCACAACGCTGTTTTTTTGCACAGCAACCGCGACATAGGCATTGGCCTCCTGGGCCGCCGTTTGTGATTGATCAATCTCATTAATTACTTTAGCCATCAGGTCCTGGATCTCTCTCACCAAATCCCTGATCTTATCCGCATTTTCGGCTGATTCGGTGGCCAGATTGCGGATGTCTCCCGCTACTACCGAAAACCCGCGACCGTGCTCACCCGCAGTTGCAGCTTCCACAAAACCGTTAACCGCCAGCATGTTGGTCTGGATGGATACATTCTGAATAGTATTGACTATTTTTTCGATCCGGCGGATTTTATCCTGCAGATTTTCCAGGTCCTTACCTGTTACCTCATAGAAGGCGCCGCTTTTTTTCAACATTTGTGCTACAACTGCCGCCTTGGAGCGGGTAGATTGCAGGCTTTCCTCGGCATCGGCCCTTATTTTACCGCATTCGCCCGCCAACTGCTTCATGCTCTCATAATTACCCGTGGTGTCCTTAAATAGGTCTTTTACAATTCCCATTTCATCCGCTATTGACCGAACCGCCTCATTCAATTGAAAGATGCCAGCGGAAACCTGATTGGCCGAACTGCTCAATTCCTCAATGTTAGCCGAAAGCTGTTCAGCGGTCGCCGCCACTTCTTCAGCCGACTTGCCAATGTCGGTGGAGGTCTTCAGATCATCCGCCATCTCGCTCAATTCCTGGATGGCAATGTTCACCTCGGCCAGCGCTTTACTCTGTTCCGCCACAGCTTTGGATATTTCTTCTGTTCCCCCGGCTGATTCCTCAGTTGCCGAGGCGATGGTTTCGCTGCTGGCCAAGAACTTGGCAGCCAATTCCCCGACCTGCACCGAATGCCCCTTTATCTTCCGGGCATTCCCGCCATACTCGACCATGAGCTCTCCCACACCCGAGAATCCTTGAACGGTTTCGTCGAGAGTAGTCGCCATGGTATTAAATTCTTCGACGGTAGTGCTAATATTCGCAACTACGGCGGTGACTCCGTCGCGTATTTCATCCACCACCCCACGAATATCGCGGGCGGATCTTTCTGATATTTCAGCCAGGTTGCGCACTTCGTCGGCCACCACGGCAAACCCCCGTCCGTGTTCTCCGGCCCGAGCGGCTTCAATAGCGGCGTTCAATGCCAGTAAATTGGTCTGATCCGCGATCATAACTACAGCCTGAACGATGTCGCCGATGCGCTGGGACTGCACTTCAAGTTCCTCAATCCGGGTGGCGGACTGGGTGTTTTTATTGGCTGCCACCTTTACCAATCTGGTCATATTTTCCATAGTCTGAATGGAATCGGTAGACGCTGTGATTGATTTATTCGAATGCTCCATCAATAGCTCAGCTTGAACTACAAATTCTCCGCTCGCATTGTTTAACCGCTCACTGGCGCCGCGCATCTTTTCAGCATTAACGCCCCCCCTGGCAGAAGCCGCCGCCACTTCATCCATTAATAGAGAGAATTCCTGTCCAGCGGCATTGGTCTCTTCCACCCCGGCCACCAGTTGTTCTGATGCGGAAGCAATTCTTTCCGCCATGGCCTGTTGCTTCGCAAACGTCCTAGCCCGCGCCTTCTCCTGGGCCATCTTTTTGGCCTGCTCTCTTTTGCGCAGGATGTCCTCATCTTCTTCTTTGGCAACAATACCGGTATGCTTAAATGATTCCTTGGTCGGTCGCGCTAATTTCTTCGCCAAAGTATTACCCCCTAATATTTTCGCTCATATCATCTCTCTATAAGTGGTTATCCTGTACTGCCTCCTTCCAAATTAGTTTGCCTACTAATTATTTCGGTGCCAATTATAATAGCAATAAATACCATTGTGCGAGTTTATGGCATTATTTGTTGCAAAAATTCATATTTTAGTTAATTTTCTGTTCTCCCAATTGAATTCGCATAAATTTTTTAAAAAAATGTGGTTTAAACAAGGTGAGTAGAGAAAGGTAAGGGGTTGTTGTCAATAGGTATGACGACAACCCCTTAGTAATATTTTCAACCCAACATGGATACAGCGCACCATCTTAACAACTGAATTCCCAACTTTTTGCCGACTTGTGTAAGTGGGTAAAAAATGGGTGGCAAGTGTAGAGAATTAAGCGGTAATTGGTATGAAAATTATAAGGAAAAAGCGACAGGAGGTTATTCACTGCCGCATAATATTAAGAAAATGGAAAAGGTGGCGCAGCAAGCGGATGCCGCTATTCATCCGAAACTGCCAAAATAGTTTACTTACCTTCTTTCCAGGCAGGGAGCTTGGCCATCATTCTTTCGGCTGCGGCCCGGGCGGCTTGTTCATCAAGTCCCTGGGTGTTTACAATGAAGGAAGTCATACCCTCAAGCTTTTCCTGGTATGAATGCATGGAACCGTCAGGATTGCAGCAATACCGGCAATAATCCTTACTCTCGTCGTTCATGGCAAAATCAGACGGCTCGTTCATCGGCATTCCACAAGCAATACATATTTTCACGCCAGTCATCTCCTTTTATAAATATCTATTCCCAGCCGGGTTAGCTGCCTCTTACCTTCTTCGGTAAGCTCATAAACAGTTGCTTTCTCCCCATCTCGCTCCAACCAGCCGAGTTCAATAAATCTTTGAAGCATCCTTTCACCGAGCGTTCCGCCCAGATGCCCGTAACATACCCTGGCTTTAAGAGGTACTGGTTCGTTATTCTTCATAGCATCCTCCTTCATTGACGAGTCCTTACCAAACTCATGAAATGTTCCAGCAATAAGGGGCCATAGCGTTTAATTACCGAATCTTCACGGGCGAACAGATCGCTGTTGTTCAGATAGTAGTGGACCAGCCCCACCCAGGTGTTGAAGAACAGGTGCAGCGGCATTTCGATAATACTGCCCTGTTCCATTTCCCTTTGTGCCGACTGGCTGATATGGAAGGATACAGCAGACTGGATCATGATAAAAGTATCCCGGGCGACTTGCGGCAAAAACCGGGCTTCGTTAACCAGCCGGGTGTAAAACGCCTCGTATTCCTCAATACACAGCAAATGCACCGACAGCAGTTCTTGAACTCCCTGGCACCGGCCGGCCAGCTCATGGGTGCGTAAGGTGATTTTTTCTCCAAACTCCTCAATCACCGCGCTTATCAAGGCCTCCTGGTTTTCAAAATGAGCGAACACGGTTCCGTGAGAAACCCCGGCCGCTGCTGCAATGTCCGCCATTCTGGTCGCCATAATCCCGCGGCGTCCGAATTCCGAAAAAGCCGCTTCCAGCAGAATCCTGCGGGTTTGCTCCTTCTGTTGTTGTCTTTGATTCTTGCTCATTTGGTTGACTCCATAGTCATTGATTATAAAGTCATTATATAGGATTATTATGTGCCCCGTCAATTGTTCGGGAGTCCATTTCATCCTCAGCCAGTTGGCAAACACTGTTTTCATCAGTTGAGCTAAACTCAGGCTTATCTGAAATAATCTTCTAATGTTTTATCTTCGCAAAAAATATATCATGGTTTGTAAGATAACTATTACCTTGAGCGTCTATGGTTAATGAAGGGCGTAGTAAGGAGGGAAGAGTTCTGAGAACCAGGTTCAGTGAAAAGGATTCCCGGGAATTCTTTGAAAAAGAATATCCTCCCCTGTATCGCTATGCTTTTTATCTCACCGGTGATCAAGGATTGGCTGAAGATATTTGCCAGGAAACGTTTATACGCTGGTTTAGCCTGGAGCGGCCTGATGAAATAGAGATGCCGCGTGCCTGGCTGAAGAAAGTGTTAAGCCGGCTGGCGATAAGCAACTACCGGCATCAGAAAGTACGAAACAATGTGGAAACGAGACTTGCTGATGACCAGATCAAGTATGTGGACCGCGGATTTGAACAATTGGAAGTTGAGGATATCCTGTCCCATTTGCCATGGCGGGACCAGATATTGCTCAAAATGAAAATGGCCGGCTTAAGCTATCAGGAAATGGCTGAAGCAGCCGGAATAGCGCCAGGTTCAGTAGGAACGTTGCTGGCCAGGGCCTATAAAAAGGTCCGCCAGGAATACTCAGCAGAAGGGAGGAGCCAGACTCATGGGATGTCCAGACCAGGGAAAATTGTTACT
>JBEHWI010000029.1:0-37624 GCA_040217815.1 Syntrophomonadaceae bacterium | reverse complement strand
AATTCGGTTTCCAATGAACTTCAAACCATATTGAATTCCACTCACAACCTGATTATTTCCATAGATAAACACGGCCGGATTAATGTGTTGAACCGGGCTGCGGAGAAATTCCTCGGCTTAAAGAGCAAAGCGGTACGCGGTAGGGAGATCATAAAGGTTATTCCCAATAGCGGATTGATGGAGATCCTGGAGACTGGCTGCAGCCGGCCGGTTCAGAAAATAGAGTTAAACAAAAGAACCTTTATCTCCAACCGTACCCCCATAAAAAAGCGCGGGGAGATTATCGGGGCGGTGGCCGTCCTTCAAGACATCTCCGAACTGGAAAGCATATCCCGGGAATTGGAAAACGTCAAAGAATTAAACCGGGAGATGGATGCAATCATAGAATCGTCCTATGATGGTCTTTATTTGACTAATGGAGAAGGTATCACCCTGAGGGTCAATGAAGCCTTTGAAAAACTGACCGGGGTGAAAGGCAGTGAAATGCTGGGGCGCAATGTTGAAGACCTGGTCAGGGAAAGAGGCATTGTATCCGAATCGGTAAGCGCTCTGGTACTAAAAGAAAAGAAGCCTGTAACCATTATGCAAAAGACGCTGACCGGGCGGCTGGCCTTGACTACCGGAACCCCGGTTTTCGATAGGAAAGGCAAGATATTCAGGGTAGTTTCCAACGTACGAGAAATAACCGAATTGATTTTATTAAAACAGCAGTTGGAACAAGCCCAGGGGTTAAGCCAGCATTATGAATCTGAATTGCGGGCCTTGCAAATGCAGTATCTGGGTTCAGAAAAGCTGATCGTCAGCTCCCGGAAAATGAAAGATCTACTGGATACAGTTATTCGATTAGCCCATGTTGATACCACCGTATTGATAACCGGCGAATCAGGAACCGGCAAAGAGCTTATTGCTGAAACTATCCACAACTACAGTTCGCGAAAAAACCAGCCCTTTATAAAAATCAACTGCGGGGCCATATCCCACAATCTATTGGAGACAGAGTTATTCGGCTATGCCGACGGAGCCTTTACTGGAGCTAAAAAGGGCGGAAAAGCCGGTTATTTTGAACTTGCCAATGGAGGCACCCTCCTCCTGGATGAAATCAGTGAACTGCCATTGAACCTGCAGGTAAATCTGCTGCGGGTGCTCCAGAACAAGGAGCTAATCCGGGTGGGAGGGGAAAAAACCATACCCATCGACGTACGTATTATTGCCGCCAGCAACCGCGATATTCTGAGGTTAGTGGAAAAGGATCAATTTCGCAAAGACCTGTACTACCGCTTGAATGTAGTGCCGGTTGATGTTCCTTCCCTGCGCGAAAGAAAAGAGGAGATTCCAGTTCTGGCCGCCCATTTTGTCCAGTTGTTTAATAAGAAGTATAAGATGGAGAAAGAACTGTCCGCCCATGTAACTGATGTTCTTATGGAATATGATTGGCCTGGCAATGTCAGAGAATTGGAGAACATAATTGAGCGATTGGTAGTAACCATACCCGGAAACATCCTGTCTCGTGAAGACCTGCCACTGCATCTCCGAAACAACACCATAAAAAATAGCCCCCAAATTACGGTCGCAGGTATTATGCCCCTCCGGGAGGCAGTCGAACTTGTAGAAAAGCAATTGCTTGGCCAGGCCTATTCTATTCTCAAAACTACCCGGGAGGTTGCCAGGCAGTTGGGAGTTGATCCGTCTACAATTCTCAGGAAAGCTGCTAAATATGGAATATCCCCAGGCGCTCCCGGTCCGTAGACTCCTTTAGTCGGACCTAAAAACCGTGTATTATATAGGCCCTTTACGGGGTCTATTTTTTTGCGCCTTGTTAAAATGCTTAAATGCCAGCAGCTGGTAAAAATCCCACTGCAAAATTACCTGCTTTTTCAAGGCTTGTCACTGGTGATGCGCTTCACAATCCCATTCTACCGGTCAATTGCCAAGAGCTTGTCCCAAAATAAGGCAGCATTGCAGTTTCCTACTGCATAAATGCAGTTTGGACAGGCTTTCAGGGGCTGATACAACGCGGCCACTCGAATAAAAATCATCGGGTGAAATCCCTGTATTTAGCCTTTTGTACCCCTGGCACGGTATTTGCGGTTAATGAATTTCACGGAGTCACATAAGCTCATGCTCTTGATGATTTCAGTTTGCGAGGGGGGGTGAAACGAATTCATGTGAACGGAAGCGAAGAACAATGTCGGTCCGGTTGGTCCTTTGATGGGCCGTTGCAGATTCAGGGTCAGAAAGGAGAAGGATTCTCATGAATAATATTCTCCTGCAGAAAGAAGCGGGTATTGGTTTGGTTACCGTAAATCGGCCTAAACAGCTTAATGCTCTAGATAGGAATACGGTTGAAGAGCTGTCCGAGCTTATCGATTTAATAAAAGCTGATGATGAAATAAAAGTCATTATTCTTACCGGGGCGGGAAATAAAGCCTTTGTAGCCGGCGGAGATATTGGATTCATGCAAAACCTTACTCCCATGGAAGCACGGGAATTTGCCTGCTTTGGCCAGGGGGTCTTAAGAAAACTCGAATCTATGCCCAAACCGGTAATTGCGGCCATTAACGGTTTCTGCCTGGGGGGCGGCTGCGAACTGGCGATGGCCTGTGATTTTAGTATTGCTTCCAGCAACGCAAAATTTGGGCAGCCCGAGGTGGGGCTGGGAGTAACCGCCGGTTTCGGAGGCACCCAGCGTCTGCCTCGTTTGATAGGTGTTGGCAGAGCCCGGCAGCTCCTTTACACGGGCGAAACCATCGACGCGCAAGAAGCCCTTCGCATCGGATTGGTGAATGCGGTGGTTCCCGAAAACGACCTTATGGACTATGTCATCAATATCGCCCGAAAAATTATCAGTAAAGGACAGGTGGCCGTGCGGTTCAGCAAAGCAGCCATAAACAATGGGATGCAGACGGATATTGATAGAGCTATGACCATAGAAGCAGATATTTTTGGACTGTGCTTCAGCACCGAGGACCAAAAGGAAGGAATGAAAGCCTTCACTCAAAAGAGAGCCCCTCAATTTTAAGAATAGCAGTTCAACTGGATGGCTCTATGACGCGAGTCGTCGGTCAGGAAGCCATTCATAGTCAGGGAAGGAGGATCCCTATGGAGAGGATTTTACCCTTTAATGATGAGCACAAAATGTTTCGGGAAGCCTTTTCCAAATTTGTGGCTACAGAAATGGTTCCTTATTACACCCAGTGGGAAGATGATGCCATAGTCTCCCGGGAAGTTTTTGAAAAAATGGGAGCTTTGGGCTTTCTTTGTCCCTGGGTGGCTGAGGAATATGGCGGGGCCGGAGCAGATTTTTTATATTCGGTAATCGTTGCCGAAGAAATCGCCTGGCAGGGGTGCCGGTCTGTTTTTGCCTGGCTGCACAGTGACATTGTGGCGCCCTATATTGGCACCTATGGCACCGAGGCGCAGAAATCCAAATGGCTGCCCGGGATTGCCAGCGGCGAGAAAATCCTGGCCGTAGCCATGACTGAACCGGGAGCCGGATCGGATCTGGCCGCCATGCGCACCCGGGCGGTAAAAGAAGGGAATGATTATGTCATTAACGGCTCTAAAACCTTTATTTCCAATGGAATACTGGCCGATCTGGTGATCGTCGCCGCCAAGACGGACGCCCAGGCCGGCGCCAAAGGCATCACCCTTTTTGTAGTAGAAGCTGACACTCCCGGTTTTGCCCGGGGTAAACAAATACCCAAAGTGGGATTGCATGCCCAGGATACTGCGGAACTGTTTTTTGAAGACTGTAGGGTTCCTGCGGATAGTGTCCTGGGCGGCCCGGGAAACGGATTCAAATGCTTGATGGAGAAGCTGCAACAGGAGAGAATCATGGTTTCCCTGGTAGCCCAGACCTCAGCTGAACGCTGTTTGGAGCTAACCCTTGATTACGTAAAAGGCAGAAATATATTTGGCAAACCATTAAGCAAATTTCAGAACACCCAGTTTACCCTGGCCGAGATAGCCAGTGAGATTCAGGTGGGACGGAGTTTTATTGACCAGCTTGTGCTTGCCCACATGGCCGGTAAAAACGTAGTTCAGGAAGTAAGTATGGCTAAATACTGGATCTGTGAAATGGAAAACCGGGTGGCCTCCAGATGTTTGCAGCTTTTCGGCGGCTACGGCTATTGCAAAGAATATGAAATTTCCCGGATGTGGACTGATGCAAGAGTTCAAACCATTTACGCAGGCACTTCGGAAGTAATGAAACTGGTTATCAGCCGGGGTTTGGGACTTTAGTTTAACAGAAAGGAGCACTGGACCATGAAGGTAGAGAATAAAACCGCAATCATCACCGGCGGCGCTTCAGGACTGGGCGAGGCAACGGTCAGGATGCTGGCCAGCAAAGGCGCCCAAGTAGTGGTGCTGGATCTGAATGATGCCAGAGGAGAAGCCCTTACTGAAGAACTGGGCGGAAATGCTGTGTTTATAAAAGCCGATATTACAGTTTCCGAACAGGTTCAGGCGGCTGTTGATTATACAGTTCAACAATTCGGGCGGATAGATATCGTAGTAAACTGTGCCGGCATAGCTCCGGGCATGAAAATAGCCAGCAAAAAAGGTCCCCACACCCTGGAAGTGTTTGCAAAGACCATGGAAGTCAACGTGATTGGGCCTTTTAACGTAATGCGCCTGGCGGCCGATAAAATGCTCGCCAATGAACTAAATGATGAAGAAGGACGCGGCGTAATCATCAACACTGCTTCTATTGCCGCCTTCGACGGTCAAACCGGCCAGGTTGCCTATGCAGCCAGCAAAGCCGCCCTGGTGGGCATGACCCTGCCTGCGGCCCGGGACCTGTCTGGTGATGGAATACGCATCTGCACCATTGCACCGGGGCTCTTTAAAACCCCGATGATGGCCGGGCTTCCCGAAAAGGTGCAGGAATCCCTGGGTAAAATGGTGCCCTTCCCTTCCCGCCTGGGAAATCCTCAGGAATTTGCCATGTTAGTTCAGCAGATTATTGAAAACCCCATGTTAAATGGAGAAACCATACGCCTGGATGGAGCGATTCGTCTGGCCGCCAAATAGCCGGGGCATAAATTGCTTGCCAAAAAGGAGGAGTAAATATGAGGAGAGTTGCTGTTTTAGGTGGGGGGCATTCTAAATTCTGTTTCAACTCGCCCAAAACCTCGGTTGAAATGTTATCGGAAGTGGCTATGGATGCGATTATCGAATCAAACTTAAAGCCGCAGGATATTCAGGCTATAAATGTAGGCAATGTTCTGGGAGACTTTTCAGAAGGCCAGGGCATGGTGCAGTCTTTTTTCGCCAACGATATCGGGTGTTTTAACGTTCCCGCCTCCAGGTTTGAAGGGGCCTGTGCATCAGGAAGCCTGGCTTTAAGGGATGCGTTTATCTGGGTGGCTTCGGGCTATTATGACATTGTGATGGTAGGTGGTGTGGAAAGAGCCACCGCCATGGGAACTGCCCTGGCCACCCGAACCTTTGCCATGTTCGGCGACAGCCGCTATGAGTTTCCCGCCGGCTTTACCTTCCCGGCCGCTTTTGCCCTCTTGGCCCATCTTTATGCCGATAGATACAGAATACCTCTAGAACGGCTTAAAGAACAAATGGCCGCGGTATCCGTTCAATCACATGAATATGGTATGAAGAATCCCAACGCCCAGATTCACAAGCTTATCAGCAAAGAGGATGTTCTTAATAGCTTTATGGTAACCACCCCCATACAATTGCAGGATGCCTGCCCCTTCTCGGATGGAGCCGCCGCCATAATTCTGGCCTCGGAAGATGTCGCCAAAAAGCTGACCGATAAGCCAGTCTATATCAAAGGCATCGGCCAGTCTTCCTCCGGCAAACTGAGTTCTCAGTATAAATTCCTGCCCCGGCTGCGGGCCAGAGAACTGGCCTCGGAACAGGCCTATAAGATGGCGGGTTTGACTCCTAATGACATCGACGTATGTGAGCTGCATGATTGCTTCAGCATAGCGGCCATCATCGCCGCTGAAGGATTGGGATTCTTTGAATTCGGCAAGGCCGGCGAAGCCTGGGAAAAAGGTGAAACCAGGCTGGGAGGCAAGATACCCATCAACATTTCCGGAGGCTTGAAAGCCAAGGGCCATCCCATCGGAGCTACCGGCATATCCCAGGCCTATGAATTAACCCGTCAATTGCGAGGTCTGATGGTAGACCAGGGAAGACAGGTCGATGGCGCCCGCTATGGGCTTATGGATACCCTGGGTGGAGACGGAGTCCTGGTCAGCATTATCTTCGCCGCCGAGTAAAGGAGGGTTAAACATGGAATACAAGCTCACTTTTAAAGACTATAGCAAAGCCCTTAAAAAGGATAAATTAATGGGTCTGAAGTGCAATGACTGTGGAAATGTCACCTGTCCGCCCATGATGGTCTGCCATGCCTGCGCCGGCACCAACCAGGAAGTCATAGAACTGGCTGGCACCGGAAAGATTGTTACATTCACCACCTCCTACATCAATTCCGAAGGCCGCGAGGGTGAGATTCCCATCACCATCGTAATGGTTGAACTCGACGAAGGGCCCTGGATCATGGGAAATCTGATTGATATTGATCCGCGAACCATTGGCATGGATATCATCGGCAAAAGAGTCCGACTGGGCCATAAAGTATTCCCGGGAGACAAATATTCGGCGGGAGATGCCGCCCGCCCGGTGTTTAGTTTTGCCGTCTGATGGCGACATGTCAGGGATAATCAATAAGGGGGAGGAGTTAACTATGTTAGAAAAAGAATATCAAAAAAAACTCATTTCCATTAAGGAGGCGGCGAAAAAAGTTCAGTCGGGTGATGTTGTGGGTCTGGGCCTGGCTATCGGCTCCTGTTCGGCCGATATGCTCAATGCGATTCTGGATCGCCACGAAGAACTGCAGGATGTAAAAATAATAGACACTATTCAGCTGCGCCCCTGTAAATTGTATGATCCGGAATTTATGTTCCAAATTGATGGTCATATAAACTACATGCCGGCTTTTAGTATTGCCACCGGCAGGAAAATGAATAATTCCAAGCAGGCTGATTTTTACCCGGTTATGAGCATGGACCTGGCTGATAAATTCTGGCATAAATCAGATGTATTCATAGCTATGGTAACGCCGCCCAATGCCAATGGCTACGTAAATCTAGGTCTTACCAATTTCTATACCATGGAGGCCATTCGAGAAGGAAGGGCATCCGGCAAGCAGCGGGTTACCATAGGGGAAGTTAATGATCAGATGCCGGTAATTTACGGGAACAACTGGATGCATATCTCGGAATTTGATTATTTCGTGGAGAACTCAACCCCTATTCCCACCTTTGGCCGTGGTAAACCCTCGGAAGTTGATAAGAGTATTGCCGCCTATGTGCTGGATTTGATCAATGACGGCGACACTATTCAAATGGGCATCGGCGGCATCCCGGAAGCGGTGGTAAGCGGGTTGGAAGGAAAGAAAGACCTGGGAGTAGTGACGGAAATGTTCCCCATCGGTTTGCCGCAGCTGGTTGAGAAAGGCATCGTCACCAATAAGAAAAAACCGTTTCATAAAGGGGTTACCGTTGCCACCTTCTGCATGGGCGACGAAGACATGTACAAATATGTGAGGGAGAATCCGTCTTGTGAGTTTTATCCATCATCGTATACTAATAATCCGGCATTTATCGCCCAGCACCCCAATATGGTAGCTATGAATATGGCCCTGATGGTGGATTTAAGCGGGCAGATTAATTCCGAAGGTTTGGGTCATACCCAAATAAGCGGTTCCGGTGGACAGTTCGACTTTATGATCGGCTCCTTCTGGTCCAAGGGAGGAAAAGGTATTACCCTGGTTAGTTCTTCCCGTATCATGCCGGACGGTTCCCGTTCCTCTTCCATAGTGCCTGAACTTCCGGCAGGTTCACCAGTTACCGTTCCCCGCACCTATGCCCAGTACGTAGTCACTGAATATGGCGTAGCCAACCTGAGGTATAAATCCCGAACTGAGCGGGCCAGGGAATTAATAGCTATAGCACACCCCGACCTGCGGGGAGAACTTCTGGCCAGTATGAAGAAGAACTTTTATCCATTTGCCAGCATGAAGTAAAAAGACAGTATATTACAAATATAAAACCACTTTTCGGCTACCCGCCTTAAAGTGGTTTTGTTTTGGTTTAACCCCAAAAGAGGAACCGTCCCCTTGTTACCCTTGCTCGCTCTGTACAGCTTGTCGACTTTGTCTTCAAGCTGAGGGACGGTTAAACCGTCCCTGTTGCAAGAAAAGCTTTAAGCTTCAGTCGCGGTTGGATAAATGGCCAGGGTAGTGGGTCCATGCCCATCACGACGCACATAGGTAATACGGGCATACGCCCCGGTGTATCCGGTAGTATTAAAAACAAGGGCACTGTCTCCAGTATATCCTGACGCCGGAAGGGGGGTTAATATAATCACTCCACTTGTTATTAAGAAGGCGACCCAAGACCAGGTTACCCCATCCGGGCTTATTTCCAGGCCTACAGCAGCATCATTGGTATCGCCGATGTTTACTACTGTAAATGAAACGGTTCGCGGACCTAGCGGGATAGCGCTGGAACCCTGCCAGGTTTCAGCGGTTGTTACGTTTTCGACCGGGTATTCTATGTTAACACCTTTGGTATAATCGATTTCCAGCAGCGGCCAAACACTGCTATTGTTATATTCCTTGCTCAAAAAATCAACCAGGGCGTCGGCCGTCTCCAGTCCGGACACCATTATCCCGTTGTTGGGAACAGTCCCCGAGTGCCATTGCCTGACCAGGGCAGTAAGATCAAACTCAAGATACGTGCTCAACTCATTCGTAATCGTTATGCTGCTGTCAGGTATAGCCCCTATAGGAGGCTGGTTGGCAAAGGTAACCCTGAATTCGACGTATTCGTTTAAAGCCGCCCAAACATTTATCTGTTTGGATATGTCCGGAGCATAGTTGCGGGCAATATACAGCTTTAGCCTGGCATCATTGATAGTACTTAAAGCAGGTATGGATGACAGGTCAAAGCGAAGCAAGACCCGGTAGATATCAGTGCTGCCATGGAATTGACCGCAGAATAAATCACTCGAACCCCAAAAGTTTTGGTTGGAGTAGAACTGCGAAATATAGACATTATCGATAGGTGTAAAAACAACTGTTGCCATAAAACCGCCCCCAAATCCTCGTAGGTGTTGACCTTCATAGTAATTGATTTCGCGCTTAAATATTATATGCGCGAAAAAGGATTAGGGTTTCCGGGGCTGGTACTCTCTCCATTTTTTACGTCAAATATTTCAGGATTTTGGTTTAGAATAGTGCTTAGAACGCTCTCTATATTCCATAATGAGAATGGTTGCAGGGTCGCACCCACGCTATATCTTTTCAGATCTTTCGCTTACAATTGACAATTATTGCCGGTAACGTATAATTCATTAAGGGGCAATGTTTTTAAGCAAGCTTATTCCCAGTATATTTAGCTATCAGCCCCCATCGGGAGGTCGTTATTATGAGCAGATATAAAATTACCTGCTGTTCAACTGCCGATATGTCTTACGAATACTTTAAGGAAAAAGACATACCTTATGCCTGCTTTCATTACAGGATCGGTGAGCAGGAATCCCTTGATGATTTAGGGCAAAGCGTATCTTTTAAGGAATTCTATACCCAAATCGCCGCTGGGGCTATGCCAATAACCTCCCAGGTAAACGTAGACGAGTTCGAGCAGTTATTTGAACCAATATTGCAAAAGGGCCAGGATGTTCTGCATATTTCGCTGTCCTCCGGAATATCCGGCGCCTACAGCTCGGCGTTGATGGCCCGCGATGAACTCTCCCGCAGGTATCCCGAACGGAAAATACGGATAGTGGATTCACTGGGGGCTTCTTCCGGCTACGGGCTGCTGGTCGATACCGCCTGGGAAAAGCAGGCCGAGGGGGCTTCCATCGATGAATTATATAAATGGCTTGAAAAGAACAAGTTAAAAATGCACCACTGGTTTTTCTCCACTGATCTGACCCACTACAAAAGGGGCGGCCGCATTTCAGCCACTTCATTTGCAGTGGGCTCGCTGCTCAATATCTGTCCTTTGATGAATATGGACCACCTGGGCAGGCTCATCCCCCGCAAAAAGATCAGGGGTAAAAAACATGTGATCGAAGAAATAGTTAAAATGATGGAGGCCCATGCCCAGGGCGGTCTGGCTTATTCTGGCAAATGCTTTATCTCCAACTCCGACTGCCCTGAGGATGCCCAGGCGGTGGCCAGGCTGGTGGAAGAAAGGTTTAAGAATCTCAATGGAAAGGTTCTCATAAACAGCGTAGGAACTGTGATCGGCGCCCATACCGGACCGGGAACGGTGGCCCTGTTCTTCTGGGGCGATGAACGGGTGGATTGATAAAAGTATTAGTACAACTTTCGTAAGGAATCCCCTGTTGCAGGCGTATTATTGTTAATGGCAGCCTGCAACAGGGGATTTATTAATACATTTTGAGGGAGGAATTGGGGAGCATGTTAGGCATTTTACCAGGACTATTGAGAACAACTAAACCAACCAGGGCGGCCAGGATGGTATCAATCACCCTGGTTGCAATGTTGTTATTGCTGTCAGTTGCCGTGCCGGCGACTGCGGCCGGGAGCGACATCACTATATTTTTTAACGGTGTTGAACAACAATATGACCCGCCCCCCCAGATTGTAAACGGCCGGGTTTTGGTGCCCATGACTGGCATTTTCGAGGCCTTCGGTGCTCAGATGAGCTGGGATCCCGCATCACGCACCGCTATAGCCTTTAAAGAGGGCAAATACGTATCGGTTCAGGTGGACAGCAAGGCTGGTTTAATGGCAGACGCCACCCTGGTGGGCGGCACTTACCAGCTCAACAACACCCGGAATGTAAAGCTCGATGCAGCGCCCACCATCGTAAAATCTCGCACCATGGTTCCCTTGAGCTTTGTCAGCCTGGCGCTGGGAGCCGATGTAAGCTGGCTGGGCAGCAGCCGCCAGGTATTCATCAATAATGACGGTTCCACACCTCCCCCCTCTAACAATATCAGTGAATTACGGGGAGCCTGGATGTCTTTTAATGACCTTGAAAAATTCGATAAGAACAAAATCGACGCTATGCTTGATATTGCCGCAGCCGCCAAACTGAACACCGTGTTTGTTCATGCCCGGGCTTTTAGCGACGCTTTTTACAAGTCCTCCCTCTTTCCCTGGTCCCATAAGCTTACCGGAGTGCAGGGTCAGGCTCCTTTGATTGATCCGCTGGAATACGTGGTTAAAGCTGGACACCAGAGGGGTTTGAGGGTGGAGGCCTGGGTAAACCCCTACCGTATATCTAATTCAACTGAATTGACCAATTCGCTGGCCTTAAACAACCCGGCGGTTAAATGGCTGGGTGATCCTACTAAAGTAATTCACTATGAGGCCAACGATGAGGAGTGCCTGATATACAACCCCGCTTCGCCGGAGGTTCGCAGCCTCATTACCGACGGGATACTGGAAATAGTGAATAATTATGATGTGGACGGCATTCATTTTGACGATTATTTCTATGTGGGCTCAACCGGTGAAAACCTGGATGAAGCATACAAAAAAAGCCAGGTAAATATGCTGGTCAGGCAGGTTTACACGGCGGTTAAGGCAGCCAATCCGGCTCTGACTTTTGGCATCAGCCCGGCTGGAAATATCAGCAATTGTATGGAGGCCGGGGCTGATGTTGAAACCTGGCTTTCCCAGGACGGCTACGTTGACTATGTCTGCCCCCAGATATACTGGACCAATCAGAACCAGCTGGCCAGCGCCCAGTTTGACAACTGCTTGAACAACTGGCTGGCCATGAAGCAAAATCCCCGGGTCAAGATGTATGTGGGTCTGGCCCTGTACCGCACCAGCCTTTTCATCGCCGGCGACCCGGGCTGGGAGAACCGCAGCGACAACCTGATGACCCAGTTGCAGAGCATGCGCGGCACCGGCCAGTGTTCGGGTTTCATTTTATTTGATATCTCGAATCTGTTGGATGAAGAGTGCCAGCCTGAGGTGAACAATCTCAAAACTCTGCTTTAGGCCAATAATTCTTGCATTGCAGCATAAAACCGTTCCCCTGTTCAACAGGGGAACGGTTTCACTTTTTGCGCAGCCTATTTTAAGCAGTTGTGTCAAAAAGGGTAACCGTACCGGGCAGCCGGTTGGCCTGCCCTGAAGAATTATAGATCTGGTTCTTCACCGCTTCATTATTGTTATCCTGTTTCTGCTGGATTTCCTGGTTCTGCTCCTTCATGCTTTGAGTATTCAACACTGTTTCTGGCTGTGGGGTATTGGGCCTCACATTTTGATTGGCACTGCTATTCGTCAAGGCATACACCGGAGGTTGGTTATCGATTCGCATATGCATAGCCTCTTTTCTTCTACTTGCGTCCCGCATAATGACGGCAAGGCCGTTTCGCAGGGAACCTCACGCTAAAATGACAACATCTCGGCCTTTATCGCTCGTCTCAAGCGCTGTTCCCTTTTATTCTTCAGCGCTGCCCAATTCGGTATTTCTGCGTTGTTTGGCCCCTCAGACGAGCAATTCAGGCTGCCAAACAGTTCGATGCTGCTCATACAACAGGAAGGCAGTATTTCTGTTTTCACCAAACTCTTGTTACCATATTGGGAATTTGGTCGGTTAACGCATTGAAAGGTGCTCATTTACATCGCCTCTTTCCATGGCCATTTCACGCCTTTAATTAGTCCTAATTTTATTATATATTGTGCGCTATTAAGGATTCAAGTCCTATATTGTTCAATTCCATTGGATTGAGCCCGCAATATTAGGATACAACCAAAAAAGAAGGCAGAGGTCCATCCCCTGCTTCATTTGGCACTATCCATTTGCTTTTTAAATAACTCCTTGCCTTCGCAGGTCTTGTGGAATTGGATATCGTCCTGCCGGTGAAGGTAATCAATGTATTCGGTTCCCCATTCCCGCATGGCTTTCATAACTTTTAAGAATCTTACTCCCATTTCCGCCAGCGAGTATTCAACCTTGGGAGGTATCACTTTATATACTTCCCGGTTGATCATTAAATCCTGCTCCAATTCCCTCAGCTGCTGGGTAAGATACCCCTGCCGCACTGAGGGCAGGGCTCTCTGTAATTCACTGAAGCGCATAGGTCCGTCTGAAAGCAAATAGAGAATTACCAGCTTCCATTTGCCCCTGATAACGTCCTGGGTGATAGCCACAGGACATCCTATTTCCAACAATTCTTTCCTGCACAAAACCCGATACCTCCCAATAGTACGTTTTTACGTACTACCTACTTTTTAAAAGAGTACTTGTAAATAATAACTGTTTAACCTCATTATAATATATATTACTTGTTTTGTTATCTGGCTTGTCGATAGGTTTTGTTGAAAGGAGATCATGATGTGCAGGAGATAATCAAGTTTTTACAGGAAAATAATATGGGCTGCTTTGCTACCGTTGAACAGGGGCAGCCCCGGGTGAGGCCCTGGCAGTGTCAGTTTGAATTAGATGGTAAGTTCTACTTTGGCACCTCGAATCAAAAAAGAGTCTTTAAGCAGCTTAAGGAAACGCCTTATGCGGCTTTTGCCTCTTTTTCCCCCACCATGGCCACAGTAAGGCTGACCGGCCAGGTGGTCTTTGACTCGACCCCCGAAATGAAGGCCATGATTTTGAAACGCAACCCGATGCTGCAGAAAATTTACGGAACCCCGGATAATATAGACCGTTCTTTCGAAGTATTTTACCTGTGCAACGGGGAGGCTTCCTACACCGAGTTTGGGAAAGAACCATTAGTGTATAAGTTTTAGGTTAAACTATTTAAAAGACGGTTTAAGACCAGGACTACATTATTTTATCAGATGAAGGGGGAGATCAAATGGAATTTTTTGAGGTTATTAAGAAACGCCGGGCGGTGCGCATGTATAAATCCGATCCGGTCAGCCGCGAGGATATCCTGACCATACTTGAAGCGGCCCACGCCGCACCCTCGGGGCGCAACCTACAGTCCTGGGATTTTCTAGTCGTAAGCGGAGACAAGAAGGTTGCCATGGGCGAAAGTTATGGCAAGATTGCGCTGGGCTATACCCGCGACTGGGAAGACCCCGCCGCCAGGGAGAATTTCATCAACTACGCCCGCACCTATGGAGGTGCTCCAATAATCATTGTTGTGCTGGCTGCCACCGATCCGATTCCGGGTGTCAACAAGATGCACCTGGAGACCGGCTGTGCCGCAATGGAAAATATAATGCTGGCCGCCACCGCCCTGGGCCTGGGCACCTGCTGGATGACCGGACCGCTGCAGGATGAGGCTGGCTTGCGGAAGCTGCTGGAGATACCGGACGACCAGCAAATAGTCGCGGTTACACCGCTGGGACACCCGGCTGCCTGGCCCGCTCCGCCCGAATTCCCGGTTCCCGATTTTAAACAGAAAATACGCTGGATAGAATAGCACTGACAGGGGACCTTCTATTGTTTGCAGAACGCAAAATTAGAAGGTCCCCTATTTTTTTAAGCAGATTGTTATACGGGCGTTGCCCGGACAAAAACCCTTCTGAACCGTATTCTAATTTATTATGACCCGGCCTTTACCGGCGTCCCATTGCACCGAGTATCCCAGGGATTGGCTGACAAAGCTCAAAGGCACCAGGGTTCGGCTGTTTACTATCTGCGGCGCCGCATCCAGAGTTACGGTTTCGCCATTCTTTACAGCGCTGCTGCTGCCAATTATCAATTTTAGCATTGACTGCCCCTGTACAATGGTTATGCTCTGGTCTTCCGGGTTCCATTCCACCGTTGCCCCCAGGGCTTCGCAAATGCTCCCCAGGGGAACCATTACCCGGTCTGCTTGAATAAAAGGCGCAACATCGGTTTTAAGCTCCCGGTTGTTTACCAATATGCTTATTGAACCGGCTCCCGAACTCTTGATGCTCTGGATGCGCTTTTCAATACCGGCGCCAATTCCCTGGCTGCCCGCCGCCTTGATCGCATTGACCAGGATGTCCCGGACTACGATATGGGTGTCCACAAGGTTACTGGACTCAGAGGCAAAGGTAAAGCCGTCTTTGGGGGATGCAGTGGTGCCTCCCGCCAGGAAGTCGTTGGTGGCTATCTTATAGGCTTTAGTATTGTCATTCATGTCGATCGGGGTGCCGTCGCTTAAGGAAATGCTCACCACCCTACTCAACGATGGCTTGTCCGGATCATAGGTAAATGTCAGGCCTGATACCTGAATGCCTTTGCCGCTGTCCATTACCGCCTCCTCCAGGATGGTTTTCAACTGGGAGCCAGTCATATCAAAAGTTATAATAACATTGTCAAAGGGCAAAAACTGGTAGATGGTGCCCATGGTGACAGTTCCCTTGGCAATATCGCAGCGCAGTCCCCCATTGTTTTGAAAAGCTATTTGAGCCGCGGCGGCGGTGCGCATAACGTCCGCAACCCAGTTTCCAGCCAGCGACTCGCCATAGGGGGAATCGGCCTGGACTTGAGTCATGTCGAGCTGTACTGAGCCCAGTTCTTCGCGCAGCACAGGTGCCTCCTCCTCGATAGTGTCAGCAATCATCTTTTTGACCGAATTGTCCAGAACCGGGGACGACGCCTTGTACCCGTAAGGATAGGTGGTGCTGGCAGTATCCTGGGCCACGTAGGCCGATTTGGCATTGGATGAGCTGACGCTGCCATCAGCGTGCAGAGTGAGCTTCAAGTCGACATAACCCTTGCCGTTGCAGTTGGCAACCTCCAGTGGAATCTCCTTGCCGTCTGTGCCCGTTACCGTCGTCTGAACTATCGAAGCGGTATGACCACCCAAAATGGCGTCTACCCCCACTAGTTTATGGGCAATGTCAATCAAGGGCCCCGAAGCGCCGTTATTCAAATCATCTCCCTCATGGATGAGGGCAATTACTATTTGTGCGCCTTCCTTCCTGGCCTGCTGGGCGTATTTATTGATGCAGCTTGCATTGTCCTTAATTTCATAATCGGAGATTCGGGCCGCCAGAATAATGCCCGGCGCGGACTCGGTGATGCCTCCTATTACTGCGACTTTGACCCCGTCCAGCGTATACATTTTATAGGGGGTAAAAACCGGAGCGGTGGCATCGCCCCTGCGAAAAAGGTTGGCGCACAGGATGGGGTAATCAGCCCCTATACTAGAGCCGTCGATGCCGGTGACCTTTTCCACCCCCCAGTCAAATTCGTGGTTGCCCAGGGCGGAAGCTGCTACTCCCATATAGTTGAATACTTTCATTACCGGTTGACCGTAGTCCAGGTTGGAAATTGCGGTTCCCTGGTAATTATCACCGCCGGAGAGGAGCAAAGTTCGGTCCGGGTTGGCCTTGCGTATCTCATTGAAGTTGGCCGCCATTACCGCGGCAATCGGGCTGCTGGAAGAATCGCCAATGTTTCCGTGCAGATCGGTGATCTCCACTATATCGAAGGTTTTATCACCTTTTACGTTGTCGGCAACAGCGGCTGGAGTCTGGATAAGCCCAAAGGAACTGATAATGAGCCAGGCGGCTAACAGGTGTTTGAGTGAAAAGTATTTCCTCAAAAAAAGTCCTCCATTCAAATTATATTTGCCGGCACCTATGCCCATGTCATAGCTCCTTTCACTTTTCGACAGTTTACCAGGATAATCCTTTCAAAAAAAAAGGCCCGGGCAGATGCCCGGGCCAAATGAGAGGAAACTTAATATTGCAGACTTTTTTAATGAATAAAATTATTTTTCCCAGGGGGTAACCAGCCATTTCAGGCAGTTTTCTTTCTTGTTGCCAAAAATGTCATAACCGCGCATTATGTCATTGAGCGGAGCTTTATGGGTGCATAAGAAATTGGTGTCAAGTTTTCCGCGTTGGATAAGACTGATCAGTTCGGGCATCCGATTCATCGGTACAAAACCCCAGCCAAGCTTGATATTTTTGGCCCAAATTTTGTCCATGGGAAGCTCCACGGGCTTTTCGAAAACACCAATGGTAGACATATTTCCGCCGCCTCTTACACATTCCAGGGCCAGATCAAAAGTCGGCTTGGCTCCTACGCACTCGATGGTCTTATCGGCGCCGCGGCCCGCCGTAAGTTCTCTGATAGCTTCCGGAACATTGACTTCAAGTGGGTTGAGCCCGATATCCGCTATTCCCTCTTTTAAACATACATCCAGCCTGGACTGCACCGTGTCAACCGCGATAACCAGCGAGGGCCCCCACAGTTTGGTTGTTGCCATACAGCACATTCCAACCGGACCAGCACCGACCACGGCAACAACATCACCGATTTTTATATCCACGTTTTCTGCTCCGAAAAAGCCCGTGGATAAAATATCACCGGTAAACAATACATCCTGCTCGGTTAATCCCTCCGGAATTTTATAAGCGTAATTATCAGCGCCCGGCATGAGCACATATGAGGTTTGACAGCCTTCCTGTCCATAGACGCCAAAGCAGCCGTATCTTGGTGTGGTGCAGTGGGCATAAAGGCCCTGCTTGCAATACCAGCATTCACCGCAAAACGCCACACATGATGATACTACCCGGTCTCCAACTTTAAGGTCTTTAACCGCAGGACCTGTCTCTACGATCTCGGCGCAGAATTCGTGGCCGACGACCAGCGGATATCTTACTTCAGGCATACCACCATGCACGATATGAATGTCGCTTCCGCAAATGGTTGATAAAGTTACCTTGCCAATGCAATCGCCCGGCTCAACAATTTTGGGCACCGGTACATCTTCCAGGCCATATTTGCCAGGTCCATTGTAAACAAGAGCTTTTTGGGTTTCTGCCATTGTTATAACCTCCTAATTTTTCTTCTTACGAACCCTACATCAATTTTTATAAACCGTTGCACCACCTCTTTCTTTCGTTTTGCTCGAAAAGAAAAAGGCCAATATTCTTACCAAAACTGAATTAATCACCTATAAGAATACTGGTCTTTCTTGAAGCCACCACTAAGGTTTCCCCAAAATCCACCGTCTATGAAGTTTTGGTATAAGCCTATTCAGTCAAAATACGCTCAAAGACAACCACATGAATCCAAAAGTCATTTTCCGGCTCAACATCAAAAACCTGATGAATAGCCCGCGCTTTCAATTTCTCTTCAAAGTGAGGTACATTATCCAGGGCATGCTGCCGGGCCACCTGCATTCGCGCTGCTCTTACCACTTCCCGCCCGGCAGTGGTTTCTACAATATACACCTCGGGTTCGGTGAGAAACCGCTCACCCCTTATAATCAACATATCATCCCATATGATAACCTTGGTGTAATCAACGCCTTTGCCCAGCGTTCGCTTAAAATATTGCTCCATATAGATTTTGAATTCGTGCTGGAAATGCCTCCGCTCACGGTCGTCGAGTTTCTTGCGAGAATCAATTGGAATCAGTTCATAAGGCTTTTTCTCAACATCCAGCTTAGAAAACACAATTCTCACTCCCTATAAATCGGCCTGAAAATGCAAAAAACCAATATTCTGGCAATTTAGCACTGTGCCCTATCGCCAAAACATTGGTTTTCTGTGAAGCCACCCGCAGGTTTCTCCCTAATCAACCCTATTCAGTTCACATGAATACAAGCGGCTATTTTTTCATCGGTAAAGGCTTATTTAAACACCGGCCTAATAATGGTTTCTTTTAGAGCCGCCTTCGTTTCTCCAGCATCAACCATTATTACATTACATATCCATAATAATTTATTCTTCAGATTATATCAAGCCTGTTTAGTATCGGATTTGACTCGAAATGGGGGGGCCTTACCAGCCCCCCTATTTCTATTCCTTTCCGTTCCAGCAGTAGGTGCAAATCTTGTCTCTCCCTATCCCGATCGCTTCCAGCATGTCGGGCAGGTTTTGATATTTTAAGGTTGAGAAATTCAAGCGTCTGCAGATGCAGTCCACCATGCGGTGGTATTTTTCGTTGGCCGGATCGCAATAAGCATCAAATGATTTCGGCTCCTTGCCTTCCATTTCAAAGATAGCCTGCCGGGCGGCCAGGTCCATTTCCGAGCGGGATGTAGAGAAGTTCAAATACTTGCAGCCGAATACCAGCGGCGGGCAGGCCGGTCGAATGTGAACCTCCCGCGCATTGCACTGATAGAGCAATTCCACTGTTTCCCTGAGCTGGGTGCCGCGCACAATTGAATCATCACAAAAGAGCAGGCGCTTATCGGCAACCAGTTCCGGAACCGGCATCAGCTTCATCTTGGCCACCAGGTTTCTTATTTCCTGATCCTGGGGCATAAAGCTCCTCGACCAGGTGGGAGTATACTTTATAAAAGGCCGCCCAAAGGGAACCTTGGACTGGTTGGAATAGCCTATGGCATGCCCCACTCCCGAGTCCGGTATGCCGGCTACCATATCGATTTCCACACAGTCGTTTCTGGCTAGTGATGCGCCGTTTCTATAGCGCATGACCTCCACATTCATCCCTTCGTAGGTTGAAGACGGATAGCCGTAGTAGACCCACAGAAAGGCGCAGATCTTCATTTCGTCCCCGGGGGGAGCTATTTTTTCAATTCCATCCGGACTGAGCAGGATGATCTCTCCCGGGCCAAGTTCGTATTCAAATGTATAACCGAGGTTGGGGAAGGCGCTGGATTCAAATGATACACAGTAAGCTCCTTCTTTTTTGCCTACAATCACAGGTGTTCTCCCCAGTCTGTCCCTCGACGCATAGATTCCCCTGGGGGTCAAAAGCAGGATTGAACAGGAGCCTTCGATGAGCTCCTGGGCCTTTAGCAATCCATCTTTTATAGTATCTTCCTGATCAATTATGATAGACACCAGCTCGGTAGGATTAATGGCGCCCTTGCTCGTTTCCAGGAAGTGTATATTGCGCCTGTCAAATGCGTTGGCGGCTATATCGTATAAATTGTTGATTCTTCCAACCGTGCTGATAGCATACTGCCCGAGGTGGGAACGCACGGTCAGGGGCTGCGGTTCAATGTCGCTTATACAGCCTATACCCATATTGCCCTTTAGTTCCGGGAGGTCGGCTTCAAATTTTGCTCTAAACTGCGTATTTTCGATGTTGTGGATTTTGCTGTTAAAACCGTTTCCGCTCCAAACACATATGCCGCCCCGGCTGGTCCCCAGGTGCGAGTGGTAATCCGTACCAAAAAACACATCAGTGACGCAATCTTCATTGCTTACGACACCAAAAAATCCGCTCAAAGCTAAACACCCCTAATAAAAATAAATTTTACGCCGATAGGTTTTCCGTATTAAGAATTGCACTTTTAATCGAATATTGCAACACCATTTTAGTTATTGGCCCGATGTATACTTTGAACAATCCTTTACTGGCTTCTACTTACTATGGTTCACTATCACTTTGAGCCGGCGGTAAAATAAAACAGAAACAACTTCCCCGGCCCGGTCGGCTCTCGGCCCAAATTTTGCCTCCATGTTTCTCAATGATGTCCCGGCAAATGTAAAGACCCAAACCCATACCGGGGCTGTTTTCTCCGGCAATCGTTTTGACTCTATAAAACCGGTCAAACACCCGCTCCAATAAATCCGGTTGGATGCCTGCGCCGGTGTCTTCAATGGAAACCCGGATACCGCCATCCGAATTTTGCATATCAAGTTTAATATAACCCTTCCCGGTAAATTTAACGGCGTTGGAAAGCAGGTTAATTATGGCCTGGGTCAGCATATCTCTGTTGCCGCGAACCTCCGGCAAGTCCTTTTCAATATTGACATAAAGATCCAGCCCGGCCTTCTCGATCAGCGGGCCGGTGATAGATAAGGCCCGCTCAACTATTTCGTTCAAATGCAGGTTTGCGCTTTCCCAATCAATGTGGCCGGACTCGATCTTCGATATATTGAGAAGATTATCAACCAGGGCTGCCAGGCGCTCTTCTTCCGAAACGACTATGTTTAAATCCCGGCTTACGGTTTGAGCTGCTTTTTGGACTTTTGGGTCTGTTGAATCAATACCTGGTAATATGATCTTTTCTATCTTTCCAGCAATCAGCTCGGTAAATCCCATAATGGCGCTTAAAGGCGTCCTGATTTCATGGGACACCATTGATAAAAAGCCGCTCTTTGCCGCGTCCGCCTGCCGCAGCAGTTCATTGGCTTCGTTTAATTCCCGGGTTCTTTCAGATACCTGGAGTTCCAGTTCCATGCTTCTCAATTCTACAGCTCTGGTCCTCAGCTTCATAAGCGCTGCCACTAATCCTGCCGCAAAAAATACGGTCAAAATAATAAACCAGCCCGTTTCCCAAAAAGGCGGTATAACGGAAAGCTTTATCCGAGCTCCTTCTTCATTCCAAAAACCGTCGTTGTTGGCGGCTTTTACCCGCAGTACGTAGTCTCCCGCATCCAAATTGGTATAGCTGGCATAATTCCTGGTCCCGCTATAGTGCCAATCTTGATCAAATCCCTCTAATTTGTAGGCATATTGGTTTTTGGTGGGATTGGCATAATCCAGGGCGGCAAACTCAAAGGAAATGAAATCATCCCGGTAGCTCAAAAAAATCTGACCGTTGCCGCTTATGGCGCTCGACTTATCAAACACTTTTATGTCGCTTATCACCACCGGGGGCCTATGGGTATTGTCTCTGATTTTATCCGGATAAAAGCAATTAAATCCATTGGTCCCGGCAAAGAAAAGCTCTCCATCGATGCTTTTAGAGCAGGCTCCGGCAATATACTGGTTTACCTTCAGACCGCCGCTGAATTCATATTTGTTTAGTTTATTGTTTTTAGGATTATACCGCAGCAGCCCGTTGGTTGTGCTGAGCCATATACAGCCCTGGTCGTCCTTCAACAAACCATAAATAAGTATATTGGCGTTTTGCTGGCTATCAGATATTAAAGCAAAGCTCCCGCTGGCCTTGTCAAATTGATAGAGGTTTCTATCCGTGGCCAACCATAAATTTATACCGTCGTTTACTATGGCTTTAACGCAGTAATTAAAGGTTCTTGAATCAGAATTAACATCAACCATGCTATAGCGAGTAAACGAATTGGTTGAAGGCTGAAAGCTGTTAAGTCCTCCATCGCCGGTCCCAATCCACAGCGTACCGTTGTCATCTTCGGCAAGCGACAGGACATGATTGCTGCTGATGCTGTCTATCGCTCCGGGATCATTTACATACTGAATATATTGTCCGGTATTCCGGTCAAGCCCCACTAATCCGGCATTGGCCGAACATGCCCATAATATACCAGTTCTGCCTTCGTGGATTTTCATGATGCCGTTGTCATGGCCGTTGCTGTTCGCAGCTATATTTACATGGTAGCGAACGAAATTACCCGAAGCCTGATCCAGTTTATTTATGGTTCCATCAACGGTGCCGAACCAGAGGCTTCCCCGGCTGTCCTCAAAAATGGAGGTGACTGCGTTGCTGCTGATACTGTTGTTGTCCCCGGGGACGTTTTTATAATACACTACCTGCTTGTTTTCCCGGTCAAATCTATTTATCCCGCCATTGGCCGTTCCCAACCAAATAACTCCCGCTCTATCCTTATAGACTGACAATACAACATCATCATTAAATACCAGGCTAACCGGAGCATTTTGGGGGTAAGATGAAAAATCTAAATAGGTATTAATTTTTTCTATTCCGCTGGCTTCCGTCCCGATCCAGAGGTTACCGGAGCTGTCTGGATAAAGAGATAACACCCGGTAATTGCGCGAAGGATTATGGGAGGGAAAGTCGCTGTCGCGGACTGAATATTTCCCAGTTTCCTGCTCCAAGATACCCACACCGTTTCCGTACGTGCCAACCCATAAAGCGCCGGTCATGTCTTCGACAACTGCTGTTACTTTTATATCCTTAAGTCCGGCAAATTTACTATCTAAAAGTTTATCAACCGCCGTATCGATCCTGTTCAGGCTTCCTTCCTCACCCACAATCCATAAAACATCTGCCTTATCAACATAAAGCGCCGCAATATTTTCCACCAGCCTGCCCGAACTTTCGCCAGGAATGTTCAAGCGAATAAACTGGCCGGTATGCGGTTCAAACCGGTTAAGTCCACCGCCCTGGGTCCCTATCCATAGAGTTCCGGATTTATCCTGACAAATTGAACTCACGGTATTTGAACTGATAGTACCGACACTTTCGGCAGAATTCTCATAATGGGTAAAAATCCCGGTTGCAGGGTCAAAACAGTCCAGGCCTCTGTTTTGCAGGCCAATCCACAGTTTACCCGACTGTTCCCTGTATATTGCCCTGATCGCATTATCATTCAAGCCTGACGGATCGTCGGGGTTATGATAGAAACCAGTGCATTCGCCACTCTGCGGGTGAAACTTGAATAGTCCGCCGGCCAGGGTTCCTATCCACAAATCCCCGGCATTGTCTTCGGCAACTGAAGTGATAAAGTTGGATACAAATTGATTGGAATTGTCGGAATGGAAAGTAAAAGGTTTCAAACTGTAGCCATTATACCGGTATAAACCGTTTTGGGTTCCAAACCACAGAAATCCGCTGCTGTCCTGCAGAATGCAATTAACAACCATTCCCGCTAGTCCTTCTTGAAGGGCATCACGGTTGGGTAAAATCAGATCCGGCTCACCATTGGACGGATTGGGGAGTACTATCATACTTGAAATGATCAGCATCATCATCAAAAAACAACTTGCATATTTAAAGTATTTTTTGAAGAATGTTGTCACTGGATTCCCTCCCAACAATAAAGATAGCTTATAATAAATGAGATATAAAGTATTTGGAAGGGATAAAAATGCTGAGAACTGTGTTAGTCGACGATGAGCCGTTATCATTAGAGGCCTTGGGTTTTCTTCTTGGCAAACATAAAGAACTTGACCTTATAGGGAAATACACCGATCCCGTTGAAGCATTGGAAAATATCAAAGCCACCAGGCCCGAGCTGGTTTTTTTGGATGTAGAAATGCCCGAACTTGACGGTATTTCTGCGGCTCAGGAGATTATAAATATGGGCCTTAATACCAATATCGTGTTTGCCACCGTCTATGAACAATACGCTGTGAAGGCCTTTGAAATGGACGCGCTGGATTATATTATTAAACCTTTTTCAGAAGCCCGGCTCACCTTAACCGTAAACCGCATAGTCCAAAAACTTAAAAACAGCAATCCCAAGCGGCATTCCCTCAATGCCGTTGTCAAAAAGAGTTCCAACCGGGCCCTGAACAAGGTTGCGGTGTGGAGCGAAAACAGTATTGTGCTCCTTAATCCCGAGGCTATTCAATACTTTACTGTGGAAGATAAAAGGGTATTTGCCTTCACCGCCGACTGCTCCTATGAATGCAACAGTTCATTGGCCGAATTGGAGCAAAAGTTGGAAGACAAAGGCTTTTTCAGATGCCATAAAAGCTTCTTGATCAATATGGAGTGTATTGAGAAGCTCATCCCCTGGGTGCATTCCACTTATATGGTGAAGCTTAAAGAAACGGCTCAGCAAATACCGGTAAGCAGGAATTACGCAAAAAAGCTCAAAAGTATGCTGGAAATATGAAAAAGATATTAATTGTGGACGACGAACCTCATAATCGGATTCTCTTGCAGGAAATTCTGGAGGATCTCGAGGACGATGGACTACAGCTCTATTATGCAGCCGACGGTGCCGAAGCGTTGAGGGTCGTTCAATCGGAAAAACCGGCCCTGGTGTTTATGGACGTTATGCTGCCCGATGTGGATGGGCTTGAGATTTGCCACCGGATCAAAGCCCGGTCTGGTTTTGAAGACATATTTATCGTTATGCTCACCGCCCTGGGCCAGAGCAGTGATATAAAAAAAGCCTCCGGCCTGTCCGATTTGTATATTACCAAGCCCTTTAAATCTAAAGTGATCAAAGATGTAGTCAACCGGGTGTTTGGATGTGCCTGAACAACCCAGCAGGATTAACTATGACTAAGGACGCTAAGGATTTGTTTGAAAACAAGGTATTCCAGCATTTTTTATTCAATTCCCTGAATTCAGTCGCTTCCCTGTGCCGCACCGATCCGGAAGCAGCCGCCGAACTGGTAATTGAAATAAGCACGTTTCTGCAAAAAAGCCTGGAGAAAAAACCTCCCCTGATTACCCTGGCAGAGGAACTGGAACAGGCTGCTTCGTATGTCAGTATTCAAAAAGCCCGCTTTGCCAACCGGTTGGAGATATTATTCGAGATTGAAGAAGAAGTCGAGTGCCTGCTTCCTCCATTTACCTTGCAGCCGCTTATTGATAATGCCGTCATTCACGGTGTACTTAAAAGAAGGCCGGGAGGAATTGTCCTTCTATCTGTCCAAAGTACGCCTCAGGGTGTCCACTTCAAGATCACCGATAATGGCGTAGGCATGAATTCCGACCAGCTGGCCTTATTGTTGGACAGCTGTAATAATGTCCACTCACTGTTCCAGATAGATTACAAGCTTAAAGCAAACGGCTTTAACGGGCTGACCATCAGCTCTGTCAAGAACCGGGGAACCGAAGTCTCTTTTACCATTTCTTCCCATGTCTACCCCGCCTGAGACAGGCAACCCTTAACACCAAAACTTATGTATTTGCATCTTGGATGGCAATTTTGTCATTTTGTCTGGATTTCCTTATTCCCCGAAAAACCCAATCGATATTCTTATTAGACATCTAATGGTCATCAAACAGTGCCAGGATAGCAAAGCACTGCCAGGGACGGCAATGATCTTCGAAGCTCATTGATGTCTTATCACGCTGTTTTAGAAAGCTAATTGTTTAAACATAGATATTCTGTCAGGAGGAATCCCTGATGATCATAAATCATAATCTTTCCTCGCTCTATGCCTATAACAAGCTCAGAAATAACGAAACGAGCGTTTCAACTTCCATAAAGAAGCTGTCTTCCGGCCTGCGGATCACCCAGGCCGCCGATGATGCCGCCGGCCTTTCCATCAGCGAAAAGATGCGCGCCCAGATCCGAGGTCTCAACCAGGCTGCACGCAACTCCCTGGACGCTATATCGTTGATCAAAACTGCTGAAGGAGCGCTGATTGAAACCCAAAGCATACTGCAGCGCATGCGCGAGCTGGCTGTAAATGCCGCCAACGATACTTATACCACCGACGATCGCGGTGAAATTCAGAAGGAAATCAACCAGTTGACTTCAGAGATCAACCGGATCGGCAATACCACTGAGTTCAACACTCAAAAACTGCTGACCGGCGGGGTCAGCGAAACGAACTACAATCTTTTTGAAATGTCCACCATCGCCCAGGGTGCGCCCCAAGGTTCGATTTCAGGCCTGTCGGCAGTCAGCGGTAATTTTACTATAAATGAAGTAACCACCAGCTTTGCCGGGACAACCCCACGCTGGTTTTCTGACGTTCAGGGAGTTCCATGTGGTGCGGGCAACGCCTCAGTTAGCTTTCGGGGCGTGACTCTAAGTATTGTCTTTGACGGCGCAAGCCCGGTTCTGGGTAGTCTTAGCGGCGTCACCGCCAACTCTGCAACCCTAAATATCAACACTGGTGCAACCAACATCCAAACCGCTTGGGCCATAGCCAACGGTTTTAGCACTATAAAAGCAGCTGGTGGAGCAGGTTCTGCCATTGCTGATTTCACTTTCAATAATGGCGCCAACAGAGTCTGGATTAATTGTAGTGCTAAAACCTCAGCCTATAACGGTAGTGGGGTCACCTACACTTCAGGCACAGTTTTTTGGATGAACGGCGGGGGTGGGCCTTCAACAGCCGGTGTAAACGAGGTGCGCGGCCAATATGAGTTCACTATTGATCAGGCCATTGCCGCCGTGGGAGCCACCATTACAATTGGAGGACAGGTGTTTACTTCGGTTGCTTCCGGCGCCGTAGGCAACCAGTTCAATGTCGAAAATAATGCAGAGGAACAGGCCGACAGTTTGGCCGATGCCATCAATGCCAACGGTGCTCTGAATGGTCACTATCTGGCCACCACCGACGGCTCCAAAATAATACTGACGGAAAAGGTTAACCAGGCAGACGGGATAGGCATCGGAGCTACCGGGGCCCTGGCCGGAAATACTGCCATAGCCGGCCAGTATTCATTTACCCTGGATTCTCCCTTACCTACCGATGGCGGCCAGTTCACGATTGACGGGATCGCCATCAGAGTCACTGATGATGCCAGCGATGCCAGTCTGGCCGATGGTACTGCGGTACTGTATAATGCGAACGCCAACACCCAGGCTGCCAATTTGGCCCAGGCCATCGCCGCCAATGCAACCCTGGGGGCCAGGTACACCGCCAGTTCACTGAATGAAACCATTACTCTGACCCAAAAAGCGGGTCAGGAAAGTGCTACCCTTCCCTCTGCCGAGAGCGAGAAATCTTCAGCTCTGGGTTTTGCGGCCAATTTTCAGGTTGGGGCCAATACCGGGCAGAATATTTCCATCCAGATCAATGATATGCGCTCCCGGGCCTTAAAGGTATCTGGAACCGTTGCGGGTAAAAACATTACCGCTTCGGACGGTGCCATAGCCCAGCTCAAATCAGTTCAGGAAGTATCGAACGGCACTAATAACACAGGTGTTGAATACGCCCTCGACATCTCTTCCCATACCAAGGCCGCTGCCGCCATAAGTGTATTCGATGATGCAATCAAGAGCGTTTCATCCGAGCGCTCCAAACTGGGCGCCTATACCAATCGTCTGGAGCATACCATCACCAACCTGGAAGTAACCTCGGAGAATACACAGTCAGCCGAATCCCGCATCCGCGACCTGGACATGGCCCGGGAGGTCATGCTCTATCAAAAGAACAATATCCTCTGCCAGGCCGCTCAAGCCATGCTGGCCCAGGCCAACCAGCAGCCGCAAACCGTACTCAAGTTGCTTCAATAAATGCGAATGTTGAACCATCCGGTAGTCGTGTATATTCCGGTCCCCTGTCCGTTTATCTGCACCTGGTAAGACCCCGGAACGATACTGGAAGGGATATTCCAGAAGTAGTTGCCGGCATTGGCTGCCACTCCTGTAGCTATCGATATTCCAGGCTGCAGGCTTATTAGATAGATATCCACCTTATCCAGGCCGGAGGCCGTCCAGCTGATGGGCAGGCTTTGTCCCCCCAAGAAACTAGCCCCGGCCATGGGATTGGAAATGTTGATGGCAGGTCCTGATGAGGCCTGGATAGTGAACCACTCACTAAGCCCGTAGGTGGCGGTTCCCTGTCCGTTTATCTGGATCTTGTAGGAGCCCGGCTCTATACTGGCAGGTATTGTCCAGGAGCAGGTTCCGGCACCGGCTGAAACGCCACTGGCAACGCTGACTCCCGGTTTTAAGCTGATCAGGTAGATATCAACCTTCTCCAATCCCGTCGCTGTCCAGCTAATGGGCAGGTTCTGACCAACTGCGACGTTGGTGTTGGCTGACGGCCCGGTAACATTTATGGTGGGCGAAGAAGAGCCGGTTATATTAAACCATTCACTAACAGCCATCAAATTGGTTCCCACACCGTTTATCTGGATCTTGTAGGCCCCCGGCTCTATATTGCCGGGTATACTCCAGGAATAGCCCCCGTTGGCGGCCGCAACTCCTGCTGCAACCGAAATTCCAGGTTTCAAACTGATCAGGTAGATGTCTACCTTTTCCAGACCACTGGCGGTCCAATTTATAGGCAGCGTCTGCCCTACTGTGTAATTTGCACCAGCGGCAGGCGAAGATATATTCAGGCCAGCCGGTGGAGATGATTCATAAAGCACGACTGCGCCTTTGCCGTATTTCTGCAGGTACTGGTAGCTCATCCACCCGTAGCCGCTGTGTCCCCAGCTCTTTCCCCATGAATTGATGAATTTGAAGGCGCCGGTTCCATCCGCTGTGGTATGGTTGTCGTCATAACCTACCAGGCAGATGCCATGTCCGCCTGCCGCAGACATTCCGGAAGAGACCTGTGATAAAGAAACGTCGCCGCTGCTCTGCCAGCCGGAAGTCCAATAAACAGTTACCCCGGACCAAACCGGCCCCGAAGCCAGGTCGCTCTTTATAGCGGTGGTATCATTGTCCAGGTAGTCCCAATCAGCGATTTCATAATTGGCCGCGTTGGCCTTCTGCGCCGCGCTGGGCTGAGTCTTATAGTCGCTGTCGTCATAGGGCATTACTGCCAGTGTGGCACACCCCTGGCTTTCCAGAAGCCGGGCTGCATCATACGGTGATGAGCCATTATCGGAACCGCCATTGATCTGATTGTATATGTAAGCCGGGCTAAACTGGTGATCGGCGGTGTTTACCCCCCAGCCGGTTTTTACCTGGTAGAGGTAGGTCCTCAAAGCATAGCCCATGCTCCAGGCAACACAGCTTCCCTGATTGCCCTGGTCCCCCACCGGGGGCATGTTCGGAGTCCAATCGACTGAGCTGGGAATAGCAGCAGCGCTGAATTTCTCGTGAGCCAGCTTCGGCTTATGATTGGCCATAGCGCTTTTGATATCATCCGACCATTGCAGTCCCAGGGGGTGGCGGGTGCCGCCCCCGCCAGCAGCAAATACCGGCTGGGAAGCAAACAGTATCAAAAGAACCATGCTTATAAATTGAATCAGTAGTCTACCCGGCCAATCTTCAATTTTCAAATTTTTAAGCCTCCTTTTCATGTCTTAAACAACGTCAGGATTGCCTATCCTGTTGTTAACAGCTTCGAACAGCCTTCCCGGCCTCCCCTTTCACCTGCTTGCCGCATATTTCCTCTTGCTAATATTCAATTGCCTCTACTGAAATAAAATCTTAGAAGTATTTTCGTTCATTTTTTTGAACCAGACCATGGTAATTCCATACAATACAAATTGATCCATTCCCTGGTTTTTGAGAGTTTGCAGCCGGGTTAAGCCCTGAATAATGAAAAAAGCCGTGGGATTATCTCCCACGGCCTCAGGGTTCGATCAAGATTGGCTTATTTTACATTCAGAATATTGTTATCCTTGAGTATCACATCATGAGCTCCGCCCTCTACAATGCTGGTAGAAGAAACCCGGGTCAGCTTGGCGTCTTTCTGCAGCTCGGCAATGGTCAGGGCGCCGCAGTTGCACATGGTAGATTTGGTTTTACTTAGCGTAATCTGGACGTTGGTTCTTAACTTGCCCGCATAGGGAACGAATGAATCCACTCCCTCTTCAAAGGAAAGCTCCTCTTTACCGCCCAGGTCATAGCGCTGCCAGTTGCGGGCCCGGTTTGATCCTTCACCCCAGTATTCCTTTACAAAATTGCCGTTAAGATTAAATTTCTTGGTGGGGCTTTCATCAAACCGCGCAAAATATCTTCCCAGCATGACAAAGTCAGCACCCATAGCCAGGGCAATGGTTATATGATTGTCGTGCACAATTCCGCCGTCTGAACAGATGGGGATGTATACGCCGGTTTTCTCATAGTATTCATTTCTGGCTTTGGCGACTTCGATTAATGCTGAAGCCTGGCCCCGTCCGATCCCTTTTTCTTCCCTGGTGATGCATATGGAGCCGCCGCCAATGCCTACTTTTATAAAATCAGCCCCGGCTCCGGCAAGAAACATGAAGCCGTCCCGATCGACGATATTGCCTGCACCTACTTTCACATCATCGCCGTATTTGCTGCGTATGAAAGCTATGGTCCTGCTCTGCCATTCCGAAAAGCCCTCCGAGGAGTCGATGCACAGGACATCCGCGCCTGCTTCCACCAGGGCCGGCACCCTTTCCTCGTAATCCTTGGTGTTAATGCCCGCTCCAACCACGTACCGCTTATGTGCATCAAGCATTTCATCCGGGTTTTCCTTGTGGGTATCGTAGTCTTTGCGAAACACCAGGGAAACCAGGTTTTGATTTTTATCGATAATCGGCAGAGTATTGAGCTTGTGATCCCAAATATAGTTGTTGGCTTCCTTGAGTGTAGTTCCTTCCACAGCGCACATTAAAGACTCAAAAGGGGTCATAAATTCGTATACCTTTGTATCTAGAGGCATCCTGCTGATCCGGTAATCGCGGCTGGTTATCAAACCCAACAGCCTGCCGTTGGAGCTTCCGTCTTCGGTCACCGCAAAGGTTGAATGCCCAGTTCTTTCTTTAATCCTTAACACGTCAGCCAGGGTTTGATCAGGTTTGATATTTGAATCACTGGTTACGAAACCGGCCTTGTAGCTCTTGACCCTCCCCACCATGGTCGCCTGGTCTTCAATGGTTTGAGAGCAGTATATAAAAGAAATGCCGCCTTCTATGGCCAGGGCTACGGCCATTTTGTCATCAGATACGGACTGCATAATAGCCGAAACCAGGGGGATATTCATAGTGAGGGCTGCTTCCTCGCCTTTTTTGAATTTGACCGCTGGCGTCTTCAAGCTCACATTGGATGGGACGCACTCGGCTGAAGAATAACCGGGAACGAGCAGATACTCACTAAATGTATAAGAAGGTTCGTCGTAGTAAAATGCCACTGTAATACCCCTTTCTATCTTTAATTGATACTCGTTTCGTAATAGTAAAAATTTTTATGCTTTCAAACTTAATACTTTGATCATCTAATGTCAACCATTATCAATGATATTTTGGACGGCCCCAAAACGGATGCCGGGATTCTAATTAAGGCTCATTATCCCTAACTGCTTGCGTTTGTTCTTATATTTTATCAATTGATAATTATTGTTAATGATTATACTATTCTAGATAAGGATTCTAGATTTGGATTGTTCGATGAACCTCGGACGCCCCATGCAAGTATGGCAGGAGGTAGACTGTTGGCAAAGGATAGTCAGGAAATAGCCCAGGCCTGGGAACAATTTGTGTCAACCGGAGTCCTGGATACAGACAAGGTGCCCTTGGCGATCGGAGAATCATGGTTGCGCTGTTGTACCGCAGGTGTTGACCCATATACCGGCGGAATAAGCCCGCTTATCGAGGGGACGGAACTGGAAGAACTGCTGGCGAAAAAGGAGAATCTTATTTCAATAACCCGTCCCTTTATGGAAAGTCTATACGACTTTGTGGCCGGCTCAGGGTTTATGGTTTTCCTGTCTGATGAATATGGTCACATTCTTGAGGCCCTGGGGGATGAGGATATTTATTCTAAAAGCAGGGTATTCAACTTGGTGCCAGGCGGTTTCTGGGCTGAGCAGGAAGCCGGCACCAATGGAATCGGAACGGCCCTGGTTATGCGTGAGCCGGTTCAGGTGTCGGGCCCTGAACATTATTGCCAAAAAATCCATTCCTGGACCTGTTCGGCTGCCCCAATTTTTGATGACAACGACGAAATTATCGGCGCCTTACAAATGTCAGGCCCTTCCGAGGAAAGCCACACACATACCCTGGGCATGGTGGTAGCGGCGGTAAAGGCCATTGAAGAACAGCTGCACGTTCAGCACAAAAACCGGGAACTTATCCTGGTGAACAGCCGTTTGAACAATATATTTCACACTATGTCCGATGGGGTTATTATCTTCAACCCCGACGGCACTATCGACCAGGTTAATCCGGCTGCCGAAAGGAATCTGGGAAAATCAAAAAATACTATTCAAGGTATTCCCATAGAAGATGTTTTTCAAAATGTCCCTAAAATCAAGGAGCTGCTTCATTCCGGCCAATCCTTTGCCAATATTGAAGTGCTGGCCGAGTTGGGCAAGGCCAATATGCATTGTCTTATCTCCGGTGAACCCATACGGAATCACCAGGGCGATTTTATGGGCGGAGTCATCATAATAAACCCGATAAATAAGATTAAAAAACTGGTCAATCGCTTCAGCGGAGCCGAAGCCCGCTTTGAGTTCAGAAATATCATCGGGTCGGGCCCGGAATTGCAGGAGGCTATTCGTATTGCCTCCCTGGCGGCGGAGAGTGACAGTAATGTCCTGCTGGAGGGAGAGAGCGGGACCGGCAAGGAAGTCTTCGCCCAGGCCATACACAACCGCAGCCAGCGAAGGGACGGCCCCTTTGTGGCCTTGAACTGCGCGGCTATTCCCCGGGAGTTGATGGGCAGCGAACTCTTTGGCTACGTGGAAGGAGCCTTCACTGGAGCCTACCGGGGAGGACGCCCGGGCAAATTCGAACTGGCCAGCGGGGGCACGCTTTTTCTGGATGAAATCGGGGATATGACCCAGGGAAAACAGGGATCGCTGCTGCGCGCCATCCAGGAGAAGAAGATCGTCCGTATAGGCGGGGATAAGGTGATACCGGTCGATGTTCGCATAATATGCGCCACCAATAAGAATCTGCGGGCGGCGGTCGATAAAGGAAATTTCCGCGAAGATCTCTACTACCGGTTGAACGTAATTACCATTAAACTGCCTCCCCTGCGCGACCGCCGGGAAGACATCCCCCAGCTTTTTGAGTATTTTCTGGAGGAAATAAGCAGACGCCTCAATATTCATATTGATCAATATGAACCTGACATTATTCCCGCCCTGAAGCAGTATTCCTGGCCGGGCAACACCCGGGAACTACAAAACGTGGTGGAAAGAATGCTCTGCGTCACCCAGGACAATACGTTGTCAGTGCGGGACCTGCCCGCAGAAATACTGACAGGGTCTTCAGGTAGTCCTGCTGATGAGGAACAGGAATCAGACGATAATACGGTAAGCATAGGCCGGCAAAGAGAGCGGAGGAAGGAGCGTTTAGCCGCGTCGGAATGCCAGGAGATTATCGATTTACTTGAACGGCACGGTGGCAATATCAGTACGGTAGCCAGGCAGATGGGGGTTTCGAGAAACACCATCTATCGCAAAATACGGCAATATAACATTCACCTCTAATCAGAAGGTATTTATAAAAGTAACGGTTTTGTCACACTACTGTCACATTGATGTACCAGCAATGATCATTGCTGGTACATTTTTTTCATCTTCTAAAGCATATCTAGCTTGTATTATTAAGTGCTTAAACTATTTAACCGCAAAAGATGCCCATATTACAGCAATCTCCCCTATTTGGCAGGGAAATTTTTCCCTGCGCTTGATTCTGGCATGCTTTATGCAAATTAAGTAGTCAAGAATGGGACAAGGAGGTGAAGTCCTGGCTCCACGGTTGATGGAGCCAGGCGGGAGAGATGGAGAAGAATCTAATCGTTCAGCCAGAAAAGTGCACCGGGTGCCGAACATGCGAAACGGTATGTTCCTTTGTGCACACGGGGGAGTTCAACCCACTGCGTTCCAGGATTACGGTTTTCAATTTTGAAAAAGTGGGTTTGGGTGCTCCCATGGTTTGCCAGCAGTGCAGTGTGGCGGCTTGCATGGAAGTATGCCCGGTGGGAGCGATCAACCGCGATGAAAAAACCGGGGCCATGATAGTTGCCCATGACCGGTGCCTGAAGTGCAAAATGTGCACTATCGCCTGTCCTTTTGGCGCAACAACTTACGATCCGATCGCAGATATGATCATGAAATGCGATCTATGCGGTGGAGATCCCCAGTGTGTGATCTTCTGTCCATCGGGAGCCATCAGCTACCAGGATCCTGTGGAGGCTAACCTTGCCAAGCGCAAGAGTTACGCGGAGAAGTTCAAAACCGTATATGAGGAGGTGATCTAATCATGTTCGGATGGATGGGTAAAGTATTGAGGGTCGATCTGGCCAATAGAACTGCCAAAATTGAAGACCTGGACCGCAACGTTTTAAAAGACTATATTGGGGCCCGGGGTCTGGGAACCAAAATATTTTGTGACGAGGTAGATCCGAAAATTGATCCTTTAAGCCCCGGAAACAAAATCATTTTTATGGCCGGACCGCTTACCGGAACCCTGGCTACGTCAGGCAGCAGGTACAATGTAGTAACCAAGGGCGTCCTAAATGGTACCATCGCCGCCTCCAATTCGGGGGGCAGCTTCGGACCGGAACTGAAATATGCCGGGATTGATGGAATCATAATTGAAGGAAAAGCTGAACACCCCGTATATCTGTGGGTTTACAACGAACAGGTGGAAATTCGTGACGCCAGTGAATTATGGGGAAAAGACGTAATAGAAACCACGGACATGATTAAGGCGGCCACCAATGATGAAGCCAAAGTGGCCTGCATCGGACCGGCCGGGGAAAACCTGGTCAAATTCGCCTGCATCATGAATGAATACAACCGGGCGGCTGGCCGTTCCGGTGTGGGAGCCGTACTGGGTTCCAAGAACCTGAAAGCCATTGCTGTCCGAGGAAGCAGAGGCATCCGGGTAGCCAGTGCCCAGGGCTTTATGGAGGCGGCCACCGACGCCCGCAACAAACTGGTCAACCATCCGGTTACAGGCCAGGGACTGGCCGCATACGGCACCAATATCCTGGTCAATATTCTCAATGAACACGGCGGACTGCCTTTTAAAAACTTCAGTGAAGCTTCGGTTTTCAGCGGGGCGGAAAGAATATCCGGAGAATACCAGGCGGAAAAATACCTGGTGAGAAACAAGGGCTGTTTTGGCTGCTCGATCGGCTGCGGAAGGGTGACCAAAATCAGCAAAGGCAAATTCAAGGGGTTGGGCGAAGGTCCGGAATACGAAGCCACCTGGGCTTTCGGAGCTGATCTGGCCATCGATAACTTTGAAGCGGTATCGAAGGCCAATTTCATATGCAACCAGCTGGGCATGGACCCCATAACCCTGGGTTCCACCTTGAGCTGCGCGGTGGAGATGTATCAGAAGAACGTCATCCCCCCTGAGGATGTAGAAATGCCTTTAACCTGGGGGGATCCTGACATGCTGGTAGAGATGGTCACCAAGACAGCCTACCGCCAGGGCTTTGGTGCAGAGCTCGCGGAAGGCTCCTATCGTCTGGCTGAAAAATACGGGCATCCGGAGTACTCCATGACCGTTAAAAAGCAGGAGATGCCAGCCTACGATCCCCGCGGCCAGCAGGGCATCGGGCTTAACTACGCCACATCCAACCGGGGAGGCTGTCATGTAAGGGGCTACATGACTTCACCGGAGATCCTGGGTATTCCGGTTGCTTCTGATCCTTCGGTTACCGAGGGAAAGGCTGCTCTAACGAAGCTTTTCCAGGACCTGACCGCTTTAGTAGATTCATCCGGCATTTGTCTGTTTACCACTTTTGCTATTGGGTTGCCCGAAATTGCCGCTCAAATTAGAGAAGCCACCGGTGTGAACATGAGCGATGAAGAATTCCTACGGGCCGGAGAGCGCATATGGAACCTGGAAAAACTCTTTAACCTGGCAGCAGGTTTTACTCGTGATGACGACCGCCTGCCCAAGAGGCTCCTGGAGGAGCCCGTAAAAGGCGGACCCCAGCAGGGCCGGGTCAATCAGCTGGATAAGATGCTTCCCGAATACTATCAGGTGCGGGGCTGGGATGAAGAAGGGGTTCCCACTCCGACCAAAAAAGAGGAACTGGGCTTGTAAATAAAATTATATAAATCAAAGGCCGGATGCCGTTTCTAAAGTATAGCATCCGGCCTGATAGGAGGCATTGTGGATATGGCTGGGGAGGCAAGCCGTTATCAGACAGATATTGAGTCAACCATCCAGGCTTACCCGGGTGAAAAGCGCTATATACTGGCCATGATGCAGGATCTGCAGAAAAAGTGCAACTACCTGCCCCGGGAAGGACTGGAACAAATAGCCGAGCATGCCGAGACGCCATTCGCCCGGGTCTACGCCATGGCCACTTTTTACAAGGCTTTTAGTCTGGTGCCCCGGGGTAAATACCATATGAAAGTGTGCGACGGCACCGCCTGTCACATTAAAAGCTCGGCGGTTCTTATCGATCAAGTATATAACACGCTGGGTATCAAACCGGGAGAAACCACTGAAGACGGGCTGTTTTCTATAGAAACCGTCAACTGCATCGGGGCCTGTGCCATTGCACCAGTAATGGTAATAAACGAAAAGGTTTATTCCAAGGTTTCTTCATCAGGGATCCTGGATATTATCAGCGTACTAAGGGGGCGTGATGATGAAGCTCAAGGATAGCCGGAACGCCAAAAAAATACTGGTCTGCTGCGGAACCGGCTGCCAGGCCAGCGGAAGCATGGATGTTTTTCACGCTTTCTGCCGTCAACTGACTCCGGATTCAGGGGTGCAGGTGGAGGCTTATACCAAAGCCACCGGATGCAACGGCTGGTGTGAACAGGGCCCCCTGGTGAAAATCGTGCCCGACGATATCACCTATTGTCATGTGCGGCCCGAGCACGTTGAAGAAATTATAGAAAAGACCATTAAAAACGGCGAACTGGTAAAAAAGCTGCTCTATCGCGATCCGACCACCAAAAAGCAGGTCAGATCCCATCATGAGATCAATTTTTACCAGAAGCAGCATAAGATTGCCCTGCGCCATATCGGCGAAATAGACCCCGCCTCCCTGGATGATTACCTTGAATATGGAGGCTACCAGGCCCTGCGCAAGGCCTTTGCCATGTCGCCCCAGGATATCCTGGATGAAATCAAAGGCTCAGGTCTGCGTGGGCGCGGGGGGGCCGGATTCTCCACCGGCCTCAAGTGGCAGAGCTGTGCCAACCAGGCGGGAGCGGACAAATATGTAGTCTGCAATGGCGACGAAGGGGACCCGGGGGCTTTTATGGATCGAAGTATCATGGAAGGCGATCCGCACACGGTCATTGAGGGCATGATCATTGCCTCGCTGGCTATCGGCGCCCACAAGGGCTTTATCTATGTGCGCGATGAATACGGTCTGGCCATCACCAATCTTACCCTGGCCCTCCAGGATGCCAGGGCCAATGGCTACCTGGGCCAGGATATCCTGGATCGGGGCTGGGCTTTTGATATCGAGATCGTCCGCGGGGGCGGAGCCTTTGTCTGTGGTGAAGAAACAGCTCTCATCACTTCAATTGAAGGCAACGTAGGAGAACCGCGTGACAAG
>JBEHWI010000028.1:0-39974 GCA_040217815.1 Syntrophomonadaceae bacterium | reverse complement strand
TGGGACATTGGGGACGGAGCTTGTTGTCCCTCCCCGAAAATTTTCGGGGAGGGACAACAAGCTCCGTCCCCAATGTCCCACCGTCCCCCTGTCACTAAATTAACTATTGATACAATTGGGTCCAGGTGGTGTTGGGGAAATAGTGCTCGACGATCTGGCGGGCATTGCTTCCTCCCTGGGCCATGGTGAAAGCCCCCCACTGTTCCATTCCACAGCCGTGTCCCCAACCGTCGCCGGTAAATACGATATTGTTGCCTTCCGGTTTGACACTGGACAGGATGGTGGAATAGAGCTTGTCAAAGCCGACCTTTTCGCGCAAGTCGGATGCGGCAATACTGGCCTGGCCGGCGGATATGGTCAGGGCCCGCCCCGACGGTCCCACCTGGCTGATTTTAATGTCATCAAGGTTGCCTGCCTTGGAACCCATGATGGATTTTATTTCACTTTTAGGCACCTTTACCGTCCAATTCTTATACTTGGCCGGGGCATTGTTGATTCCATTGGTGGCTACCGGTACCAGATAGCTAGCCTTATCAGCCAATTTGGGGAAGCCTTCCTGGATGCTGGCGGTTTTATCTTTGGAAAGGGAATGGAACAGGGCATAGACAAACTTGCCTTGATAAGTAAGGACCTGCCCCCGGGTTGCGTCAACCGCAGCGGATATCGCGTCATTGACTTTCTTTTCATCATAGGCCTGGAATTCGGTATGACTGTCGCTGGCGTCGGTCCTATGCTTGGAGCGAGTGCCGCCCTCATATTCCATCAAGGCCAGGGTCATAGTTCGGGCCACAATGGCCTGGGCCTTCAGGGCTTCCGGCGGGTAATTAGGTCCGATTTCGGCAGCCACTACGCCCTTTATATAGGTTTCCAATTTAATCTGTTCGGTCTTGCCAGTGGCGGTTCGGTACAGGGTTATGGTCGGTTCGCTTTTATACTTGGCAACTTCGGGTGATGGCTGCACCGGACCCGGCTGGGGTATATATTTCTTGGCCTGGTTGTTTTTACAGGCGGTTATGGAAAAGGCCAGAGCCAGACTCAAGCCCAGGATGGTGATTATCTTAAATTTTTTGCCCATAACAAGACTATCCTCCCTATACATATTTGTCTTAGTCTTTCCTGGAATAGATATGTTATGTCTGGTAAACTCAGGATGCGTGGAGTTTGTTAGAGACCAAAACCATAAGCGGGAGGATGCTGTCTTGCACATCGTATTAGTTGAACCGGAAATACCGCAAAATGCTGGAAATATTGCCCGGACTTGCGCCCTGACCAGGAGCACTCTGCACCTTATAAAACCCCTTGGTTTTTCTTTAGAAGATCGCTACCTGAAGCGGGCCGGACTGGATTACTGGGATAAGGTTGAGGTAAAGGTTTGGGAGAGCTTTGAGGAATGGGTTCAAAACATGCCGGATGCAGAGCTGTACCTGGCCACCACCCGCACCGATTGCTGCTACCATGAGAGAGCGTATTCCATCAACAGCTGCTTTGTATTTGGCAGCGAAAGCCGCGGATTACCAGGAGAAATGCTGGACAAATACCATGATCGGCTTATTAGAATTCCGATGCTTGATATAGGACGTTCACTCAATTTGAGTAATTCAGTGGCTATAATCACATATGAAGCCTTGCGCCAGAATAATTATCAAAATTTGGCATGAATATCCTATAAATTTTATTTTGGATTCTCCGATAATAACAGAGGATTAAATTACACGATATCTTTCCATGGGTGTACATTTACTATGAAAATGACCTGTTAAAGTACACGTGGTTTACTATAATGGTTGGTTGAATGCTTCCAGGGATAGATAAATCTAGGGCAGAACGGGAGTTTTTAAAGGTGCGGATTTTGATTGCCGAAGATGAACCTATATCAAGAAAACTACTGCAAAATTCGCTGCTTGATTGGGGCTATGATGTAGTAGTGGCCAGGGACGGTCAGGAAGCGTTGACCATCTTGGAAAAGGATGGCAGGCCAAATCTAGCCGTTTTGGATTGGATGATGCCAGGAGCCGACGGTCCGGATATATGCCGCTGGCTGCGTTCCAGAGAAACCGCCAGTTATGTATACGTTATATTGCTAACTGGCCGCAATCAGGAGGGGGATCTGGTACGGGGGCTGGAGTCCGGAGCTGACGATTATATGCTAAAGCCATTTAATTCTGAAGAGTTAAAATACCGCCTGCGTATAGGACAGCGCATAATTGAACAAGAACAGAAGATTATACGGATGGCAAGTATTGACGATCTTACCGGTCTATTGAACAGAAGGAATTTCTGGGAACGCATGGAAAAGGAGATGAATCGATTACGCCGGGAAAAAGGTACGGTTGGATTTATTATCAGCGATATTGATCATTTCAAAAACGTGAATGATACATATGGCCATTCGGTAGGCGATCTGGTTCTTCAGCAGTTTGCGCAATGCCTTCAGGACAACTGCCGTATTTATGATTATGTAGGCCGTTACGGCGGAGATGAATTCATAATTGGGGTTCCCGGAGCCAGTTTGTTGGAGACAGTGGAGATCGCCGAGCGCATCCGCAATACCATACAAAACACCGGCATACCCATCCTGGGAAGTGGGGATATAATTCAAATCACGGCCAGTTTTGGTGTTGATGCCATGAACCTGGGGAGCGAAAATGAGCAGCACATGGAAGAACTGATAAACCACGCCGACGAAGCATTATATTTGGCCAAGGGTGAGGGCCGCAACCGTATCGGGATTTATTCGTCGGCCAATAGGCAGGAATGCTCATAAATACGAAAAAAGCCCAAACGGGCTTTTTTTTGATAAAATTGCTTGCCGGGGCGCTTATTCAGCTGGTTGGGGCGCTTCAACCGGGCAAACGTCAGCACATAGCCCGCAATCGGTACATAATTCCGCATCGATCACATATTTATCTGCACCTTCGCTGATTGCTTCTACTGGGCACTCATCAGCGCAGACACCGCAGGCAGTGCATTCATCTGTGATTATGTAGCTCATTGGCCGTTACCCTCCTTGCTAGAAATGCATTAATAGCATTATAATGAACCACTTTTGCTTTGTCAATTTCGTGAAAAGTAGAGCAATTGGGCTTCTACAACCCTTTAAAAGCCAATTTTTTAATTAAGAAAGAAAACTTTGTTGCCGATAAATACTATAATAATCTTAGGGACAAACAGCGCGAGTTTGGGGCGGTTTTTCCTAAATATTAGGAAATGAGATTATTAAAATGAAATGCGTGATCCTGGCCAACGGTGAATATGGAGACGATTTGGAAACCTACCGCGATATAGTAGACAAGGCCGACTGCATTCTCTGTGCCGACGGAGGAGCTAATTATGCTTACCAACTGAAGCTCGTACCGGACTGTATAATAGGCGATATGGATTCTATTGCCGGGGAGGTCAGGGAATATTTTAGCGGGCTGGAAGTGTCTATAAAGAAATACCCCCGGCAAAAAGATTTTACAGATACCCAACTGGCCTTAAGTGAAGCGGAGGCCCGCGGCGCCGATGAGATAATCTTGATCGGCTCCCTGGGCAAGAGGCTTGATCATACCCTGGGCAATCTTTATTCCTGTATGGATTTGGCTGTCAATGGAATAAAGGTATCTCACCTTACTCTTGAAATGCAGGTCCATTTGATTACCACTGAACTGCGGCTCACAGGCAGGCCGGGGGATTTGGTTTCCGTGCTGGTTTTAAGCGACCGGGCCACCGGGGTAAGCGAAAAAGGATTTGAATACCCGCTGCAAAATGCGGTTCTGGTCAAAGGCAATCCCTATGCGGTATCCAATGTGATGGTGGGAACTGATGCGACTATCACGGTCAAAGAAGGGGTCCTGGCCGTTTTTCATTACTACCGGCGGTGAAAGGTGTAAGTAAAAATTGATATATCTTAAACGAGACATATTTTACAATTGGGATAATAAACGAGTACTCTGTTAACCCTAAAAGTTTAATTTATCCGCCGAGAAAAATTTTCACAGGGGGAGGCGGAGGGCGGTGGCTCATTGGCGTCCTGCCACCGCCACATTAGCCCGTCCATGGGCGTCAGCTCCTTGCCATCCAGGCACCGCCGCATTAGCCCATCCGTGGGCGTCAAATGAGTAATACTGGACGTATTGCGATTGGCGGCAACGAAGCCCTGTGGAAATTTGGCCGGTGGTAATTAAAGTTTTAGGGTTAACAGAGTACTAGAGTCTTTGGAGGAGTAAACGTTGGATCTGAGCAGCCTTTCCGGCATTATAACCAGCCCCTGGAATATCATCCGCAGTATTATCGATATTGCCATAGTGGCCTATCTATTCTACCGGATACTGGGTCTAATCAAAGGAACGCGAGCCGAGCAGCTCTTGAAGGGGCTGATTATCCTGCTGGTGTTTTCCATTCTGGCCAGTTTTTTTAACCTGGAAATGGTCAACTGGTTGATGGATAAATTGTGGATCGTCTTTGCGGTAACCCTGCCCATCGTTTTCCAGCCCGAGCTGCGCCGCTTCTTGGAACAATTGGGCCGGGGCAAGATATTCAGGCGGAATCAGAACCCCTTGCAGCTGGAGCATGAACACATGATTAGAGAAATAGCCGATGCGGTGGCTGCCATGGCGCGCAGTAAGACCGGCGCCCTGATCATCCTGACCCGGGAGACCGGAATCAATGAATATTTGGAGAGCGGCACCTCCATGGACGCGGTTTTATCCGCCGGCCTGCTGGTCAACCTGTTTGTGCCGGACACGCCCCTGCATGACGGGGCTGTAGTGATATCCCACAACCGAATCGATCGGGCCGCTTGTTTCCTGCCCTTGAGCGACAACCTGAAACTGGATCGGGAACTGGGCACCCGCCACCGGGCTGGAATAGGAATTACCGAGGTATCAGACGCCCTGGCGATTATCGTATCGGAAGAAACCGGCACCATTTCACTGGCCCAGGATGGGCAGATCAAGCGTTCATTAACTCCCGAGTACCTGATGGAGCTATTGGATAAAGAATTGAGCTACCCTGACTCGTGGGGTCAAAGCTGGCGAAGGAGGTGGTCCAATGAATCAGACGTCCCCCCGGAAGGAAAAGAGAATCGGGCTTAAAATAATTTCGGTAGTATTGGCGGTGCTGCTCTGGTTCTACGTGATCAACAAGGCGCCGGCCACCGGACAGTCCAACAGTGTGCAGGTTGAGCTCAAGCAGATTCACCTGGCCGAAGGGCTTTCCTACAACGGCCCTACCAAGGTTTCGGTCCGGGTCTGGGGCGCTTCTCCCGACAAAGAAAGCATAGTAGCCTATGTAGATCTGGCCAACCTGGGGCCGGGCACCTCAGAGGTTCCGGTCAGTGTGGAGCCGATCAAAGGAGCCCTGCTCACCATGGTAGAGCCCAAGCAGGTTAAGGTTGAACTGTACCAGGTAAACCAGCACGTCTTCGGCATAAACTCGGAGGTGAGCAAGAATCCTCCCACTGGCTATCAATTGATGAATTTGGCCATCATTCCTGAAAAGTGCGTCATCAAAGGGCAGGAAAGCGACGTGGGGCGGGTATCCCGGGTGGTATGCTCGGTCGACTTGAGCTCTGTTAAAGAAACTGGCTCACTAAAAGGAATTTTGGTAGCCCGGGACAGCAAGGGCAATCAGGTTCAAGGAATTACCATAGTACCCGAGACGGTTAGTGTGTATGCCATAGTAGCGCAGAAAGAAGCCAGCAAAAAGGTTCCGGTCAAGGTGACCATAGGCACAGCTCCAGCCAGTCCCTTCCTGGCCGGTAAAATACTGGCGGTTCCTGAAACGGTGACGGTCTATGGACCGGAGGCGGCCCTTACTGACCTCAAGGAAATTGCCGTCAAGCCCCTGGATCTGACCGGTAAAAACGCTTCGTTCACCCAGGAAGTAGAGCTCACCGCACCGCAGGGGATTAAGGTTTATCCGGCCAAGGTTATGCTAAATATAGAAATAACCAAGACAAGCGGTAAAGAAGGTGTATGATGAAAGTTCGGGTGCGGGATCTAAGACTTCCGCTCGATTTTGAGGAGGCCGATCTTTGGCGGGAGGCGGCCCGGAGCCTCGCTATAAGTGAAGCCGACATTGCAAATCTAACCCTGGCCCGGCAGGCGGTCGACGCCCGCCGCAGCCAGGTTTATTTCTCTATCACCCTGGATCTGGAACTGAAGGAAGGAACCAGGCTGGCACCCGATGCCTTGAAGGGACCGCGGGCTGTTTTATTAAAACCCCCTGAGGAGCCCGCGCTGCTTTATGGAGCCACCCCCCTGCCTTTCTCTCCCACCATAATAGGGGCCGGGCCGGCCGGATTGTTTTGCGCCCTGCTCCTGGCCAGAAGAGGCTATCACCCGGTCCTTTTTGAACGGGGCTATGATGTCGATAAAAGGGTGCAGGCGGTGGAATCGTTCTGGAGCCGGGGCAGCTTCGATCAAGACGGCAATGCCCAGTTCGGTGAAGGCGGTGCTGGCACCTTTTCCGACGGCAAACTGACCACCCGCATCGGCGACCACCGGGTACGCCTGGTTCTGGACGCCTTTGTAGAGCACGGGGCGGATCCTCAAATCACCTGCCAGAAGAAACCCCATGTGGGAACTGATGTCATAAGGCAGGTAGTTAAAAGCATCCGCCAGGAGATCATCGACCGGGGCGGTCAGGTGTATTTTCAGAGCCGCCTGTCGGACATTCACATTAACCAAACTGCTGTGGAAAGCATAACTATAAATGACAAAGCGCGTGTTCCGTGTTCGGTCCTGGTCCTCGCTATAGGCAACAGCGCCCGCGACGTCTTTCGCTTGTTGGAGGAGAGGGGGGTAAGCCTTACCCCCAAGGCCTTCGCGGTGGGGGTTCGCATCGAACACCAACAGTGCTTCATTGATCAGACCCAATATGGGGACTATGCCGGGCATCCCCGTTTGGGGGCGGCTGATTATCATCTTACCTATCAAGACCGCCAGGCGGGAAGATCATTTTACACTTTCTGCATGTGCCCCGGGGGCTATGTGATCGGCGCGGCTTCTGAAGCCGGTCAGGTAGTGACCAACGGTATGAGCTGCGCGGCTCGGGACAGCGGCCGGGCCAACAGTGCGATAGTGGTCACGGTCGGCCCAGGCGATTGGGGAAACAGCGCCCTGGGTGGGGTGGAATTGCAGGAGAGCCTGGAAAGGCGCGCATTCCAAATGGGAGGCGGCGACTACCGGGCCCCGGCCCAATTGGTGCAAGATTTCCTTCATCATCGCAGTAGTATATCTTTAAAAGGGTCTTTGGCCACATTCAGACCGGGAGTAAACGCGGTTAATCTGTGGGAGCTGTTTCCCCCGGAGATTTGCCAGGTTATGGAAAGGGGCCTTAACAACTGGGAAAGGCGGATGCCCGGTTTTACGTCCGGATCGGCTGTCCTGACTGGTGTGGAAACCCGCACCTCCAGCCCCTTACGAATAGTGCGCACAGAGGACCTCCATTCGATCAGTCTGGATAATCTCTACCCCTGCGGGGAAGGTTCGGGGTATGCGGGCGGGATTGTCAGTTCGGCGGTGGACGGGTTAAGGGTAGCGGAAAAGATAATTTCAATTTATAATAAGCCAGATAAGGTATTTTGTTTCGAATGAAATAGAATATAATCCTATTATGGGTATTTTAGGGAATAATAAGCCGGTGGGGAGATTGAGCTAACAGGAGGGGCAGGACACGTGGGCACATTGTTTGGAACCGACGGGGTAAGAGGTATTGCCAATTTGGAATTGACACCAGAGCTGGCCTTTGATCTGGGCCGGGCGGGTAGTTTTGTGTTGGCCGAACAGGATTCCAGCACCCGGCCGCGTATTTTGGTCGGAAAAGACACCAGAATATCAGGAGATATGCTGGAGGCGGCTTTAACCGCCGGGATCTGCTCCACCGGGGCCGACGTTTTGACTGTCGGGATTATACCTACCCCGGCCGTGGCTTACCTGACTGAAAAATACAACGCTTCCTGCGGGGTGGTAATTTCCGCATCCCACAATCCGGTATCCGATAACGGCATCAAGTTCTTCGGTTCCAGCGGCTACAAGCTGCCTGACGAAGTGGAAGAAGAGATTGAAAGGCTGGTCCTGGCCGGAACCAGAAACCTCAGCCGCCCTTCCGGTGCTGATGTAGGCCGGGTCTATGATGTTAAAGAGGCCCTCAACAACTACCTGAGCTATCTGACTGCCTGCTACAGCCTGGATAAGGATCTGCAGGGACTTACTGTGGTTATGGACTGTGCCAACGGGGCGGCCTACAAAGCGGGCCCCGAACTCTGGACCCGCCTGGGGGCAAGGGTGCTGCCCATCCATGATACTCCCAACGGGGTAAACATCAATGAACGCTGCGGTTCCACCCACACCCAGGGCCTGTGCCGGGCGGTGCTTGAGAACAAGGCTGATCTTGGTATAGCTTACGACGGCGACGCCGACCGCTGCATAGTAATCGATGAAAACGGCCAGGAGCTGGACGGCGACCACATCATGATGATGTGCGCCCTGGACCTGCACCGGCGCGGACAGCTTTATCCCCGCAGCATTGTGGCCACGGTTATGAGCAATATCGGGCTGGACATTGCCCTGCGCCGGGAAAACATAAAGATACACAGCTGCAAGGTCGGGGACCGTTATGTTTTAGAGAAAATGGTTGAGACCACCTCCATCCTGGGAGGCGAGCAGTCCGGCCATATTATATTTTCCCGCTATGCCACCACCGGCGACGGTTTGTTGAGCTCCATCAAGGTGGCTGAGGTAATGCGCCGCAATGGAATGAAGCTTTCCGAACTGGCCAGGGAGCTTGAGAAACAGCCCCAACTGCTGGTGAATGTCAGAATGGACAACAAAGAAGAGGTGTTAAACCACGCACTGGTTCAGGAAGCATTGCAAAGAGCCGAGCAAAAGCTCGGGGAATGGGGCAAACTGGTAGTGCGTCCATCGGGAACTGAACCTCTGGTTCGCCTGATGGCTCAGGGGCCGGAACACGATTTACTTGAGGAGGTGATTGATGATATCAAGCACGCGATTGAATTAGCTCAATAAATATGCCTTGTTCTTAAAAACAGATACAGGCAGTAATAAGCGCCTGACCCGGAGGCCGGTTATTACCAGGCTTCGGGTGACGAGGAGGGGGTTTATCGAACTTTCGGCGGGTGCCCCCCGGTGTATCCAGCATCGACAGCCAGGCCACAAAACCGGAAAGCAATTTTCGGGCCAAAAGGCCTCGCACTGGCAATAGGGTTACCTTTAAGGTAAAGGAGTTGGCAAAAGGACCTGCCCCAATACTTCTTTTACCTTATATTGTTTTGTGCAAATTTTTAATGGGAGAGATTAATTATGTGTGGAATTATGGGATATATAGGCAACGGCAACGCCGTGCCGGTAATTATAGACGGTCTGGCCAAACTGGAATACCGGGGGTATGATTCGGCCGGGATAGCCGCCTTCCGCGGTGGCGCCCTGGAAGTAAGCAAGAAAAAAGGACGTTTGAGCGACCTTGTGGAAGCATTGGGCACCTATCAGCCGAGCAATATTGCCATAGGGCACACCCGCTGGGCCACTCATGGAGTTCCCAGTGATCACAACGCCCACCCGCATTGTGATTGCAGCGGACGCATCGCCCTGGTGCACAATGGCATAATCGAAAACTATGCTTCTTTGAGGAAAGAGTTAATTCTAGAGGGACATGATTTTATTTCCGAAACCGACACCGAAGTAATGGCCCACCTGGTGGAAAAGTTCTATGACGGCTCCCTGGAGGAGGCGGTTCGCAGGGCTCTGTCTTGTGTACACGGCTCATTTGCCATTGTGGTAATGTCAAGTGTTGAGCCGGACAAGATCATAGCGGCCAAGAAAGACAGCCCGTTGATAGTGGGATTGGGAGAGGGAGAAAACTATGTAGCTTCAGATATTCCGGCCATTCTGGGCAAGACTACCCGGGTTTACATCATGGAGGACAATGAGTTCGTAGTGATAACTCCAGACTCGGTGGTAGTAACTGATCTGCAGGGCAGCCCCATAAACAAGGAAGTGTTCCAGGTAACCTGGGATCCGGTGGCTGCCGAAAAGGGCGGTTTTGACCATTTTATGCTCAAGGAAATTCATGAACAGCCCGAGGCCATCCGCAAGACATTGACCGGCCGCATAAAGGACGGCGCTGTGGATTTCTCCGATCTGAATTTCGATGACTATTTAAGAAATGTTAACAAGATATTCATGGTGGCCTGTGGAACCGCCTATCATGCCGGCGTGGTGGGGCGCATGGCCATCGAGAAACTGGCCCAGATCCCGGTGGAAACCGACATCGCTTCGGAGTTTCGGTACCGGAGGGTGCTGTGGAACCCGGGCGACCTCATGATAGTGGTCAGCCAATCGGGTGAGACGGCCGACACCCTGGCCGCCCTGAGGGAAGCCAAACGCAACGGTATCAAGGTTCTGGCCATTACTAATGTGGTCGGCAGCGCCGTAGCCCGGGAGGCGGACCGGGTCATCTTCACCCATGCCGGGCCGGAAATAGCGGTGGCATCGACCAAAGCCTATACCACCCAGCTGGTCATAATGTACCTGCTGGGATTATATCTAGCGGGTTTGAGAGGCAGCTACGACCAGGCCAAACTGAAGGCCTTGACCAGTGAACTCCTGTATATGGACACCATGGCTGAACAGGTCTTAAAAGAGCAGGAAAAGCTCCGGGTTTTAGCCGACAAATACCGGGATGTGCAGAGCACCTTCTTCCTGGGCCGGGGTTTGGACTGGGCAGTGGCCCTGGAAGGCGCCCTCAAGCTCAAGGAAATATCCTACGTCCATGCCGAAGCCTACGCGGCTGGTGAACTAAAACACGGCCCCCTGGCCCTGATCCACGACGGAGTGCCGGTTCTGGCCTTGATAACCCAGGATAAACTGGTCGACAAAGCCATGTCCAATATCAAGGAAGTCAAAGCCCGCGGCGCAGTGGTGGTAGCAATATGCAAAGAAAACCTGCAGGAAGACTGCCAGGAGTGTGATGAGCAGATTCTGCTGCCCCGCATCAACCCTTTGCTGACTCCGATAGTGTCGGTTATTCCATTGCAGATATTCGCTTACTATATGGCGGTATTCCGGGGTGCCGATGTAGATAAGCCGAGGAATTTAGCGAAATCGGTTACGGTAGAATAGATGTTGTATCCTTGTTGGCGAAAATGTTTACGAATAAAAAAGTTGTTCAATATATAAAAAAGATGTACAACGGATAATAATGTACTCCAATGGATAAAAAAGTTGTACCATAAGCCACCTTGCTTTTCCAGTAGGGTGGCTGTAGTTTTAGTGCGCCCGGCATGGGCACAGTCTAACGGGTGGAAGTGTAGTTTTATAATAAAGTTTGCTTTTTTATAATAAGGTTGAATTATTTATAAAATAGTATGATTTCTTAATAATGTTTGTAAAACAAAAAGCCTTTACAAGTTTTAAAATATTGTCGGTTTACAGTATTGTGACCTTTACAGTTCGCATCCCCCAATTTAATGCTTCTTGACGAGTATCGAAAAAGAGGTCGATCCGGTTTCCTTTGATAGCGTTCCCCTGATCGGCAGCAATGCCAAAGCCGTATCCTTCGACGTAGAGACGGGTTCCCATTGGTATTACCTTGGGATCAGTAGCGATAATGCCCCTGGCCAGGGGTAAGCCGATATAAGAGGGAGCTCCGTAATATGGGTAGTTACATTCATAACTGTCGTCGTAACCGGTTGCTACCACGGTCATCACTCTCGAACCTCGCGATACCTGGCCGTAGCTATTTGAACCAAGAGCTGCTCTGGTAAGTGGCCCTACCAGGCCTGTAGCAGGCACTCCATTATCCTGCTGGAAACGAACAACGGCTTCATATGTTTTTGCTCCAAATATCCCGTCAGCGGTTCCACACCAGTACCCCAAGGTATTAAGGGTAGTCTGCAGAGAAGATACTTGAGCCCCGGTAGACCCCCAGGAAAGATTCGTTTCTGCTGCTGATGCTTGAGCTGATCCAAGCATGGTCATAAGAGCAATTAAAATCAAGGTCATTATCATTGCAGCCTTTTTTCTGCTCATAAACTCTCCTTTCTTGGTATGTTAAATTTCTGCGAACAAGATCCCTACCTGACAGTGATAGCTAAATCTTACTCGTAAGCCAATCGGCTCTTCAAACAGGCCAATTCTGCCTGAACCGGAGGTTTTTAAATATATGGGCTATTTACGTAGGGGCTTAAGCTAAAATTTGCAGGAACAGCGAGTATAATACCCGGATGGGATTTCAAACCAGCAATAAAAATGGATTTAACTGCCTCCTTTTTCCCCATCTCCCCAAAAGGCGTACTTAAAAGCGATTACCGTTTTTCTTATTTTTGTGGCCAGCATAAGATCAAATCCACGATTATCCTCAGCTATTTACTTATAGTGGCAACAGATGCATCATTTGGCAATAAATTTGCTGCTATTGGCATGCTCAACAAAACCTCAAATTAATCATGGCTGCTTGTGAAGATTTTATAATTGACATATGTCCGAAATAAATTTACGATTGAAGTGGGCATATGCCCGGAAAGGCTTATGTAAAGGAGTGAGCCATTTGCCACGCCATAAGAAACTGTGGTGCTTCAGGCACATTCCGAACTGCACCTACTTAAAGCCAGCTGGTATTCTAGCTATTGACTTGGACATAGCTTGATTAAAGAAGTTAAACGAAAGAAGTTGATAAATATGTTTTCAAATATAACAAACGTCCAAAGAGGACTAGCTGTTACATGGGTACGATTAATAACATTTTTAGCCGGGATTAAAGCTGGAAAACCCAGATCTGAAAGACTCCCCTGGTATTGTCCCCTAGCCAGTGATAGCCAGGCAGACAGATGTCCGAGGTACTGCGGATATAAATAAAGTTGAAGCAGGAGATTACCTATGCGGATTGCTCTGTGCTTCTAGGAAAACTCAATCCTTTTGATAAAAACTTGCACTTGTTACAGGTTGAGCTTTAAAGACCGATTCAAGGCGAAAGCCTTGGAACTATCAATAGATGTGGGGTAGATTATATGGCGAAGTCCTCAAAGATTTTCAGAACCTATACGCGGTCAGTAACGGCGGTTTCCATGCTGATATTGTGGGGATTTTCAGCCATAAGTGGTTTAATACTTTGGCTGGCCCCTACCGGTCCAAGATCGGGTAGGATGCTTCTATTGCTTGGGATGACCAAACAGCAATGGGGAGACTGGCATTTCTGGTTTAGTATTCTGGCCATAAGCGTGACCGTAGTGCATTTGATAATAGATTGGAGAGGTTTTATAGGTTGTATAAACTACCTGGTAAAAAACCGTTAATTATCAAAACTTAAGTCAATCAACGAGACTTCTCTTCCTTTTCAATAGATTGGCCCATCCCCTTTTATTCGCCCGGGTGAGTTTATCCCCGGGGTATTTTTTGATAAGATATCCGATGCGCCCACCGGATAAAAACGAATGAATTCAAAAGGCATACAATTATATCTGCAGCATGGTGAAGAAGCTTTAGAGGAGACGCTTTGTATTTGAAACGGCTGCTCATTTCTTTGCATTAAGAGGACATAAATTTACTTTATAATGGTCTTAAGGGAGGGGATTTAATGAGAAGGATTCTTATTGGATTATCCTTGGGAATGCTGCTGTTATTGATGTTGCCTGCACAGGCCCTGGCCTGCAACCTGGTCTTAAAACCTTCGACCATTACAGCAAAAAGCGGCGAATCTATTACTTTCCGGTTGGAAAGATATAAAACCCACAAGGTGTGTGTTACACCGCTGGAGGATACTAAAATTATTGTAACCGGGGGTGAGCTGATTGACCCGGGAAAATGGGTTGAAGGCAATCCGGATGTTCTAAACTTTACCGTCAAGTTCACCTCAGCAGGGAGTGCTGTCGTTCGGGTTGAACGCTATTGCACCAAAGTTGGCTTAATGCATGTTGAAGCTTACGGGACTGAAGAAACAAATAGTATTTCAGGTACAATACCGCCTTCTACTGAAGTACAAGAAAAACCGGGCATCGCAACCCCTTCACAGACGACGGTAGAGGCGTCTTCCCCGTCTGAAACCAGCAATCAAGAGGGACTAGCCAGAGCCTCTTCCTTGCTGGCATTATTATCTAAAATCACTTTTGATTCTTTGACCCTTCAACTATGGTATCTTTTTTTCCTGACTGGTCTGCTTCTGTTCCTCTTTAAACTCCAACAAGTGAGGAAGCTGCTTTTATTCGTTGGGGTTGTAGTGTTGGGCTTTTATCTGGGAGGGTGCCCGGAGCCGGTGGGTACGCCGTTTATACTTTTACTTGGAAACAGTTCTATGTTTAAAATCGCCCTTATATTACTGCTGGTTCCTCTTATAATATCCATGATCTGGGGGCGCGTTTTTTGCGGGTGGATCTGCCCCCTGGGCGGGGTTCAAGAAATTACATATACAGACAAAATTAATTTTTCTCTACCACCCAGAGTTGATAAATATGGCAGGCTACTAAAATATTTGGTGCTGGCTGCATTTCTATTTATGACCTGGAAAACGGGCGTTAATTATTGGGGAGACTATGAACCATTTAAAGTGCTGTTTAATTTCGATGGAACCACTGCGGGCATAGTAATTCTGGTAATCACCTTGGCCGCCAGCGTGGTGATAGAAAGGCCTTTTTGCCGGTATCTATGCCCACTGGGGGCTGTCTTGGCTTTAAGTTCAAGACTTGCTCCCTACCGTATCAGGCTGGGTGAGAAAGAATGTAAAGGCTGCAAGCTTTGTGCTAAAAAAACCTGTCCTGTCAATGCTATTTCAATGCCTGAGGATGATAGCAAGCTTCCCCTGATTAACAACAACGAGTGTATCAGATGCCTAAATTGCCTGGACAAGTGCAAATTCAAAGCCTTATTTGTCTCTGCTGGAAGCAGAAAAATAAAGCCGCAAGTCAATATCAATGAAAAAATGTAGAAGTTGACAGAGTAATATGTGACTCTGTATTTGCCATAGAGAATAGTAAGGAGTGAGTGGGTTGTTATCGTATTTGGATGAATATCGGTCTAAACTAGTCAACGCCGATGAAGCCGTGAAGATCGTTAAAAATGGAGATTGGATCGATTGGGGTGATGTATTATCCAATCCCTACGCGCTGGATGAAGCATTGGCTGCGCGCAAGATTGAGCTTAAAGACATAAACATACGCCATTGCATGAGCACAAAATTTCATGAAATCTGGAAAGTTGATCCGGACGGGGATACTTTTCATATGAATTCATGGCATTTTGGAGCAGGGGATCGCATGCAGCATGACAAAGAAAATGCCTACTATATTCCCAACCTCTACCGAAATAAACCCGTCTTTTATGAAAAAAGTTTATATGATGACGTTGATGTAGCTATGATCAGGGTTCCACCTATGAACAAACATGGTTATTTTAATTTTGGCTGCAGTGTATCGACGCTTCGCGGGATGTGTAATGTGGCCAAGAAGATCATCGTGGAGGTCTGCCCGAAAATGCCCTGGGCCTGCGGGGGAAGGGATGAATTGCTGCATATCTCGGAGGTTGATTTCATTGTGGAAGCCGATTCGCCGTTGGTTGAAATACCGCCGGCGACACCCACTGAAACCGATAAAAAGATTGCTGAGTATGTTATGCGCGAGATGCCTGATGGGGCCTGCCTCCAGTTGGGAATAGGCGGGATGCCCAATGTTGTGGGTACTTTGCTGGTTGAATCCGACCTCAAGGATTTGGGATGCCATACTGAGATGCTCACTGATGCCTATTTTCATTTGTTTGAAGCGGGCAAATTAACTAATAGGAAAAAATCAATCGACAGAGGCAAAACAGTATTCGCATTCGCGGCGGGAAGTTCGTTTTTGTATGAGTGGATAGACAACAATCCCAGCCTGGCGGCCTATCCCACTACTTATACCAACGCTCCTCACATAATTGCTATGAATGATAATGCCGTAACCATTAACAATTGTGTAGAAGTTGATCTATTCGGGCAGATTTCTTCAGAGTCGTCCGGTCTCCGCCATATCAGCGGAACCGGAGGGCAGCTGGATTTCGTCACCGGAGGATATAGTTCCAGGGGCGGCAAAGCCATCATTTGCTGTACATCTAGTTACATAGACAAGCAGGGCAGCCTGCAGTCGCGCATTGTTCCAATGCTCCCCCGGGGCTCTATAGTGAGTGTTCCGCGCACCCAGGCGCATATCATCATTACCGAATACGGCAAATGCGACCTGGCCGGCCGCAGCACCTGGGAGCGGGCTGAGCGCATAATTAATATCGCACATCCTGATTTGCGGGATGGACTTATCAAGGAAGCTCAAAAAATGAAAATTTGGCGAAAGAACAACAAAGTCTAGATTTACTGAATTGTTTCACTATCCTGGTAGACATTAAGGCCAGGCCCTGCACCTAATCGGCAATGTGGTGGAAGGTATAAAGAGTTGAACATTCTTTTGATGGATAAAGTCTGTATTAAGTTAGCTTTAGAAGCCTTTCGAAAACTGATAGAATAAGGCACCTTATATTACCCTGTGAATAAGCGCAGGGTAATTTCTTTAAGTGCGCCCGGCATGGCCGCAGTCTAATGGGTGAAAATCCCTGGTACGGGTTGATACTGCCAAGCACATAGCCAGGGGTAAATGTTTTATTATTGACATATGTCTAAAAAGGTTATTGACATATGCCCGATATGAACTTACAATTGAAATGAACATATGCCCGAAAAGCATTGCGAAAACAGACGTTAGTCGCATTGCTTTGTTCCAGGAGGTGAGATTATGCCAAATAGAGATGGAACGGGCCCGAGAGGTCAGGGGCCTAGAGCTGGTGTCGGCAGGGGAAAAGGAGCGGGCAACAAGTGCGGCCAGGGATCTGGAAAAACGGGTGGAAACAACGGACGCGGCGGACAGGGCCGTGGTAAACAAGGACCCGGTGGCCAGGGCCGCGGGGTGCAGGAGACCGGAGGCAATAATGATTAAGGACCGGCGTTGGGGAGCCCAATGATTCGTATGTGCAGGATTCAGGCTGCAGTATAGATTATTTGTAATTGAAAAATAGGAAATACTTTCCGAAACCTTGACTAAAAAGCTGCATTCTGAAAAGAGCGTTGTGTAAGAGCGCAAGGAGGCATGGTCTATGAAATATGAGGAAAAGGACAATTTTTCAGGGCCACTGTTAAGCTGTTATTACAACCCCCTGTATCATCCGGCCTGCATTGAATGCACGGATCGTTACGAATGTTACGGGGAACAGGAGTATTTAATATTCAGGAAAAAGGCTTTAGTTATGAGTGATCTCCTGGATAATCCGGATTTACTGAATCCCGAGAATGCCGGCATAATAGCTGAAGCTTTGAATATACCGGATTCCCTGGATAGTATACGACAGGTTTTAACTGGAGCGTATTGCAGAGACGGCAAGATATGGTCGATTGTAAAAATATCTCTGGGAAAACCAGTATGATTTCAACTGGTTTAGCAGCTTATTATGAGGTGATTCATTTATGCCAAGGCCAAGAAAATGGAGAAAAGTGTGTTGCATGCCGGAAAGCAACCGGTTCGGGCCGCTGAACGCCGTACCGGTTAACGATTTTTGCGTAGCTATGACCGTCGAAGAGTACGAGACTATCCGGCTTATCGATTTACAAGGTTTTACCCAGGAAGAATGTGCCGAAAAGATGAGCATAGCCCGTACTACCGTGCAGCGTATTTATAATGATGCGCGCAAGAAACTGGCGGATTCCCTGGTAAATGGCAAGGTGCTCAGGATTGAAGGCGGGGACTATCAACTTTGTGACGGGCGGGAGGATTACTGTGATTGCGGCGGATGCATCAAACACCGGCGCAGGAATTCCCGTCGGCAGGAGGACTTAACTGGCAAGTAAAGACGTTTCATAAATGTAATCGCTCTATTACAAATCACGAATTTGGGGAATGAAAATTAGGATGTGAGGTTCAATTATGAAAATTGCCATTCCGGTAGACGATAATACCCTGGATACCAGGGTATGTATATCCTTTGGACGAGCTCCCTATTTTCTTATATATGATACAGAGTCCAAAGAAGGCGGTTTTCAAGAAAACAGTGCCGCCAACAGCCCGGGCGGAGCAGGAATCAAGGCTGCTCAGACGGTGGTGGACAGCCGGGTAGGCGCTTTGCTCACGCCAAGATGCGGGGAGAATGCCGCTGAAGTTATGAATGCGGCCAATATTAAAATATACAAGACGATCAATGATTCAATCCGGGATAACGTTACAGCCTTCAATGAAGGTAATTTGGAGCTGCTGACCGATATCCATCCCGGGCTGCATGGAGGAAAATAATCATGAGGATAGCTGTGCTAAGCGGAAAGGGCGGCACAGGCAAGACTCTGGTGTCTGTTAATCTGGCAGCCGTCGCCGGGCAGTCCAGCTATATTGACTGTGACGTGGAAGAGCCTAACGGTTATCTTTTTTTCAAACCCGAAAGGGTTGAATCAGAAGAGATATCGATAAGGATTCCCCTGGTAGATGAAACATTATGCAATGGCTGTCGCATATGTGTTGAATTCTGCAAATTTAATGCCCTGGCTTATATCAATGACAAATTATTGATTTTTGATGAAGTATGTCATTCCTGCCGGGGCTGCGTTTTGTTTTGCCCGGAAAAAGCTTTGGGCGAAAGGAATAAGGTCATCGGCAGTATAGAGAAGGGAGTTTCGGAAAATGTTGCGGTGGCTACCGGTATACTTAATATCGGTGAAGCCTCCGGCATCCCCATTATTAAGAAACTTCTGCATGACATGCCGCCTGGATCGTCTTTTATTGACTGTCCGCCAGGCAGCGCCTGCATAGTTATGGAAAGCATCAAAGATGCCGATTATTGTATATTGGTTGCCGAGCCCACACTCTTTGGAGTGCACAACCTCAATATGGTCCATGAACTGGTTGAACTATTTGGCAAACCGCATGGGGTGTTGCTCAACAAGTGTCTGGAGGGTGAAAATCCGGCTGAAAAATATTGCCTTGACAAAGGTATAAAGATTTTAGGCAGGATTTCCTTCGATAGAGAACTGGGGACGATAAATTCCGATGCCCGGATAGCTGTTAGAGAGAATGCTAAATATCGCGATCTGTTCGCTTCCTTGCTGCGGGTTGTGAGTGAGGAGGTGCAGCGTGAAACAGCTCTTGATTCTTAGCGGTAAGGGCGGTACGGGCAAGACTACGGTTGCCAGCGCATTCATTAAATTAGCCCGGGCCAGAGTCTATGCCGACTGTGATGTGGATGCGCCCAACCTGCACCTGGTCATGGCTCAGCACTCGGAACCCAAAAGGACCGATTACTACGGAATGCCCAGGGCGGAGATAGATCCCGAGCTGTGCATAGAATGCGACCTTTGCCGGCAGTACTGCTGCTTTGAGGCTGTCACCGCAAACGGTGGATACAAGGTTGATTACTATGCTTGCGAAGGGTGCGGCGTTTGTGAAGCTATTTGCCCGGTAGAGGCCGTATCGCTCAAGCCGGCTGCAGCCGGTGAACTGATGTTATACCGAAATGACGCGGTTTTTTCAACTGCCCAGCTCAAAATGGGAAGCGGCACTTCCGGTTTGCTGGTCACGGAAGTAAAAAAACAGATGAGCTCGGCAATCGTTGATACGGATCTGACCATCATTGATGGCTCACCGGGTATTGGCTGCCCGGTCATCGCTTCGCTGAGCGGAGTGGATATGGTGTTGATCGTTGCTGAACCTTCTGTCTCGGGAATCAGCGATATGGAACGTATCATCAAAACCGCCGCCATATTTCAGGTCAGTACTGCGGTCTGCATCAATAAATACGATATCAATCAAAGTAATACAGAAAAAATCGAAGCATTCTGTCAAGAACAGCGACTGCCTCTAGCCGGTCTAATACCATTCGATACGGCCGCGGTTGCGGCCATTAACAATGGCCAGACCATTGTTGACATGGCCTGTCTGGCCGGAAACGCCGTCAAAGACGTTTTTAGCAAGACCATGTCGATACTGTTTAACGAAAATGTGTAAAGGAGAATTGAAGTGAGCGAGACATGCGATCAGAGCTGCAGCACCTGCGGTGAAGAATGTGCGGACAGAAGAGCAGGGCAGGTGGATTTTTCAGAGAAACCTCATGAGCTCAGCAACATCAAAAAGGTAATAGGAGTTGTGAGCGGTAAAGGCGGGGTCGGCAAATCAATGGTCACCTCCCTGCTGGCGGTGGCCATGAACCGAAGACGATATAATACCGCCATTCTCGATGCAGACGTAACCGGACCGTCCATACCCAAAGCTTTCGGTATCAAAGCCAAAGCCGGGGCCAATGCCCTGGGCCTTATGCCGAATAAAAGTAAAACCGGCATTGATATCATGTCCATTAATATGCTATTGGACAATGACACCGATCCGGTAGTCTGGCGAGGGCCTATGTTAGCCGGGGTAGTCAAACAGTTCTGGACTGACGTGATATGGTACGATATCGATTATATGTTCATTGACATGCCGCCCGGAACCGGGGATGTGCCGCTGACCGTTTTTCAATCCCTGCCGGTCGATGGAATTATTATTGTCACATCTCCGCAGGAGCTCGTTGCAATGATCGTGACCAAAGCGGTCAAAATGGCCCAAATGATGAAAATACCCATAATTGGGTTGGTTGAGAACATGTCCTATTTCAAGTGTCCCGACAATGATAAGGAATACAAAATATTTGGGGATAGTCATATCGATGAGATTGCTGAGCAGCACAACTTAAAGGTGCTGGCCAAGCTCCCCATTGATCCACAAATCTCAGAGGCCTGCGATAAAGGGATAATTGAATTGTACAGCGGCGAATGGCTTGATCCGGTCGTAAAAATATTAGAAGAATTGCCACAGGAGAACGGACCAGCGGAATTAGCCGAAAAGACCCAATTAGAAAAAGCGGAGGAAAAAGTAATTATGAGAATTGCAGTAGCAAGTGAAAATGATATGGTAACCGAGCATTTTGGGCATTGCCTGAACTTCAATATTTTTGAAGCCCAAAACAATCAAATAATCAACGGCCAATCCATTCCCAATCCCGGACACAAACCGGGATTCCTGCCCAATTTTCTATACGATTTAGGGGTCAAGGTGATCATTTCAGGAGGCATGGGGGCCAGTGCGATTGATATCTTCAATGAAAAAGGCATCGAGGTGATTGTCGGGGCGCGGGGCGAGGCCAGGACTGCCGCCCAACAGTATTTAGACGGTGTTCTCAAGTCAACCGGTTCGGTATGCCATGAGCATATGCATCATGATGACTGTGGTCATTAAAAAAAGAAAGGATAATACAGCAATGAAGGCAGCAGTAGATAAAGAAAAATGCACAGGATGCGGACAATGCGCTGATATATGCCCGGTCGAAGCGATTCGAGTTGAAGATGATATAGCAATGGTAAACGACGACTGCATTGAATGCGGTGTGTGTACTGACACCTGCCCGTTTGAGGCAATAACTTTTGATGAGTGAGCGATAATCATATGTAATGTTACTCAAAAGAGGGGCAATGAACCTGCCCCTCTTCATTATGCGTTGCTAGGAAAAATAATATTATACTGAAAGTGGAGAAGCAATGAGCAACGAACAAAATGAATATATTTTTAAGGCGCTGAGGGAGACGGCTAAAAAAATGGCTGATCTCAAAGAATTCAATGTGGTAGTGATATTGAAAACCATCGAAGAATATGAACAAGCCGGGGTAGAAGAATACTTCATCGAGCAGCAGAGGGCGCAGTTGGTAAAAGTATATGCGCGCATTGCTGAACTGGAAGATAAGTCCCGACGGCTGCTGGAGCATTTAGAAGGATGATGGGACTTACGTCGTTAGTTTAATGTAAATAGGGAGCTGAATCTAATGTTAAATAGAAATGAACCCGATTCTGACCAGTCCAACCAGGAGAAAAAGAAAGAGTGTTCCATATGTTTTAGCCGTCGCTGCCGGAAAGGTAAAGACTGTTACCCGGAGATTAACGCTGAAATACTTGAGATATATAGGGATGAAGAAAATAGCAGGCTGAGCCGGGCCTCTGCAGCTATTGAAAGCCGGCACTATCAGCAGGCCACCCGATTGGAGGAGATCAAACTCTTTGCCCAGGAAATGGAGTATACCAAGATCGGCATTGCCACCTGTACCGGTTTGATAAATGAAGCTCAGCTTATCGCAGCCTATCTAAAAAAGCACTTCGAGGTTCATGTGATCAATTGCAAAAATGGGGGCATTTTTAAGCAAAAGCTGGAACTACCGCAAATAAACGCCGGAGCTGATGAGGTTATGTGCAATCCCATAGGACAGGCACAGTTTCTTAATCAGAAGCAAACAGATATGAATATCATCTGCGGTCTATGCGTTGGGCACGATATGCTGTTTACAAAGTATTCAGAGGCGCCGGTCACCACCGTAATTGTCAAGGACCGGGTGCTGGGCCATAATCCGGCAGCCGTGTTATACAGCAGTTATTACCGCAAAAGAGTGCTGGGACTTAATAAATAGTTCTTTAATATCGCGGATACACATAGGGCATTTGGGGCTCCTTAACAGTCTGAATAGATTTAATTTTAACAACTGCGAAATCAGTATTTCTCAATTTGGCCATGTCAATGGTTCCATTTACCTCTAACCAGGTACCGTCTTTTATACTGGATGCATTTTCATATTCGCAGAGAAAGCCGCAAGGCATGGCGTCTGCCGTACAACAGGTTATGACGTACCTGACAATGCCGATTTGTTTTGCTGAAAAATCAGAATCTCTCACCACAAACCCCATCATAGTAATATCTTTACCCACGAATTCTTTAGGGTTTTCGTAAATCTGGGATACCAGGTTGACGAAATTATCATCAGTGACAACCAGATGGGGATCCCGGCTATAGTCATATTGGGAATTGTCCTGCCGGTACCCGGTGCTGTTTTGTTGTGAGGCAGTACCGGAAGAGCTTGTAGTAGTGCCGGACGCTGATCCGTTGGCGTTTGGAGAAGCATCAACCGAACTGATGCTGACGCCTCTATCCGCTGCGATGCTTGCATCCAGGGTTGCGTTGGGCATTACCAGTACAAATAGCAGGGGAATTACAAAAGGAACTATGGGCCATATGGACGTTTTATGATGGTGGCTGGGCTCCCCTATATGAGGTTTTTTGAAGACCACCATTGACCCCTGAACAAGGAAAAGCAGGAATATTACGATATCAGCTGCGACGGTCAAAACAGTGAAACGCGGATTTATATACAGCTTGATCTTTTGGGTGAATAGAAAATAAGACAGCATGCAGCAAAAACCCAATAATATCAAGGCTTTGTAGGCTTCATAACGTTTGTATCCGGGCATATTTTACCTCCCCAAGATATTTAGAATATACGCAGCACTTATAACCAGCATTATTATTACCGGGATCATGAATAGTACGAAACGGGATCTGAAAGCCTTAAAAAGCATTAAGGTGTTTTTTACATCGATCATAGGCCCCATGACCATAAAAGCCAGAAGAGCGCCGGGGCTGAAACTGGCCGCAAAAGAGGCCGCTATAAAGGCATCCGCTGATGAGCAAACCGAGACGGCAAAGGCGAACCCCACCATGATTATAATAGACAATAACTGGTTTTGGCCGACGCCTGAAAGCAGGCTGCGGGGGATGAAGGTCTGGGCCAGGGCGCCCAGGAAAGCCCCTATGATCAGGTATTTTCCCATCTCAAAAAACTCATCACAGGAGGCCTGGAGGGTTCTTACCATCCTCGTTCCGAAAGCTGCCGCTTCGTGATTATGATCACAGCAATGGTCATGACCGCAGGTTCCAATGTTTAAAACAGCATTGGGGTTTAATTGCGTCCCTTTAACCATAAAACTCAAAACCAAGGCTGTGGCGAAGGAAACCAGAAAGGCTGCGCCCATTCGCAGCCAGACCATGGTGTGATTGGCGGAAAAAGCCACCGCAGTTGAGGAAATCACCACGGGATTGATTATGGGTGCAGCCAGCATGAAAGCGACGGCGCTGTAAAGGGGAACTCCTTTACTGACCAGTCTTCGGGCCACAGGGACTATACCGCATTCACAGATGGGAAAAACGATTCCCAGGCAGCAGGCTATCATTATACTGGCATAGCGGTTTTTAGGGAGCACTTTATAGATAAATTCTTCCGAAACAAAGGTTTCCAGCAGAGCCGATACGACCACACCGATCAGAATGAAAGGCAGAGCTTCAAGTACAATGCCCAGGAATACTACTTTAAAGTTAGCCAGTTCCGGACCTGCGAACTTTATTCCAGAATCAAGTAGCAGGATCAGTACAAAAAGAATGATTAGAGAAACCAGCCAGCTGTGTTTTTGGTGCTTTAATTCCACAGTCTCGTTTATATCAAAATCAGAAGGAATTTTATATATCACCTTGTACTCCTAAATTCCCATAAAATTATGGTCTCAACTATTATGAGAGCTGCTTTTTGAGACTCTATTAAGTTATTGTATGAACAGGGCATCATCAACTATCATCATTTTAACCGCCTCTTAAGAAATTGCAATATAAGTTGCAGGAAACCTGCCTAAGACTTGCTACCAGGTTTTGTGATTTAACACAAATAACAGGTTTACTGATTTACTTACTATTTACCACCCAGGATTTTTTCCAATATGGCCAGATTTTGCTCCATGACTGAAATGTAGGCATTGGGATCATCCGGTCCGGACACTGCCGGGTCCAGGTACGACAACTGTACACCTGTTTCATTGGCTATGGCTTGGGCTGCTTTGTCAGAGTATTGCGGCTCGGCAAAGACGGCCTTAATACCTGTCTTTCGTATTAAAGCTATAGTTTCCGCCAGTTCACCGGCGCTGGGCTCGGAACCGGGTTCACGCTCAATAATAGCCGCGATATTCAGGTTGAACTCCTGGGCAAAATAAGGGAAGGCTTCATGGAAGGTGATAATATCCTTTTGCTTTAAGCCGTCCAATCCCTGGTGCATTCGGGATTTAAGGTCTTCCAACTTCTTTACATAAACGGTGGCATTGGTCTGATAGGCCTGGGCATGAGCCGGGTCGGCCGCTGCCAGCTGTTCGCTTATGCTTTGCACCTGGCGTATGGCCAGGGATACACTGACCCAGACGTGGGGATTTTCTTCTCCGTCTTCATCTTTGAGTAGAGCAATACCGTTGCTTGCGGTAATGACTTTGAGATCGGGACGCTGGGTGGTTACTTTATCCATAAACGACTCCATCCCGGCTCCGTTTACAACGAAAAATTTTGCTTTTTCAAGATTCTTTAGATCCTCGGTAGTCAACTGGTAATCATGCAGACAGCCGGTGGTCGGTTTGGTCATGTTGATTATCTGCACATCGGGAATATTTCCGGCTATATTTTTGGTCATGATGTACATTGGGTAAAAAGAAGTTACTATAATGGTTGGCTCCTGTTGGAGCGTATTGTTTGTTGCTTTATTATTACTGCACCCACCGATAAACATCGGAGCCAGAAAAACCAGCAGTAAGGTCGATAATATCATCCCGGTGAAGAAATAGCTTTTTCTTTTATTGGATTTGAATCTCACAGTTTAAGCCCCCTTTTTACACTCCATACAATAACCTCTTATTTGGAAATCATGGTCTGCAATTTGAAACCCGTATTTTTCCGCCAGTTTTTGCAGCTCGTTATTCATCGGACAGAAGTCAATCTCAACCGTATTCTTGCACCTGAGGCAAACCAGATGGTGGCTATGCACGGAAGCGTTTTCGAAACGGCGGATACCATCGATTGAGGCAACGTTTCGAATTAGGCCCAATTCACTGAGGAGCTTAAGATTGCGGTATACGGTGCCAGTTGAAATACTGGGCTGTTTATCGCGTGCCAGGCTGGCAATTTCTTCTCCGGTAAGCTGCGAGAATTCCTCCAAAATATCCAGGATCAGCTTGCGCTGGGGGGTTATTTTTAGGCCATTTCGCTGCAGTTTTTTTAATTGTTCATCCACCATATTTTACCTCCATAAATAGTATATATTACTAATTAGCATTTTATTCTTAAATAGTAATTGTTATCAACTACAAAATAATTTCTCAAGCATAAATACAAACAGTGGGAGGTGGACAAAGGGTTATGGAGAGCAATAGAATACAAAGAAAGTATAGACGTAATTTGATAAGGGTTAATTATGAGCAATATTAGTGTTTATCCTGACAGTACCGATATTTCAACGAAAAAGATAGTGGTTGTATGGGTGCTTCTACTTGGGTTATTGACAATTCCGTTTTTATACAGAGCAGCTTATGCGGCACTTAAGAGCGGCCATGTCAATAAAGGGGAATATGCGACCTGCAGTGATATCTGGGGCGACCGGTTCGATATTGCTGTAAAAGACGTTTCCAGCAAGAATGGGATTCTCACCCTATCACTATTAGTGAATTACAATCTGGTCGATAAAACGGATGAAGGCGATACGGAACAGACCTCGGCGGCCATGGAGGTCTTTCTTATGGATTCGTCTTACATTCAAAACGGGCTTAACACCGTAAATTGTATGGATAGCTCTCAGGGAATTACTTCATATGTATCGACTGACGATAAGACGGCGGTTGTAAATATGAAATTCTCGATTGATAATGCCGAAGGCAGCACATTTGTTGTGCAGTCATACCAGGGTATTGATAACTTTAGTAAAACCCAGATAAATAAGGGAATCAAAGCATCTGCGGCTCAAATTAAATTCGAGCTTCAGTAAGACCGAAGTCACGCGGGGGCTGGGCATGAGAGAAATGTGACTCCGACCTCGGCGATTGCTGGAATGGGCCTGGATAAGGAAGTGGCGTTGATCGGGTATATGAAGAGAGATGCCGATAAGGTACAATAGGCCAGCACCGGCGCCATGGGATTATAATGATGTATTTTTAATTAATTGAAATCTAACTTAATTATGAAAATGATTGAACAAGATAAATATATACATGCACGAGTATCTATCTGAAAGGGCGAAAACTTGCGGTTTTCACGAACTAGTTAAGCTTGTAATTCATAATAATATTGATTTTTTATAATATAGTTGGTATAAAGCTGCTCCTTCTGGAAATATTAACCTTCGAAAGGAGCTTTTTTATGGGCGAATACGATGAAGGTAATTATATTTTTGAATTGATAGAAGAGAGAACCCCACGATTTAAATGCCAAACCGAAGTGTTTGAGGCTGATGTAAATCTTGTTGGCCAAGAGAGTCCTTTGCAAAAAATAGGCCGCCCTATGCTTAGTATTACAAAAGATATATTTTCGGGGATGATCATTCAAACGATGGTTGGAATGAAAACTTAGACACAGTATGGAAAACATAAGTGGATTTTCTGGGAAGGTCCCTGCACTTTGGTGACCTGATCGTCTTATGGAAACGGAGGTACGCTAAGACTCAATTATTAAGCCAAAAATCCATAAGATTGTTTCATGACAAGTTTTATTGCCCGTTCGGGATCTACAAGAGTTTTATTAGACTATTTGTTAAATGACTTATCGGCTTCTTCTTTTTGTTTAAGCCTTAGATTATTGAAATGTTCGTGTGAATTTTTAGCAGCCTCATCCAGCTTTTGCTTTGTAATCCTATAGTCATAAGGTCTTCGAGTCTGCGCTATGGCTTCATCCATAGCTTTTTCTCTTGATGTTGCTTTTGGTTTATGCATAAGACTCCCTTCTTTTCTGATAAATTGAATTCATCTTCAATCCTCGACTTTTCAATCTTTCTTAATGTAAACATAAAACCGCTCGTTTAGAAAATGGTAACAAGTGGCATATATTGTATCTTTACTTATATGTTAGCATGCTTAAAATTAAGAATAATATGTAAAAGATAATAATATACTACAATATTTATTAATGATTTCCGATAAATATAAAAAAGTAGTATAATTATCACATTTTGGCAGCAACATATATCTAAAAAGGTGGTCTTTTATAGTGCCAACTACTCGCCGCAATTGGAACCAGAACACATTTAGCCGCTATAAAAAGGAAGGAAGGGGAAGCGGAGAGGGGTCAGATTACGTTCCCTGGATAAAGGTGCAGGATTTTCCGTCTAAGGGCTGGTCGTCAAAGACACCTGGATGGAAAACGAAAAGAGTCCATGAATTCCCGTCCAACCATGAATTGCGGACTTTCTATATTTTAGAGTGGTCGGATAAAGTAATAGATATTAGAGAGCAATATCCTTTAATTGATCTAGAAAGAGCTCAGAAGATTGCAAGAGAGATAGGGGTTAATTATCCCACCGATAAGAAGAGTGGGATGCCTTATGTTCTAACTACCGACTTTATGATTACCCAAAATGTCGGTGGAAGCGAAGAATATATTGCTAGAACGGTCAAACCCTCATCAGAGCTGGCAAAGAAGAGTGTTATTAGTAAATTCGAAATAGAAAGACGTTATTGGAAGGAGCTAAATACTGACTGGGGTATCATAACCGAAAAAGAGATTCCCTTGGTTCTTGCCAATAATATTAGGCTAATACACTCCGACTATTATTTTGAACCCACCGAAGACCTAACCGAAAACCAAATGCTTGCTATAGCTTTAGAATTGAAAGGCAGGCTTAAACGATATAATTCAACAGTTGTAAACATAACCAAATCTCTAGACAAAGACTTAAAACTTGAGGCAGGGACTTCTCTTCGCATATTTAAACATTTAGTAGCTAGAAAAGAAGTCCTTCTGAATATGAACGTTAAAATTGACTTTAGGAAAATTACCACCTGGGATCATCAGATTTTGAATGATGGGCAGGTGGTATCTTTATGAATAGAAATCTGGCAGTAAACGAACTTATCGAATGGCAGTCCGAATCAGATCACTTCACTGAAAGAATTGTCTGGATAGACGAAGGTTATGTACTTGCCTACGTCATAGATATATTTAGTGAAAATGGGTTTCCATACAAAAGAACCATACCACAGATTGCGGAAGCCATCGAAAGCGGGCTTGCGACCGTGCTCGAAAAAGATCCATGGGGCAAGATGGTTTTAGAAGAGGATATTCCAGAAAACGCCAAAGCCATTAGAGATAAGGCATGGAAGGTTATCGAAACATTGGCTATACAGGAAAATGAGCCTCAGATTTATAAACGTGAGGTTCGGGGGCCATTGGTTCAAGAGATTGCAAAAGAGTTTGGAACTACAGATAAAACAGTATACCGGTATTTAAGAAGGTACTGGCAGCGTGGGAAGAACATGAATGCCTTGCTGCCAGACTATGATAAATCCGGCGGTAAAGGAAAAGATAAAGCAGCTGGTGAGAAGAAACGGGGTAGACCAAGGAAACATTCTTTAATGCTCGGCAACGGGGTAAACGTTGATGAAGATACTAAAAGAATATTTCGTGTAGCAATAAAGCGTTACTACTATACTCGGAAAGGGATCCCGCTTACTGACGTTTATAAACTGATGATAAAGGATTATTTTGCTGAAAAGGAGTGCGCAGAACATGGATATGTATTTAATCTTGATAAAAATATACCAACCTTTGCACAATTCAAATATTGGTTTTCTAAAGAATGCGATATTAAGGAGAAAACCATAGCCAGAAAGGGATTGAAGGCATATGAATTAGAGCACAGACCTATATTGGGATCTTCAGATACTGATATTACAGGACCTGGTGCTATGTTTCAAATAGATGCTACTGTAGCCGATGTGTTTCTGGTTTCGCGCTTCAATAGAAATTGGATAATAGGGCGTCCGGTTGTATATGTAATAATTGATGTTTTCAGCCGAATGATTACGGGCCTGTATGTCGGATTGGAAGGGCCTTCATGGTTGGGCGCAATGATGGCTTTAGCTAATGCCGCCACTGATAAAGTCAAATTCTGCGCTGAATATGGAATTGAAATTGCTAAAGAGGACTGGCCGTGCCATCACATTCCTGAAGCGATAACGGCTGATAGAGGGGAAATGCTAAGTAAAAATGTAGAACCAATGATAAAGGCCTTAAAAGTCCGTATTCAATACGCTTCACCCTTTAGGGCTGACTGGAAAGGAATTGTAGAGCAACATTTTAGGATTCTTCATAAGAGAGTAAAGCCGTTCGTGCCAGGCTATGTAGATAAGGATTTTAGACAACGTGGTGCTCGGGATTACCGGCTCGATGCCAAGCTGGATATTTACCAGTTTACTAAAATTATAATCAACTGTGTGTTGTTTCACAACAATGAGCACTACTTAAGCTCGTATGTAAGGCAATTAGGAATGATTGAGGATGATGTTGCCCGGGTTCCCATTGATTTGTGGAAATGGGGAATTGTAAATCGTTCTGGCCGTTTGAGAAGAGAATCAGAAGATATTGTTAAGCTGAACTTAATGCCAAGATATAAAACAACCATAACAGGCCAAGGGATAAAGTTTAAGAATATGTTTTACAGCTGTGAAAGTGCAGAAAAGCAATCTTGGTTTGTCAAAGCAAGAAAGAAAAATTGGTCGATAACAGTCTCGTACGATCCACGTAATCTAAATTATCTGTATATACCTGATGAAGACGGCCATGGTTTTGAAAAGTGCTTTTTACTGCCTAAGAGTGAAGAGAGATATACAGACAAGAGTTTGGATGAGATACAATACCTTCTGGATTACGAAAAGCTAGAAGAAGAATCCAGTTCGGACCGGGTTATGCTTGGAGAGCTTAGCTTATTTGATAATATACAGACTATTGTTACCGAGGGGGAGACAATGACTGCTGCTACTAAAAGTGAACAATCCAACAATGCTAAGCTCAAGGGTATTGGAAACAATCGTAAATGGGAGCAGGAAGAACTTAGGAAACTCCAGGCTTATGAACTAGATCCCAAAGATACAACCGATATACAAACAGAAGCAGAAGTCAAAATTGAAAATCAAGATTCAAATCCTTTGTTGGAATTACTCACTAAAAAGCAGGAGGAACGAGATTATGAAAGCCGACAGTAATAATTACTATCAGGCTGTTTATCATGAGCAAGAAGTCGATGATTTTTCCGGAAATCCATTTATCGAAGCATTACCTCCTGTCTTATCAGAAGAGGGTAAAATTGATATGCTTACATACCTACCCAGGTATGATTATGCTGAAAGAGGTCTTAGTGCGAAAATTCGTTACGAGTTTGTTAACAGGCTATTTGAATACTTTGAACCGTTGCCACGTCATATCGATTTGGAAAGAAAAATATCAAGCCTGATTCGAAGAGGCTATTTAGCTAGAAATCCATTAAGCCCCGATTCTGCTAGGAAACTTCAAAAGGACTACAGAATGAGAAATTACGGTGGATATAGTATGCCTGATAAGGGTATTGGATATTCAGCAACTGGAATGACTATTATCGGTATATCCGGTATGGGAAAAACCAGGACGATTGATCGAATCCTTTCATATTTTCCTCAAACACTAATGCATTCAAATTACCATGATGAACATTTCAACCAATTTCAGTTATCCTGGCTTAAACTGGATTGTCCTTATGATGGCTCAATCAAAGGATTATGTATTAATTTCTTTTTGGCCGTTGATGAGCTATTGGAAACTAACTTTTTTAAGAAATTTGGTAATACCCGTAATTCGGTTGATGTTATGCTGCCTAGAATGAAACAAATAGCCGATTTATATGGACTGGGCATGCTTGTTATTGATGAAATTCAACATCTCAACAGAGCGAAAAGCGGTGGTGCTGAATCAATGCTCAATTTCTTTGTGACCCTCATTAATACAATTGGCGTTCCGGTTGTTCTAGTGGGTACCCCCAGTGCTTTTAGCGTATTACGCAGTGAATTCAGGCAAGCCCGCAGAGGTAGTGGTCAAGGCGATATCCACTGGGATAGGTTGGCCCCAACAGAGGAATGGCAACACTTTTTAAACGGGATGTGGAAATTTCAATGGACAAAAAACGAAGCACCTTTAACCGAAGAAATCAAAGAGGCCTTGTATTATGAGAGTCAGGGTATCGTAGACATTGTAATAAAGCTTTATGCCCTTGCCCAATGGAAGGCTATTGCATATGCCAAAGAGACTATTACTCCTGACTTAATTCATGATGTAGCAAAGGAAAATCTCCAATTGGTTAAACCCATGTTGGATGCACTTAGATCAGGTGACCGGAGATTAATAGACCAATATGAAGATATTAAACCTTTAGATATAGAACAGTCATTCGAAAAATATCAAAAAAAGCTAGCTGAGGCGTCAAAAAGAATCAGCAATTCTGCTAAAACTAAGGACCTGTCACATAAGGTGATCTTGCGTTTATTAGATGTAGGCATTGAAGCTCCAGTCGCGGAAGAGGCAGTCTATCAAATTCTTAAAGAAAACACTGGTATCAATGATATCACCGCAGCTACTAAACTGGCGTTGGAACGAACTCAGAATCTTAAAAATGATAAGCAGAGTAAACAAGTAAAGAAGCCTGAGAAGCTAGACTCGGATGATTTGAGAAGCATTATAGCTGAAAAGGATATTAGTGAATCAGAATCGGACTCTTTGGAAACCGCAAATGTTATAAAACCACTTGTTGAACAATTTATTGAAAAAGGCCAACCATGTTAACCTTTTTCCCGCATCGCTACCCTGATGAGCTGTTTTATAGCGTATTGGCGAGATACCACGCTAAAATTGGGTATTTATATCCAAGGGATACGTTAAACGAACTGTTTGGGAAAACAACGAATTGCGCTATTTCCGATCTTCCATCTTGCATTAACTTGTTAACAGAACATATCCCAGAAGAGTGGGGATATGATGAGAACCAGTTGATTTGTACTACCACCTTATACAATTACTATGCTCCTTTTATGGATTTAACCAGAGCAACTAGGCTTTTTGAGACTATGAAAGGCAATTTCGGAGGCTCCATACATACATTTACGGGAATAATGGCTAGCAGCATTAAAACACCCAGGTTCTTCAAGTTTTGCCCGGTATGTGTAGAAGAAGAGATTGAAAAACTAGGTGAGTGTTATTGGCACAGGTTGCACCAGAGCCCTGGTGTGCTTATTTGCCCGGAGCACAAACAACTGCTCTTAGACAGTACCGTGCTAACAGTTGGTATGCACAAGCATGAATTCATTCCAGCGCTCAAAGAAAATTGCCAGTTCAAACCGTATAAGGTTAATGCGTCAGACAATACATTAGATAAACTCTTGAAATTTGCTATTGAGGCGCAATGGCTGCTTGATAATACGCTATCTTCCCCAACTAATTTGAATTGGTATAGAGAACGCTACGTAAATCTTCTTATCCAAAAAGATTTAGCAACTCCGTCAGGCCGGGTAAGGGTTGATGATTTGATTTATGAATTCCTCAGTTTTTATGGAGAAGAATTCTTAAACTTGATGCAGTCGTTACCGCAGGGAGATAACAATTGGCTTGCTAGCATTGCCAGGAAGCATCGAAAGGTATTTCATCCGATAAGACATCTTTTGATGATGGGGTTCTTAACAGGCTCTATAGCCGAATTTATGAATAATGCATTTACTTATGAACCCTTTGGTAAGGGGCCGTGGCCTTGCTTAAATGCAGCAGCAGGACACTATAAAAAGCCGGTTATTAAGGACTTGGAAATAACCTATTGTACCGAGACTCGAAAACCAGTCGGAACTTTTACCTGCAAATGCGGCTTTGTGTTTTCTAGGCGTGGTCCGGATAAGGATTCAAATGACCGATATCGAATCGGCAGAGTAAAGGAATTTGGACCCGTTTGGAAAGAAAGTCTACAAAAGCTTCTATCCATGCAGAATATGAGCTTTAGAGCCATAGCAAGGAAACTAGAGGTTGATACAAATACAGTTATAAAATACTCCCGTTTGCTTGAGGATGAACAAAGTAATAAAAATGATACTGATATACCAGATGCCCTTAATACCCTGGAAGAACATAGAAAAGCATGGTTGCAGTTAATAACTGCTTACCCCTCTTATTCAAAAACGGAACTGAGGAAGATAAAGCCAGGCCTTTATACCTGGCTTTATAGACATGATAGGGAATGGCTAAATAATAATTCACCATTTTATGTGTCCCCGGTTCTTCCAAATAATCGAGTCGATTGGCAGAAAAGGGATAATGAAGTGCTAAATAAGGTTAAGAAAGTAGTTCAAGTGGAGCTGCGCTCCTCCTCAAAACCCAGGAGAATAACTATCAGCCGTTTAGGAAAAGAAACCGGTCTTTTAGCGTTATTAGAAAAGCATTTGGATAAACTTCCCAAGACAAAATCCTATTTAGATGCAACGACAGAAGAGTTTGATGGTTTTCGTATCAGAAGAATCAAGTGGGCAAGCAAAGTCCTTGCTGATTCAGAAGAAGAGGTGAAGCCATGGAAAATCGCTAAATTAGCAGGATTAAGGCCAGAATATTATGAGCTAATAGATACGACTTTAAACGGACCCATTAATTATGAAGCTTTCTCAAATGGGGATTTTATTCAATAACTATTGTTGCTGGAAAAGTAGGCGTGCTGATTTGAAGGGGTGTAGAGGGTACATTAGAAATCGAAGATATAAAGGCATGCTTGAGAAAGGATTTGATTATTAAATGAGGATCACTGAAAAAGATAAAGAAATCATAAGAACAGCACTGAAACGCTGGTACCTTCGCAAGGGTGAAACTTCACTAAAATATGCGTATCATGAAATGCTTTACAATTTCTATTCTATAACGGATGAAAATAACCCAGACTCCACAGAGAACGTTCCTAGTCTGAGCCAGTTTAGGTATTGGGCTAAAAAAGAATTGGATATACAGGCGAAGTCTCCCATTACCAGGAGACCCCAAACTCCGGTTCTTCAGGATAATTGAGTCGGTGACAGAAAAGGGATAATGAAGTGCTAAATAAGGTAAAGAAAGTGGTTCTAATCGCCAATTAGCGGGATTAAGACCATTAATCATGAAGCTTACTCTAACGGGGAATTTGCTCCATAATCTTTGTTGTTGGAGGGGAAAATCATTCTAAAGTTCCGGGAGTGGCCTTTTGCCAAGGATGAGGTTGTTAAACTAGTGTGGATCAAATCTCCATATAGAAATGACCGCAATGAATGGATGTTGTCTTTGCTATTCGAAAGTGAGGAAGGCGAATTAGTCCGTCTTGAAACTGCTTGGGGCTCATTGCCTTGGCTGCGTTTCGGGCAAGGGTGGCAAAATGGTCAACCATTAGAGACATTTAAAGATGGAAGCATTTCTAGGTTTTCATTCGATTTTACCTCCATGAGCGGAGAAGTCTTCTCAGCAGAATCCCATCAGCAAGCGTATTTCAAGGAAAGTTGGAATATTGGTAAAGAATCAGTTTGGTTATTTGAATTCAAGGATAAGCCTGTATGTATTCCGTGTATTGAGATAATAAGATGCTTTTTTGCTCCACATACAACCCTGGCTATGGCCCTTTTAGAACCGCATGGTTTAGAGTTCCTGGCGACCATTAAAAGCAAATTCTCTAATCATTTGAAAATACATATCGATAATCAAATTCCCTCAAAAGTAATTACCGAATCCCTGGTTAAACACGTAGGATGGCTTCTAACTGACAAGTATGCCAAACAGATATGGGATAGTGTAGTCCAAAGTATATTCCCGCGGGGTTATAAGGAACTAGAAAGCCATAGCCTGTTTTCTAATGAATCGGCCAATAGCAGATCGGCGAATACAATAAAGGCCGTACCGCCTATTCAGGGGCCTAGTCAATGGGAGGTAAGGGCTATAGAAGGCTTTGATTCCTATCTTGTTTTAGAGATAGTAAGGGTAAGCGGTATTAGTTCGCCATATCCCAATATGACTTGGACTCATAATATGGTACGTAAACGACGGACCAGAGCGGGGGAGCGTGACCCTTTTAGGTCGAAGAGGTCTAATAGGCCTAAACGGCAGAAAAGAGATTTCTTAATTACTGACGAAAGCCCTAAGGGGAAGTCGAAGACAATAGCTGTGGATGTTTCGCCAACAATGCTGAGTTTTGACCAGCCAATCGAAGTCATTAAGGAAAGTATACAACTACCGGTTCCAATCCAGAAAAGAAAGGATGGGAAAATCGGTAAAAGGGAACAGATTGAGCGAGAAATGCAATTTCACCAGGAGAATAAGCACAGGTTTAAGCAAGAGCGAGTGCCTGGGAATGAATACTTATTCTCAAACGCAGAGGTCGATTTTTCAAGCAATCAAGGGGTTAGCCCTATTGAGTTGATAGGAGCTAAGGTTATAGAAACGTCAAATATTGATGGGCTTGAAACCTTTCATAAAATGATTAGCGCTATAAGAGCAATTCAATCTACCATAGAAATTCTGGATCAACGAGTAATGCTCATACCATCGGGCAAGAGATTTTCATTTAATGAAAACGGCACTGCAAGAAAGGTCGCCCTCGTGTCTGTCAAAGTCAAAGAAAAGTATGGTTATATCGTTGAGGTTGAAAGGCTGTCAACAATCCCTCTTTCAACCCTGCTAATCTGGCCGCGATCGGGGATGGCATTTAATGAAGTAGAATTATCCTTTTTATTAAATGAACTTCTTTCGGGATTGATAAGCAATAATGGACACTGGGGCAAAACGCTGCTAAATAACCATCCAAAGGCTATTTTTGAGAAAGTGAAACATCTGGAAAGCTGGACTGTTCTAGATTGGGCAGATGTACTGTGCGAGCGAATTTTGTTTGAAGAATATCTTTCAAATATCAACGATTAGCAATTCTGGCGCTTCCATAAAAGGAGGAGCCTCTTTCTAATTGTAGAACATTTGTTAGGTAAGCATTATTAATAGTGTGTGAATCTAATTGAACGGAGAACAAAAATGCCTAAACGCTCTTATTTTGAAGAAATTACGGAAATTATCGATAGTTGGGAGAAGACTTTATACACCCCCCCCTTAATTGATGGTTCGTTCAACAATGCAAGTTTAAAGGGAACCGCTTTTTGTATTGGTTCTGGAGGGTCTCTAGTTGCGGCTAAACTTTGGCAACAAGTGTATGAGTCCCATGAGCTTGGTTTTGCTAAAACAATGACTCCCTACGAATATCAAAATCAGCAGATTCCACCTGATATAGTAGTGCTTTTCTCGGCAAGTGGAAATAACCATGATATTTTAGATGCTTTTAGAAGAGCTTTAGAAAGTGGTTGTAAAATCGTAGTTTTCACTGTTTCACATAAATCTCCATTACTCAGATTAGTTACTACTAATAGTACTGTAGCCTGCGCAATTAGGCCTAGTAATACCTATCCTAAGGATGGTTTTTTGGCTGTAAATTCGACTTTGGTTTTAGCAGGACTAATCTATCAAATAGAAGATAGTATTTTTAATACTGGATTAAGCAAAACTTCACCAGTAGAAAAAGCAGTAAAAGACTATTTATGCAATCCGATTAACCTTTCTCACAAAATTCATACAATTCAAGTTGTTGTATCGGAATGGGGTAATGCAGCAGGGATTGATTTAGAAACTAGATTATCAGAATCAGGTATTATACCTTGTTTGTTAACTGAGCCAAGGAGTTTTGGACATGGTAGATTTATATGGCTTGATTTACATAAGGATAATACATTAATGGTTTTAATATATACTGAAGATTCGGCTAAGTTTATGGAGAAATTCTCAAAGACCTTGCCAAATTTTATTCCTCGCTATTCTATATGCTCAAAAAGAGGAGGGACATGGGGAGCAATTTATTGCATCACGATGACCATCTTGATGGTTGCAGATATTGCTAAAATCTATAATATAGACCCTGGTAAACCAGAAGTACCGGATTGGGGACGAAAACTTCATGGATTAAAATCAGACAAAATAGTTAAGGCACGTACTACTGAGTATCCTGCTTTAAACACAGCATTTTCAGGTATGATAATTGATATTGATGGGACACTTGTTGATACAAAATCACGTTTTGAACCGATTGAGAAAGATGTTGCAATAGAGATAAATAGATTACTAGATTTAGGTTTACGTTTAGGTTTTGCAACTGGGCGTGGAGGATCTGCTCAAGAGCTTTTAAGTAAAGCAATATTAAAGAAACATCAAGAATCAATAATTTTAGGACTTTATAATGGAACTGTAATTACAAATCTTCTTAATCAAAATATTTCTAACATTGGTACGGGTTTACCATATTACGATGATTTGCTACAGTTAATAAATAGTATTGTATTAGGGCTTAATGTCGAAGTTGTTGGAAGACCAACACAAATTTCAGTAAGATGTTCAAAACCGAGTATATGTTCTGAAATTAAAGCTAATTTAATAAAACGACTAGGACAGGTATTTCGCCATATTAAAATAGTAGGTTCAGCTCATTCAATTGATATAATTCCTTGGTGGGGCTCTAAGCTTAACGTTGTTCAAGCACTTGGTATGAATATAAATAGTAATATTTTGTGTATCGGAGACCAAGGACAGCCGGGAGGTAATGATGAAGAGTTACTAAGTTGGCAACCGTCTATAAGTGTTGGGAAATACAGGCCAAGTTCAAACAGTTGTTTGTGGGTCGGTAAAAATGAGGAGCTAAGAGAATCGAAGGGAGTTCTATCTGTATTAAAAGCTATTATATATCGAGATGGATTTTGTATTGATAAGGACAAGTTGATGCCGAAGTAATTTCCTCGCTCAAGGGGGGGGACCAATATGAAGGATAGATTATCTCAACGTTTGCTGGGGGCAGTTCTTGAATGGAATGACGAAGAATTATCCAAACATCAGCCTGTTCTCGATGCATTGGCACGGCTTAAGTATGATGAATATCAGCAATTTCTGCCTGGTATGAAATTCAATGAAAGTTTGGCGCTATGGTTATCTCAATTTGAGACTATTAATGAACGACGGATTGCCTTTCAGTTTATCCAAGATAAGCTTATATTTGTTTCTTCCCCAGAAATGAATCATCTTGTTGATCTAGCTTATCCCAATGTAATAAAGCCTATTTTACTAAAAAAGGTAGCTAAAATATTAAATGTGCCATATTGGAAGCAAGCAGAACTTTCTAATACAATCTTATTTAAAGAATTGCTTAGAAAATCACTATTCTTAGCCTTAAGTGATGGAGCTCATATTGGGCGTTTCAGGCGTACAAACCAGCTTAGTAACGAACAAGTGCATTCGTCATACGAATTAACAGCTGAAAAATTGCATGGCTTTATTAAAGACTTAAGAGTAGATATAGCAAAATACAGAAATAAACCAGTAGATTCAATTCAGATAGATGAAGCTAAATTTAGAAGTATATTCCTATTGGATGATTTTTCCGGAAGCGGTTTTTCGCTATTGAGAAAAAAAGGAGAGGCATTTAAAGGTAAAATGAATAGAATTCATGAGCAGATTTTTGAGGTTGATTCAAATTGGGCGAATGCTTTAGATCCTCAAGGTTTTGATATATACATAATAATTTACATTATGACTACTATTGCTAAAGAACATGTTGAAGAATTGATTGGGGAGATTTGGAAAGATACTAAAAGTAATGTATTTGTTTGTCCAGTATATTGTTTGGACAATCAAATAAGGATCTTTAGGAATGCTCAGACCGAGATAAATCCCTTAATAGAGAAGTACTATGATCCATCCGTTATGGACAAGCACCTTAGAGAAGGTGGAACTACAGATGTTAAATTTGGATTTGCTGACGTTGGGCTCCCCCTTGTTCTAAGTCATAACTCACCTAATGATGGTTTATACCTTTTGTGGGCTGATGAGAATATCCATGGACTATTTCCTCGTATTTCTCGTCACAAGGAGGAGTCATAATTGAGTTACGTAAACCCATTTAACCAACTGAAATCCGAGTATTTGGAATCAACATTAAAGTTTCATTCATTATATGGTACCCAAATGGCTGAGGTGCTTTTAAAAAGCAAGGATTCATTATGGAATAGTCTTCATATTATTCGCTCTGCCCCAGGTGGGGGAAAAACTTCACTATTACGTTTATTTACGTCTGAAAGTCTGAATGCTATTCATATGAATCAGAAGATTAATCCTGAATATGAGTCTCTTGCTAATGCTGCAAGGAGTATTGGAGCTCTTGATAAAGATGGACCGAGTATATTAGGGATTTTGATATCC
>JBEHWI010000027.1:0-41204 GCA_040217815.1 Syntrophomonadaceae bacterium | reverse complement strand
TAGGATCAGTTAGACGCCCATGGACGGGCTAATACGGCGGTGCCAGGATGGCAAGGAGCCGTGAGACGCCCATGGACGGGCTAATACGGCGACGTTCATGGACGAACTAGTGCAGTGATGCCGGGACGGCAGAGAGCTGCCGGTGGCAGGACGCCAAGAAGCCGCCGCCCGCCTTGTACTTCAAAAAAATCTGCTCCAACTTATGAACACAATATACGGAACGTTGTACTAGTCCATGGGGCCGCCTTCCCAGTGCTGCCGTATTTTACGCAGGGCATAGCCTCCGAAATAAAGGCCGTTTAGGAAGGCCAGGGGTATGGCCATAGCTCCAAAGACGTGAAATTTTTGCTTCAAATCTTCGCGCCCATCCGTAGTCCTAAATCTGGTCATTTTGATCCCTCCTTTGACAGTATTTTAAACAGGCAGGGAGGGAAATATTGCAGGATACTTATCTCATCTCTTACTAAATATTGAAGGTATAACGATTCTGGCTAAAACGAATATTGTGGAACCGCCTATAAGCAGAAGCAGGAATATACTGATAAATTTTTCCAGCACTAAAAAAATCACCCTTAATATTTTGACCGCGGGGGTGATTTATATGCGCGTGGCTTTTAGCTCAGTTGTTCAATTTCTTCCTGATTGAGAATCTTGAATACCATTATGGTGGACAGTTTGGATAGATCGACTTCATTTACCTGGGGCAGACGCCGGCCGTACTTGTCTGAAAATACTCTGATAACCGGTCTGGTGGGACTGTGTTTGTTGACGTCGATTATAACACCAAAATCACCGGTATTGAGTTGAACAAAGCTGCCGACCGGGTAAACGGCTATGTTGGCAACCATTGCTGTTACACAGCGTTCATCAAAATAAATGGCTGACATCCGTTTAACAATGGTTATGGCCTGACTGATGGTATAAGAAGGACGGTAGGGCCGGTCGGCTAATAAGGCATCGTAAACGTCGGCCACGGCGGCGATCCTAGCATATTCGTGAACATTTTCACCTGCCAGACCACGCGGATATCCATGCCCATCCCAGCGCTCGTGGTGCTGAAGGGCAATATGAGCGGATAAAATAGACACTTCAGGGTACTGGCGTATGATTTCGAAGCCGTATTCGGTATGCCGTTTTACTTCTTCAAATTCCTCTCTGGTCAAATCGTTCGGTTTGTTTAAAAGATCTTTATTTATCCTGGTTTTGCCTACATCGTGCAGCAGCGCGCCAATTCCTAATTCCTTGAGGCGTGCTTCATTATAGCCCAGGACTATACCAGTCAGAAGGGATAGGACGCAGACATTTACGGAATGGGCAAAGGTGTAATCATCAAAAATTCGAATATCGCTCAAGTTTATGACTACATTGGGGTTGGCCAACAACTCCTCCAGAATATTGCTGACCAGGTTTTTTACCAGGGAGATGTTGAGGCGGCGATCCTGTTCCAGAATGGCAAAGCTTTCTTTGACCGCTTTAATGGTGGCAATGCGGGTTTCTTCGGAAATAATATCCTTAAGGTCTTGATCGTCAAAAATATGATCCTTTATATAAACCGAAGCAATAGACAGATTGGTCAAGCGTTTAATGTAATGGTCGGTTAAAACCATGCCGGCATGCAAAAGAATGCGCCCATCACTATTAAAAATGGTTTTGGCCAGCACCATGTCCGGTTTAAGGTTTTCGAGCAAGACTCTCCTCACATTATCACCCAAGCCCACCAAAGATGGGGAATTTTTTAGCAGTACCATTCTATTTCAGGTATATTCGGCTTTTTTCTACCACTTCCTGCACACACACCTTTTTTTTTAAAAAAGTTTTTCCAGAGTCAAAGAAAAAAAGAAAAATAACATAATATGTAAAGTGCCAATTGGAAATATCATCCTTTAGTAGTTTGCCTTGCTGAACAAAATAATTTACAATTACAATGACCCAAACGACAAAAGGAGCCGGCGATGAAAAAAAAGAAAAACCTTGTTCCCAGAGCTGCCCTGAAATGTCTGGTTGAAGATATAAACAGCATGATCGACAGCCAGGAAAAGAAGCTGCATATTTTGGAAGCTATCGAAGAGATTCCCTTCGAAAACCGGAACCAGGTTTTTGAAGCTCTTTCTTCCTTTTATACCCCTCAGATGATTGAATTCTTCAGGCTTCTTTTGGCTGAGTACGGGCGAGAAATGGAGCCTTTGGTCACCAGAACCATTGATAAATACAGTTTGGCGGGGATGGACGTCAGGACCCCGGCCCCTTTTAGCGGCAGATTTTATAAGGCCTATGCCAGCTGCAGCCGGCATACCGGCAGAATCACCCTGGACGTGGCCTGGCAGGTGGAGAAGCGGGGACTGCAGGTGGAGTGTTTCTACCTGACTTTTAACCCCGACGGTATTCACAGCTTTTTCTTATTGGAAGATATGCCGATAAGACAATATGAAAATGACCGGCAAATGCTGCCCGATATGGTTGAGTTGAGTTTTGAGGAAAGCTGTTTCCTGGTGTCCCAGGCCTACGCCTTCAATATAAAAAACATGACCAGGCCCGCCCTGGGCCGTTTTCTGTACCAGAAGTACCTGGATTATCCGGCTGGCCTGTATGATTACGAAGCCTTGGCCCTGACCAGCCGGTTGAGCTTGAAAATGAATCCCGCCCAGGTGATCAACAGCTTTTTCCATGCTTTAAAATATCAAGACTTCGACTATATCAAATCCCTCACCATCGAACCGGGTCTTTCCGATGTTCTGTTAGAGTGTAATTTTTCGGAACTCTTAAGGCCGGGAGCCGGGCTCCTGGAGGGCCAGATTGACCAGGTACAGGGCAGTAAAAACTCGGTATGGGTTCAGGCATTTGCCACCACCGTTATAGAATCAGAGTTCTATCGCAATAATTACAGCTTTAACCTGCAGCGTTCCGAGATCGGACAGTGGCATATTGCCGACATCAAATTTATCCAGGGCGAATTGCTAAATGCGGCGGCCGACAGTCCCCAGATGGAGAAGATATCCTGCCGGGTATACGACATACTAGACCTGGATCGCCTGTTTGACATTTTAGACCGAATAGAAAATATTTATGAAGTCGAGGAGCTGCCCTGCGGCATGCATATGAGGATAAACTGCCTGGATGATAGCTTGAACCAGGGGGTGTCCTTCTTAACCGGCGTGGTGGCGGATATGGTCATCAATGGCGAAGAGTTGATCCTATTTTCGCAAAAAGGAAGCACCCTTAAAGACTTTGAAATGATTTTGGGTCAAACTCCCGATTCTCCCATAAAGATAAAGTTGGAGTGCAATGTGGGTTTGCTTACCGCCTACAATTTCTTGAGGGGCAGGTATCTGTGTTTCTCTGACGCCTTTGAAGCCGGTGAAAGAGAACCGGGTATGGATGATGGCATGCGTTTTATCAGCACCCGTTATATAATCAAGGACCAGAGAGCGGTCTTAAACCGCATTGAGGAATTGCACGATTTCGGTGTAGAGCTTCCCGGCGACATCAAGATACTCTATCATCTGGAAGATGATGACGAAAGCAGTGATTACTTCGCCGAATTCATGGTGGGTAGCAACTGGCTTACCCTGTCAACCTTCGGCGACCGCGAAATGGGGTTGGCCCGCCAGCACCTGGAAGATCGGATGTTCGATTATCTGGAGATAGACGGCATGGAAATCCGGGAAGAAGGCGTGTTTGACGTTCTTACCAGCGAGGTTAAGAAGGAGTATCCGGATCTGGAGGGAATTCTCAAGGAAGTATACCTGGATAAATGGTCTAAATCACGGCTTTCTACTTTGAGTGGGATGACTCCTTCCGAGGCCAGTCAAACTGAAGAAGGCAACCGTCTGCTGTGGTCTATGTTGAAGAAAATGACCGGGAAGAGCAACAACCGCTACCTGCAGGGCAAAAAGCGCTATATTCAACTTCACGAGTATATTCACAAGCTGCAGCAGAAAAAACCAAACCAACAATAGCCCTGCTTATTGACAGTCAAAAACCCTTTAAATATACTATATAGATAATAACTTCACAGCTAGACGATGATGGGAACCGACCTGTGTCATCCCTTGATAAAAGAGAGCCGGAACAGGTGAAAGCTGGCATCAATATTTCACAGGGTGATCATCCCGGAGCTGCGATCTGAACGGCTGAATAGCCCAGTAGGTGTTGCCGGACGGAACTGTTCGTTAACAAGCAAGCTTGCTTTTTTCACTTAAGCTGTAAGAGGCCGCCCGTTAATCGGCGGCAAACAGGGTGGTACCGCGGGAAAACCTCTCGTCCCTGAAGGGGGCGAGGGGTATTTTTATTACCTTTTTTGCTTGAAACCGGGAACAAAAACGGTGGTTTGAAGCCAACCGGGGAAGATAGGTGGGGATTAGATGCACAGTGATAATGTAAAAAAGGGATTGGAAAAGGCTCCACACCGGTCGCTGTTTAAAGCGCTGGGTTTGACTGATGAAGAAATGGCGCGCCCGCTCATCGGAATTGTGAATTCCCAAAATGACCTGGTGCCCGGCCATATGAACCTTGACAAAATAGCTGCGGCTGTAAAAGCCGGGGTTCAAATGGGCGGAGGCACACCGCTGGAATTCTTTACTATTGGGGTTTGCGACGGGATTGCCATGAATCATATCGGAATGAAGTATTCCCTGGGCAGCCGGGAGCTCATCGCCGATTCGGTTGAAATAATGAGTATTGCTCATGCTTTAGATGGGCTGGTCTTTATTCCAAACTGCGATAAAATAATACCAGGGATGCTTATGGCAGCCGCCCGCTTAAATCTGCCCGCCATATTTATCAGCGGCGGCCCCATGCTGGCGGGACGATTGGGTTCAAGGACCGTCAGCGTCACCCAGGTTTTTGAGGCGGTAGGTGCTGTAGCAGCCGGGCGTATGGATTATGAGGAACTGGCCTGTTTGGAAGACCAGGCCTGTCCGACCTGCGGGTCCTGCGCCGGAATGTTCACCGCCAATTCCATGAACTGCCTTACCGAGGCTCTGGGGATGGGACTTCCCGGCAATGGAACCATTCCCGCGGTCTATTCCGAACGGATCAGGCTGGCCAAGAAGGCGGGTATGAGAATTGTCGGATTAATCGAAGAAAACTTACGTCCCCTGGATATTATGACCCGGGAGGCTTTTTTAAACGCCATCCGCCTCGACAACGCCATAGGCTGTTCAACCAATTCGGTTCTCCACCTGCTGGCCATTGCCAGTGAGGCCAATATAGCAATAGACCTTTCACTATTTAACGAGATCAGCGACACTACACCGCTTCTATGTAAAATAAGTCCGGCCGGTCAGCATCACATGGAGGATATTTACCAGGCCGGAGGCATTCAATCTCTTTATCATGAACTGAATAAAGCCGGTTTAGTAAATACCAACTGCATGACCGTAACTGGTAAGACGGTGGGAGAAAATATCGCCCATACCCCGGTAAAGGATAATACGGTAATTAGGACTTTGGACAATCCCTACAGCGACAAGGGCGGCCTGGCCATTCTGTTTGGCAACCTGGCCGAGCAGGGGGCGGTGGTCAAGAAAAGCGCGGTTGATCCGGATATGATGCAGCACACCGGCCCGGCCCGGGTCTTCGAATCTGAAGAAGATGCGGTTCACGCAATACTATCAGGGCAGATTAAGCCGGGTGACGTTATGGTTATTCGCTATGAAGGACCCCGTGGGGGGCCGGGTATGCGGGAAATGCTTACCCCCACTTCCTCTATTGCCGGTATGGGACTCGATAAAGAGGTAGCCCTGATTACCGACGGAAGATTTTCCGGAGCCACCCGGGGCGCCGCCATTGGACACATTTCTCCCGAGGCGGCGGCTGGAGGAATTATTGCCCTGATTGAAGAGGGAGACCTTATACGAATAGATATACCGGGGCTTACACTAGAGCTTCTGGTGGAAGAAAAAGCCCTGGAGGAAAGGAAGGCCGGCTGGAAAGTTCCAGCCCCCAAGATACAAACTGGATACATGAAACGTTATGCTGAGATGGTGCAGTCAGCAAGTACCGGAGCCGTGTTCAAAAAATAACCATCGGTTCTACCAAGCGGGCCATCTACAAGCCCGCTATTATTTTATACCGGGTTAGAAACGCGGCCGAACGTTTTTTAGAAATCAGCATTGCTTGTTTATCATAGAGACAATTCATATGGAGGTGATGGGGCTTGATGTTAAAAGGAGCAGAAATTTTGCTGAAGTGCCTGGAGGAGGAAGGAGTGGATATCGTATTCGGGTATCCCGGAGGACAGATTCTACCCGTCTATGATGCGCTTTATCAGCAGTCCAAAATCAAGCATATACTAACCCGCCATGAGCAGGGCGCAATTCATGCTGCCGAAGGTTATGCCAGGGCTTCAGGCAAGGTGGGGGTCTGCATATCAACTTCCGGACCGGGTGCCACCAACCTGGTTACCGGCATTGCCGACGCTTACATGGATTCAATACCTATTGTAGCTTTTACCGGTCAGGTGGGAACTGCCATGATCGGCCGGGATGCTTTCCAGGAAGCCGATATAACCGGCATCACCCTGCCTATAACCAAACATAACTACCTCATAGAAAATGCCGAAGACGTAGCCCACATTGTGAAGGAGGCTTTTTACATCGCCCGAACCAACCGTCCCGGACCGGTGGTAGTTGACCTGCCCCGCGACGTCATGGAGAAGGTAATTGAATACCAGCCGGCCTCGGAAGAGATCAATATAAGAGGCTACCGGGTGATGAAAGGCTACAACACAGGACAGGTAATCGCTGCCGTAGATCTCATAAATAAAGCCAAACGACCGGTTATCTATGCCGGGGGAGGAGTCATTTCGTCAGAGGCCAGTGAGGAATTACGGGAGCTGGCACTAAAGAGAAAAATACCGGTTACTACAACCCTTATGGGTATGGGTGGCTTCCCTTCGGAAAACTATTTGTCTCTGGGCATGCTGGGTATGCATGGCACCCGCTATGCCAACTACGCTATCGGCGAATGCGATCTGCTTATTGCCGTGGGGGTCAGGTTCGACGACCGGGTAACCGGTAAAATTGACACTTTTGCCCCCCATGCCAAAGTAATTCATATAGATATTGACGCCGCTGAAATAGGCAAGAATGTGGGACCTGACGTGCCTATAGTAGGCCAGGTCAAGGAAGTCCTGCGGGCTATAAACGACCGTTTGGACCCGGTTGAGGGGACCAGTGAATGGCATGCCTCGATTGATCGTTGGAAAGAGGAATACCCCTTGCGTTACGGGATCCCCTGTGAAGGCCGGATAATGCCCCAGCATATTATCGAAAAGATCAGCGCTCTGACCAAAGGCGAGGCCATAATAACCACCGAAGTCGGACAGAACCAGATGTGGACGGCTCAGTTTTACCAGTTCCATCACCCGCGCACCTTCATAAGTTCGGGTGGACTGGGCACCATGGGTTTTGGCTTTCCGGCGGCCATAGGAGCGAAATTTGCTTTTCCTGATAAACCGGTTATAGATATAGCCGGTGACGGCAGCATCCAGATGAATATTCAGGAGCTGGGTACGGCTGTCGAGCACAAGCTGCCCATTATCATATGCATATTGAACAACCAGTTCCTGGGGATGGTAAGGCAATGGCAGAGCCTGTTCTACGGCGGACGCTACTCCTCCACCGATATTAGCCACCAGCCCGATTTTGTAAAACTGGCTGAGGCCTATGGCGCCTACGGGCGCCGGATAAAGGACATGAAGGAAGTTGACGACGCTTTAATTGAAGCCCTGGCGGTTAGGGATCGTCCGGTAGTACTTGATTTTTGGGTGGAAAGGGAATGCAATGTCTATCCCATGGTTCCACCGGGCAACTCGATAATCAATATGCTGGAGGAGGAATGATAATGAAAAACCATACCTTGTCGGTTACAGTAGAGAACCGTCCCGGTGTATTGACCAGGGTAGCCACCCTCTTCCGGCGCCGCGGCTACAATATTGAGAGCCTGACCGTCGGAGCTTCCGAGGATCCCAGCGTATCACGCATAACTATTGTTGTGTTCGGAGACGATCAGGTTATTGAGCAGGTAACCAAACAGCTTTATAAACTGGTCGATGTCATAAAAATTGTTGATATTACCGACGAGAGGGCCGTTGAGAGGGAATTGGTGCTCATCAAGGTCAAAGCCGACCCCAGCGTCCGGGCGGAAATCGTGCAGATAACCGATATATTCCGGGGCCGGATCGTTGACATCGGGGGCAATACCCTGATCATTGAGGCCACCGGCGACTCGGGAAAAATTGACGCTATTGAAGAATCTTTGAAGCCTTTCGGCATTTTAGAGCTGGTCAGAACCGGTAAGGTAGCCATGGCTCGCGGCTGGAAACAATAATTGAATAAATTTTAAGGAGGATATATAAAAATGGCCAGAATGTATTATGATGCGGATGCTGACATCAGCTTGTTAAAGGGCAAGACTATAGCTGTACTGGGATTTGGCTCCCAGGGTCATGCCCAGGCCCAAAACTGCAAAGACAGTGGGCTCAATGTGGTAGTAGGCCTGCGCAAACCCTTTGATGAAGCATCGCAAAAGGAATGGGATAAGGTAATAGCAGCGGGTATTCAGCCGATGACCGTGGCCGAAGCCGCCGAGCAGGGCGACATAATTCACATGCTTTTGCCCGACCAGGTGCAAGCCCAGGTTTATAAAGCCGAGGTCGAAGCCCACCTCAAAGAAGGAAATGCCCTGGGGTTCTCCCACGGCTTCAATATTCATTTTGATCAGATAGTGCCGCCCAAATGGGTGGATGTATTTATGGTTGCACCCAAGAGCCCCGGCCACCTGGTCAGGCGTATGTATCAAAAGGGTGCCGGAGTGCCGGCGATAGTGGCAGTGGAGCAGGACTTCACCGGTCAGGCCAAAGATATCGCCCTGGCTTTTGCCTGTGCTATTGGCAACACCCGGGCGGGGGTTATTGAGACCACTTTCAAAGAAGAAACCGAAACCGACCTGTTCGGCGAACAATGCGTGCTGTGCGGCGGAGCCACCGAGCTCATCAAGGCCGGCTTTGAAACCCTGGTGGAAGCCGGTTACCAGCCGGAAATAGCCTATTTCGAGTGTCTGCACGAGTTGAAGCTGATCGTAGACCTGATCTATGAAGGCGGCATGGGCTTTATGCGCTATTCCATCAGCGACACGGCGGAATGGGGCGATTATGTCAAGGGGCCGGAAATCATCGGTGAAGAATCGCGCTGGGCTATGAAAGAAGCCCTGGAAGAGATTCAGAACGGCAGCTTCGCCAAGAACTGGCTCCTGGAGAACCAGGTGGGCAGACCCCAATTTAACGCTATGCGGCGCCGCAACCGGGAGCATCTCATCGAACAGGTGGGAGCCGAGCTTAGAGCCATGATGCCCTGGTTAAAAGAAAGTAAATAGAAGAACATAATAAAAGCCATAGCGCCCCGGGCCTGGTCATTTCAGGCGTTGCATAAAATGGCCGGGACCGGGGTTTGTATTTATAAACCGTTTGAAAGCACAGGCGGTGAAATATTAACAGAGGGGGGCGTTTTAAATGGGTATGACTGTCAGCCAGAAAATCCTGGCTGCACATGCCGGGCGGGAAAAGGTTGAAGCGGGTGAGCTGATAAACTGCAAGCTGGATGTGGTACTGGGCAATGATATCACGGCTCCGCCGGCCATAAGCGAATTCAAGCGGCTGGGCTTAAAACAGGTCTTTGATCGGGACCGGGTGGTCCTGGTGCCGGATCACTTTACTCCCAACAAGGATATAAAAGCGGCCGAACAGGCTAAAATACTTAGAAACTTTGCCCGCCAGTATGACATAAACAATTATTTTGAGGTGGGGCAGATGGGCATAGAACATTGCCTGCTGCCCGAACAAGGCCTGGTTTTACCCGGCGACCTTATCATTGGTGCCGACTCCCATACCTGCACCTACGGTGCCCTGGGAGCCTTCGCCACCGGCGTAGGTTCAACCGACATGGCGGCCGGCATGGCCACCGGAGAAGGATGGTTCAAGGTCCCAGAAACCATTAAGTTCGTATATTACGGTGCTTTGCCCCGCTGGGTGAGCGGCAAAGACCTTATTTTGCACACCATTGGCGACGTAGGAGTCGACGGCGCCCGCTATATGTCCATGGAGTTTACCGGTGAGGCTATATCCGCCCTATCCATGGACGGGAGGTTCACCATGGCCAATATGGCAATTGAAGCCGGCGGCAAAAACGGCATATTTGAAGTCGACGACAAGACTATTGAATATGTCCAGGGAAGGGCGAAAAGACCCTACCGGATCTTTACATCCGACCCAGACGCCCCCTATGCGCAGATCCGCGAGTATGACGTCTCCAAACTTGAGCCGGTGGTGGCCTTCCCCCACCTGCCTGAGAACACCAAACCGGTTAGTGAAGCAGCCGATGTAAGCATCGACCAGGTGGTAATAGGCTCCTGCACCAACGGGCGTATGGAAGACCTGCAAGCAGCCGCCCGGCTCTTAAAGGGACGCAAGGTCCACCCGGAACTCCGGGTAATAATATTCCCGGGCACCCGGCAGATCTACCTGGACGCCCTGCGCCAGGGCTTAATTGAAATCTTCGTAGAGGCGGGTGCGGTAGTAAGCACTCCCACCTGCGGTCCCTGTCTGGGCGGGCACATGGGCATTCTGGCTAAAGGCGAAAGGGCCCTGGCTACCACCAACCGCAACTTTGTTGGCCGGATGGGGCATCCCGAAAGCGAAGTCTACCTTTCAAGCCCGGCGGTGGCAGCGGCCAGCGCTATTAAGGGACGCATTACCCCACCCTGGGAGATCGATTAGGCGCTTTTTACGTCTATAGTTTCCTTATGAAAGGAAGGTTTTAAAATGAAACTCAAGGGCAAGGTGCATAAATTCGGAAAAGATATTGATACCGACGCCATTATTCCTGCCCGTTATTTAAATACGTTTGATCCACAGGAACTGGCCCGGCATTGTATGGAAGACGCCGATCCGGAGTTTCCCAATAAAGTGCAGGCCGGTGATATTATAGTAGCCGACAAGAACTTCGGCTGCGGCAGCTCCCGGGAGCATGCTCCCATAGCCATTCAGGGAGCCCGGGTTGCTTGTGTTATCGCCAAATCTTTTGCTCGGATTTTCTACCGCAATGCCATAAACACCGGGCTGCCCATTTTGGAGTGCCCGGAGGCGGTTGACGCCATAGAGGCCGGTGACGAGGTGGAAGTGGATCTGGAGAGTGGCACCATTACCAATCTGCGGACCGGGCAGATGTACCAGGCAGCGCCCTTCCCAGACTTTATGCAGGGGATTATGGCCCAGGGCGGTTTGATGAATTATCTTAAAGAAAAGCTATCTTCTCAGGGCAACTAATTGAGTGAGGAAAGGATGGAGTCGATGTTCAGGATTGCTGTCCTTCCCGGAGACGGGATAGGAGCCGAAATAACTCCGGAAGCCGTTAAGGCTTTACAGGCCATAGGCAAGCGCTTTGGCCATGAATTTCAATTTACCGAAGCATTAATAGGCGGAGCCGCCTACGACGCTACAGGAAATCCACTGCCTCCGGAAACCCTGGATTTATGCCGCAAATCGGACGCGGTATTGCTGGGGGCTATCGGAGGCCCCAAGTGGGATGAGCTGCCCGTTCGCCTGCGTCCGGAGATAGGAGCCCTTTTGCCCCTGCGCAAGGAGCTGGCCCTTTTTGCCAACCTGCGCCCCTGCATGCTGTTTCCCGGTCTATTAAGCGCTTCCACTTTGAAGGAAGAGGTCATTCAAGGGGTTGACATATTGGTAATCCGGGAGCTGACCGGAGGCTTGTATTTCGGTGAAAAAAAGCGTGAAAAGACTGAAGACGGCGGGCAAAAAGCCACCGATATTTTGACCTATTCCACTTACGAGATCGAGCGCATCGTACGCTTCGCCTATGAAGCCGCCCGCCGTCGCAGCAAAAGGCTGTGTTCGGTAGATAAGGCCAACGTCCTGGAGTCTTCACGGCTGTGGCGGGAGACGGTCACCGAGCTGGCCGGTGAGTATCCGGATGTGGAGACGACCCACATGTACGTCGACAACTGCTCCATGCAGCTGATCCGAAATCCCCGGCAGTTTGATGTTATAGTAACGGAAAATATGTTTGGCGATATTCTGACCGATGAGGCCTCGATGTTGACCGGCTCCATCGGCATGCTGCCCAGTGCCTCCATAGGAGGACAGGTGGGATTGTATGAGCCGTCCCACGGCAGCGCACCCGATATCGCCGGTCAGAAAAAGGCCAACCCCCTGGCCACCATATTGTCGGCGGCCATGATGTTGAGGTTCTCTTTCAATCTCGAGGCCGAAGCCCAGTTGATTGAACAGGCAGTGAAGAGGGTTCTGGAAATGGGCTTAAGGACCCCCGATCTCATGGAGCCGGGCATGAAACCGGTTAATACCGAAGAAATGGGTAAGGCTGTAGCTGAAATTATCGCATCCTAAGTAGTTTCAGTCGATAAAACAACTTTCGCAGTTGACACAATTATGGCTTCTTCGTGCCAGCTTCGTCGCCAAGGGATACCTACTGCTTGTATCGAAGCTCAAGAGGCATCGCGCTAATTCACATCCGTGCTCAGTAGCGCGCTCGCACCGTCCGTGGTGCTCGACCTCTTTCGCTTTCTCCCCTTCGCAGGGTATCACTAGCTCCTACGCAAGTTTCTCTGAATCCATAATTCTGTCAACTGCGAAAGTTCAGCCAATAAAACGTTAGGAGGAGAAGGTATTGGGGATAAGATAATTGATGTAAGCATCTACGATACTACGCTGCGGGACGGATCTCAGGGTGAAGGCATATCCTTATCCCTGGAGGATAAACTGAAGATAGCCACCAAGCTGGATTACCTGGGAGTTTCCTATATTGAAGGCGGGTGGCCGGGAAGCAACCCCAAGGATCTTGAATTCTTCCGCGCCGTTCAGGGTATGGAATTTAAGAACGCCCGCGTGAGCGCTTTTAGCGCCACCCGTAAGCCAGGCATTACGGTTGCTAAAGACAGCAGCATTAAAAGCATTATCGAGTCCGGAGTATCAGTAGCCACCATTTTCGGCAAGGCCTGGGATTTCCATGTATTAAGGGCTTTGGAAACCACCCTGGAGGAAAATCTGGCCATGGTGCGGGAAACCATAAGTTATCTCAAGGACCGTTCTCTGGAGCTCATATTTGATGCCGAGCACTTCTTTGACGGGTACAAGCACAATCCGGACTACGCCCTGCAGGTTCTTAATACGGCCGCCGAAGCCGGCGCCGATTGGATAGTACTGTGCGACACCAACGGCGGGACCCTGCCCTGGGATCTGGACCAGACCATAAAGAGGGTAAAAGAGCAGATCAGGGTGCCGCTGGGCATCCATGCTCACAACGACTCGGGATGCGGGGTGGCCAACTCTCTGCAGGCGGTCGCCAACGGTTGTGTTCAAGTCCAGGGGACTATCAACGGATTTGGCGAACGCTGCGGAAATGCCGACCTGTGCGCTATTATTCCTAGCCTGGAGTTGAAGCTGGGCAAGCGTGCCCTACCGATCGGAAACCTTAAAAGGTTGACGGAAGTATCACATTATGTTAGTGAAATAGCCAATATGCCCCATTACAATAACCAGCCTTTTGTCGGCTACGGAGCCTTTGCCCACAAGGGAGGAATTCATGTCAGCGCTTTGCTGAAGGATTCCATGACCTATGAACATGTCAATCCCGAAGAGGTAGGGAACCACCGCCGGGTTCTGGTATCGGAACTTTCAGGGCTGTCAAATCTCCTTTATAAGGCCAAGGAACTGGGTATAGACGTCAACGCCTACGATGCCGAAACTCGCAAACTGATTCGTGAAATAAAAGAATTGGAAAACGAAGGCTTTCAATTTGAAGGGGCTGACGCATCATTGGAGTTGTTTTTGCGCAAGGCCTTCGGACAGTATGAAGACTTTTTCCAGCTCAAGAACCTCAAGCTGATCATTGAGAAAAATGAAGATGAGGAAATTACTGCCGAAGCTATGATAAAAGTAGTTGTGGGGGAGCAAACCTACCATACGGCAGCCGAAGGGGACGGTCCGGTGAACGCCCTCGACAATTCTCTGCGCAAGGCTCTGACCGAGGTCTACCCGGAGATAAAGGAAATGCATCTCTCCGACTATAAAGTGCGCGTGCTAAACGGCAATGAAGGAACCGCTGCCAAAGTCCGGGTTCTCATCGAATCAGCCGATCAGAGCCAAAAATTCAGCACCGTCGGGGTGTCGGAAAACATCATAGAAGCGTCCTGGCAAGCCCTGGTGGACAGCATAAACTATATGCTGCTAAAACGCCACTAGAATGCTTCTGGGAAAAATTAAAGTACGAAAAAACAGCTCATCATTGCATCATCGCAGGGTGGGTTGTTTTGTATAATAAGGCATTCAGGAAGATTTATGGGTTGATCATTATCGAAAAAAGACCAATTGGAAAAATACTATTGACGAAAGGTGGGTGTCTAAACTAAAATTTTAAAGGTGCATAAAAGCCTGGAAATCCCAAAATTACCAGGAAGTCGAGCCATTATTCGTTTATCTGACACCGGAAGTAGGGATTGAATGTGAAGACGGTCAGCCCGGTAAATAATTGTTATCGGGCCATATTGGCACAGGTCAATTATCTGGACAGCATATGCGACAAGAGTACCTGTTTGAAGGATATATACCAGGATCTAAGTGAACTGGCCTATTACCTTTTGGAAAATGATAGTGACCGAATACATCGGGGAATTGAACAGATCAAATTGACGGTTGAAGAAATCGAACGGGGAAACAGCAAAGGATACGATCCCAATCAGTCAGTGCGTCTGATCACCGCTGAAATACGAACCCACCTCCAGTATCTCCGTCTGCAATACGGGTGGGAGGCCTGATCTTAAGCCCCTGGTCTTATATTGGATTTCAAAGCCCGGGAGGTTGATACTACGGTATCCGACCACCGGGTTTTGTGCTGATAGCAAAATTACACAGATTTTAGCATCGACCAGCGGTAAGATAATGATATACTTTATTCAGCCGTGAGGGAGGGATTTTTATTGAAGGCAATGATTATGGCAGCGGGGGTAGGCTCGAGATTGATGCCGTTAACCAGTGAAATTCCCAAACCGCTGATGCCGGTGGCCAACCGGCCCCTATTGGAAAATACCGTCAAACTGCTTGAAAAGCACGGATTTGATCAACTCATCTGCAACCTTCATCATCACGCCGGGCTTATCCGGGAGCACTTGCAGAGTGAAAGGTACCGCGCTATCAGCATGAATTATTCCCCGGAAGAGGAGCTTCTGGGCACAGCAGGGGGGGTAAAAAACTGTGAAGGCTTTCTTGATGAAACCTTTGTGGTTATAAGTGGGGATGCCTTGACCGACATTGATTTATCGCACTTGCTGGCCCAGCATAAGGCTAAAGGGGCCCTGGCTACCATTGCCCTGAGAGCAGAAGAGCAGGTGGAACAGTTTGGGGTGGTGCAGATTGACGAGAAGGGGAAGATTTTGCGCTTTCAGGAAAAACCCCAGGCCCATGAGGCTATCAGCAATCTGGCCAATACCGGAATTTATGTTTTTGAAACCGAGATTTTTAAATACATACCGGCGCACCAGTTCTACGATTTCGGTAAGCAGCTGTTCCCGTTTCTGGTTAAAAGCGAGGCTCCTTTTTATGGAGTGCCCATTGCCGACTACTGGTGCGATGTGGGGAATCTCGCCACCTATCGCCAGGCCAATGAAGACATTCTGGAAAAGAAGGTTCGAGCTGAGATGCGCGGAACTCTGAGCAATTCTGAAGATGGAGGTCTGGTGCTTCTCGATGACGGTGTCCTACTGGGGCCCAATGTGCGTTTTTATGGCAATGTGGTTATCGGGCGGGGGTGCCGCCTGGAAGCCAATACCTCTATAAACAACTCTGTAATTTGGGACGGTACAGTGGTCGATAAAGGCGCCGTTTTGGAGCAGGCTATAGTAGGTTCGGATTGTCATATCGGGGCACTTTCATTTATCCGGCCAGGTGCCGTGATTGCCAGTGGATGTGATTTAGAGCCGGGAAGCGATATAGCACCGGGGGCCAAAACCTTTAAGCAGCCGGTGGGGCCTTGATGCAGTGCCGAACCCGGTTAAGGGACATAAAAAGATAAAAAGGAGCGGTTTTATCCGCTCCTTTCAGCTTGTCGACAAAGTCGTCAAGCTGCCAGAGCGAGCGACGGAAGCGAAGATCAAGGAATGTAAAAAGCCCGCGATTGAGGCGTACAAGAGTACGTTGATTGAGCGGGCTTTTTACAATGACGCAGATATTCGCTTTTGTCGACGGTCTGAAAGGAGCGGTTTTATCCGCTCCTTGGTTTGCTGATTCAGTGTATCTTAGTGGGCCGCTGCCGCGCCCTGGGCATTTTCAGCCTGTTCGAACTCGGCCTTTATATTCTCCTCCAACACCTGGAATTTGGCGTTGCTAAACTCCTGCATGATCGCTTCGGAGAAGCCGCTGATGCTCAAAATTTTAAACGAGCCGTTTTCTTTTACCAGGATGGCAGCCAGCAGCTGCTTTTGACCGTCCATTTCCAGGTAATAAGGTACCACTGCGGCGTAATCACCGACCTTGGTATTGGCCGCCAAAACCGTGACCGTAAAGGTCCCTTCAGTCTGCTGCTTGGCGAATAATTCGCTGCCCTTCTTGACCAGTTCGGAACGCACCGCCAGTAATTCAGAAGGCTTTTTATCCAGGTATTCAGGCATAAATTCAGCCAGGAAAGTAACGTTAAAACTTTCTGCCACCTTGTCATACTGCTTGGCATTTAAAGCCTTGTACAGATTGGCAACGACGTTTTGGGGACTGCCTGGATCATAACGATCAGCATAAAACCACATTCCCGCAATGACTAGTAGAGCAATAATGGGAAGAACCAGTGGTATCTTATAATTAGGATTGGCTGGTTGTTTCTTTTCGTGTGCGTTTTCAGCATGTCCATTATCCGACAAAACACTTATACCTCCACTTCCTAAGACTTATGAGTCAAATTGTAGCACATTTTAAAAAGAGTGAATACTGAATAGATGGATTTTCCAGCCACGCCAGGCGCCCGGATTGCACCTCGGGAGGACCGGTAAATGCGAGGGCTTGGCTTTCGTTGACGCTTGCCGGACGGTCTGCTATATTTATGAAGAAATAGGGAATTGGCAATTGAATTCAATTGGGGGAAAGACAATGGCACAGGCAAAAACCTATCAAGGCTCGAGCAATTACATCGTTTCCGATGAACTGATGAATGCAGTAAATATTTCAATAGCTCTGCAAAAACCTCTGCTTATCAAGGGTGAGCCGGGCACCGGAAAGACCATGCTGGCCCAGAGCATCGCTGACGCTCTGGGAGTGGGCCTGCTTATCTGGAACATAAAATCGACCACCAAGGCCCAGGAAGGATTATACGTTTACGACACCGTACAGAGGTTGTATGATAGCCAGTTCGGCGATCAAAACGTGGCCAACATTAAACAATACATCAAACTGGGAAAACTGGGCGAGGCCTTTACATTAAACGAAAAGGTGGTTTTGCTCATCGATGAGATCGACAAGGCCGACCTGGAGTTTCCCAACGATCTGCTCTGGGAGCTGGATCAGATGAGTTTTTACATCCCTGAAACCAAGGAAACCATCAAGGCCGCTTCGCGCCCCATCGTGATCATAACCAGCAACGCCGAAAAAGAACTGCCCGACGCCTTTTTGCGGCGCTGTATTTTCCATTATATAGCCTTCCCCGATCCGGAAGGCATGGAGAGGATTGTTGGCGTCCATCATCCCAGCCTGGAGCGCAAGTTGTTGGCTCAGGCCATGGATGCCTTTTACATGATCCGCAATGTGCCCAATATTCAGAAAAAGCCCAGCACCAGTGAACTGATTGACTGGCTGCAGGCCCTGGTGGTAGGGGGGGTCAACCCTGCCAAAATTAAACAGGAACTGCCTTTTCTGGGGGTATTGCTGAAGAAGAATGAAGACCTGGACACCCTTCTGAACCAGCTTCATGGAAAAAACCAAACCCGGAACAGCAGCCAGAACCTTGGCTTCAGGGGCCGCTATTAATCGATAGCCTTAAGAGGGGACTTAAATGTTTACTCATTTTTATTACACGCTAAAAAACTTCGGGGTGCCGGTGTCGTTCAATGAATGGGACGCCCTGCTGGACGCCCTGGAACAGGGCCTGGCCGGCTCCAGCTTAAACGGCTTCTATTATTTGAGCCGGGCCTTGCTGGTCAAGACGGAAGCCCATTATGACCGGTTTGACCAGGCTTTTGCCAGCTATTTCGGCAGTATTGAAACACCCGAGGGACTTCCCGAAAAGATCTGGGAGTGGCTGGACAAGGAGCTTCCCCAGTTGGAAATAACTGAGGAAATGAGACGCAACCACCACCAGCTGGATCTGGAAGAGATGAAGCGAATGCTGGCCGAACGGCTGGCCGAGCAGAACGAGGAGCACCACGGCGGCAACCGCTGGGTGGGAACCGGGGGCACTTCACCGTTTGGTCATTCCGGCTATCATCCCGGAGGTATTAGAATCGGCGGCCAGTCTCGCAACTTATCGGCGGTCAAAGTGGCGGGTATGCGGCGTTTTCAGGAGTTCAGAACCGACGAAACCCTGGGAGTGCGTCAGTTTCAGATAGCCCTGCGCAAGCTGCGCATGTTCACCACCAGGTTGGACGGGGTCAAAACCGAACTCGACCTTGATCAGACCATCAATAAAACCTGTGACAACGCGGGGCGACTGGAGCTGGTATGGGAAAGGCCTCGGGAAAACGGGATCAAGATCATACTGTTGATGGACGCTGGGGGGTCAATGTACAGCTACAGCCGGCTGTGCAACCAGCTGTTTACGGCGGTCAACCGTTCCAATCACTTCAAGGATTTAAAGGTTTTTTACTTCCACAACTGTATTTACGACTGGCTGTATCATAGTTCTTATTGCAGCCTCAACGATTTTACGGAAACCGAATATGTCCTTCGCACTTACAGTCAGGATTACCGCCTCATTATAGTGGGTGACGCCAGCATGGCTCCCTCGGAATTAAACCGGGTGGGGGGCATAATCGACTGGGAGTTGTACAATGAGCGCCCGGGCATGGAGTGGCTGCAGCGTCTACGCCGCCATTTCGAATATTCCGTATGGCTCAATCCCATCCCCAAAAAGTACTGGTCCTGGACGGATGGTTCCTACAGCATAGGGCAGATTTCCAAGGTCTTTCCCATGGAGGAATTGACGGTTGACGGCCTGGAGAGGGCAATAAGACAGCTGCGCAGTCGACAGCTTCTCAGCAACAGCGTTTAAAACAGCCTGTCAAGGGGCGGGAGAGTAACACTCTCCTGCCCTTTTTTAATGAAAAGGATTGACAGTTTGAGCATCGGATGATAGTTTGTAATTAAATAGATAACATACAAACTAATTTTATATGACATTCGGTTCCCGGGTGCGGCAAACTGACCGGGCAGTTCCTTTTGAATTAGAATTAGGGTTAACAGAGTACTAGCCTGGACTATCCTGGAGGTGGTAGAGTAAATTAGGAAGCTGTGTAAAATATAGGGGGTGATGCTGCCATCTCCGCAGACAATATTGGAAAAGGAGAGGAGAGACGCCAAAATGAATTTCACTTTAACGAAGGAGCAGCTGCTGATTCAAAAGATGGCCAGGGATTTTGCCCAACAGGTCATAAAACCGGCAGTGGAACAGATTGAAAAGGAGAATGCGGTCCCGGCGGAAATACTCCAGGGATTGGCGGAACTCGATCTATTCGGTCTGGCCATGCCCGAGCAATACGGCGGAGCCAATGCTGGCTATGAGAGCTATGTTCTGGCTATGGAGCAGATAGCCAGGGTTTGCACCGGCCCGGCCATGATCATTTCCGCGCACAGCCTGGGATTGGGAGCCATCAGCAATTTCGGCAATGATGAACAAAAAGACCGGTACATGCCCAAGAGCTGTAAAGGTGAACATATCGCTTCCTTTGCCTTTACCGAACCGGGCACTGGTTCCGACCCCAAACAATTGACCACAACTGCAGTCAAAGATGGAGACTATTATATAATTAATGGCACCAAGAGGTTCATTTCCAATGCCAGCTATCCCGGACCACTGGTGTTGTTCGCCATTGAATCGGAGAGCGGCAAACCTACTGGTTTTATAGTGGACAAACTCTGCGACGGCTATTCGGTAAGTAAGCCCTGGGATAAGCTGGGCTGGCATGGCGGGGACCTGGTCGATATTTACCTGAAGGACGTCAAGGTCCCGGCGACTAATGTTCTCGGCCAGTTAGGCGACGGTTATCCCATTCTCCAATACGGAATTGCCTATGGCAAGATCGGCATGAATTCAGTTGCTCTGGGCACCACCCTGGCTGCCTATGAGGAAGCCGTGCATTACGCCAAGGAAAAGACCCACCGGGGCCAGCCCATCGCCAAATTCCAGGCTATTCAGCTCAAGATAGCGGAAATTGCCATGCTGTATGAATCCTCCCGCTGGATGGCCTACCGCCTTGGATTCCTGGCCAACAAGCCCAAGAGCTATCGTGACTTTGCCAAGGAAGCGGCTTTGTCCAAAGTGGTGATAGGGCGCAATGCCATGGAAGCAGCCCGTCACGCTATGGATATTCATGGCTCCTACGGTTTGATGAACGACTACGAAATCGCCCGGATTTACCGCGATGCCGCCATGGGGCCCCAGGTCGAAGGAGTGCTGGATATGCAGAAGATAATTGTTGCCGGGGACATTCTTTTCGGATAAAACCGTGCAGCAAGACTATGCAAAATTATTAATAAACCGGTTAATTAGAAACCAAGTACAACGTTCAGGAGGGAAGGGTCCAATGAATATTGTTGTAGCCATGAAACAGATTCCGGATCTTCAACAGATCCGAATCCGCAACCGGCAGCCGGTACTGGATGATGTGCCCTTGACGTTCGGCAATATAGATAAAAATGCTTTGGAGGCGGCCGTGCAACTCAAAGAAGCCGCGGGTGGACAGGTAATCGTTGTGTGCGCCGGAACCCAGGAGTTGGAAGACACGGTCAAGGAAGCCCTGGCGGCGGGAGCCGACGAAGCCAGGCTGGTAGTGTGCGACCCGGCTCTAGAAAGCAGTCAAAGCGCCAGGCTGATTGCCGCAGCCGTCCAACAGATAGGTGCAGTGGATCTTATCCTGTTTGGAGAAGGAAGCGGGGACAATTACTCCTCGCAGGTCAGCTCCCGAGTTGCCCAGATTTTAGGCCTGCCTCAGGTCGGTTATGCCAATAATATTCAAGTAGAAGGAAGCTCTTTGCGGGTGACCCGTTCCCTGGAGGACTGTGAAGAGATTCTGGAAGTGCCGCTGCCGGCGGTGGTGTCGGTGACTGCTGACATCAACGAAGCGCGCATCCCTTCAGTCACCCAGATCTTAAAGGCCGGCAGAAAGCCCAAAGAAACTTGGGATATCGGACAGCTGGGCATTGCCCTGCCGGCCCCCGGGGTGGAGACGATAAGCAACCTGGCGCCCGAGACCGAGCGTAAACAGGTCATGGTAAAGACAGTGGCCGACCTGGTCAAAGCGCTGGAAACCGAAGGCTTTGGGGGGAGGGGATAAGATGGCCGGTATACTTATATTTAGTGAGAAAACCAAATTGGCCCTGGAGCTGGCATCGGCCGCCAGCGAACTTAGTGCAGTAAATCCAGGAGAAATACATGCATTATGCATAAATGACCCGCAGGAGGCTGAGGAATTGTCGGCCAGGGGTCTGGCTGTTTATTCGCTGGAAAGTCCCGGCTTATCAACGGCCGATACAGCCGGTACGGCAGCCGCCCTGCTGGCCCTGGCCAATAAATTGGGGGTTGATACCATACTGCTCTCTTCCGACCGGCGCGGCAAGGAACTGGCCGGCCGGGTAGCCGAAGCCTGGGAAGCCGGATGCCTGACAGACGTCAAAGGATTCAGCGTCCAGGATGGACAGGTAGTATTCGTCAGGAACGCGTTGGGGGGAGCAACGGTTGCCACCCAGATAATAAAGACGGACCGCAAGCTCATCGCCTTTACACCCCGGGCTTTTGCGCCGCTTGAGGGCGGCGGGGGCAGTATTTTGCCCTTCGAATTAGAAATCACGGCACCCTCCGTCAAAGTGCTGGAAGTGAGAAGCAAAGCCGGAGACGTGGTGGATATTCAAGGTGCCGAGCGCCTGGTGATAGTCGGCCAGGGCGTGGAAAACCAGGCTGACTTGAGCTTTGTGGAACAATTAGCCAAAGCACTGGGAGCGGAAATTGCCTGCTCCAAGCCGGTGGCCAGCGATAAGAAATGGCTGTCCGAAGAACGGATCGTAGGCCTTTCCGGCAAGATATGCAAACCGGAAGCGGCTATAATACTTGGGGTTTCAGGCCAGGTGCAGTTTACGGTTGGCATCCGCGAGGCCCAGGTTATTTTCTCAATTAATAATGACGAGAATGCCTATATGAATAAAATATCCGATTATATACTGGTGGCGGATCTTAAAGATGCCTTACCGGAGCTGGCCAAGGCCCTTGCCTAGAGTTGTATTGTTGCCGCCAGCCGCTGTCGCGCCCGGTTAAAGGCCTTAGTCGGCTTGTAGACTATATATAAATAATAAGGGGGATATCAAAATGGCCAATGATACAGTAATAGTAACGAAAAAAGGCGGCGTCTGCACAATCACCATGAACCGCCCCCAATCAATGAACGCCTTGAACGGGGATCTGATGAACGGTCTGCTTGATGCGGTTGGGCAGTGCTATGATGAAAGCATCAGAGCGGTGGTTCTGACCGGGGCCGGCAAAGCCTTCTGCCTGGGCGGGGATATAGCATGGGCCAACAACTATGGCGATGGAGACCTGCAGGCTTTCTTTAGAGATTTTACGGTTCCCCTGGCCCGCATGATATCCGATATGCGGCAGCTCCCCAAACCGATTATCGCTGCTGTAAACGGCATATGCGCCGGAGTTGGAATGAGTTTTGCGGCGGCTTGTGACATTCGCATCTGCCATTCCCAGGTGGTTTTCAAACAGGCTTATACCGGTGTAGGCATTAGCCAGGACGGCGGCTTCAGCCAGATGGTGCCTCTAATTGTAGGACTGGGCAGAGCCAGCGAAATGGTCTTTTTGGATGAAGTGATAACCGCTGAAAAGGCTTTGGACTGGGGATTTGTGAATAAGGTTGTGGCTCCCGAGGAGTTTGCCACCGAAGTGGAAAAAACCGCCGCCAAATTGGCCAGCGGAGCGACCAGAGCCTTTGCCGCATCCAAGGCTTTGATGAACAAAGCCCTGCTGCCCTTCCTGGAAGTTCAACTGGAGGCAGAACGCGCCGGAGTTATGAGTACATCCCTTTCCGAAGATTATAAAGAAGGGATTGCCGTTTTCACCGGACAAAAGAAAAAACCGGAATTCACTGGAAAATAAAAGGTTCTTAGGCATTTGATAAGAGGTGAAAAATATCCCTCAGGTATCATACATTGATAACCGCATGGCTGGTGGCTGCAAAAACATGCTTGATAAATGGCAATAAAGGGGTCCGTTGTACGCTCCCTAACCGGCAACCGCCAGCCTCTTTTTTAAAAATCTAAAAGCTTAGTGGGATTGAGTGATAATATACAAGTTGTTTTACAGCCGGGCATCTTGACACTGGTCTGATTATGGCATTTAATTAGTAAAGTATTTACTTCGCCTATAAATAGTCAAGATGTAAACTAATTTGAGCTTGAGGTGTTTATTAAGATGCTAAATTTTACCACTTTTTGGTGCTTCCGACTGAACGCCCTGTCGCGCAAGGTGAGCCGGCTTTACAACAACCGCTGTATTGAGCATGGAGTTACTGCGGCGCAGTCTTTTGTAATATTTGACATAATGGACCATGAAGGCACCAGCGTCAAAGATATTGCCGCCCGCATCCAGCTGGATAGTCCCGCCGTAACCGGATTAATAGATCGTCTGGTTAAGGAGGGTTTGGTGGAAAGAAAAGAGGATCCGGAAGACCGGAGAAGCCTGAAGATTTACCTGACTCCCAAAGGCCGGGTCCTGGTGGACAATAAACTGGTTCCCATGGCCCTGGACTTCAACCGGTTTATACGGAGCATGGTTGCCCCAGAAATATCGGGCGATTTTCAACGCTCCCTGGATCTTTTTGATCAAGAGGTAAGCAAGGCTGCCGAATAAGTATTGAAAGACCTTTCTTTAAAAAGCATCATCTGGGGCTGCCTGCCTGACAGGCGGCCCTATAATGGATTCATTGATGCCTCTTGTTATCCTTTCTTTCCGCCCGATAAAGAGCATGTCACGCCTTGTAGAGGGGCGGCAAAACCGATAAAATTATTACAACAACAAAATATTGGTACACAAGCTTAATGACCGGGCTACTATTATAAACCTTGTCTCGAAAGAGGTGAAGAGTGTGGAGAAGTTTGATGTTATTATTGTTGGGGCGGGTCTGGCCGGATTGGCGGCAGCCTATACCCTGGCCCAGGAGGGACTTGAGGTTCTGATCCTGGAAAAAGGCGACTACCCCGGGGCTAAAAACGTGACCGGGGGACGTTTGTATGTCAATCCGGTGCGGGACCTGTTCCCCGATTTATGGGCCAAGGCACCCCTGGAGAGACCCATCGTACACGAAGAAGTGGCGGTTTTCGCAAAGGAACGTTCCTTGACCGTCTCCTATACCGGAGATGAACTCAGACAGGAACCCTACCAGAGCTATAGCATATTGAGGGCCAAATTCGATCGCTGGTTGGCCGGTCAGGCTGAAAAGAAAGGCGCTATGCTTATCACCAAGAGCCGGGTGGATGAACTCATTATGGAAAACGGCCGGGTAATTGGAGTAAGAACCGGGGGGGACGAATTGGGAGCCGATGTAATTATTGCTGCCGATGGAGTGCTCTCCCTGACAGCTGAACAAGCCGGCCTGCGCCAACCGGGAGATCCGCATCACTACGCGGTGGGATTTAAAGAAGTGATCGAACTGGAGCGAGGCGTGATCGAAGATCGCTTTGCCCTCACCGGCGATGAGGGGGCGGCCCGCCTCTTTATGGGTGAAGTAACCCGCGGCAAGTTCGGGGGCGGCTTTCTCTACACCAACAAAGAGAGCCTGAGCCTGGGCATAGTGGTCGGAATAAAGGACCTCTATGAGGCCGAACCGGCTGTTCAAGCGCCTCAGCTCCTTGATGATTTTAAGCAGCGTCCGGAAATAGCCCGGTTAATTCAGGGCGGGCAGACGGTTGAGTATTCAGCCCATGTGATTCCGGAGGGCGGGTTAAAATCCTTTGCCCGGCTGTACGGTGACGGTATCCTGGTAGCCGGCGATGCGGCCGGCTTTTCGATGAATATCGGGGTAAGCGTAAGGGGTATGGAATACGCGCTGGCATCGGGTTACTACGCCGCTCAGGCGGTGTTAAAAGCCCGGGAGAGCGGAGATTTCAGCACCGCCGGATTGAAGGTCTATCAAGACCTGCTGGATGCCAGTTTTGTCATGAAGGACTTCCAGAACTTCCAGGATGCTCCCCAGGCCCTGGAAAATCCGCGATTGTTCCAATACTATCCCGAACTGGCCGGGAATATTATGAAGGATCTATATGCCGTTCCGGCCGGACCCAAGGACAAACTGTACCCAACTATTAAGAAATACCTTGGTTTTGGTAATCTATGGGCTATGTTCGGCGATTTGAGAAAGGTGATGAAAATATGAGCGAGATCATGGGACTTAAAGCCAAATTGGGTCTGGATGTTTTTAAGCCCGATGCCAGGCCTCATATTCGCATTAAACCGGGAATGGAGCGCGATCCGCGTTTAAAGCGGGCGGTGTTGGTATGCCCGGCCGGTCTCTACAGCTTGAATGCGGCCGGGGAAGTCGAGTTTACTATCGATGGCTGCCTGGAATGCGGCACCTGCCGCCTGGCCTGCGGAACCGAAGTGCTGGAGTGGAGCTACCCGGTGGGAGGCTTCGGAGTGCAATTCCGCTTCGGGTAAAGCTTATCTACCTGAAGCCTGCTTTAGAGGCGGGTATTTTAAATAAATACGATCACCAACGCTAAAAGGTATTTATAGACCAGGGGGGCGAATCACTGCCAGGGCAGTATGATGCGTCCCTTTTCTATTGGCTTTTAGAAAATACAGGTATTATCCTCGTTATTAATTCAAGATATTTTTCCTGGCGCATATACATATTGAAAGCCTGATCTATTGAAGTGTTTTACCTGGCCGGGAAGGAGTGGGAGCCTTGAACGAGGATTTCGCCAGCCTTATTAAAAATGATCGCGAGAGCCGAAGGAGCCAGTTTTTCGAAGGGAGTTTCCTGGAATATTTGAACCTTGTTAAAAGCCAGCCCGACGTGGTGATGCTGGCCCATGAGCGCCTTTACCGGCTGATTAACGAGCCGGGCGTGCAGATAATCAAGTGTGAAGACGATCCCCGCCTGAAGCGTATTTACGGCAATGAGAGTATGCGCAAATACCGGTTTTTTGACGGCGATTTTTACGGAATTGACGCTACTATCATGGAAATAGTACGTTATTTTCATTCCGCTGCCATGAGAGGAGAAGAGTCGCGGCAGGTTCTGTACCTGGTAGGCCCGGTGGGATCGGGCAAGTCTTCCATAATGGAAAGTTTAAAAAGGGTCTTGGAACAGTCGCCGCCGGTTTATGTCTTGAAGGGCTGCCCCATGCGGGAAGACCCCCTGCACCTCATACCCAAACACCTGCGGTCCCAGTTTGAGGAGGCCCTGGGGGTAAACATCGAGGGCGAACTCTGCCCGGTTTGCAGGTACCGTCTGGTAAATGAATACCACGGGGAATACGAGAACTTTCCGGTAACCAGCAGCGGCTTCTCAATACGCTCACGCAAGGGGATTGCGGTGGTTCCCCCGGTTGATCCCAACAACCAGGACGCTTCGGTACTGGTGGGTTCGGTTGACATTTCCAAAATGGACCTCTACCCGGAAGACGATCCCCGGGTTCTATCCTTAAACGGGGCCTTTAACGCAGGCAACCGGGGATTGGTGGAGTTTATTGAAATCTTCAAAAATGATGTCGAGTACCTGCATACCATTTTGACTGCCACCCAGGAAAAATCCATACCTTCTCCGGGCAAGGGCTCGATGATCTACTTTGACGGAATAATCCTGGCGCATTCCAATGAAGCGGAGTGGAATAAATTTAAGTCTGATCACACCAATGAAGCTATATTGGACCGGATTGTCAAGGTCGAGGTTCCTTATTGCCTGGAACTGGACCAGGAGGTCAAGATTTACAAAAAGATCCTCAAAAAGAGCAACTATCGAGCCCATATTGCGCCCCATAGTATAGAAATAGCCTCTATGTTCGCCATTATCAGCCGGCTCAACGACTCCAATAAAGTTGATATGGTAAGCAAGATGAAGGTATACAATGGCGAGGAAATCGTACAGAAGGATGCCACCCAGAAGATTGACATCAAGGAGCTGCGGGAGGAAGCCGGCCGGGAAGGCTACAAGGGGATATCCACCCGCTTCATCATGAAGGCCATCGATAATGCGCTGTCGGAGTCGGAGCACGACTGTATAAACCCCATTATTCTGCTGGAGACCTTGATCAAAGCGGTGCGCAACAGCGACAGCGGAGAGGAAGAGAAGAAAAAATACCTGACTTACCTGCAGGATCACATTAAAAAGGAATACCACCGTATTCTGGAGAAAGAGGTCACCAAGGCCTTTATTTACGGCTACCGGGAGCAGGCCGAGACCCTTTTCAACAACTACCTGGATCACGCTGAAGCCTTTGTAAACAAGGTGAAATTAAAAGACCGGAATACCGGCGAGGAGCTGGAACCGGACGAACCGTTTCTGGAATCCATCGAAGGCCAGCTGGGCCTCACCGGCAGCGCGGCGCGGGGCTTCCGCCATGATGTGACCGCCTACATGTTCTCCCTCCTGCGCAGCAAAAAGACCATTGATTATGGCTGCTACGAACCGCTGCGGGAGGCCATTGAGAAAAAGCTTACCGCCTCAGTGCGCGAACTGTCGCGGATCATAACCCGGGCCCGGGTCAGAGACAACGAACAAAACGACAAATACAATGCCATGGTTTATGCTATGAAAGAAAACGGCTACTGCGACCACTGCTGCAACGTGGTGCTGAAATACGCAGCCAACAACCTGTGGAAAGACTAAAACTAAGAGAAAAGCCGGTGGGACCTACCCCTGGCTTTTCCTCCCCCTTTATAAAACTGTACATGCTGCTTAACTTTGGTAGTTTCACTTATTGGGGGTGAGTGAATGGATCCGATAAGTGCCCAATTAGAAGATTAGCATTTAGATATTTGTAACAGATTGCCAGAGCGCATTATTCAGGAATGGTAGAAAACTCGTTTTGAAACTATAGGAGCTGTATGCTCATCTTCATGGTTATATCATATTAGCCCTTATTCCCCCGCTTATGCAGAACACCGGCTTCATATATCCCCAGATGATCCTTTCTCCTTTTACCTGTTATACCTCAAATCCCGCTTTAATGAGCGGTCAGCCAGACAGGAGCTTTCACCCCGGTAAGTACCTGAGCCGGGGATAAATAACCGCAATTTTTCCCCAATGCCCGTAAGCTGAGGACTTGGACTGTCGGCAGGAAATACGAGTGAGGCTTGATTAGTGCGGTATTCAACTGGCAACTTCGAGAGCCGGGTAAATAGTTCACTTTACCGCCGAAATTATGACCGCTTACATTCACAGTACAGTACCTTAGCGATTTTACCAGCTTTTTGGATTATTACCAGGAAAATTATGGACATATAGCGAAAATGGACTCTATAATTTAGATTAGGGCCGTTTTTACCCAAAAATAAATATTGTGATCATAAGGAAAAAACTATAGAACGAGGTCACAACAAAAAGGAGTAGTTTAAATGCATAGGTGGAGTTTAGTGTGCAAAAAGGGCTGGAGTTGGTATATTCTGCTGATTGTCCTTGTTTCTAACTTGTTGTTGTCAAGTCAGCCTGTTATCCCCTTAGAAAAGGTATATGCGGTCGGCACCAGCTTTAGTGATCTGTCCACCTATGATCCGGCTTATGTGTACGTCAACTATTTATCCAACACTGGAATTATGAGGGGGTATCAAGACGGAAGTTTTCATCTTGAAAAGCCTTTAACTAGGGCTGAAATCGCTGTTATTTTGTGCAACACTGCGAAACTTGACCCCTTTATTTCTTCTCAATCCAGTTTTTCTGATGTAGGACCGCAGCACTGGGCCTATCCGTATGTTGAGGCGGTGTTCAAAGCCGGGCTTATCAAAGGCAACCAGGACGGCAGCTTCCGCCCTGATGACCTGGTGACCCGGGCTCAGATGGCCGCTCTGATAATTCAGCTGTCCGGTGAGCCAATACCGGATACTATAATTTCGGATACTATAAAGGATATTCCAGCAGGTTTTTGGGCCTACAAGCAAATATCGTCATGCCTGGATGCGGGAATACTGCGATGTAATAACCCTTCTTTATTTGCTCCGGACGAAGCTGTCACTCGAGCTCAAGTTGCACGGAGTTTAGCTATATTTCTAAACCTGGCTCCCAAGTTTACTCAAACCGGCCTAACTGGTGAGCTGACACCATTGGAAGGTGAAGTTAGCCTAATTGATACCAAAGGACAGAAAGTAATTCTTTCAAAATCAGTAGCCTGTTCAACCGGTGATGTAATAAAAACCGGTGTCGACGGTAAAGCCAGACTGGACTTCTCTGATGGTTCCAGCATTCTAATAGCAGCTGATACCGAGATAAAAATAATCAAAGCTAAAGGCCAGGCCTACGTAAAAAAAGACGGCACACCGGGAACCATGGTGGACGGGTTGGAGATCATGTTAAGCAAGGGCCGCATTTCATCCGGTCTGGCGGCGGATTATTTCTTTGCCCGTAACAATAATCGATCTGAAATAAAGAGAGGTCTCCCGGATGAAACGGGGGAAGACGCCACCCCCTGGTGGGAACAAATGTATGAGGAAAGGGAGCGTCTTACGGTTGACATGCCCTGGGGTGTTGCCGGGGTTCGAGGCACGATATCTTCAATGTTTGTCAATAGCCATTTAAACAGCGCAAGTATATTAGATGGCAGTTTACAATTAACTGGAGGGGGAAGAACCGTAACGATTGATACCCTAAAACCCTACACGGCTATCTACGGTTCCGGACTCCAGCCATCCGAACCGGGTTCTATGCCTGCAACTGAAATACAAGCATGGCTTCAGGATAACTCCTGGCTGAATGATATGATGGATCGGATTGCGCAGAATGCACCTTTAAACCTCTATCCACGCATTAACGGTCAAGAAGAATTACAAAGCATTTTCGCCAGCATCTCAGATTACCATGCCAGCCTGGCTTCTTCACTTATATTTGAAGGGTCTGGCGGCGGAACTTTACCGGATATCTCGGCAAGCTTTACCGATCCCAACTTCAGGCAGGCGGTATGGGAATGGCTCGGAAATCCGGTCGGCAGCCCACCCGGACCGTTTACACAGCAGGATTTGATGAATAGGGCACTGGTAACACCCTTAATGAATGTCCCTTTTAAAGGCATAACAAGCCTGGCCGGTTTGGAAAACTTTGAGGGAACTGGTTTGCAGGCATTGGACTGCTCACAAAATAACCTTACCATCCTGCCTCAACTGCCCAGTAATTTGGTAAGTATAAATTGCAGTCAGAATCAATTAAACAGTTTACCGTTGCTGTCGAATAATTTATCGCAGCTGATCTGTAACGGTAACAATTTAACCATTCTGCCGCCGCTACCATCAGGACTTACCATGCTTCAATGCCATCAAAACCAGTTAACCAACCTTCCTCCTATGCCCAACAGTCTGGTAAACTTAGTTTGCAGTATGAACCAGCTAAATACTATTCCGGACTTATCAGCTACTTCAGTAACAACCTTGCTTTGTGGTGCAAATCAATTATTGAACCTGCCAGGTTTACCTGATAGCTTGGAACATTTGGGTTGTGAAGGAAATCAAATAAGTAGCCTGCCGCCTGCATTGCCCAGCCATTTAATTGATATGACTTGTAGCTATAATACAATTAGCAGTTTGCCTGCGGTCTTACCAGCCAACCTTACGGGATTAGATTGCTCGCATAATCGTATCGGTGTTTTACCCCCCTTACCAGTTGGTCTTCTACAGCTTGCCTGCGGAAACAACCATCTGACTGCGTTACCTGCTTTGCCGGCTGGATTACAAGGGTTGGGGTGCGAAGGCAATGTTTTAACGGATCTTCCGGCTCTACCCGGGACTCTGAATGATCTCCTCTGTTCGGACAATTACCTTAACGCTTTTCTCGGTCCGATAAAAGCCAGCATCGACGCATGCCCGGCTGCACACAAGGTGTCGGTTCCACAATTCAGAATTGCTTATAACGCGGCGATTCCCTATAACATACCTGTTGCCGGTCAAACCAGTCAATTGGTGGCCACCGATTTTCTTATTCAACAAAGTTCAGATAATATTACCTGGACCGGGGTAAACAATCCTTCTATAAATGACTTTACGTTTACGAGCAACGATATAACAGTGGCAAGCGTAGACGCTGCCGGTTTAGTTACAGGGGTGGCAAATGGAGATTGTGCCTTATTTGCCAGTTATTATGGCACCAATTCAATGTTATCGGTAGCCCAGTTTTCGGTACATGTAGGTCCCTAACAGGTATTATTTCTGTAATTTAAATGAGGGAAATTAGAGCATGAAAAGCAGGATATGGTTGAAAAAGAGCCTCCCCGGCTTGCTTATGGGACTGGTTATGCTATTAACCACTAGTTTGGGCTTCTGGGAAAATGCGGAGTTGTATATATATGACACCTGGTTTAGCCTGCATGGCCGTCAGGACCCCAGCCCGGATATTGTAATTATAGGCATGGATGAAAAGTCTATTTCCGGCCTGGGGCCCTTACCCTGGCCAAGGGAAATTCACGCCCAACTGTTGCAAAAACTGGGTCAGGCCCGGGTGGTTGCTTTTGACGTCCTGTTTGATATGCCCAAAAGTAAGGCTGGAGATGGTCAATTGGTTGCAGCCGTGAAAAGCCAGGGACACGTAGTTTTGAGCACTATGTTTGTCTATGAAAAAGACAAGCAGGAAAACATCATAGCCAGCATTAAACCTCCCTTTCCGGAACTTGCCGAAGCCAGTTCGGGAGCTGGTTTTATAAACATGGCCAGCGACAAGGGAAATACAGTTCGCAAGGTGGCATTGTTCTATCCTTTCGCCAGAGGCCAAATTCACCCCTCTTTAGGGCTTGCGGCCTATCTTTCCAGTAAAGGTATAAACGCTGAACAGTTGAAAGTAGCAAACGGTCGTCTGAAAGGGCCAGGGCTTGATGTGGCCCTGGAAAACGCCAATCAGGCCTATCCCAATTTTTGGGGTCCGGGTGGGACTTATCCCACCTACAGTTACAATGATGTTTTACAAGGGAGGATTGCTCCTGAGTCTTTTAAAGATAAAATTGTTTTGATTGGTACAACCACACCGGAGGCTAAAGATTACCTGGAAAATCCTTATACTCGTGGGAATATGTTGATGACCGGCGCACTTCCGTTGCCCGGCGTAGAGATACACGCCAGTCTGGTAAACTCCTTACTAAACAGCTCATTTTTTCACCGGGCATCGTCGTTTGTCAACTGGGGGGGGTTTTTATTAGCTTTTATTTTGGCTATGCTGGCAAGCCGCAGCTCATCCCCATGGAAGGCTTTCTTTCTGATCCTGGGATTGGCACTTTTTTTGTCTGTAACTGCGTATTTTTCATGGCTTAAAATGCACTACTGGCTTAATCTGGCCGCTCCGCTGCTAATCGTTGGAAGTGTTTATACAGCCAATACGGTCGATACTATAGTGCGCACCAATTTGGAAAAGAGGCGCATCAGGTCAATATTCAGCCGCTATGTCTCCCCCACATTGGTCGAAAAACTCATCGATCAAGACGAAGAAATTGAGCTGGGTGGTTTGCGGCTGAATGTAACGGTACTTTTTGCGGATATTCGCGGTTTTACTGCATTCAGCGAAGGCAAGCCGGCTGAAAAAGTAGTTGCCCGCCTCAACGAATTCTTTACTTCCATGACTGAGATCATTTTTGCCAATGGCGGAACCCTGGACAAGTATTTGGGTGACGGCATAATGGCTTATTTTGGGGCTCCGTTGCCTCAGCCTGATCATGCTGAAAGAGCATTACTTACCGCTGTTCAAATGCTCAAAAAAGTAGATGAATTAAACCGGGATTGGCAATTACGGGGCGAAGCGCCTATGGAAATAGGTTTGGGGATCAATACCGGGAATGCGGTGGTAGGCAACATCGGCAGCCCTAAAAGAATGGAGTATACAGTCATTGGTGATGAGGTAAATCGAGCTTCGCGCCTTGAAACGCTTAATAAAGAATACAAAACCAGTGTCATTCTCGGGGAAGAGACTTTTAAGCAGATACCGGCAGTTCCGGAAGGATGGAGAGCGAAACACCTGGGTGAAGTGGCTATTCGCGGCTTGAGCAGCCTGGTAAATATATACACCCTGGAGCGAACCTCAGTTAATCCATAAACAGGTACAGGTGAAAGCATGCTGGAAAAAGAGGAAATACTCAAAAGGATCCCTATCTTTTCACAATTGGATAGAGTGGATCTGGCCAAACTGGTTCCAGAACTGGAGGAAGTAAAATACCAGGCAGGTGAGACTATTTTTAAGCAGGGCGAACAGGGAAGCTCACTGCTGGTGATAACTGGTGGCAAAGCAAGGGTGTTTATACACAACCCGCAGGGCGCCCAGCACGATTTGGCGATACTTGGAAGCTATGAATGTCTCGGAGAAATGGCCCTTTTGACTGGTGAACCACGATCGGCAAGCGTGCAAGCAGAAACGGATATTTCCGCCTTGAAATTAGAAAGGAGCCGTTTTGATCGTTTGCAGAAAGACCATCCCTTCCTGTCTATCCATTTGAATCGGGTTATGGCCCAACGTTTGGCGTCCACCAACCAGGCCGCCGCCTCAGGAACAGTCTATAGTAAAGACAACGATGTGTCGTCCCTGGAGAACGGCTTTTTTTCAGTTGAAAGCAGTGCCAACTATAGTGTAATCAGTCACGGAATTAGGCAAGTGTGGATCTGGCTCAAGAGCTTGCTTGACTTGAAACACGTAGGTGCATTAATCCTTGTAACGTTATGTTCTTGGGGATTATTCTGTGTTCTCAATGATGCTGGTTTTAACCGGGATCAAATAATCATAGCCCTCTTGCTCTGGTTGGCGGCTGCAGCTTGGAGTACCAACATATTGTCCTTTAACGTTATTTCGATGTCTTTACCGGTTGCGGCAGTTCTTCTAGGCGTATCAGATGCACAACGTGCCTTTATAGGGTACTCCAGCTCCTCATGGTTTCTAATGCTTAGTATTCTGGCCATTGCCGTGGCTATGAACAATACCGGCTTGCTTTATCGTGTGGGTCTCTGGACTACGACTAAGTTTTCTCCGTTTTATGCCAACCAAACGTTGGCCTTGACTGTAAGCGGTTTACTTCTCACCCCAATTATACCCTCGGCAGATGGAAGGACGGCGCTGGCGGGGACCCTGGCTATGGACCTGGTTGATACTCTGGGGCTCAAGGACCGTAGTTCCGGTGCGGTAGGAATAGCCATGGCGTGTATGTTGGGTTTTGGGCAAATGTCTTTCCTGTTTATGAATGGATCAACCACCTGCGTACTAGTTTTCGGATTAATGCCTGATGAGGTTGCCTCAACCATTAGCTGGGGATATTGGCTACGGGCAGCCCTGCCCCTGGGTATCTTCTATTTAATTTTTTCCTGGTTGACCATACTCTTTTTTTATCGTGAAAAAATTGAGTACAAAACCAATGTAATTGCCAGTCAGCTGAAAATACTGGGACCGCCTACCAAACACGAAATAATTGCCGTTCTGGTAGTAGGTCTGTTTCTTATTGGTGAATTGACCCAATCACTGCATCATATCAACAGCGCATGGGTGGCTATCATCGCCTTTCTTTTATTATTTGGAACATCTGTTTTGGACGAATCATCGGTGCGCAAGGACATTGATTGGAATAGGTTAATTTCTTATGGAGCACTGGTCGGATTTGGAGTTGTAATCCAACAGAGTGGCTTTACAGACGTTTTAGCCAGCAAGGCGGTTCATCCATTATTTCAAATTCTGTCTAGCCATACCGCCCTGTTCTTGTTTACAATTGCGATTTTTGTAAACCTGTTGCGTATTGCCCTGCCGGTAGTTCCTGCTTTAGTGTTGAGCACCTTGACATTAATCCCGATTGGTAGTTTGTTAGGTGTAAACCCACTGGTTATAGCTCTGATTATCCTGCTGTCCAGCAATTCCTGGATTCTTCCTTATCAGAGTACTATATATCAAAACCTGGTGATGAGCACTGAAGACCGGGTTTTTCAACATAAACAGACTCTAAAATTTGCCTATTCTCAAGTAGCGGTAATACTCCTTTCCATTGCGATCAACATACCCTATTGGAGGTTTATGGGACTGGTGAAATAATTAATAAACAGTCTAATTGGAGGAATATTGTTTCAAAAGTTGTGGAGATTTATTTTTATAAACGCACTGATGACAAACCTGATTATAGTAGCTTTTCCCGCCCAGGCCTTCGATCAGTGCTCAAGTATCAACATCTTATACAACCAGCCCCTGGATTACCAGGACTGGTATGAACGGGATCGTTTTGTTAGTGAACAGAAAGTAAAGAATAATCTTTATAGTGTAAGCGGGTTGATTAGCGAGTGGGAAAAGATTAATCAGGGACTTGAGGATTCACTGGCTGGGGCCTATTTTGACGAGGAGGGCCGGTTTCGGATCTATTCTACAGAGTGCAGCGGTAAGATTCACGTTCTTGGGTTAGCTCAATATTATCGTGAACAATTGTTGTGTGACTTAATAAGTGGATTAAAGAATTCGAGGCCTTATCCTGGATTCCTGAATGGGACCTATCCAGCCGGATTTCCGGCTATGGATCAAACCGGCTTTACTAGGTATAGGACTGTTTACCAAACAGCATTACCTGACCTGGTTATTTCTCTTAAATCTTCTATGATTGTCACCCGTGATCTTCATGGATTAACGGTTTATATGCTTCCATTTCATATTAAAGGCTATCGCGCCATGACTTACAGCCGGCAGCTTCCCGGAAGGGAGGAGGCTATCTATGTATCCGCTTTTGATTATAAACCTGCCTTGTCTGCCATCATGGCTCATGAACTGGGCCATTGTATTTTATTACAGTATCCGCGAGTCTTGTTAAGAGCGAATCCTCCTCAAAAATATAATCAAGCTGCCTACGGGAGTGCTTATTATCAAATTAATGATGAGCAGTATGCAGAATGTTTTAGAATGCTTTTGGGCTCAGAAAAAAGTAAAGACGAAATGGCCGTGAGTTGCAATAACACTGGCCTGTTGAATGATTATTCCTTGGCAGATGCACTGGTAGAAAATACCCGAAGAGAATTGGCCCGAGGAGACCAATTATTTTATGATCTTGAACGTATGCACATAACGTTTCGAGGGGCAAAAGGGAATATTCGCTCTGTGCTGGTAGGATGCCGGCCTGAACAGCTGCATTCAATTGTATGCACAGGCCCCGAGATTGTCTTTAATTCTCCTTTAATCGGCGACTATGATGAAGGATTTGCGGCGCAAGGAATCTTATATCACGAAGGTAAACCGGGGGAAACTCGCCAGTTGCCCATAAATGTCAGCAATGGAGTAGCTAGTTTGAGACTCTTCCTGCCCGAAGAAGGGGTTTACAAGCTTATTATCGGTCAGTCCCATATTGGAACAGTGCCAATAAACGGGATGGCTTTTCAAATAATCTACGTTAAATAAAATCGTTGGAGTATGGAAGAGGAGAATGATATGACGCTATTCGAAGCATTATTGGTTGGTCATTTAGTTGGTGATTTTCTTTTTCAAAACCGTTGGATGGCAGACAACAAAAGTAAAAAAGTGATTCCTTTAGTTGTTCATAGCCTGGTCTATTCCCTTTCGATTTTTGCTCTGGCCTGGTTGGCCGGGGGAATTAGCCTTATGGCAACGGGGATTATTTTCATTTCTCATGTACTATTGGATGAGCGGAGGTTTACCCGCTGGTGGATTACAAACATATCTCGTTCCCCGGACATAGGCTGGGTTCAGTTTGCCGTTGATCAAGTATTTCATATTTTACTCCTCTCAATAGTGGCCTATTTTTTTACTCGCGGTTTCTTATAGAAAATTCGGTTAACCAAACAAGGAAGATCCTGAGAATAAGCAATGGAGATCGTTCTTTTGTCTTGCGTGTAACATTTTAACCAGGCAGGAAAAGTGCTGCCGAATGTAGAATGAACGATCCGGAACAGTTGTTCCAGATAGGCTCGTTTGATATACGGCTGGCCGGAATATTATAAAAGAAACCGCTGGAGGTAGATGAAAGAATGGAACTGGCAATTTTGGCAGGCTTGAGTATACTGGTCCTGGTGTTGTTGCTTTTCATAGTGCAATTGCGTTCACAGGTGGGCTCCCTGCGGGACGCTCTTTTTCAAATCAATTCCAATGCCGAACTGGTTGAAAAGAGCCAGGAAAACACCCGGAGCCTGCTGCGGGAGGAAATAGCGCGCAACCGGGAAGAAATGAGCAGCATGGGCAAGGGGATAAGGGAAGAAGTCGGAGGCAGCCTAAAAGGCCTGCAGGAAGTCCTGGTAACCGGTATGGGGCAGATCAGCACCGGGCAAAAAAGCCAGCTGGACAGCTTCGCCAACCAGTTGAACGGCTTTACCCAGACCACCGATCAGAAGCTGGAGAATATGAGAACAGCCATAGACGGCAAGCTGCAGACCATGCGCGAGGCCACCGGCAAGGAGCTCAACCTCATGAGCGATTCCATGGCCAGCCGGCTTACCGGTATGGCCGAACTGCAGCAGAAGCAGCTGGGCGAATTTTCGCAGCAGATCGGGAACCTGACTGCCAGCAACGAAAAGAAAATGGAGCAGATGCGGGAAACTATTGAAAACCGGGTCAAAGAACTGCAGGCCAACAACGCCCAGAAGCTGGAGGAAATGCGGGTGGTGGTTGACGAAAAACTGCATGCCACCCTGGAACAGCGCCTGGGAGAATCTTTTAAGCTGGTCAGTGAGCGGTTGGAACAGGTGCACAAGGGGCTGGGCGAAATGCAGAGCCTGGCAGCCGGCGTAGGCGACCTTAAAAAGGTTCTGACCAATGTAAAAACCCGCGGGACCTGGGGAGAAGTCCAACTGGGGAACATCCTGGAGGACATACTGGCCCCTGACCAGTACTCGGCCAACGTTGCGGTGAAGAAGAACTCGGAGCGGGTTGAATATGCCATAAAACTGCCCGGACCGGACAGCGAGGGGGACGGGCTGTGGCTGCCGATTGACGCCAAATTCCCTATGGAAGACTATTACCGGCTGATTGAAGCTTATGAGCTGGGGGACGCTGCCCTGATAGAGCAGGCGGTCAAGGTTTTGGAGCTTCGGATTAGAACCAAGGCCAAAGAGATTTCCTCTAAATATATAGAACCCCCGGCTACTACTGACTTTGCCATCATGTTCCTGCCCACCGAGGGCCTTTATGCCGAAGTCTTGCGCCGGCCCGGGCTTTTTGAAAGCCTGCGCCTGGAGCACCGGGTCAGTGTGGCCGGACCCACCACCCTGGCGGCCATTGTCAGCAGCTTGTCAGTGGGATTCAGAACCCTGGCCATTCAGAAACGCTCCAGCGAAGTATGGGCGGTTCTGGGCGCGGTCAAGACCGAGTTCGGCAAGTTCGGAGCCGTTCTGGAAAAGACTCAAAAGAAGCTGCAGGAGGCTAGCCACACCATAGATGAAGCAGCCAGAAGGTCAAGAGCCATGGAAAGACGGCTGAGAACGGTAGAGGCCCTGCCTGAGACCGAGGCGGTGGCTATGCTGGGCGGGGCAACGTTAGATGATGATGAAGCCGCTGCCGTTCAAGATATTGAATAGATTGAACACATATAGCTCCATTGAACGGGATTCGCTTTTTCAACGGTTTTGGGTATGTCATTATTCAAGATAATAAATAGCACAAGACTGGAACTATGTTAACTGTTGTGTTTTATATATGTTGCATATCCGACTGCAATTGTACAAAAAACTACGGCGGCTATGAGCAGGTATACCCTGGCAGGTGAATATGGTGAGTTATTCATAGCTCCCCCTGCTTTATAATATCCCATACTATCTGGGTTATGTGATGACCGATTTATTTCATTTATAATGTTAACAATATCTGCAAGGGGCTTCTTTTCGTATTTTCTTATTCCAAGGTACTGGCTGTCACGTATAGATATAAGTTCATCTCCAGATTGATTTTGTATAATAAGTGCACATAACTGCAATCCCGGTTCATATAAAAGCAACGTAGGAATCCCTTCCCTTGTTTGTTTTGTTGCTTCCTTAATATCCCGGTCCAAATTTAAGTCGCTCACAATGTCAACAATCTGCCACTTCCCCTGATATTGTTCAACAACGGCAATTCCGGCTGATCTATTGTTGATTATTATTGGAAAGATGTAGCCGCTATGCTTTAACGATTGGGACTGTGACAGGCGGAAGAAGGGAACTCCATCCCCTAACTTGGCAGCCGAGAACGATTCCCCATCGTTTAAACCGTAATTTACTTTGTCCAGATTTAACCCTTCACTTTTTGTTTGAAACTGTGTTTCAACTGATGATTTGACATCATCACTATTAGTAATTTCATTTAAACTGGCTGCTATTGCGTAAAGAGAAGGAGAAAAAACAAATGATAAGGCTAACAGTAGTGCCAGGAAGTTACATTTAAGAATTTGCATATGACCTATCTCCCTTATGCGAAAGAGGTAAAGACCAGCTAACTGAAGTCAAGCTTGTTCTTGAACCAGACGGAAAATTGTAAATGGACAAAGGGACATGGGGACAGGTCCCTTGTCCCAGTACTAGACTCTATCGATAACACTTTTTGATATTCCAGTTACTCTTGATAGTTGCCTTACTGTAACACCATCAATTGCCTTAATGGCCCTGATTAATTTATCCCTCTGGCCCTTTTCCATTTGTTGTAGAATACCTGGGTTGCTTACTCCGTGTTGCAATAAGTACCTTGTTATGTCACTATCCAACAAGAGTTTCCTTTCATCACAATCAAGGCATTTGTCCAAATTTGATTCATTTATGAATCTTTTGAACTGTTTCATTGCAGCAGGTCTATTATCGGAAAACATCCCCAATACGAAGTCTTTGTCTATTAATTCGGTATTTTTCAAATACTCATGGTAACTACTCCAACGGTAGTTTATTATTTCGTCAGTTATTCCTGATTTTATTGGGTTTTGGTGAATATATCTTAGTACAGTTAGAAAATATTTATCATTATCAACTACTTCGCTCTTAAACCTTTCTTGAAACAGATGGCCTATTCGATCATGTCTCCGGTTATACCAATAAACATAACTGGCGCAAATCCTTTTTATTGAATGACCAATTGGCTCCGTAGCTTCCTCTATCAGTAAATGAGCATGGTTATCCATAAGGCAATATGCATATACTTTATATTTGTTGGCTTCCTTAAAGAACTTTAGTGTATACAGAAATTTAGTTCGTTCCTCATCACTTTCAAAGACTACTTGCCTATTAATGCCGCGTAACATCACATGATATATCCCTGTTTCACTCTTTCTACGTGCGGTTCTAGGCATGACAATCACCTCAGGAAAATTAGATTAAAGTTCAAGTGGGACAACGGGACCTGTCCCCTTGTCCCACCCACTCTCCTTCCAACAACAACTGTATCCCTGCCCAAATTATACCATTACTTGGCAAAAACGCCATATATGTGACGTGAACCGCTCCATTATGGACACTTTCTATTGCATACGAGGTGCAATAGGTTATATATCGTAAACCGGAAAGCGAGGTTTAAACTCTCTCTCGATGGGACAAGGGACCTGTCCCCTTGTCCCCCCCTTGTCCCCCTTAACAGTTGTTTGCATATTTTTTGTCCATCTTTGGCCCGGCCAGCATATATATTTAACGGACCCTCTGTTTCGTTGTGCCCGGTTTTGGCAAGGAGGATGGGGTATGGCCATATTTCGCGACTATGAAAGCGGGGGGCGGGACCGCAGCGCCGAGGATCGGCGGCGTCATCGCCAGCTGTTGGAAGAATCCATAAAAAAGAACATCGGCAGCATAATAGCTGAGGAAAGTATTATCGGCAAAAACCGGGATAAGATTATCAAG